>CAWUIM010000015.1:0-54667 GCA_963922595.1 uncultured Parvularculaceae bacterium
CGCGCCGCGGCCACCGCGCCGCCCATTGTCGCGCGGGCGCGGCGGACCACATGGCTCGACCAGGGAAAGCCGATCCGGCGCATCGCTTTCGCATCGATCGTTCCGTTTTCGATTGCGGTGACATAAGCATGGTGATGCGCGCGCAGAAGCGCCTCGTCTTCGATGATCGGCGAGGCGATAAACTGCGCGCTGCGCAACACCTCATCGTCGATCAGCATGCGTCGTAACATGCCGTACTTTGAACCGGGGAAACGGTGTCCAGGCGGCAGCGCCAAGTCGAACGTATCCGAGAAGTAGAATTTCATGAGCGAAATAGTGAAATAATTGCTGCGGCCCGTCGGTTTATCGCAAATCCAGATCAAATCACCGCGAGCGGACTTTGCAAAGGGGAGGCGGTGACGCAGGGTCGCGTTAAGTCAGGTATTTGAGAAGGAAAAATAATGCTTAAGCGCACGTTGGCCGCAACCCTGTCGGCAGTCCTCGCAAGCGGATGCGTCGTTTCCATAGACGGCGACAGTGACCCGGATTTTTCGACACATTATTCCCATGGCGGCGGCCTCAGCGCTATTTACGGCGCAGAATTCTCACCGGGCGCGCTAACTGTGACCGTTCGCGATAATGGCTGCACGACCAAGGATTTTTTTGCGGCTTCAGTCCGGCGTGAAGCGGATAACGCTTTCGAGGTCGGCCTGGAGCGTGTCCGCCGGGATTATTGTGAGGCCGCGAATCCGGACGGCGTTGCGCTCACCTGGACATTTGCTGAGCTCGGTCTGCCTGCGGGCGCCGAAGTGACGCTTTTGAACAAAGTGAAGCGCTAGTCGATCCATCCGGCCAACTCGCGACGGCAGATCTGTTCGATCAGATCGATCATCTCGGGTTCGGCATTGAGGCAAGGGATCGCGTCGAAGCGTTCGCCGCCGAGCTCTTCAAATTGTTCCCGGCCGGCGATCGCTATTTCTTCCAGCGTTTCGATACAGTCAGCTGTGAAGCCGGGCGTAATAACGGCGAGGCGCTTCACGCCCTCGCCCGCGAGCCGCTCAATCATATCTGTCGTTGCCGGCTCCAGCCATTTTTCACGACCGAACTTTGACTGAAACGCCAGCGGCGCAAATTCGTCCGTCCAGCCCATTTTCGCTCGCAAGAGGCGCGCCGTCTTCTGGCAATGGCAATGATAGGGATCGCCATTGCGGAAATACCGTTCGGGTATTCCGTGAAACGAAATAATCATGCGCTCCGGCGCCCAGTCGAGACTGCGGAGCCGCCTTTCTGTAACGGCTGCTAGCGCGTCAATGTAAGCGGGGTGATCGTGAAACGCAGGTGCTGTGCGAACCGCAGGGTGCCAGCGTAATTCTTTTACGGCGTCAAAAAAGGCGTCATGAACGCTGCCCGTCGTTGACGCTGAATATTGCGGGTAAAGAGGGATCGCTAAGACGCGTTCACACCCGGCCTCTTTCAGGGCTTGCATCCGATCGTGGATTGATGGGTTTCCGTATCGCATCGCCCAATCGACCATGATTTTTTTTGACGAAAACCGCTCGGCTAACGCGTCCGCCTGCCCGCGCGTGAAATACCGCAGCGGCGATTCCGGCGGATCGGTCCGCCAGATCAATTTGTACGTTTTCGCGGTTGCCGCAGGGCGAATATTAAGAATAACGCCATGGAGGATCGGCAACCAAACCGCGCGCGGTAATTCCACGACCCGCGGATCGCTCAAAAATTCACGCAAATATCGCTTTACCGCCGGGCCCGTGGGTTCGTCAGGCGTGCCGAGATTGATTAACAGAACGCCCACTTTTGACGTTGCAATCGCAGGATGATCAACCGGGAGCGCCGTCTCGGGCGCGGTGATAGGCGCATTCATGGTCAAGGCTTTCGAAACACTTGTCGCTCCAGATCATACGCTTAAACCGGCGCGCCGGGTTTGTCACAGCCGCAATTTATTCCGCCGCGTCTTTCGCGGTGTCCGCTGGGTCTTCGTCGTCATTGGCCGCTTCTTGCGCCGAGATCTTCTCCGCCGCCTTCGCCCTTTCTTTGGCCTCTTTCGCCAGTTTTTTCGCTTCAGCCCGGCGTTCGGCCTCCAGTTTCTTGGATTTCTTCTTCTCCGCTTTTAATTCTTCTTTGGTCGGCGGCGTTTCTTCTTTCTTCCGGGTCAAGGCTTCAACGCCATCCTTGGCGGCCTTGGTGATCGCCACATAGTCGAGTTTTCCTGTCCCGAGAACCGGGACCTCTTCGACCGTGACGATTTTCTTGGGGACGGCGATTTCAGGGACGCCATGGGTTTGCGCCCAAGTGAGCAGCATCGCCCGGTCGGCTTCCTCTTTGTCAGTGACGAGGATGATCTGTTCGCCTTTGCGCGGGTCAGGCAAGATCGCCGCCGCGTGCATATTATCCGGCCATACGGCGGAGGCGCAATTTTCAACGACGGCGAGCGACACCATTTCCCCGCCTATCTTTGCAAATCGCTTCATGCGCCCACGGACGGTTACGTAACCTTCCTTGTCAATGGAAACGACGTCGCCCGTATCGTGCCATCCGTCTTTAAGCGGCTTAATCACGCCGGGCTCGGCGGGGGAGATGTATCCTTTCATGACGTTCGGGCCACGCACAATCAGCTTGCCCGCGTCATCAAGCCCTTCAACGGGTTCAAGCTTGTGCTCAACCGCCGGCAATAGTCGGCCGATAGTTCCCTGGCGGATGTCGCCGGGCTGGTTTGCGGCGAGGACAGGCGATGCTTCAGTGACGCCATATCCTTCAAGCACTTCAAAAGAAAAACGCCGTTCCGCCATTTGTCGCGTTTCGTCGCGAACGCGCTCCGCGCCGCAAACCGCCATGCGCATCGAGCTCATGCCGCCATCCTGACTTGCGCGCATATATTGTTGCAGGAAGGTGTCTGTCGCGAACAGAACGGTTGAGCTTGTCTCAAAAATTCTTTTGGCGATGATCTTCGTCTGCAAAGGCGAGGGATGCAAAACGACGGGATATCCGACAATCAGGGGCCAGAGCGTTCCCGCTGTCAGGCCGTAGCAATGAAACGTCGGAAGCGGATTAAAGAAGATGTCCGTCGGCGCAATATCAACATGCGCGGCGATCTGTTCGATATTGGCGATAATATTGGCGTGCGAAAGAACCACGCCTTTCGGATCGCCTTCTGTCCCCGACGTAAACAAAATGACGCCTGGATCGTCAGGGTTCGGCGTTGCGGCGAGCAGGCTAGGCAGGAACGGGCCAAATAAAGCGCGCGCCTTGTCGATGGGTTTCACCTCTTCGCGCACATCTTCCAGATAGATAAACTCAACTGCATCCGAGAGGTCTTCAATCAGTTTTTCCAGTCCGCCGACTTCCACAAATTTGTGCGCCGTAATCACCTTGGTTACTTCGGCGGCTTTGCACGCCGCTTTCAGATTCTTGACGCCGGCGGTGAAGTTCAGCATCGCGGGGATGCGCTCGCGCGCGTGGAGGGCGAAAATTGAAATCACCGTTCCCGCGCCAGTCGGAAGCAAGACGCCGACTTTCTCGCCAGCCTGTGTTTTCCTGGCTAAAGGTCCGCCCAACGCAAATGCGGCGCGGGTAATGTCCTGATAGGTGAGTTTGCGTCCGTCCCCGTCGATGATGGCCCGCGTTTTGCCGCCCTTGCGCCGCGCCGCTTCAAGAAATGCCTGGAAAATCCCGCGGCGCGAGCGCCGTTCCACGCGTTTTACTGGATCGCCCATGAATGAATGTCTCCTGACCCTGCCGCCCCGTTTTTTTATGGTTCTGCGCCGCCTTTGACGGCTTGTTTCAGAAAGTTACAGCATCGCTTTGCCGGACGCAAAGCCAATCGCGCCATGCGTTGATATCTTATGCGGCGTAAATTTCCTCAAGGATTTGCCGAGCGGCGGCGCCCGGATCATCAGCGGCGATGATCGGCCGACCGATGACCAGGTGATCCGCACCCGCCTTAATGGCGTCGGCAGGCGTGACGACCCGCGCCTGATCGTCTGCGCTGGCGCCTTTCGGGCGCACGCCCGGCGTGACGATCGTCAGCGCGTCGCCGAACCGCGCTCTAATGGCGGGCGCTTCTTTCGCAGAGGCGACGACGCCGTCGGCGCCCGCCTCCGCCGCGAATTCGGCGCGGTGCAAGACCAGATCCTCAAGCGCTATATTTATGCCGGACGCATCAAGGCTCTCCTGCGTCAGACTTGTCAAAACGGTGACGCCGAGGATCTTTAGTCGCGGTTCGTCGCCGCGGCCTGCGACGGCGCCTTTCAGCACATCCGGTTCGGCGTGAACGGTGAGAAAATCGCCGCCTAAAGCGCAAACGCTCCTGACGCCGCGTTCGACGGTGGCGCCGATATCATGGAACTTGAAGTCCAGAAAAACCTTTTTGCCCATCTCTGAAAGCTCTTGCGCGAGGTCGAGGCCGCCGATGGGGAAGAGCTGATAACCGATTTTATAGAAAGCGCCGGCGTCACCGACAGCGGCCACAATCGCGCGCGCCTCGGCGACGTTTGGTTTGTCGAGCGCGATAATCAGGCGTTCAGCGGCGGATGTCATGGGCGCGTTCCTTTTGATGGCCGCTGACGTTTTGCCGCCGCGGCTTTCTGTTTTGACTTTGGCGACGATTTTTTCACCGTCTTGGGTTTTGAAGCCTTGCGTTTTGCAGATGAACTTTTTGAAGGGGCGCTCTTTTTTGTTTTCGCGTCGTCGACCACTGGTGTTTTATCTTTGTAAAGACAGATATCAGAAATTTTACATCGCCAGCATTCGGGTTTGCGCGCTTTGCAAATATAGCGTCCATGGAGAATCAACCATATATGCGCCGGATGGCGATATTGGTCGGGGGTGATCCGCTCCAGCCCTTTTTCCACATCAAGCGGCGTTTTGCCGGGCGCCAGACCTGTGCGGTTGCCGACCCGAAAAATATGCGTGTCCACGGCGATGGTCGGTTGTCCGAACGCCACATTGCAAACGACATTGGCGGTTTTTCGTCCAACGCCCGGCAGTTTTTCCAGATCGTCTCTGTTTTCCGGCACTTCGCCGCCGAAATCGTCGATCAGCATTTGCGATAACGCAATGACGTTCTTTGCCTTGTTTCGCCACAGGCCAATCGTTTTGATGTACCCGCCCAACGCGTCTTCGCCCAATTTGACCATCTTTTGCGGTGTATCGGCGACGTCGAACAAGACCTTCGTCGCCCTGTTAACGCCAACATCTGTCGCTTGCGCGGAAAGAGCGACCGCGACAACAAGCGTATACGGATCTTTAAAATATAACTCAGTTTCCTCCGTGGGTGCGTCGATGGAAAGTCGGTCGTATAATTCTGCGGCGGCCGCTTTCGTTAATTTACGCGGCATCTTTGATGTCCCCTTCGCTAATGTGGGCGTCGGAAGGCATCGAAGCCGTCACGATCTTGAAAAGCGAAGCGCTCGCCAAAATGAGAACGCCAGCCATCAGGAACGGCGCTCCCGGAAAGTACGCGCCGTCATCGTCGGTGAAAGCGGCGAAAAGTTGGGTCATCAGAATTGGCCCAATAACGATCGTGATGGCGAGACTGCACGTAATCGCGCCTTGCAACGCGCCCTGTGCGTTTTCCGGGACAACTTTCGTCATAAGCGCTTGCATGGACGGCGTTGTTAAGCCGCCGATGCATCCAATGAAAACGCCCACATACATTTGCCAGCCGGCGTTTGCGAATGCGAAAATCAAAAATGAAATCAATCCGGCCATAAGACCGATGAGCGCTGTCGTTACCTCGCCGAATCTCTTGACGGCTTCGCCCGTCAGTCCGCCTTGAATGGCGGCGAGCGTGATCGCGTAGAAAGTCACTGAAACGCCAACGTCAAAGGGGTTCCAGCCAAACTGTTCCTTATTGAAAAACGCCCAGATATGGACCAGCGATTGTGTGGCGATCTGCATCAAAAAAAGCGCGGATAGAATGCCGATGACGGACGGATAATGTTTGATTTCACCAAGACCGCCCAGCGGATTGGCGCGCCGCCATTCAAAGGACCGCCTGTTTTCGGGCCTTAGCGTTTCAGGCAGCACGATCCAACCGTAGACCATGTTTAAGGCGGTGAGTGCTGCGGCGACGTAAAATGGCGCCCGCGTGTCGATGCCGGCGAGGACGCCGCCAAGGGCAGGCGCCAGAATGAGTCCGGCGGCGCCTGCGGCTGATACAATGCCGAAATTCTTCGCGCGCGACGCGCCATCGCTGACGTCCGCGACATAGGCGTTGGCGACAGACCAGGTGGCGCCGGCGACGCCGGCGAGCGTGCGGCCCACAAACAGCATCCATAGGGCCGGGGCGACCGCCATAAAAAGATAATCGATCGCGAGCCCGCCGAGGGCGATCAGAAGGATCGGTCGCCGCCCAAACCGGTCGCTCAGATTGCCGGCGATGGGCGCGCAAAAAAACTGCATGATCGCGTAAGCGAACACGAGCCATCCGCCGATCCTGGCGGCCTCACCGGTTGAAACGGGTGAAAGCGACTGGATCAGGTCCGGCATCACGGGAATGATGATCCCGACGCCGGCCATATCAATCGCCATCGTGACGGCGATGAATGTCAGGGCGTGCTTTCCCGGTGATTTTTCTGACGCGGGCGGCATGGCTTATCCGGTTGCGGCGAACTTGGCTTATAGACTGTGCGCTTTACTTGCGGCAATTGGCGTTCTGTCACCGTTTGAGCTGGCGCCGCGGAAGCGCTAATATTCGTCTTATGGCGCGTGTTCAAATAATCGAAAATTTAGCCCCCGTCGCGAAGGGCCGGGCCACGGAATTGCCCGCGTTTCGGGAGGAGATATCGAAGGCCGACGACCGTGTGTTTGAGGCGGTGCTATATCCCAACCGATCGCTGCCGAACAAAGGGTTTGCGCTTGTGATGGCTGTTGTCATCTCGGCGAATATCATTTTCGGGACCTATTTCTTTTCAATCGGCGCCTGGCCTGTTCTTGGATTTTGCGGTCTCGATATTTTCCTCGTCTGGCTCGCTTTTAAAGTTAGCTATCGGCAGGGGCGGCTCCATGAACGCGTCTTGATCACAGAGGACGAGATGTGGGTCGCGCGGGTTTTGCCGTCGGGCCATGAGACGCGCTGGCGCCTGCAGCCGTTCTGGACCCGCGTTGAGATTGATGATCCGGTCCGCCACGAGAGCCAGATCCAGCTTTACTCCAAGGGCGGGGCACTGGTGATCGGATCGTTCCTGTCGCCGCCCGAGCGCGCCGACCTCGCCGCGGCAATAACGCGTGCGCTCGACAAACGGCGCGCTCGCCCATGACGCTCTTCATCGCGATCATATTGTTCGGATTAGCCTTGCTCAGCGGGCTTTATTGGTTTTGGTCAAAACGGATCGACGCAGAAATCGCAGAGGGCGCGGAGATCGAATGGGCGGCGCTCGAAAAGAATGAGCCTGAATTGCTAAACGGATATGACCGTGCGGCGTTCGGCGACATCTATCGATTGGTCCATTTCCCGCGCTTTCCGGGCTATGCGCTGGCGGCGCTGGTAACATTCGTGGTCTCGCTGCCGCTGACGCTGGCTGCAATGAGCGGGGGCGTTTGGCTTGCGGGTCAGGCGGGGGTTCTGCCGGCGCCGGTTGAGATCGCGAAATACATACCGATCGGCGAGACCCGCGCTGTCGACGTCAAAGGGTGTAATGCCGAATGCCAAATTTATTTGGCGGAAGGCTTTGGCGGCTTTTTCTTCTTCTTCGCAATCCTCGGCGTATGGCTGGCGATCTTCGCTTATTTTATGCGCCGCTATCATCAGCGCCGACCGGGTTTCTTGCGCGATGAAATCATCCGTAACCGTCCGTCTTGAGAGGTGAGCCGTGGAATATCTTCATACAATGGTCCGCGTGAAGGACTTGAATGCGTCGCTGGATTTTTATTGCGACAAGCTCGGCCTCGTCGAAGTTAACCGATATGAAAATGAGAAAGGGCGCTTCACCCTCGTGTTCCTCGCCGCGCCCGGCGACGTTGATCGTGCGAAAGCCGATAAAGCGCCGCTCGTTGAGCTGACCTATAATTGGGATCCTGAGGACTATGAGGGAGGGCGAAACTTCGGCCATCTCGCCTATCGCGTGGAGAATATTTACGAGACTTGCCAACGCCTCATGGACGCCGGCGTGACGATCAACCGTCCGCCGCGCGACGGCCATATGGCGTTTGTGCGTTCGCCCGACGGCATTTCAATCGAGTTGTTGCAGAAAGGGGACAGTCTCGCCCCCGAAACGCCTTGGTCCCAGATGGAGAACACCGGCGCCTGGTGATCTTCGCCTTATTGTTTTTTTAAGCCGGGCTTCCCATAGATATCGGGTTCGAACAGGGTGGCCCATGTCTCAATCAGTGTTGTCGCTGGAAAATGTCGTCAAACAGTTTGGCGGCTTCACAGCGGTGGATGATCTTTCATTCAATGTGACGCAGGGCGAGATCTTCGGGTTTCTGGGACCGAACGGCGCCGGCAAAACGACAACCCTGCGCATGATCCTCGATATCATCCGGCCGACCAGCGGCAACATTGAAATATTGGGGTCGCAATCGGCGATCCCCGTGCGCCACCGCATTGGGTATTTGCCGGAGGAGCGCGGGCTCTACCGCAAGATGAAAGCGGTCGAGACGATCGCGTATTTTGCAAAATTGAGAGGCCTGTCGGGCCGGGAAGCCAAGCGCCGCGGCTATGAGCTGCTCGAAGAGTTCGGCCTGAAGGCGTTCGCCCGGTCAAAGAATGAAGCATTGTCGAAAGGGATGGCGCAAAAAGTTCAGCTCTTGGCGACAATCGCCCATGATCCCGAATTTCTAATCCTCGATGAGCCGTTTTCGGGGCTCGACCCGATCAATCAGCGCACGTTGGAAGATCTTATTCAGCGCCTGAAAGACGCAGGAAAGACGATTATTTTTTCCACGCACGTGATGGAGCATGCGGAACGTTTGTGTGACCGGTTTTTGATCATGGCCCAGGGCGCAAAGCGTTTTGAGGGCACATTGGACGAAGCGCGCGCCGCGCTGCCGCCGCGCGTCGTGGTGCGTACGAGCGACTCGATTGAGCCGTTGCGATCCGCCCCCGGCGTTTTGAGAATTATCGACAGCGATGACAAGCGAAACGGCGGCGCGCGGTCTTATATTATCGAACTTGTCGCCGGCGCCGACCCGCAGCTTGTTTTGAAGGCGGCCGTCGCGGCCGGGGTGAATCTGACTAAGTTCGAACAGGGCGGTGCAAGCCTGCATGACATATTCGTCGCCATTGCAGGCGATGAGGGGACGCTCACAGAAGATGAGGAGATCGCCGCATGAGGGCTGCGATGATCATCGCTTGGCGGGAATATAAGCAATATATTCTCTCTCGAGGGTTCCTGCTCTTCCTCGTCATGTTTCCACTGGGCGTGTTGCTTGGCGGCGCGGCGGTGGGTTTTGCGCAAACAGCCCAGCCTGCGCGCCACTTTGTCGTCATTGATGAAACAGGTTTGTATGCGGAAGCGATTGATCGTGAAATCGAATTAAACCGCATGCGTAACGCGCTCGTCGCATGGAACGCATACGTTAAAATTGCAGTGCGCGAAGAAGCGCTGGATGGCGATCAATTGCCCGAACCGTTTGGCGACGATCCGGTAAGCCTTGCGCGCGTCGAGGCGTTTATTGCAGCCGGCGGCGTTGAAGCAGGGCGCGAGGCGATCGCGCCCTACCTGAGAGAAGGCGCGCCTCCCTTTGTTGCGTTGAAACAAAGCCTTATCCGTGTGGCTGCGCCGCCGGAGTTGGAAACGGTCACCGACCTGACCGAAGCGGCAAACCTGTTGCGGCCCTATCTCCTTGGCGAAAAGAAGATCGCCTCTGAAAGCGGCGAGCCTGTGGATTTGTTCGCCGCGCTTTTGATCCCTGAAAATTTTGGCGCTGAAAATAACGGCGGGGCGCCTGTTGATGTGGAATATTGGAGCCGCAACCTGACGGACGATACGCTGAGCAACGCTGTCGGCCGGGCGCTTGATCTGACGCTGCGCCGGCAAAAGATCGCCGAGCTCGGTCTTAGCGAAGCGGTGCTGGACGATATTCGCGACACGCAAGCGTCTATAACTCAATTCCGCCCCGATCGCGCCGAAGACGACGCCGAGCTTGGTCTTCAGGACAGGATCGAGATTTTTCTGCCCGCCGCGCTAACCTATATGCTTGTTGTCGTCATTTTCGGCGTCGGCAATTTGCTCCTTACCAACACAATTGAGGAACGCTCGAACAAGATCGTGGAAGTTCTTCTGTCTTCCGTGACGGCGGAAGAGCTGATGATCGGGAAATTGATCGGCATCGGCGCTGTAGGATTGACCTTACCGACGGTCTTCTTGGTCGGCGGGGGGCTTGCGGCCTTTGTGGCGCCCGGCGGCGCGGAGTTTATGGGCGGTATCTTATCGACCCTTTTCTCCACCAACTTGTTCGTCATCTATCTCTTCTATTTCCTTTGCGCCTATTCAATTTTCGCCATGATTTTCCTGGCGATCGGCGCAATTTCGAATTCATTGCAAGACGCGCAAAGTTACATGGGACCGGTCACACTTCTTGTTTTCGCTCCCTTGCCGTTCGTTATGATGATGTATCAAAACCCGAACGGATTGATCGCCAGCGTGCTCACCTGGATACCAATCTATACGCCGTATGCGGTCTTGATGCGGGCGGCCTCAGGCCCACCTCTGTGGGAGATTGTGGGCGCCACGGCGTTAATGGTCGTCTTCGCCTGGTTTCTGGCGAAGATCATGGGACGGATTTTCCGGCGTGCGCTCCTGCAGTCGGCGCCGCCCAAAGCGAAAGATGTTTTAAAGCTTGCGACGCGGCGCGCCGATTAGGTGGCCGCTTTTTCGGGGTCGAAGACAAATCGGCGATCGCAATAGCCGCACTCGGCGACGCCATCCTTCAAAGTGTAATAGACGATCGGATGACCAAGCGCGCCGCCGCCGCCATTGCACGAGACCCGCTGTTCCCTGACGTAGATTATTTCCGGTTCGCCGCCGGGAGTGTTCTTGTCTTCAGTCATGGCTCTTTTCAGGATTGCTCGCGGTGCAAATGCGCCAGACTTTTGAATGCGTCAAGGGGCGCGTCTTGCCAAGGCGTCCGGCCAGTGTGCTAAGTGCAAGAGTGCTAAGGGCAAGCATGCGAGCCTGAGCCCCTTGGATATTGAGGACCGTTTATGTCGGCTGCGGCGGAAAAAGCCATTGTTACGAAGGATCTCCGCAAGACCTATGCGGCGAGTAAAAAAGCGCCGGCAAAAGAGGCGCTCAAAGGCGTCGATCTGGAAATTGATCGCGGGTCCATTTTCGGCCTTCTCGGGCCGAACGGCGCCGGCAAATCCACGTTCATCAATATTCTTTCCGGTCTTGTGAACAAGACCAGCGGAACGGCGTCGGTTTGGGGCTTTGATCTCGATCGAAACCCCCGCCAGGTGCGCGCCGCCATGGGCGTCGTCCCGCAGGAGATCACCACCGACGTCTTCTTCACGCCCAAAGAAGCCCTTGAGATACAAGCCGGCCTTTTCGGCGTGCCGAAGTCGGAACGCCGAACCATGGAGATATTGCAGGCGCTGGGCCTTGAAGACAAAGCCGACAGCTATGTGCGCCAGCTTTCCGGCGGCATGAAAAGGCGCCTGCTTGTGGCCAAAGCCATGGTCCACAATCCGCCGGTGCTGATTCTTGATGAGCCGACGGCCGGCGTCGACATCGAATTGCGCAAACAGCTCTGGGATCATGTCATGGACCTCCATGCGTCCGGCGTCACAATTGTCTTGACGACGCACTATCTGGAAGAAGCGCAGGAGCTTTGCGACAAGATCGGTATTATCCACGAGGGCCGGCTTGTGGCGTGTGAGCCTACAGGCAAGTTGATCGCGTCGCTCGATCGCAAGACCTTGATGGTGACCCCGTCAGAGGCGCTAACGTCGCCGCCGGCGTTAGCCGCATTTGACGTGGAACTGCGCGACGACGGGCGGTTGGCCATTGCTTACCAACCGAGCAAGGCGCAAGTCGCCGAAATCCTCGATCAACTTTCAGCGGCGAAAGTCAGCGTGAAGGATTTGTCGACGGTCGAGGCGGACCTGGAAGACGTCTTCCTTGAGCTGACTTATCACTCTTGAGCACTGTCCACAGGCCGCCAATCCTTGTGCGCCGGTAACCCGTGAACGGCGTGATCCTGGAGTGCTTTCGTAACGTCAGCCGGATCGCCCGCGAGCGCGCTCGCCGGGATTGGCGCGCCGAAGATTAAATCATAACGCTTGTTCTTCTTGTTGAGGAGTTCGTGGAACAAAGTGATGTCCCGCAATTCCTCGTTCAGTCTCCAGAACCAATAGTACAGCCACGAATTGCGCGCCTTCATGTTTACAGGAATAATCGGCGCGTCATACTTCCGTGCAAAGATCGCTACAGATGTCAGCCACTCCTGTTCTGTAAGAACCTTGTTGTCATCCATGTAAGCGAGCCGGCCTGACGGAAAGAGGATGACGCAACGCTCATCGTTAAAAGCCTCTTTCGTGGCGACAAGCGTTTCTCGTGAGCGTTGGCGCGTGCGTTTTTCCTCAACCCATTCAACCGGAATGAGCACTTCTTCAAGCTGGGGCGCCGCGCGAATGGCGTCGCGATTGGCGAAGAATATCATATCAGGCCGGCGCGCCCGAAGCGCGTTCCACATGGCGACCCCATCCGCGATGCCTGTGGGGTGGGTCGGCGCAATCAGGACGCGGCCTTTCGCAGGGACATGCTCAAGGCCTATCATCTGGATGTCGAGCGCGAGCAGGTCCGTGACGTGGTCCATGACGCCGACGGCTGAAAGCGGCGCCACTTCGTCAGCCATTCTGACAGCGCGGCCTTTTTTCAAGAGCGGGTAGAGGACCGTCCGATAAAGAGGCCAGAAGGGCGATTGGCGCAAATTTTCACAGCGTTCTTCAATCAGCACCTCAATGATGTGCTTGCCGTCCTCATGCGGCGCCGCGATTCTGGCGGCGGGGCTGGTCAACGCATTGCTCAAGTCAGTTCCGATATGTTCGCCGCCCAAAGCAACGGGCGTTTCCGAGTTGAATTTTACCGCGCCCCGTCGAGTGTGTCTCGCCTCCGGCGCAATCGAGCGCGCTATTTAAGCCGATTGAGGCGCTGGCGCGAGGGGCCATCGCCTAAATCCCTGGTTAATTTCTCAGTCACCTGAAGGCATTCAGGCAATTTCTGGACCATGGTACGTTAGATTATAACTGGTTTACGCCGAAAAATGAGGCGTCGCGGCGCTTGCGGGGCTTTTTCGCAATGCGGCGAAAACGCGTAGATCTCCGTTGCGGTGCGCGCTGAAGAGCCGCTTTTTTTAAGAGTGAACCGGCGCGCGTTAAAAAGCTGTGGTTTGGCGCTCCGCCAATTGCGCGCATCCCGTCTTTGCAAGCGACAACAACGCCTGGAATTGATCTTCCGTAAAAGGGACCCCTTCCGCCGTACCCTGAATTTCAACGAGGCCGCCTTTGCCGGTAATAACAAAATTCGCATCGGTGTCAGCGCTGGAGTCTTCTTCATAATCGAGATCGAGGACCGGCGCGCCGTTCACGATCCCGCAGGAAATCGCGCTGACAGTGTCGATGATGGGCGATTTTGTGATCACGCCCTGTTCCATCGCCCAGCGCACGCATTGTTCAAGCGCCACCCAGGCCCCTGTGATCGCCGCTGTCCGCGTGCCGCCGTCGGCCTGGATCACGTCGCAATCGATCAGGATTTGTCGTTCGCCCAGCGCCTTCAGATCGACAATGGCGCGCAGCGACCGGCCGATCAGGCGCTGAATTTCCTGCGTTCGCCCCGATTGACCGTTCTTGGCTTCACGGCGCATTCGCCCGCCCGTGGACCTCGGCAGCATACCATATTCCGCCGTCACCCAGCCGCGTCCCTCGCCGCGCAGCCATGGCGGCGTGGTCTCGTCCCAACTCGCCGTACACAGAACATGCGTGTCGCCAAATTGGACCAGACAGGAGCCCTCGGCGTGTTTGGAAGCGCCAGGTTTCAGGGAAACCGCCCGTAATTCATCAAATGATCGTCCTGATGGGCGCATGATCGCTTTCCCCTTTTTTGCTAATACGTCCGGCGAGCGCAGTCCGCGGTTAAACACGCTGATGCGCCTCGTGTCGAGGTGATTTTCATTACCGTTCGCGATATATTGAAAATTCGCGCATCCTGTTTAAATCTGTTCAAAATTAAGAGCGCCATGAGTGTTTTGAGCGACATAGATGCGCGATCGCGCGCTGTATTCGGCAAGATTGTTGAGGCTTACATTGAAAGCGGTGAGCCTGTCGGGTCGCGCACATTAAGCCGAGACAGTGAGTTGAACGTGTCGCCCGCCACGATCCGTAACGTGATGGCGGATTTAACAGAGCTCGGTTTACTCCACGCGCCCCATGTCTCGGCGGGGCGCATGCCGACCGAAACGGGCATGCGGCTCTTCGTGGACGGCCTCTTGCAGATCGGCGATCTCACGCGCGAGGAACGCGAAGCGATTGACGCCAGCGCCGGCGAAGGCGCGATGGAGGATGTGCTGGCCAAAGCGGCCTCCCAGCTATCGGGTCTCACCCACAGCGCCAGCCTTGTGGTCGCCCAGAAGTCCGAGAGCGCTCTAAGGCATATCGAATTCATCGCAACCTCGCCCGGCGAAGCGCTTGTTGTTCTGGTCGCGGAAGACGGCGGCGTCGAAAACCGGGTCATCAAGACGCCGGTTGATTTGCCGTCGAGCGCGCTCACAATGGCGGGCAATTATTTGTCGAGCCGCTTGCGTGGGCGCACCATGACGGAAGCGCGCGCAGAAATCCTCCGGGAATTAACCACAAACCGCGCTGAACTCGACGCATTGACGTCCAGGCTCGTGCGCGAGGGAGTGGCGGATTTGTCAGGCGGCGCCGAGCCGTCGCTGATCGTCCGCGGTCAGGGCCATTTGCTCGACGAGGCGACCGAGCAGGACCTTGAGCGGGTGCGCATGCTCTTCGATGATCTCGAACGCAAGCAGGAAGTGATCGACCTGTTAAATGCGGCGTCGGACGGCGAAGGCGTCAAAATCTTCATCGGCTCCGAAAACCGGTTGTTTTCGCTCTCGGGATCGTCCGTCATCGTTGCGCCCTATCGGGACAAATCCCAGAAGATTGTGGGCGTCTTGGGCGTCATCGGCCCGACGCGCCTCAATTACGCCCGTGTTATCCCGATCGTGGATTATACCGCGGAAGTGGTGACGCGCCTGTTGAAATAGCCTCGTGCGGCGCGTACATGCTGCCTGCTGGAATTGACCGCAAGGGCGAGATGAAGACCCATGAGTAACCCTGACTACCCGGCGAACGACGGGCAAAGCGATGAGGATATTGCGGCCGAAATCGCCGCTGCGAACGCTGGCGAAGATCAAAGCGACAATGGCGCGCCCGACGCCCAGGGGCGAGGCGACACGCCGCCGGACGATGCGCAAGCGGAACTTACGGGCCTCAGAGATCAAGTTCTGCGTCTCGCCGCGGAGCTTGAAAACACGCGCCGTCGCAGCGAACGCGAAAAGACAGACGCTGCCAAATATGCGATTGCGAATTTTGCGCGGGACCTTCTGAGCGTCGCCGATAATTTTGAAAGAGCGCTCGCCGCCGTGCCCGACGAGAACACCGAATTATCGCCGGAGGCGGTGTCGGGTTTCATCACCGGCGTTCGGATGACCGATAATGAATTGCGCGCGGTCCTGCAGCGTCATGGCGTGAAGCAGATCGATACTGAGGGCGTAAAATTCGATCCGAATTTACATCAGGCGGTGGCGCAGGCGCCGAGCGATGCGCCCGCCGGCCATGTGGCGAATGTGGCGCAGAGCGGGTTCACTATTGGCGACCGTGTTCTGCGCGCTGCGATGGTTGTCGTATCGACAGGCGCGCCTGGCCCTGCTGATGACGCAGGGTCCGCTGACGGCGAAGAGCCTGGCGCAAGGCTCGACACGCAAGCCTGACCGCTGTTGCGCGCGCCTAGAGTTTCGGCGCTGCGCCCTTGACGTCCGCGTCTACGAACGCCTCGAAAATCCGGAAATTTTCAACGAACATGCGCGCGAGTTTTTCCGCTTGTGCGTCAAAGTCATCCGCAGACGCCCAAGTGTTGCGCGGCCAGAGAATATTCTCGTCAACGCCGTGAACTTGCGTGGGCACATCGAAGCCGAAAATCGGGTCCTGGCGCATCGGCGCGTCGTTGAGCGAGCCGTCGAGCGCCGCTGACAGCAACGCGCGCGTCGCCTGGATCGGCATGCGCGACCCGACGCCGTGCGGGCCGCCGGTCCAGCCGGTGTTGACGAGCCAGCATCCAACGTCATGGCGGTCGATTAATTCTCCGAGAAGGCGGCCATATTCCGATGGATGGCGCGGCATAAAGGGCGCGCCGAAGCATGTGGAGAACGTCGCCTGCGGTTCATTGCCGAGGCCCTTCTCGGTGCCCGCCACTTTCGCTGTGTAGCCGGAAAGGAACATGTACATCGCCTGCGGCGGCGTCAACTTCGCAATCGGCGGCATGACGCCGAACGCGTCGCAGGTGAGCATGATGATGTTTTTCGGCTGAACGGTGCGGCCGGTGAGGCTTGCGTTCGGGATATAGTGGATCGGATAAGCGCCGCGCGAGTTCTCGGCGAGCGTTGCATCGTCGAGGTCAAGGGCGCGTGTCGCCGGATCCATCACCACATTTTCGAGGACCGTGCCAAAACGTTTCGTGGTGGCGAAAATCTCCGGTTCGGCTTCTTTGGACAGGCGGATCATTTTGGCGTAACAGCCGCCTTCGAAATTGAAGAGACCGTTCGGGCCCCAGCCATGTTCATCGTCGCCGATCAGCGTCCGGTCTGGGTCTGCAGAAAGCGTTGTTTTGCCGGTCCCTGAAAGGCCGAAAAAGATCGCCGGGTCATCCTTTTCGCCCACGTTGACCGAGCAATGCATCGGCATGATTTGCTTAGGCGGCAGGAGATAATTTAAAATGGTGAATACGGACTTTTTCATCTCGCCGGCGTAGGATGTGCCGCCAATCAGAACAAAGCGCCGCGTGAAATCGACGGCGATCACTGTTTTTGAGGCGCAGCCGTGCCGGTCGGGATCAGCTTCAAAGCCGGGCAGGTCAACAATTGTGAAATCAGGAGAAACGTTGCGCTCCGACATCTCAGGCCGGATAAGGAGGTGTTGAATAAACAATCCATGCCAGGCGAGTTCAGTGAAGACGCGCACTTTGACATGGTGCTCAGGATCGGCGCCGCCTCTTAAATCCTGTGAAAAAAGATCACGGTGCGACGCATATTCGAGCATATCATCATAGAGGGCCGCAAATTGATCGCTTGTGATCGACTTGTTTGCGTCCCACCAAACCGCGCCGGCGGTCTCGTCGTCGCGGACGATAAATTTATCCTGCGCCGAACGGCCCGTGTGTTCGCCTGTTTTCACAACGAGCGGTCCGTGAGCGGCTACTTCCCCTTCACGGCGGCGAACAGCTTCCTGGAACAGCACTTCAGCGGCGAGATTGCGCATGTGGTTTGGCGATGCGTCATCAAACGACGACAGACCCGCCGAAGCGGGTTCTAATGATGCACTCATAAAAAACGTCCTCCCGAGACGATGGCCGTCTGGCCTGCCGCACGCGGTCGCATCGTCGTGCGGCGACTAACGCCCGTTGAATAGTGCAAAATCCGGGCGAAAGCGAGCCCCCCGCGGCGGCTGGCGCGGCTTGCGGCGGCCGTGACATCATGTCAGACCCCCGATTAACCAAAAGACGGAGGCTTCAATGGGCTATTCAAGACATTTTCTAGGCGTCGCCGCCTTGGCTTTGGCCGCATCCTGCGGGCAGTCGGATGATACAGCGCCGCCGCCGCAAGCGGAAACGCCACCGGCGGATGAGCCCGCATCGGTTGAGCCTTCCGATGATCAAGCGTCCGTGGCGTCGGCGGCTGATCTCATTAAGCATATCAAAATGCTCGCTTCCGATGAGTTTGAAGGCCGCGCGCCCGGAACCGATGGCGGGGATAAAACCCGCGAATACATCGCAGCGGAATATGAACGGATCGGCGTTCAGCAGGTCAATGGAAGCTACTTCCAGAAAGTTCCCATGGTGGAGGCGACGCTCGATCCCGATCAATCAAGCTTTGAGGTGAACGGCGAGGCGCTCGAATACAAGGTGGACGTGGTCTACTGGACGAAGCGTGTTCAGGAAGATGTTTCGATTGAAGACACTGATATGGTGTTTGTCGGCTACGGCGTCGTGGCCCCGGAGTATGACTGGAACGATTATGACGGCGTCGATGTGACCGGCAAAACCGTGGTGATGCTCGTCAACGATCCGGGGTTTGCAACGCAAGACCCGGATGTCTTCAACGGCAACGCCATGACCTATTACGGTCGGTGGACTTACAAATATGAAGAGGCGGCGCGCCAGGGCGCAGCGGGCGCGCTCATCATTCATGATACGGCGCCGGCGGCCTATGGCTGGGGCGTTGTGGAAGGCAGCTGGTCGGGATCGCAACTGGATCTGGAGCGGGCCAATGGCGGCGCCGACCGCGTCGGCGTTGAGGGATGGCTTTCCAATGAGGCGGCGCGCTCGCTCCTCTCGAATGCTGGCCTTGATCTCGACGCGCTGATGGAAGGCGCGAAAACCAGCGGCTTTGAGCCGGTGGAAATTCCGAACACCAAAGCGTCGGCCACGTTGAAAACAAAAATCATCAAGAGCGAAGACGCAAATGTTCTGGGCGTTCTGCCCGGCGCTGAGGCGCCTGATGAATATGTTCTTTATATGGGG
This sequence comes from uncultured Parvularculaceae bacterium, assembly GCA_963922595.1. Taxonomy (GTDB): domain Bacteria; phylum Pseudomonadota; class Alphaproteobacteria; order Caulobacterales; family Parvularculaceae; genus JAJFFW01. The sequence continues at coordinate 18,735 of CAWUIM010000015.1, forward strand.
CATTGGGATCATCTTGGGGTGAACCCGACCGTTGAAGGCGACGACAAGATTTTTAACGGCGCTGTCGACAACGCCACTGGCATCGCAGCGATTCTCGAAATCGCAGAGGCGTTCGCTAATGCGGAGGAAAAACCGCGCCGTTCAATTTTGTTCGCAGCGGTCACAGCCGAAGAGTCCGGTCTTTTGGGCTCAGCTTATATGGCTGAAGATCCGCCAGTGCCGTTGAAAGATATCGTCGGCGGCATCAATATTGACGCATTGCTTCCGACCCCCGGCACCAAGGATATGATTGTGGTCGGCTACGGCGCGTCGCAACTGGAAGATATTCTCACAACGGCGGCGGCGAAATACGGAAGAATGCTGCGTCCGGACGCTGAGCCCGAAAAGGGATATTTCTATCGCTCCGACCATATCTCATTAGCGAAGAAGGGCGTGCCGATGTTGTACGCCGACAGCGGCATTGATTTCCGTGAAGGCGGCGAGGCGGCTGGTAAAGCTTTCGGCGAAGACTACACAGCCAACCGTTACCACAAGCCGGCGGACGCATTCGACGAAGGCTGGAATATGGAAGGGATCATCGAGACTGTGGGTATCCTTTACGATACCGGCGCTCAAATCGCTTACTCGGACGAGTGGCCGAACTGGTACGAAGGAAACGAATTCCGCGCGTTGCGCGACGCCCAAAGGGCCTCTGGCGAATAGGCTGAAACCACTAAAATCTTCGGAACGGCGCCCTTGGGGCGCCGTTCTTTTAAGGAATTCATAAAGCGTTTCTTAAGCTTGGTGCGGTCATTTTGGGCCCATGAGTACGCTTTTTGATCTCTTGTCAGTCAGCCTGTTTATCGCGACGGCCGCGATGTTTTTTTTGCGGTTCAGACATGAGGATCCGCCGTTAGCGCCGTATCTCATTATCTCGCTTGTGTGCGCTGTGGGCAATTGGCTCGGAAATCACGGCGGCGGCGTATGGGCGGTCGCCCTTCTAATCGCCGCTTCATTCCTGCTCATGCATATCGCAAGTCAGCCCTATCCCGACGAAAATAGTGAGGCCGGCGGGCGGCCTTAAGCCGCCACGCGGCGAACCAGAATCCGACAATCATCATCGCCCAGGTTGACGGTTCCGGCGTCGGGGCCGTGACATTCGTCACTTCGTCATCCACCTCGACAAAGTCGACTTCTGCTCCGGATGGGTTTCCTGCGGAAAAAATATTTGTGATTTCGATATAATCGCATCCGCCGAACGCCCGGCAGCCGCGCTGAAACAGGTTGTTAAAGCTTCGCGACGTACCGGCGCGGATAAACCCTTGCGCCCTGGAAAAGAGCGGCGACCCGTTGTTGAAAGACCCGATACGAACAAATAGCCAGGAAACGCCTGAAGTGGGCGGGACCGTGAAGATAGAAACGTTGCCGCCGCGAGACGTTGCAAAGGGTTGGTCAAAGTTCAGCGCAAGCGTTTCGCCGAATGTCAGGCTGACGCCCGCATTGTCTCCCGCGGTCGATAATGCGGTTAGATCGGTGGCGCTAATGAAGTCGGGTTGTGAGTAAGTCGCTGTCGCCGCCGCCGCTGGAGCGGCGGCGCCTGTAAAAATCATGACCGACAGCGCCACAACCAACGCGATAGGCGTCAAAAATCCTGCTATCTGTCTGTATAGGTTCATTTTTATCTATCTGCTTTAACCATTCGAAATGTTCCAATGGTCAAAGTAATTCGAATGATATTGAGCTTGCTCGATTAATCTCGGATTAAGATTAGTGGTAAAAACCGCCCAGAACGTCGCGCGTCACGACGCCGATGACGAACTTGTTGACGCCGACGATGTGCGGTTGGGGCGAGCGCGCCGCCGCCCGCACGCCGTGATTGTCGTTGAAAATATGACAGTGCCGCCGGACCGGCGCGTGTGGCAACAGGCGCGCGCCTTGCGCAACGAAGGCTGGCGCGTGAGTGTCGTCACGCCGAAAACGCAACGGTACCCGAACGGTTTTGAGACAATCGACGGCATCAACATCTATCGACATAACCTGCCATTAGAGGCGCGGCGTATCGCGTCCTATGCCGTGGAATATACGGCGGCGATCGCCCATGAAATCCGCCTACTGCTGAAAATTGGCCTCGGCGATATCGACGTTATCCAGATCTGCAATCCGCCTGATTTTCTTTTCCTGCCGGCGCTGATCGCCAAAAAGTTTGGCGGCGCAAAGGTGGTTTTTGATCATCATGATCTGACGCCTGAATTATTGGTGGAGAAGACAGGCAAGCGTAACGGTCCGTTATTGCGGTTCGCGCGGTGGGCTGAACGCCAGACATTTCGTGTCGCAGACGAGGTGATCTCCACAAATTCAGCCTTTCGCGCCCGCGCCATTGAGCACGGGAAGAAGCCGGAAAATGCGGTCACGATTGTTTATTCAAGCCCGGACCTGACGAAACTCCCGCCCACGCCGCGGCCCAATCCTGCATTGAAAAAGGGCGCCGAAAACCTTCTGCTCTGGGTTGGCGTGATGGGCTCGCAGGACGGCCTCGGTCTGGTGTTGAATGCGATCGCGAAATTGAAATTTCTGCCGGGCGGCGAAAAATTTCACCTGCTTCTGGCTGGCGACGGTCCTGAGCGGCAAGCGATGGAGCAGCATGCGGATCAGTTGGGGCTGACGAATGACGTAACGTTTGCGGGGTTCCTCCATGGCGATGACCTGGCTGAGGCGTTTGCAACCGCGGACATCGGATTGGGGTCAGATCCGAAAAATTCGTTTAACGATCGATTGGCCATGAACAAAGTGCTGGAATACATGGCGTACGAATTGCCGATCGCCATGTTTGATCTGGTGGAGTGCAAAAAAATTGCGGGGGACGCTGCGCTCTATGCGGCGAATAATGATCCGGCTGCGTTAGCGGCGAACATCTCTAACCTCATTCAGTCTCCGAACACGCGGCGCGTCATGGGTCAGCGCGGACACGCAAGGTTGAAGATGCGATATTCCTGGGACCTGCAAAAGGAACACTACCTTAGTGTCTTCGATAGACTCTATAAATCAGCGTGATCGCCAGCCGTTCGTCAGCGTTCTCGTTCCGCACTACAACGATCTTGCGGGGCTGGAGCAATGCCTGGAGAGCCTTACGGCGCAGACATACGCTGCTGATGATTTTGAAGTCATCGTTGCGGACAATGATACGCCGGGCGGGGTTGATGCTTTGGCGGCGAGATTTCCGGGCGTAAATTTCCTCACGGTGCGTGAGCGCGGGGCTGCGATTGCGCGCAACAAAGCGATGTCGGCGGCGCGGGGCGAGATTTTCGCGTTCATCGATGCAGATTGCGTCGCCGACCGCCAATGGATCGAAATCGGCGTCGCGAGCATGAACGCCGCTGACTATGCGGGCGGCCATATTGAAGTCACATATTGGGAATCCGGAAGACCTTCGGCCACAGAAGCGTTCGAGAAAGTGTTCGGGTTTCGGCAAGCTTGGTATCTAAAACGTAAACGGTTTTCCGCCACAGCGAATTTGTTCGTTCGCCGTGAGGTCGCCGAAGCGATTGGACCATTTCGCAACGAAATCGCCGAGGATCTCGATTGGGGTAACCGCGCGGATTCGTTGGGGTTTCGTTTATTTTTTAACGCTAAACAAATCGTCAACCATCCTGCGCGCAAGGATTGGAACGCTCTGGTCGCAAAATGGGACAGGCTAACGAAAGAGCGTTGGAGCGGGTTCGGACAACCCGGATTAATCCGACGCGCGATGTGGACCGGTCTTGCTGCGGCGACGGCGCTTTCAGCGGGACCCCACATGTGGACGGTGCTGACAAGCCGGAAGCTTGACCGGCTGCAAGACAAAGTTGCTGCGATCGGCGTGCTTATTCGCATCCGGCTGTGGCGCGCGCGGCGAATGCTTTCGCTGCTGACGGCGTAATTTCCCCGCAGGGTCGGGGCAGGAGTTAATTGTATGCGTACGGCGCAAGTTTCGGTTTTGTTTTTCTGCGTTTTTGCCAGCGCCGTTTTTGCCTCACAAAGCGCCCATGCGCGTCCGGCGGCGAAAACCGTAGAGAGCGGGAAGACGCAAGTCGTGGCGAAGGCGGCCGGCCGCGAGATTACGCTGACGGAACTGCATGTGGAAATGGCGCGTCTTAATTTATCGCCTAACGACCCAGCGTCCGAACGGATTGCCGTGGAGAATATCATTAACCGCACGCTGCTTTCGCGCGCCGCCCGTGCGTCCAGTCTGCACCGACGCCCTGAAGCTCTGGTGCAAATGAAAGCCGCCCAGGAACAAGCCTTAGCTGATCTTTATCTCGGCATCACGTCGCAGCCGCCGGAACCGACGCGACAGGAAGTTGAGGATTTCATTTCGGATAATCCAGCGCTGTTTGCAAAACGGCGCTCTTACGTTTTTTCTGTATTGAGCTTACCGACCGAAGCGTTTGACGAAGAAAAATTGACGCCGCTTTTTGATGAGACGCGCGACTTTGCAAAGCTTGAAAACACGCTCCGAGTAAAGAACGTAGACTTTACCGTGTCGAACACCGCGCAACCATCGACCGCGTTTCCCGATGCGATCAGAAAGCAATTGGCGCAATATACCGTGAAGGACAACATCGTCTTGAAGGGCGAAAGCCAGACGCAAATCATGAAAATCATGAAGGCGCAGCCGTCGCCGTCGCAATCGTCGGAGTGGCCGGCGCTGGCGCGTCGTTTGATTCTCGATCAAGAAACACTGTTGCGCGCAGAGAAACTCGTCAAGCGGCTCCGCGAAGAGACGACCGTGAGCTACTACCGCGACACCGCAAAGCCGGTGGCGGTGGCGAGCGAGGCGGCGGCGCCCGCCATAATAAAGCCTTAGCGAGAGGCACGGATGGGCGTTCTCGCATTCTTCACTGTCTTCGCCGCGCGCAAGTGGCTGATCCTTTGGTCGATTATGACCACGGGCGCCATCGCCGCTGCAGCGGGGATGGTTTTCCCGAAGCAATATGAGTCCACCTCGCTCGTCCAGGTTGATGCGATTCAACGCAATACGTTGACGGGTCTTGTCGAAACGCGCGTGCGCACGTCTGAATTTCTCGGCCAGCAGGCTGCTGTCGCGCGCAGCCGCCGCGTCGCGGTTGAGGTCATCGAAAATCTGACCGCTCAGGGATTTTTTTCACTGGCGGACTTTGAGGCGGAATGGCGCGCCGAGACCAAGGGCGAGATCGTCCCCGGAAATGACGCCACCCTCTGGGCCGCCGATCGTTTGCTCGAAAGCCTCACGGTGACGGCGAACGCGCAGGAGAGCACGCTTGCGATCCATTTTCGCAGCGAAGACCCCTCACAGGCCGCGCGCATTTCAAACGCCTTTTCAGAAGGGTACATGCAAGCGGTTCTCGACCAGCGCAAAAGACGCGCGCTCCGTAACGCCGCGAATTTTAGTGATGAACGCCAAGCCATGGAGGCTGGCCTTGAGAACGCTCAAAGCGAGTTGACGATCTTCCGCGAAGATTCCGGTATTGTCGCTCTCGGGCTGCAACGCCTTGAGGCGGCGGAAGTCGAGCTTGCCGCATTAACGGCGCGCCTGGCCGAAGCGCGCGCCGACCGCGCAGAAGCGCAGTCGCTCTTAAGTCAGGCGCGTTCTGTGGGGGAAGCCGGATTGCTGACAGTCCCGTTGCCGGGCGATGTTCCCTATGCACGTCAGGCGCAAGCGCGTCTCGGCGCAGTCGTCGGCCAAATGCGGCGCATCGCCGAGCGCTATGGGCCGCAATACCCGGACTATATCGAAGCGAATAACGAGAAACTGGCGCTCGAACGCAATATTATGAACGCGATCGAAAGCCGCAATGACTATCACGCCAAGCGCGCTGCTTCTCTTGAGTTCGCCGTACAGAAACAAAAAGCGACCGTGGTCAAACTGCAGGAAACAAAACAAGCTTACGACGTCTTAGAGAAAAAAGTCGAAGCGAGCCGTCAGACCTACGACCTGGTGGCGACCCGGTCATTGGAAGAGTCGCTCCAGTCTCGGGTCGACAGCGTCACGACGTTCCTGTTGGCGCGCGCCGTGCCTGCGAGCCAACCGGCTACGCCGCCTCTATTCCTGATTGTCTTACTTGGCCTTGCAGCTGGCGGCGCGCTTGGCGTCACGGCGGCGATTGCTCTTGAATTTCACGAAGGGCGTGTCCGTTCTGCGGGCGCAGTCAGGCAGGTTTTACGCGCGCCGGTTCTCACAGAGACGCCTCTGAGCGGTTTTGCGCCGAAGCGCAAAAGCAAGCTGGTGGGAAGGGCGGCGTAATGAACACTCCTTCACTAAATCTCTTGAACCCGCGACGCATGCAGACTGCGATTGAAGGACATCTCAGTGACGACTTTGGCCGCAATGAACCGCTCCTTGGCGATTGCCTGGTCTATTTGGGAGTCTTGACTCCCGAGCAGATCGACAAAGCGCTGACCGAGCAGCAGTGCAATGGCGGCCTTTTCGGCGAGGCGGTGATCCGGCTAAAGATGGCGAGCCGCGATCAAGTCTACACCGCCTTGGCGTTGCAGGATGGATATCTGAATCCGGTGGTCAGTCCCGTCGTTCTTCCGAAAGGGCTCGCGCTCCTCCGTCGCCCGAATGATATCGCCGCCGAACGCATTCGGCTCTTGCGGACAAAATTGCTCACCATGCAAACGGCCGAGCAGCTCTCTTTGTTTTCGATTATTCCAGCCGCCTACAATGTTCGCGCTGAATTTATCGCCTGCAATCTGGCGGCGGCCTTCGCACAGCTTGGCCGCAAGACGCTTCTGGTCGACGCTGATTTGCGCAAGCCTCGGGTGCGGCGCTTTCTCAATCTTAAGCCGCACAAAGGTCTGGCTTCGGCGCTTGCGGGTAAAGCGGCGTTCACCGAAATCGTTCAGGAAACGATCGTCGCCAATTTGTTCGCCGTCACCGCCTCGCCGCAAAAGAACAATCCGCAAGAATTGCTCGCCGCGGATCGCTTGCCGACACTCTTCAAGGAAATGGCGCAGAACTTCGACAGCGTTATTGTTTTGTCTGCGCCGAACGGACGCGAAGGCGACGGACAATTCGCATGGTCCGCTACGGGCGCCGGATTAGTGGTCGCGCGCCGGAACGTGACCAGGTTTCATGAATTGAAAACTCTGCAGTCAACGCTACGCCAGCTCGATGTGTCGGTCTTCGGCGCAGCCATGACGCGGTGATGCGATGGGCAAAGCGATTGGCTTTCCCCGCGTAGCGCAAGTCGCGCAATTGGCGCCCTATGGACCAGCGTTCATCGTTATTGCGGGCTGGCTTTTCTTGTTCGGGCCCGTCTATGCGGAGTTTGCAGACGTTGAATGGCGGCGCGAAGAAAACGGTCATATACCGTTTATCATGGCGATCTGTATCGGGGCCGCCTGGGCGCGGATTACGGGCGCCGCTTTTGATTTTCGGGCGAGCCGGAAAGAGTTTGTTATCGGCCTCCTGATTCTTGGGATCGGGTTAGGCCTATTCAGTATCGGACGTATTACGGAAGCGACATTGTTGCTTTCGTTTTCGCAGACGATTATCGCAGCGTCGCTTGCGGTCGGTTTATTTGGATATGCGGGCGCCAGAGGGCTCTGGTTTCCACTTTTGTTGAGCCTTTATCTCATCATCTGGCCGGGCTGGATGTTGAACGCGATGACCGCGCCCCTAAAGCAATCGATCTCGGAAATTGTCAGCAGCGGCCTGTACCTGGCTGGCTTGCCGGTCGCTCATTCCGGCGCCGTCATTACAGCAGGACAATATCAACTCCTGGTCGCAGACGCCTGCGCAGGACTAAACTCCCTTATTTCACTGAGCGCCGTGGGCGCCGTCTATCTTTATGCAGTGAAGCGCAAATCAGTTCTCGCAAACACCGCGGTGATGCTTACGGCGATCCCAATTGCAATTCTCGCCAATATTATCCGTGTAGCAATCCTTGTCCTTCTCACCTACTTCCTGGGATATGATATCGGGCAAGGATTTTTGCATCACGCGGCTGGGCTGGTCATGTTCGCGTTCGCCCTCTTGATGTTTTTCGGTGTTGACGCTGTTGCGTCGAGAATGATCGGCGGGTCCTCATGACCAACGCGGCGAGCACACCCTATGTGCAGGCCTCTTTTTTGGCCTTGTTGATGGCTATTGCGGCAATGGGGACAGCGGCGGTGCGTCCCGCGGCCCCGATCGAGGTCGCAGCGCCCGATCTCGACCAATTGCTTCCTGAAAAGATCGATGAGTGGCGACGCATTCCGCTCAGCGATGCGGTCCTTCCCGCGGAAGCGTCGCTTCTTCCTGGCGAAGCGGTCGCATACCGCGCCTACCGCAACGCTTTAGGGCGCGTGGTCACGCTTGTTGTCGCCTATGGCCCACCGCTCGGCGACTCCGTCAGGCTCCACCGTCCCGAGAGGTGCTATACGGCGCAAGGGTTTCAGATTTCAGGGCGCCGCATTTCCCAGCTGACCGTCGATGATCAGAAGATTGCGACTGTTCATATGCTGGCCCAAAACCCGACGCGCAATGAAGCGGTGAGTTATTGGCTGCGTTCAGGACCGTCCTTTATGACGCATGCGCAATTTCAGCAGTTTCTCCTGTTCAGACGCGGTATCGCGCAACCGCTGGACGGGGCCTTAATTCGTGTATCCACGAAAGGCGCCGACGCCGCTCAATTTTCTATCCACGAAGAGTTCTTGCACGCATTCTATGACTCCTTAAGCCAAGAGGCCGCTGCTCAATTACTGGACGTTGACGAACGCGGAGGCGCCCGGTCATGAAGGAGACGGCGCGCTGGGGCGCGGTGATTGTCAACTACAATTCGGCGCGTTTCGCCCTTGATGCGGCGATGAGCGTTCTCGGCGAACGGCCGGACGCGCATGTTATTATTGTGGATAATGCGTCCACAAATGATTCAATGGATGTATTCCAGACGGCGATCCGGGACCGGCGGCGCGAAGAGCACCTTCCCGCTAATCCCGTTGTAGATCACGAAATTCGTTACGCGCTTTTGAGCGACATTCATGCGGTTATTGCTGAGGATACGCACGGCGAGGTCACGGAAGCCCAATTGACAATTTTGCGCGCAAAGGAAAACAAGGGTTTCGCCGCCGGGTGCAATATCGGACTGCGCTTCCTTGAACGCATGGATTGTTGCACCCACTACCTCCTTTTGAACCCGGACGCCATGATCGGGAAAGGCGCTATGAGCGCTTTCGAAGACCGACTTGCAGATGAGCATGCAGGACTTTGCGGTGCGACCATTTTGCTCGCAGGCCAACCGGGCCGCGTCCAGGCGTTCGGCGGGGCGGCGCTGAATCCGCTAACGCTCATGGGCCGCAATATTGGGCAGGGCGATCTCCTGTTTTCCGCGCCGGCCAAGCACGATGTTGAAGCGGATATCGACTACCCCCTCGGCGCATCTATCGCCCTGCGCCGCTCTTTTTTGCATGATGTCGGATATATGGATGAGCGATATTTTCTCTATTACGAAGAAGCCGATTGGGCGATGGCGGGCAAGGCTGTCGGCCAAACCGTCTGGGCGCGCGAGGCGCATGTGTTTCATCACTACGGCGTCGCATCAAAAAGCGTTTTTCCATCAGGCAATAAGCCGTCGCAACGCTCCGCTCTGTCCGAATATCACATGATCCGATCGCGACTACTTTTTTGTTTAAAATGGCGTCCGTGGCTTGTGCCGATTGTCCTCGCGACCGGCTTGGGTCAGTGCCTGATGCGCCTGCGCCGCGGTCGAATTAAGGCCGCGGTTGCTTTGGCGCGCGGGCTCTTGCCGGGCGCGCCGTCTCGCTATCGGTATGTGAAATAAATTCATTGTACAAATTTATAAGTTTACGGTGTTTGTTTTGCTGATGGTTCATGATATCGCGAATTCAGCCGATATTGAGTTACTGAATGCGCCAGAGCGAAACGCCCGAAACCGATACGCCGTCCGCTGACGCGGCGGAGCCAGAATCAACGCCCGACCAGTCGGCGCCTGCTGAGGACGCGCAATCGCTAACGGACGATTCCTCCGCCCTGGAAGAGCTCGTCGGGATTGATCAGTACCGTCAGAAGGGACTTGAACTTCTCGAATGGGCGCGGGTCAATCTTCTGACCCTGGACATGGCGATCCAGGGAGCTGTTCTCTTTCTCGCGCTTTTGCCGGCCGCCATCTTTGGGCCGCGCCTGAAAAAGCTGATCGAGACGCAGGTTTCGCCCCGTGCGCCTTACGGCGTTTTGCGCCGCGCGGCGAACGCATTCGCGGTGATCGCGACGCCGATCGCGTTATATGTGTCGCTTCAGGTGATGATGATTGTGCTGCGCGCGGCGGGACGAGAGACCGCCATTATCTCAGCGGGCGTCAGTCTCTTAACTGCGTGGATTGTTATTCGGCTTGTCACGCTCGTTATCCGCTCGCCTTTGTGGTCGCGTGTCGCCTTCTATGTGGTTTGGCCGCTCGCCGCGCTTGATGCGTTCGGCGTCCTGGACAATGTGGTGACGCAGCTCGATGCGCTGGCGATCCCGCTCAGCACCAATGATGCGGGCGTCACCGTGGATATTTCCGCGCTCGATATCGTGCGCGGCGTCATTACGTTCGCCATTCTTTTCTGGTTGGCGGGGCTCGCCGGAAATTTCCTCAAGGGACGGATCAATAGCGCCGACGAATTGACCGTATCGTTCAAGGCGCTTCTGTCTAAAATTCTGGATATATTGCTGCCGGTCGTCGCGCTGCTTATCGCGCTTCAGCTTGTGAATTTTCCTTTCGGCGCGTTGGCGATCTTTGGCGGCGCCGTGGGCCTCGGCGTCGGGCTCGGCTTGCAGCGCACGATCTCCAATTTCGCCGCAGGCTTCACGCTGATCGCCGACAAGTCGATCAAGCCAGGCGATGTCATTGAGGTCGGCGAGACATTCGGTTGGGTCACGGAGATGAATGCGCGCTATGTCGCCGTGCGAACGCGAGACGGCACCAATCATCTGGTGCCTAATGACCGTTTTATTGAAGACGGTGTTATCAACTGGTCGCACAGCGATCGCGTGGTGCGGCTTCATGCGGGGATCGGCGTTTCCTATTCAACGAAGGATCTGCGGTTCGTTAAAAAATTGTGCGAGCAGACGGCGCTGTCGATCGACCGGGTGCTGGAGAAGCCTTCGCCCATGTGCAATCTGATCGAATTCGCGGACAGCTCGATCAACTTTGATCTACGCTTCTGGATCAATGATCCGAGCAATGGCTGCGCAAATGTTCGCAGCGAGGTCTTGCTCGCCGTTTGGGACAAGCTTCAGGAGCACGGCGTCGAAATTCCGTTTCCTCAGCGCGATCTGCATATCAAATCCATGCCAGCGACTTTGTCTGACGTCGTGGATGCGCGCAGCGAACTTGCGTCTCGCGACGGCGATGTTTTGACGGGAAATCAAGGGGAAGCGCCCAATTCTTCGGGATAATTTGAATCCGCCCGGTTCCGCGGTATGATCTTCAGGTTGGGCTCGCGCCCGCTTCAGGGTGCGTGCGGGCGCTAGTGAGGAGACAGGTTTCAATGGTTGGTAAAAGTATTTTCTTAGGCTTCGCGCTCATCGCGCTTGCAGCGTGTGCGACCGCGACCCCTTATGCGCCAGCGTCAAAAGCGGGCGGCTATGGCTTTTCAGAGCAGCGCATCGAAGATGATCGCTTTCGGATCACCTTCCGCGGTAATTCGTCGACAAGCCGTGAGGCGGTTGAGAATTTCCTTTTGTTCCGCGCGGCGGAGTTGACGGTCGAGAACGGTTTTGACCATTTCATCGTCGTTGAAGGCGACACTGAAGTCCGCACGTCCTATTCGACGTCGGGCGCCGGGTTCGGCGCCTATGGCGGCCCCGCGTTCTTTGGCCGCTACGGGTACGGCATTCCGGGCCGCTATTATGCGTTCCCTTATTACGCCTACGGGTTTGGGTGGGGTGCGCCGTATAATGATTTCTATACGCGCGAAATCAATCGCTACTCAGCGCTCGCGTTCGTGACCATGCATCGCGGTGAAAAACCCGCCGACAATCCGCAAGCGTTCGACGCCCGTGACGTAATCACGAATTTGCGGCCCCTGATTCAGGAAAGCGTCGCCGGTTAGACGACGCGCAGCTTCTGGTCCTCATTTTCGGCTTCGGTCTCGCGAACGACCACAAAGCCGCGCGGCGTATGTCTGGTGACGACGCCGCGCGCGCGGCCAACATGGATTGACGTGCCGACGGGCGGCTTGCGTGGCGAGTCGACTGCGATCCCATCCACGGACCGGTCGATGATCTTTACAAAGAGCGATGTCCCGTCCGGCAAACGGCACACCATACGCTTGTCATGTTCATTGTGCCGTAGCGCATTGCGGCGATCGCCTAGCCCTTCGCTGAATTGGCGGTTCGATCTCAGCATCAGCTGTTCGGTCAGTAAGAGGCGCCGTTTGCGCGAAAGCATAAACGAGACCGCAATCCCGTCTGGGAAGGCGCGCGCGACGCGTCCCTCCAGAATATCAAGGCCGTCGATAGCGACAACAACGGCGTCCCCCGGGATCGCAGGCGCGTCGATCTTGATCGCCATGTCGCCGGGCGAGATGTTGATGAGACGTGCGTCATATTCGTCTATCGCGTTGATCGTTACGCGCGCAGGCAGGTCCAGCGCGATACGGCGATAACGGCGAAGTTCTTTCTTAAGCATGCGGCGACCCCATTGAATTTGCAGCCTAAAACGCTCACCTCAAGCCTTCTCTAATCGGGAGGCTAAAGTTTTAGCGGTTGCGTCCTTTGACCCCAGGAGTTGCAAATCGGGCGCCGTTTTCGCGTTTTGATGAATTTCATTTCGCCGCCTTTAGGTCCCCTTAGGGAGCGGCTATGAAGGCGCTTATGGTTAACGCGCCGATCACCGAACGAAGAGGAAAACGCCGGAGATGTTGAAAAGTATGAGCAAAATAATCGCCGCCAGCGCCTCATTGGTTGCAACACCGGTCTTAGCGGACGAGACGAATGATCCGTTTTTGTGGCTGGAAGACGTCGAAGGAGAAAAAGCGCTCGATTGGGTGCGCGCCCAGAACAAGCGCTCGCTGGCGGAGTTGGAAGGCGATTCCCGCTTTGAGGCGTTCCACAAGGCGGCGCTCGATATTTACAATTCTGAAGAACGGATCGCCGCGCCGTCGCTTTCGGGAAAAATGGTGCGCAATTTCTGGCAGGACGCGACCCACGTCCGGGGCCTTTGGCGCCAGGCGACCCTTGAAAGCTATCTCACCGGCGATCCGCAGTGGGAGACGCTGATCGATTTCGACCGGCTCGCAGACGAGGAGGGAGAAAACTGGGTCTTCAAGGGCGTTGATTATCTCGCGCCCGATAATGACCGGTGCATGGTGTCGCTTTCCCGCGGCGGCTCGGACGCGGTTGTCCGCCGCGAGTATCTCATCAGTGAAAAGTCGTTTGTCAAAGACGGGTTTGTGCTCGAGGAGTCAAAAGGCGCCACGGCGTGGGTCGATGAAGACACACTGCTTGTGGGCGTCGACTTCGGCGCCGGCACCATGACTGACTCCGGCTACCCGCGGACAACGCGTCTCTTGAAGCGCGGTGCGGGCATATCGGAAGCGCCCGTTGTTTTTGAAGGCGAAAAGGAAGACGTCGGCATTTGGCCGTACACGATCGTTCGCGATGGAACGACCTATGAATTCATTACGCAGTCTAGAACATTTTTTGAGCGTGAACATTTCATCCTTGGCGCCGATCAAAAACCATCAAAGCTTCCCTTTCCGGCGAAGTCGAGCGTCGAAGGCGTGTTGGACGGCTTAATCGTTGCGTCGCTCCAAGAGGATTGGCGCCATAAACGCAAAGGCTTCAAGTCAGGCGATATCGTCGCGTATGACGTTAAAAAAGACAAAGCCGAGTTGGTGTTTTCACCCAACGAAAAACAGGCGGTCGGCGCGATTGCGGCGCCTGAGAACGGCCTGCTTGTTCAGCTCCTGGATAATATTGCAGGCAATGTGAAAAAGTTTAACCGTTCGCGCGGCAAGTGGCGATCGGAAGATATATCCTTGCCGGGTATCGGCGACGTGAGCCTCGGCAGCGTCAATACGTATGGCGATGATTTCTTCCTTTATTTTGATAGCCCGACAGATCCATCGACCCTGTTCTATGTTGATGAAAAGGGCGAGCGCCTGGACGTGAAGCGGTCGCCCGAATTTTTCGATGCGGCGGGCGTCGTGACGCGGCAACATGAAGCGACGTCAAAAGACGGAACAAAAATTCCGTATTTTGTGATTGGCCGCGAAGACGTCATCGAGGCGGGCGATGCGCCGACGATCCAATATGGTTATGGCGGTTTTGAAGTCCCGGTGACGCCGGGATACTCCGGAACCATCGGTAAGCTCTGGTATGAAAATGGCGGCGTTTATGTGATCGCAAACATTCGCGGCGGCGGAGAATTTGGTCCCCGCTGGCATCAGGCGGCGCTCAAAGAAAACCGGCAACGCGCCTTTGACGACTTCTTCGCCGTTTCAGAAGATTTGATCGCGAGGGGGATCACGTCGCCTGAAAAGCTCGGCGCTTATGGCGGATCCAATGGCGGTCTTTTGATGGGCGCGGCCATGATACAACGGCCCGACCTCTACAAAGGGCAGGCGATCGGCGTCCCGCTGTTGGATATGTTGCGCTATGACAAGCTATTAGCTGGCGCGTCATGGGTCGGCGAATATGGCGATCCGGATATTGAAGAAGAGCGGGCGTATATTCTGAAATACTCCCCCTACCAAAACCTCAAGGCGGACGCCGATTATCCGCGCGTCTTTTTCTTCACGTCGACGAAGGACGACCGCGTCCACCCTGGCCACGCTCGTAAAATGGGCGCCAAAATGGAGGAGATGGGCCACCCGTTCCTTTATTATGAAAATATCGAGGGCGGACACGGCGCTGCAGCGAACCGTAATCAGGCGGCGTATCGCACGGCGCTGCAGTATATCTATTTCATGCGTCAGCTCTCTGACGAAAATTCCAACGAGGAGTGATTTGTTACATGCTGAAAAGCCTCGCCATTTCTATCGTCACGCTCAGCCTTGCGTCCGCGGCACACGCTCAGGAAGGCGATGATCCGTATTTGTGGTTAGAAGAGATCGAGAGCGACCAGGCGCTTTCGTGGGCGCGCGCGCAAAATGCGCGCACCAAGAAGGAATTGCTCGACGGGAATGAGACGTTTGATGCTCTTTACAAGGAGGCGCTTGAAATTCTGACTTCTGATGCGCGGTTGCCTCTGGGGCAAATTCACAACGGCGCTGTCTACAATTTCTGGCAAGACGAAACCCATGTGCGCGGGGTGTGGCGTCGCGCCAGCACAGAAAGTTATGTGACCGGCACGCCGGAGTGGGAAACGCTCATCGATTTTGATGTTCTCGCGAAGGAAGAAGATGAAAACTGGATCAGAGGCGGAACCGTTTGCCTCGCCCCGGAATATCGCCATTGCATGGTGGAGGTTTCCTACGGCGGCAAGGACGCAGGCGTTTGGCGCGAGTTCGATACGGTTGAAAAGGCATTCGTGGAGGGAGGATTTTTTATTCCCGAGGCGAAATCGAATGTGGCCTGGTTTGACAAAGATCTGTTGATTGTCGGAACTGATATCGGCGACGACGCGCTCACAGAGTCGGGGTATCCGCGCCAACTGCGCTCTTGGGAACGGGGCGAGACGTTAAAGGACGCACCTGTCATATTCGAAGGCGAGAAAACGGATGTCTCCGTCGTGCCGATCGTGGAACATGACGGTGAGAAGACACACCTTTTGGTGCGGCGCGCGCTTACATTTTTCGAGTATGAATACACGCATGCGGAAGGCGCAGGCGATCCTGTTGTTTTGCCGACGCCGCTCAATGCGACGTTTCAGGGGATCCTTGATGGCCGCGCTGTCTTTTTCCTGCGCGATGATTGGTCTTACGGCGACGCCGCGTTCGAAAATGGCGCCGTCATTTCCTATCATGTGGACGAGGACGTGGCGGAGGCCATCTTTTCGCCGTCGCCATCTCAGGCGGTCGAAAGCGTCGGTCTTGGTAGCGACTCTATCATTATTCAGTATCTTGATAATGTCGCCGACAAAGCGGCGCGCTTTAAGCGCGAGGCCAGCGGCGACTGGGTTCAGCAAAACATCGGTCTGCCGGAAAACGGCATGGTGTCGCTGGTATCGTCGGGCGGCGGCGTTGATGACGCCTTGCTTTCGTTTGAAAGCATGACGACACCGGACTCACTCTACTTTGTAACGGCGCAAAATGACGTTTCGTTGATTCAGGAAACGCCGGCGCTCTATGATGCGACCGATGTCGTGGTTGAACAAAGGTTTGCGACATCAACGGATGGGACGAAGGTCCCATATTTTCTGTTGGCGAAGAAATCTGTTCTCGAGGCGGGCGACGCTCCGACAATCCAGTACGGTTATGGCGGTTTTCTGATTGCGGAATTGCCAAAATATTATTCCGATCCCGGACGTCCTCAGCATGGGGCGCTGGCGGGCAAGATGTGGGTGTCGCGCGGCGGCGTGCTGGTTGTCTCCAATATTCGCGGCGGTTCTGAATTCGGCCCGCGCTGGCATCAGGCGGCGCTTAAAGAAAACCGGCAACGCTCCTTCGATGATTTTATCGCCATCTCGGAGCATTTGGTCGAGACAGGCGTCACGACGCCGGAAAAGCTCGGCGCCGTAGGGCGTTCAAATGGCGGTCTTTTGATGGGCGCGATGCTCACGCAACGTCCCGACCTTTACGCAGCGCTTGATATTGGCGTGCCGCTCCTCGACATGAAGCGGTATAATAAGTTGCTCGCAGGCGCCTCCTGGATGGGGGAATATGGGAACCCAGACATCGATGACGAGTGGGCGTATATTTCGCTGTATTCGCCGTACCAGCTGATCGAAGCAGACCAAGCCTATCCCAAGGTTCTCTTTTACACATCGACAAAAGACGACCGCGTTCACCCCGGACATGCGCGCAAGACGGCGGCGAAAATGGGCGATCTCGGCTACGACTTTTTTTATTATGAGAATATCGAGGGCGGTCATGGCGGCACGGCGAACCAGGACCAACTCGCCTACCGCACGGCCCTTGAATACGCCTATTTCGCACATATGTTGATGTCTGGGCAGGCGGGAGAAGTCACATCAGACGAATAAGCGCCGATATTGTCAGCCGCGCATGGCGAAAGGTGGACATCAAGCTCTCGCTTGATGATGAAATGCACATTTTGCGGTGGCGCCGCGGCTGGTTCGTAGACGAAGTCTTGTTCGATGATCGCAGGGTCGCCACGTCGACGGGGCTGTTCGGTAGAGAGACGATCTTCGGTCTTGGCGTGAAAACCGACGCCGGCGAAGAAGTCAGATTGCTCTTCACCATTGATCCCGAAGAGAGTTGGTCCGATTGGACCGGCGAAGGCCGCCCGCGCGGCGTCAGGCTGGAAACAGCCGATCAGGCGCTCGTCAGTTTCGGCAGCCTCGGGCCGGATTACGCTGAGCCCTTCCGCCAACTCTATGACCGCGCCATTAAAGCCTTCGGCCTTTCATAAACTGCGTTAATTGACTATCGTCGCGCGGCAAACAATGCTGACGCGTCAATAGCGCATTATTTATGAGACGAGGGGCCCTATATGGCGTGGTGGTTTGAAACAAAGCTCTGGAAACGCGTATTTCTGGGCCTCATTCTCGGTGTAGGGTTCGGGCTTGCTGTCGCCCAGACGATGGGCGCTGCGCCTGGCGAACCCGGCGAGGCGCTTCTCGCTCAGGTCAAAATCGTCGGCGATATTTTTATCGCGCTTATCAGGCTTGTTATCGTTCCGCTGATCTTCTTCACGCTCGTGGCGGGCGTGCTCGCTCTTGGCGATCCCGCAAAGTTGGGCACCATCGGTATAAAGACGATCTTTCTCTACCTCGTGACCACATTCTTCGCCAATTCCATTGGCCTTGCGATGGGCGCGTTATTCAAGCCGGGGCACGGGGCGGACCTCGGGGCGGCCGATCCGCGCGAAATCTCGACGCAAACCGCGGGATTCTTCGAGCGCATTGTGGAAATGGTCGCGAAAAACCCGTTTGAAAAATTGATGACCGGCGATCCGATGACGCTTGTCTTGACCGGCTTATTGATCGTCACGGCGGTTTTTATCGCGCGCCGGCCGGCGACGCTTGACGGCGAGGGCTCGGTTAACGGGGTTGGGTTGGCGACATTCTTCGTCCTGTTGTTCACAGTCGGCGTGGCGGCGGCGTCCGGGGAAATTCTCGCGGTGATTTTTGCGTCGATCCTGTTTGGGATCTTCGTGCTGTTCTTGCGCGGCGCCGGCGCGCCGATCGCCCGGTTTTTCGCATACGCGTCGGATCGCGTTCTCGGCGTCACGCAAGTCATTATGGAGCTGGCGCCGTTTGGCGTCTTCGCCCTGATCGCTTATGTGGCCGGCACGCGCGGCATTGAAACCTTCACGACGATTTTCTGGTTGGTGATTGCTGTCTATCTGGGCTGCTTTATCCATATGATCGTCACCTATGGCGGGATCATCAGGTTCGGGTTGCGATTGCCCGTTCTCGATTTTTTCCGCGGTATCGCCGATGCGCAGCTCGTCGCTTACTCCACATCGTCGAGCTCGGCGACCTTGCCAGTGACGATTTCGAGCGTGAGCGAAAATCTCGGCGTCAGTAAATCCGTGGCTGGATCGGTGTTGCCCCTCGGCGCCACCATCAACATGGACGGAACGGCTCTTTATCTCGGCATTGTCGCGCTCTTCACCGCGCAGGCCTTCGGCTATGCGCTCGAGCCTTATCATTATGGGATGATTGCGGTGACGGCGGCGCTGGTCTCAGTCGGGGCGGCGGGCATTCCGTCGGCGTCATTGTTCCTGTTGGCGACGGTGTTGCAGGTTTTCGATGTAACCCCAGAGCATACCGCGCTGGTTGTGGGCTTCATCTTCCCGTTTGACCGGCTTCTCGACATGATGCGCACGGTTGTGAACGTAACGGGTGACGCGGCGGTGGCGACGACCGTTGCGAAATGGGAACACGAGCTTGACGAAGACGTGTTCAGAGCACGGCCGATGCATTAATTCCGGCCAAATGTGCTCCGGGCGCGGCCTTCCGCCGTATGTGGAGCATGTGGACGGTCAGGATCATTTTGGCTGCGGGCGGCGCATTATTGTGCGCCGCTATTGTGTGGGCGCTGGGCGCTGATCCCCGCGGGCTGGGCCCCGTTATTCAGGAAATGCTTGGCGAGCCCTGGAGCATCGTGACGCTGGTCGATCTCTATCTGGGCTTTTTTATTGCCGCGACGCTGATGGTGATTGTGGAACGCCGGTTGATCGTCGGCCTATTGCTCGCTGTCCCGGTTTTTGTCGTCGGCAATGTGTGGACCGCGCTGTGGCTCTTCTTTCGATTGCCCTTGATCCTTGGACTGGCGGAGCGCAGCCACTCAGGCGACGCTTGACGAAGCCGCCTTGAATGGCTAAGTGCGCGAGACTATCGGGAAAATAGGACTTTCCCGCGTCCGCCAGCACGCCCTTCCTCATCGAAAAGGAAACGAGGCTGGGGATGTCCCGCCGTCAGGGTAACGCCCTCACGGCGGCCAATTGCGTTTGGCGAGCCGGTTTCCCAAATGCGTGCGAACGCTGTGCGAGCAGCGACAACCCGCGTTGAAAGGCGCAGAGACGGTAAATGTTTGAAAGCCTGAGCGAACGGCTTGGATCGGTCTTCGAGCGCCTCAAAGGAAAAGGCGCGCTTGAAGAGAAAGACGTGACGGAAGCGCTCCGCGAAGTGCGTATTGCGCTTCTTGAGGCTGATGTCGCGTTGCCGGTCGCCAAGAGCTTCATTTCCAAGGTCAAGGAACGGGCCGTCGGGCAGGAAGTTCTGCGCTCTGTCACGCCGGGTCAGCAAGTCATCAAAATCGTCCATGACGCCATGGTCGAGATGCTCGCGGGTGACAGCGGCGACGAGACGGCGGGCGATCTCAATCTTTCCATGGCGCCGCCGGCGCCAATTCTCATGGTTGGGCTTCAGGGGTCGGGTAAGACGACGTCTACGGCGAAGATCGCCATGCGTCTTGAAAAGCGCGAAAAGAAAAAAGTTCTCATGGCGTCGCTTGATACGCGGCGTCCTGCGGCCATGGAGCAGTTAAAGATTCTCGGCGAACAGACCGGCGTCGCCACCTTGCCGATCATCGACGGACAGGCGCCGGCGCAGATCGCCAACCGCGCCATGGAGGCGGCCAAGCTCGGCGGTTATGACGTCGTCATGCTCGACACGGCGGGCCGGCTGTCGATCGACGAACAACTCATGGCGGAAATCGCCGAGGTGCACAGTCTCGCAAATCCGATCGAAACGCTGTTGGTGGTTGATGCGCTAACAGGCCAGGACGCGGTGGAGACGGCCAATCGTTTCAAAGAACGCGTGCCGGTCTCCGGCGTTGTGTTGACGCGGATTGACGGCGATGGCCGCGGCGGCGCGGCGCTGTCCATGCGCGCTGTAACGGGCGCGCCGATCAAATTTATCGGCGTCGGCGAAAAGCTGGATGCGCTCGATACGTTTGATCCGAAGCGCATGGCCGGCCGCATCCTCGGCATGGGCGACATTGTCTCGCTGGTCGAAAAGGCCGCCGAAGACATGGATATGGAAAAGGCGAAGCGCCAGGCCAAGAAAATGGCCAAAGGCGACTTCGACCTTGACGATCTGGCTGAGCAATTCCGCCAAATGAAAAAAATGGGCGGCCTTGGATCGATCATGGGACTAATGCCCGGCATGGGCAAAATGAAAAAGATGGTCGATCAGGCCGGCGGTTTTGACGACAAGGAAATCGTTCGCCAGGAAGCGATCATCAGTTCCATGACGAAAAAGGAACGTAAGAATCCGAAACTTATGAATGCGTCCCGTAAAAAGCGTGTGGCGGCAGGGTCCGGCACAAGCGTGCAGGAAATCAACAAGCTTTTGAAAGCCCATCGCCAGATGTCTGACATGATGAAAAAGCTCGGCAAAGGCGGCATGAAAGGGTTGGCATCGCAGATGATGGGCATGGGCGGAGGCATGCCGGCGATGCCGGAAGGCGCGCCCGATCCGGCCCTGTTGGAAGGCCTTGGCGGCGGCAAGAAAGGTGACGCCGACATCGATTTCGATGCGATCAACAAAGCAATTTCCGGCCAGGGCGCAATGCCGCCAGGGTTGGGCGGTCTCCCGGGCTTAGGGAAGAAAAAGTAATCCGAAACGCTGCGCGTATGCGCATGAAGTACACTCACACTGAATTGAAAGGAAATTCGAAATGGCGTTGAAAATCAGACTCGCTCGGGGCGGCGCGAAAAAGCGGCCCTACTATAATGTTGTCATCGCGGACGTTCGCTCGCCGCGCGATGGGCGTTTCATCGAAAAAGTCGGCAGCTACAATCCGCTGCTTGGAAAAGACGACCCGAAACGCTTTCAGTACAATGAAGAACGCGTGAAACATTGGTTGTCTGTGGGCGCCAAGCCGACTGATCGCGTTGCGCGCTTTTTGTCGGCGAACGATCTCGTGAAATGGGAACGTGGCAACAACCCGAATAAAGCGAAGCCTGGCCAAAAAGCGCAAGAGCGCGAAGAAGAAAAGCGGGCCAAGGAAGAAGAGGCCAAGGCGGCTGCGGAAGCGCCGGCTGAAGAGGCTCCCGCGGAGGAAGCGCCCGCTGAAGAAGCGGCGGCTGAGTAAGAGCCGGACGCTTACCAAACGTCGATCGCTTGCAGCGTGTTTTGTCCCGTTATTGTCTGGGTTATGATGCAAGCGATGCGAGGAACGTTTTATCGCTAATCTCATTAAATCTGTGCGCCCGGCGGTCTTCTGGCCGCCGGCGATTGTGCTCTTGGCGGCGTTATTTGCGAGCACATTAAACTTCGATGGCTTCCTCGCCTTTGTGACGTCAATCAACACGGCGATGCTGTCTCAGTTCGGATGGCTCTTCAGTATCGCAACCTTCGCCGGCGTTGTCTTCTTGGGCGGCGTTTTTATCTCGCCTTTGGGCGGCGTTCGCATTGGGGGCGAAGATGCGACGCCGATTCTCCGTCGCTGGAACTGGTTTGCGATTACGCTTTGCACGACGATCGCGACCGGCATTTTATTCTGGGGCGCAGCCGAGCCGATATTCCATGTGAGCGGCCCGCCGGACTTTGCGAACGTCAACGGCGATCCGGATGCAGCGGCCCGTTTTGCGCTTTCCACTGTCTATCTGCATTGGTCAATCACGCCATATGCGATTTACGCAACCGCCGCGCTCGCCTTTGCGCTTGCGTTCCACAATCTGAAGGGAAAATATTCGCTGAGCGCGCCATTGAGCGTGTTGATCGGATCGCGCGCGAACGGCGTTGCGGGGAATCTTCTCGATGCGTTGGCGCTTTATGCGCTTGTGGCGGGCGTCGCCGCCTCCCTCGGCGCAGGCGTGATGACACTGGCGGGCGGGTTGGAGAAAACGCTCGGCGTCGCCGATACGATTTGGTCCAGGCTGGGCGTGACGGTCGCCATCGTCATGGTTTATGTGGCGTCATCTGTAAGCGGCCTGCAGCGCGGCATAAAATTTTTATCGGATATCAATGTTCGCATCTTCTTCGTCCTCGCGGCGTTTATCTTTCTCGCAGGACCGTCGTTGAAGATCATGACGCTCGGCGCCGAGAGCCTTGGCGCCTACATTCAGGACTTTGTTCCGAGAAGCATCGGGCTCGGCGGATTGTTGAACGACCCGTGGACCAATGACTGGACTGTCTTCTTCTTCGCGAACTGGCTCGCCTGGGCGCCGATTACGGCCATGTTCCTTGGGCGGATTGCGGTCGGCTACACGGTCCGCGAATTCTTACTGTTCAATCTTATCCTGCCGGCAATTTTTGGAATTGTCTGGATGACGATCTTCGGCGCTTCCGCGATTACCGCTGACGCGAGCACGGGCGGATCGTTAGTGGCCGCGTTGAATGAGGCAGGGCCGGAGTCTGTTATTTACGCATTATTGGATTTCTTGCCGTTCACACAAATTGTCGTTTTCGCCTTCATTTTGACGACGTTTGTTTCATTCGTTACGGCGATGGATTCAAACACGCATTCGATTGCAGGCGTTAGTCTGAAGTCGTCTGAGCCAACCGTCATGGACGGGCGCGCGGCGGTGAGCGTGAAAATATTCTGGGGCGTCCTGATCGGCGCCATCTCATGGGTGATGACGTCAACCAATGGCATCGACGGAATTCGCATGCTTGTGAATCTGGGCGGCGCGCCGGGATTGCTCATTATGCTCGGATCAGGGCTTGTCCTGATCCGATTGATGATGCGCGGCGCAGAGGCGCTTAATACGCCAAATTCTGGTGATGCATTACTCTGACGCCGGCGTCAGTCGGAGGACTTTGCCAAGCGGCTCTCCACGGACTTCGGTTGTGACATAAACGGCGCCGTCCGGGCCGATGCGGACATCGCGAACGCGTTCGCCTTCATCCACAAGGTACCGCTCTTCCGCGACCGCTTCGCCATTCTCGATATCGACACGATGGAGCGCCGACCCTGCGAGAGCGCCGACAAGAAGGTCGCCGTCCCACTCTGCGAAGACGTCGCCGCGATAGACAGCAAGACCAGAGGGTGCGATTGAAGGCGTCCAGTACTTAAAGGGCTGTTTCGTTCCTCCATACTCCGTAAACGGTGTTATGCGCGCGCCATTATAGTCAATGCCGTATGTCGCTAAGGGCCAGCCGTAATTTGCGCCGGCTTCAATCTGGTTGATTTCGTCACCGCCGCGCGCGCCATGTTCATGTTCCCACAAGATATTACGCTCGGCGTCATAAACGAGCCCCTGCGGATTTCGGTGACCCTTTGAAAAAAGTTCGGGCAGCGCTTCTTCACCGAAGTCGGGATTGTCGTCCGGGATCGAGCCGTCCTGATTGATCCGAACGATGGCGCCGAAGCTGGATGACATGTCTTGCGCTTTTTCCTTATAGCGCGAGCCTTCGCCAATTGAGATATAGAGCTTATCGTCACCGCCGATAACGAGCTTGGCGCCGTAATGGTGCCCTGTGTCCTTCAACGGCTTTGCTTCATATAGCGTCTCGATATTGTCAAATGACGCGCCGTCATACGTCGCTTTGATAACTCTAAGCGCATTTTCCTTTTTTGTGCCGTGAGCATAGGAAAAGAACACTGTCCTATTGGTGGAAAAATCCGGATGCGGAAGAATGTCGAAATAGCCGCTCTGGTTCCAGACGAGCGCGCTTGGGGTATTCGCCACCGGCGTGTCCAAGAGTTTTCCGTCCCTGACGATCCGGATACGCCCGGCGCGCTCGGTGACGAGCATGTCACCGTCCGGCAAAAAGGCGATGCACCAGGGATTTACTAGGCCCTCTGCGATCGTCTCGACGTTTAAGGACAAAGCCCCGCGCGGCGCGGGGTCGGCGAGCGTTGTTTGAAGCGTTTTGTCGCCGCCGCCTTTAGCTGCACCTTCTCGAGCGCTCGCCGCATTCGTTTCTTCAGAACAACCGACGGCGGCGAGTGACACCGTCATTGCGGCGAGGACGGGAAGGCTTGAATAGCGTTTCATGATCGCTCCTTATGGGTGCATGGGAGACCGGAAAATCCCTTGGATAATGGGGTAAACAGAGCAGGGGCTCGACGTCAACTATCCTCCTGTGACAAAAGATGGTGTCGGGCGCACCGCCCGGCGAAGACCCAGGGGCAGTGGAGATTTCCGGCATGATGAACGCCATTCGAACCGTATTCGCTTTTTTTGCGGCCGCGATAACCACCTATTTGCTGGCCGCTACATTCTACACGCAACAAATTCTGGCGAAGCAGGCCGAAATCGGTGCGAATTACACGCCTGAGGAGACGTTTGAGACCTATCTCGCGAATTTGACCGGCTTGGCTCCGGCATACGGCCTCGTTTTGACGATCGCGTTGCTCATCGCCTTCATTGTCGCCTTCGGGATCAAGCGCGTGGTTCGCCCGCTTGCGCCGATCGCCTATCCGGCGGCTGGCGCTGCAGCGGTCTTCACCGCGATTTACTTAATCGAAAATGTGATGGCGGGCGGCGGCGCCGGGGCTATCGGCGGCGCCAGGACGACAGTGGGGCTGGCGTTGCAATGCCTCGCCGGCGCCATCGGCGGGGTCGTCTTCGCCGTTCTTCGTCCGCACCAAAATTAATCGAACGGCGGCATAAGGAACACGCTCATGCGCAAGTTATTGAAGTCATGGTTGATCGCCGTCTCGGCAATCGTCGCAATCATCTTTCCATTGAGCGGAGCAAATGCTGATGAGCAAGCCTCGCGAGAACTTCAGGAAATTCTTGATGCGCATTGGGCGTGGGAGCTTTCCCAAAATCCGACTTTTGCGACCACGCTTGGCGTTCATGATTATGACGACCGGCTGGGGTCGCGATCGCTTTCTGCTTATGACGCGAAGATCACGAAGGCGAAAGAGTTCGCGGCGGCGTTGAACGTAATCGACGTTAGCGACTTAATGCCTGAGGAAGCGATCAATCGGGACCTTTTACTGCTGATGCTCAATAATGAGATCGAGGGCGCGCAGTTTGGCGGCAAGTTTCTTTTGATGACGAACCGGTATGGACCGCATACGGATGTGGCGCGACTGCCGGACAGGCTTCCGTTTTTCACGCTTGCGAACTTTGAAAGTTATGTGACCCGGCTGGGCGACGTTCCGCGGTACCTCAATGAGTCAACTGAAACGTTGAGGGCGGGCGCAGAAGCGGGATGGACGCAACCTTGCGTCCCGATGGCGCGTGTTGAAGGCGCCATCCGTTTCCACGCGGTTGAAGACCTTTCGCAGAGCGTATTTCTGAAGCCGTTTGAGAAGAAACCAGCCACGATCAATGGGCGCGCATGGCGACGGTTGAAGAACCGGGCGACGAAAACAATTGAAAGCGACGTGCTGCCGTCGATAAGCGCCTTCGCTGACTTTTACCGGGATGAGTATTCAAAATCGTGCCGCGCCGATGTGGGCGCGTCTGCTCTCCCGGACGGGAATGAGTATTACGCCCATCGCGCTCGCGTCTTTACGACAACGGATCAAACGCCTGATGAAATTCATCAATTGGGATTGTCCGAGGTCAAGCGCATTCGTGCGGAGATGCAACGGATCATCGACGATGTGGGGTTCGACGGCGACTTCAAATCCTTTCAGGAATTGCTTCGGTCCGATCCGAAATTTTACGCGCAGACCGAAGAGGACCTTGTCAGCGTCGTTTCCACGATCTCAAAACGCATTGACGGCGAACTGCCGAATTTGTTCACGCGGCTGCCGCGCATGCCCTATACGGTGAAGCCGGTCCCGGCGGATATCGCCGAGGGCGCCACGACCGCCTATTATGAACGCCCGGCCGGCGACGGGTCGCGCGCGGGCGTTTACCGGATCAATACCTCGCTTCTTGATCAGCGCCCATTGTTTGAGCTGGAAGCGTTGACGCTGCACGAGGCGGTTCCAGGCCATCACTTCCAGATTGCGTTAGCGCAAGAGCTTTCGCTGCCGGAATTTCGAAAATATCGCGGCTTTACGGCGTTTACGGAGGGTTGGGGCCTCTATGCGGAGAGCCTTGGTCTTGATGTGGGTTTTTATGAAGACCCGTATCAGAATTTCGGCCGCCTTTCCTACGAGATGTGGCGCGCTTGTCGTCTTGTCGTCGATACAGGCATGCACGCAAAAGGATGGACCCGCGAGCAGGCGATTGCGTTCATGATGGAGAATACCGCGCTGTCAACGCACAATATTGAATCCGAGGTTGACCGCTACATTACGTGGCCGGGTCAGGCGCTCGCCTACAAGATTGGACAATTAAAGATTAAAGAACTTCGCGAAAAGGCGAGCCAATCGCTCGGTGAAAGCTTCGATTTGCGGCGGTTCCACGATACCGTCCTGAAAAATGGCGGCGTCCCGTTGTCGGTTCTCGAAGCCGAAATTGATCGATGGATCGCCAGCGAAGAGAACAGTAAATAAGCCCCCCAACGTTCGCCAATGCAACATGATCTTGCGACACTGATTACTGAAACGGCGCGCCGCGAGCGCGCGCGTGATTTCATTTGGACTGTCGCAATCATTACCGGCGTGACGGGCGTCGCGGTCACGGCGCTTTTGATGGGCGTTCGCTTCCCCGTCATTTGGTTGCCGTTTTTGATGCTCGCGTCATTCCTGGCGGCCCTTTGCGTGCGATATCTCTTCTCGTCGGGGCGCAACTGGGCCGAGCCGGTTGAGCGCGCGGTCCATGCCGAACTGAAAATGAGCGAGGTGGAGCTTTCGAAATTGCGCCTCGTGCGCGGCGTCGCTCAATCTTTGCCTGAGCCGCTTTTCATCCTTGATGAAAAAGGCGTGATTGAGTTGGCGAACCCAGCGGCGGAGACGTTTCTAAATTTGGAGAGTCTTGAAGGCAGGCATCTCGCTTCCGCTTTGCGTGCGCCGGACGTTCTTCAAGAGGCGGAGAAAATTCTGGCTGGCGCAAAGGCGCATGCGGTTGATTTTAACACGCTAGGCGACATTCCGCGCTCCTGCCGCGCTTTCGTTGCACCGTTGGAGGATGAACAGGGCGTGCGCCGGGTTCTTGTATTTGTGCGCGACCTGACAAGCGAGCGCCGCGTTGAACAAATGCGCGCTGATTTTATCGCCTCGGCAAGCCATGAATTGCGTACGCCGCTCGCCTCATTGTTGGGCTTTATTGAGACCATGCAAGGCCGCGCAAAAAACGATCCGAAAGCGAGCAAGAAATTTTTGGGTATCATGCGCTCACAGGCGGAGCGGATGCAGCGGCTTGTTGCGGACCTGATGTCGCTCTCCAAAATCGAACTCAACGAACATGTGCCGCCGAACGAAGCGGTCAATCTTATCGACGCCGCGCAGGACGTGATTGAGAGCCTGGGCCCGCTCCTGGAAAAATCCGAAGCGATTATCGACTTTGAAACGCTGGAGAATGAACCCGTCATCATTCAGGGCGACCACGATGAGATCTTGCAAGCGATTCAAAATCTGATCGACAACGCCGTGAAATATGGCGGCGACCCGGCGCTGGTCAAAGTGCGCGTCGGACGCGGCGCGGCGCCGTCGCTGAATTTAAAAGACGAGGTTGCCCACAGGGCTGGCGACAGCGCCGCGCAACTTGCCGCCCGCCAATCGATCGACGTTGACGAACTCGCCTATGTTCAGGTCCAGGATTTTGGCCCTGGCGTCGAGCGTGCAGACCTGCCGCGACTTACGGAACGATTTTACCGCGTCAATATCGAGCGCAGTCTCAAAAGCGGCGGCACGGGTCTGGGGCTTGCGATCGTGAAGCACATTGTCAGCCGCCACAAAGGCGGCTTTCAAATTGAAAGCAAACTCGCGGCGGGCTCGGCGTTTACATGCTACTTCCCGGCGAAGCCAGCGAGGAGAATGGCTGAGCCGAAACTTTCAGCTTGACTAATTGTGGACGGTTAACGCACATATTGCGCCTTTATGTGCGGACGCACAAGAATCTGTCACAAAAGGACGGCATGTATCTCCCCTCTTCAAACATTTGCGAACGGAGATACAGGACGTGGCGAGCATTCCCATGCGATCTAACAAGGACGGCGATTTGACGCTCGATATCGCGCTTTCACAGATGGCGGCCCTTGTGGAATCGAATCTGGCGGGTGCGATCGAGGCGTTCGAGCGTCGTGATATCGCCAACGCCGAAGCCTTGATCACCGCCGACAAACGTGTCGACGACCTTCACTCGACAATTGAATTGCAGGTGATGGCCGCGTTGGCGGAAGGTCCGTTTGACGCGCTGCGTTTACGCGAAATCATGATGATTATGAAAGTCTCGGGCGAGCTGGAGCGCGTGGGCGATCTCGCGAAAAATGTCGCCAAGCGCACGCTCGTTGTCAGCCGGGAAAAATTTGTGAAGCCTTCCATGGGCGTGAACCGGATGGGGCGCTCCGCTCTCAGGCAGTTTTCCCATATTCTAAACGCCTACTCGAGCCGGAACCTTGCCGCCGCAAAAGCGGTCTGGGGCGGCGACGACGAACTGGATGAGCTCTACAATTCTGTTTTTAAAGAAATAATTGTCAACATGATGGAGGATGGAAAGCGCGTGAACGCCTGCACGCAAATGGTCTTCATCGCAAAGAATTTCGAACGCGTCGGCGATCATGCGACAAACATCGCCGAAGCGCTGCATTACTTCATTACGGGCGAACCTCTTGCAGAAGAGCGTCCAAAAGGCGATGAAACGTCCGTAACAAAAGTGGCGCCGCCCGTTAGCGATAACTAGGCCGGCGCAAGCTTAGCGGGTGAGACGGCTGCGGTGGCGAAAACCAGGATTTTGATTGTCGAAGACGAGGAGGCTTTATCGACGCTCCTCGACTATAATCTGCGTCAAGAGGGTTTTAAAACCAGTGTCGTCGCTGATGGCGATGAAGCGCTTCTTCGCGTTGAAGATTTCAATCCGGACCTGATTGTTTTGGACTGGATGCTCCCCAATACCTCAGGGATCGAGATTTGCCGGCAATTGCGGTCGAAATCCGAAACGCAGAATATTCCCATCATCATGCTGACGGCGCGTTCAGAAGAAACGGACCGCATTCGCGGTCTTGAGACGGGCGCCGATGATTATCTAACCAAACCGTTTTCGACCGATGAACTTATCGCACGCATCCGGGCCGTCCTGCGCCGTATCCGCCCAGGCCTCGTGGAAGATGAGGTAAGCCATGGCGATATTCGGGTGGAGCGCACGGCGCATCGCGTTTGGCGCGACGGCAAGGAAATTCATTTGGGGCCGACCGAATATCGGCTTTTGGATCATCTCATTGAGCATCCGGGGCGCGTTTTTTCACGCGAACAGTTGCTGAATGCAGTCTGGGGCTCGGACGTTTTTGTAGAAGTGCGCACCGTCGATGTGCATATCGGTCGGCTTCGAAAAGCGCTCAATAAATACAAGCAGGGCGACCCTATCCGGACCGTTCGCTCGGCCGGCTATTCGCTCGATCGCGCAACAAAATAAAACCCGCAGCGGGCGCTGCGGGTTTTTTCTTGACGCTGAAATATCGCTTATCCGACAGCGCGTTTTTTCTGTGGCGGTGCAATCGTTTGCGGTTGCGGGCGGCGTTCGGGCTTGCGCTGATGCGAAGGTTGGAAGGCCATATGCGCATGGTAAGGGCAATAGGATTTCCCGGTCGACGCCGGTTGGCCGCAGAAATGGAACTCATCGGACGCCGGGTCGCCCACCGGCCATTTGCACATATTGTTTTTCAGCGTCGCAACGGTCGTAAGATCGCCGCCTGCTAGAACAACCGGCGCGGTGAATTCCGGGTCGTTCATCAAGGTTTTTGAGGGCGCGGCGCCCATCAAAGACGGTGACGCCGTTTCTTCTTTTGGTTCGCTAAAGGTCCGGCCGCGCTGCGGTTTTGCAGGCGTCGCGCGTCCTGAAAGACCCAAACGATGAACTTTTCCGATCACTGCGTTTCGCGTAACGCCGCCCATTTTGCTGGCGATTTGGCTCGCCGAGAGACCTTCGGCCCATAGCTTTTTGAGCAATTCAACGCGTTCCTCGTCCCAAGCCATCTAATTTACCCTCCTGCTTAATGATGCAGCCGTTCAACCGATGGCCGCACAAGCCCCAAATCTATATGTTGACAATGTAATCGGCATAAGCATTCCTGCTTCCAGATATAGTACCTTTAAGCTGCAAAAATACAACATGGCGCCAGCTAAAATTTTTGCACACTAGATTTTGTGCCTCTAGATCAATCGTTGCGCTGCGAAAAATTAAGGTGCAATCCTATTCCGACAGGGGCCGGACGGCCCTGACGGTTGAAAGAAAAGGGCTATTTCTCATGGATGGCGCGCCGCTGCGACCAGGCGATTCAAGCACCAAACCTGCAGAGCCGATGATCGCGCTCGGCGAGCGGCGATTTGGTCCGGTGAACTGGCTGGGGTTGCAAACTCTCTACATCAAAGAAGTGCGGCGCTTTTTGAAAGTCGCGTTCCAAACAATTTTCGCCCCAGTAATTTCGACGCTTCTGTTTCTGATCGTTTTTATGCAAGCCTTTGGGCGCGCGGGAACCTATGTGAACGGCGTTCCGTATATTGAATTTCTGGCGCCGGGGCTGATCATCCTCGCGATTTTAACGAACGCATTTGCTAACTCATCGTCATCTCTAATCATCGGTAAGGTGCAAGGGTCGATTGTTGATGTTCTGATGCCGCCGCTATCGGCCGCTGAGTTGACCGTCGCCTTCGTCGCGGGCGCGGCGACGCGCGGCTTGCTCGTCGGTTTCGTCACGGCGCTGACGAGCGCCGCGTTTATGGCCTTTTCCGATACGCCGATGGGGTTCAAGGCGCCGTTGGTCGCCGGTTATTTTGGACTCGCGTCTGCGTTGATTTTCGCCATGCTCGGCGTCATGGGCGGCATATGGGCGGAAAAGTTCGACCAGCTCGCCGCGATTACGAATTTCGTCATTACGCCGCTGACTTTTTTATCCGGAACCTTTTACGCGATTGGCGGACTACCTGAGCCCTTCTTGACCTTCAGCAAATTTAACCCGGTTTTCTACCTTATCGACGGATTTCGATACGGTTTCACCGGCGTGGCGGAAGCGCCGCTTTATATGGGCGTTCTGGTGACGCTTTTGCTCATGTCTGGATTAGCCGCCGGTTGTTACTATCTATTCAAATCCGGATACAAGTTGAAGAGTTAGAGCACCCGCGTCCCCATGTCAGATCACGACCATTCTTTTGCGTCTCTCGATGACGATTTTATTCTGCCTTTTAAGGTCGGCGACCATGCAATCCGTGGGCGGGTCGTCCGTTTGGGGGCGCAGATTGACCGGATTTTGTCGCGACATCCCTTCAATGACGCCGTGAAACAGTTGCTTGGCGAAACGGCAGCACTGACAGCTTTGATGGGCTCGTCGCTAAAATTTGACGGCCGGTTTATTCTGCAAATCCAGGGAGATGGGCCAGCGTCAATGCTGGTGTCGGATTATGCGACGGGCGGCAAGTTAAGGGCCATGGCGAGCGTCTCCAACGAGATCGCCGACGAAAGCGCCTTCCGCGAGTTGCTCGGAGAGAAAGGGCATATGGGGGTGACGATCGATCAGGGCCCCGACATGGAGCGCTATCAGGGCGTCACGCCGCTGGAGGGCGATACCCTTAGCGGGTCCGCCGTTGCTTACTTCAATCAGTCCGAACAAATTCCGACAGCGGTCAAGCTCGCGGTGGGTCGAATCTCCATACCGGGCGAAGCGGCCCAATGGCGCGCTGGCGGTATCATGGCGCAATTTGTGCCGGGTGAAGGCGGCGATCGCGATCGCGGCGAGGCGGTGCTGCAGGCGCCTGAAGATCGCGATGCGTGGGAGCGCGCCGAAGCGTTCCTGCAAACGACGCAGAACGATGAGTTACTTGATCCGAACATCAGCGCGCAAACGCTTCTTTATCGCCTTTTTCATGAAGACGGCGTCCGCGTTTTCGACCCCCAGCCGGTGAACGCGGTCTGCTCATGCAACAGCGGAAAAATCTCGGCGGTGCTGGCGCGTTATTCAAAATCGGAATTGGCCGATATGGTCGAAGACGGTTTTATCCGTGTGACCTGCGAATTCTGCCGGACCGACTATTTGTTTTCTAACGAGGGTGAGCCTGCGCCAGCGCAATAGTAGGTCTTTAGTCGCCCATCGCGCCAGGGCGGTCGCTTATTGCTAAGCGGCCCGAAGCTCATCACGGCGAAGCCCGCGCCACGGAGGGAATTTGGCGATGAAAAAGAAAGAATATGAAGCCGAGCTGGAGACCCTTGAGCTTGAATTGGCCAAGCTCCAGGAAACCGTTTCGCGCAAGAATATGAAAGTCGCAATCATCTTTGAGGGGCGGGACGCCGCCGGTAAGGGCGGGCTTATTAAAACCATCATGAGACGGATGAACGCCCGGATCTGGCGCGTCGTCGCATTGCCCAAACCGTCGGATCGCGAGCAAACGCAATGGTACTTCCAGCGGTACGTAGCGCACCTGCCGGCGGGCGGGGACATCGTTCTGTTCGATCGATCCTGGTATAATCGCGCGGTCGTCGAGCCAGTGATGGGATTTTGCACGAATGATCAGTATGAGGCGTTCATGCGCGAGGTCCCGCTGTTCGAACAGATGCTTCTCGATTCAGGCGTGATCCTCCTGAAATACTGGATTCATGTAACGCCCGAAGAGCAGGAAGACCGCTTCCAGGACCGCGCCCACGATCCGCGCAAGCGGTGGAAATTATCGCCGATCGATCTCGAAGGCCGCAGCCGTTGGGTGGAGTTCGCCAAGGCGCGCGACGAGATGTTCCGTCGCACGAGCACCGAGACGTCGCCGTGGCGCGTCGTGGAAGGCAGCGACAAACGCAAGGGCCGACTGAATTGCATCCGTTCGATCCTTGATCTGGTGCCGTATGAATTCAATGAACCGGCGTTCGAGCCGATTTCATTGCCGCCGCGGCAAACGGCGAAGTCGGCGGGCTATGAAGAGGCGCCGTTGGACAGCCTCAATCTCGTAAAGGATTATTATTAGACGTCACGCTTTAAGACGGCGTTCAGCCGCGTCTGTAGAACGATCGAATAGCCATTGTCTTTGCACAAAGCGCAGGCGGACGCGCCGCCTTGTTCATGGGCCGTTTCCAGAATGATCAAGGCGGGGAAGAGATGGCGTCCGGCGGCTTTGAAGAAGGCGTCAAGCGCCTGATGCTCGTGGCCCTCAATGTCCATCTTCATGGCGTCGATCCGGGGATAGTCCGTTTCCGACTGGATGATTTCCGCAAGCGGCGCCCCCTGAACGACAACGCCGCCGTCTTTGTCGACGCGGCTCATGCCGCGGCTTTCCTTGTTCTGGGAGAAATGAAGCGGCGCGCGTTTGTCTGAAACCGCATAGGGGAAGATACGCAAGTCGGCGGCGGCGCCGGACGCCGCGATATTGGCGCCGAGGCGTTTTTGCATTTCCGCATCAGGTTCGATGCAAGCGGCCCTTAAGGCGATCCCTTGCGCCATTGCGGCGGACCGCGCGAACAGCGAATAGAGGCCCGCATTGGCCCCCGCATCCACGAAATAAAAAATTTGCTCTTTATGCGCCTTAATTGCGACCTTTAAGAGCTGGCGTTCCTTCGGATCCCACAATTGTGGCGTCAGGTAGACGCGTTTTTCGCAAATATTATCATAGGGATGAAGGCGGGCCTTTTGGCTTTCGAAAATCTCAACATCTTTGGGGGCGCCGTCGCGTCCGCCGGCCGGCCCAAGCAGTAAGGACGCAAACCGTCTCCCCCAGTAGCTGTCCGGCAGGCGATGCGCCAGGGATTGGAATTTGCGTTGCAACGGCGACGGCGCGAACGCGCCAAATTCAGGCGTCATCATCGCCGCCCACGGATTTTTTGCTCGGCCTTGCGGCGTTCATACATCTTCACGTCGCGCATCCATCGCCCAAAGCCGGACATCACCGAAAACGCGAACCCGTAAACGCCGCCGCGAAAAAGTCCGTTCAGGATGTAGCGCTTCGCGATATAGAACGGCAAGCCGAAGAAAATCCGCATAATGAGAACAGGCGTTGATTTCGGCGCCAAGGCGTGCGCGCGCGACGATGAGTTCTTATTCAATTTTTTGATCAGATGATCAGCGTCCTTGAAGGCGTAATGAATGATTGGTTCGGAAAGCGCGCCAACCGCGACATTGGTGGGAATGTCGAATTGATCCCAAGCCTCATGCGCCGGCGCTCGGACGGCGCGTCGGTCATAGAGTTTGTGACGCACAACGCCGCCAAAACCGCGCCAGACCGCGCCCACCGGCGGCGCAATCGCCATCGGCGTTTTGAAGACCTGCTTGGACGGTGTCCCGTTCGCGAACAAGTCCCTGATCTCTGCAGCGAGCGCCGCGGTGACAATTTCGTCTGCGTCAAGATCAAGAAGCCAATTATGCCGGCAAGCGTCTTCCGCTGCTCGTTTCTGGTGGCCATTGCCGAGCCATTCCTGTTCAAGGACGCGGGCGCCCGCTTCTGCGGCGATTGTCCGTGTCCCATCGGTCGAGCCGGAATCGATCACCACGACCTCCGACGCCACGTGCAGAGCGCCGCGCACCACATCGGCGATCATGCGCGCTTCGTTTTTTGTGCGGATGTAAGCCGATATGGGAAGGGGGCTGCCGGGCGTTTTCATCCGGCGTACTTGCGGCGTAAGCGCGTGTTAGTCAAATCCGGGCTCGCCAAGCGCGCAAAAAAAACCGCCCGCGATGTGCGGGCGGCTTTGGTCTCTCGAAGAGGAGAGCTTAGCTTGTTTTGCGCTTCCGGCGTGAAGCGAAGCCAAGGCCGGCGATGCCTGAAAGCAAGAGCGGCAAGGCGCCCGGGACCGGGATGGCGGCGTCAAAGGTCAGATTGTCGATCGCGCCCGATCCTGTCAGTTCGATCGTCGCAAGCGCAACCCCGGCGATGCCGGAGCCGAAAACGGTCGTGAAGAACGAGTAGTATTCATTGTCGCCGACCGAAGCCATGCTGTTTGCGGCGAAGTCATAGCTGAACAATGTGTCGCCCGCATCGTCGAAGAGCGTGACGATCAGGTTCGCGCCGGCGTCAGTGAAATCCACGCCGTCAAAGCCGAGGAAGGTGACGACGCCGTCAAAGTCAAACGTGAAAACACCGCCTGAACCGTTATCGTCAGGATCGTTGAGATCACCGTCTTCGGAAATGATCAACACATTACCGGCTGCGACGGAGCCTTCGTCCGGGCCGACGCGCGTCAAAGGCGACTCAAGGTCGTCATCGCCGCCTGTTGGGTTGTCGGTGTCGAAGATGATCGCCTGGCCGGAACCGCCGGTGGCGCTGACCGTAACGCCCGGGAACTGGCCTGTGACCACATCGCCCGCGCTCAAACTGTCAAAAGTCAATGTGACTGGCGCTGCGTGAGCGGCCCCCGCCATCAATGTTGTAGAGGCGATCGCCGCCAAAATCATACGCATAATGAACCCCATGATTCCCAAGTAGAAACTTAACAAAGATTTAATACCAGCACAGTGTACCGGGCGCAATCATGTATTTTGCTATGCAACACGCGTTCCACGGGCATTCTC
>CAWUIM010000016.1:0-54645 GCA_963922595.1 uncultured Parvularculaceae bacterium
CTGCGATAACCTCGCCGCACCCCCAGATCGGCGCCGCAACGGCGGGCGCGCCGCAGGCCATCGCCTCGAGGAGAACGTTCGGCCAGCCTTCGCGAGACGACCCCAGCGCGAGAACGTCCGCTGCGCTGTAAAGGCGCGCCAGGTTTTCGTGTGGGATTGCGCCCAAAAACCGGACGCGATCTTTGACGCCGAGGCGCTCAGCCAGCGCGACCAAAGACGTGCGGCGTTCGCCGTCCCCCGCAATCGCCAAGCGTGCGTCCGGCAATGACGCCAACGCCTCGATCACAATGTCATGCCCCTTGCGGTCGATCAGATGACCGACGCTGACCACAAGCGGAACGTCGGGCGGAATGGAAAACTCCGTACGGGCCTCACGCTTATCGAAGGGTTTGAATGTGTCGAGATCGACGCCGTTTCTGAGAACTCTCAGTTTTTCCGCGGGCGCGCCGATGTCAATCAACGCATCGCGCAACGCGCTGGCGACGCAAATTACGCTCTCGGCCTGATTGACCGCTTTCAGGATCATGGCGCGTTGCTTGTCGAATGACGGGATGAGGGAGACGTCAGTGCCTCTGGCGGTCAATACGAGCGGCTTGTTGAGCGCGCGGGCGACAGCGGCGGCGGCGACCCCGTCAGGATAGAGATAATGGGCGTCTATGAGATCGAAGTCCCACCCTGAGGCGAGCAATTCCCTGGCGCTTTTGAGGAAGCATCGCGCGAGCGCGTGGGCCGCGTAGGTCATGCCGATTTTGGGCGGGATGAAATATCGCGGGTGGGAGACCTCCAGACTGTGTCTTGTTTCCGTGCGGGGCGCCGCGGCGAAGCGCGCATAGGCGCCGAAACGCTTGGATTTGAAGGGAAAGAATGGGACCGGCGCAACCACACGGACATCCGCGCCGCTTTTTTCCACAAAAGCGCGGATCCGGTTTTCTACGAAGACGCCGTGATTGGGCGTCGCCGCGTTCGGATAGAGCGTTGTAAGTGTGAGGATTTTCAAAACGCTCCGCCCCGGCGAAAAACTTTCGAGCGCCTTTCGGCGCTCCGAACATCGTGAGAATTCCTTACGGCGAATTGAGATGCGCAAGGCGCATTTATGCTGTGAAATCTGCGCCGTGTTAACCAATACCGCCAGAATGTGAAAGCTTTCGTTAGTAAGGGCATGAAAGGCTGCATGTTCAAGAAAAGCGCCGAGAACCACTGACTGTGAGAGACGCCGTGAGCCAAGTACATTCTCAAATCGATAACTGGAAGCTGACGCAAGAAGCGAGCGAAACGCCGTCCGTCTCACGCTGGCCAATCGCTTTGTGCTGGGCGGTGTGGATCGGCGCCTCACTGTTGCTCTGGTGGTTTTTCTTGAGCGCACTCGCCTAATCGCAGCGACGACAATTATTCGCCTGAAATACTTAATCGGTTGAAGAACGCCCGCTTAGATTGAAAAGCGAATTAAAGCTTCTTTTCGGTGGCGAAAATCTGAGACAAGTAGTAATAAATTACTTGGTTGCGCCGCAGCATCCGTCGGTGGGATTAACTTTTGGTTAGGCATGGCTCATGCTCCGCCACAACCAATTTGTGTCATTTGGGTACAGGCGGTGTGACGAAAAGTCGAAGGTTCTTGGGGGTACTTGAACTGTGAGTACGCTGTTGTTTTCAGCGCTTTTTGTATTCGCCCTTTGGGCGGCGTTGAGCCCTGCGCTTCATCCGTTACAGGTCGCATGGTTTAAACGTCCGGCGAAAGAAGACGATCGCAAACCATTTTCTTTATTCCGTGAACAGACGACTGGTCAGGTGGATATCGCCGCCTTTAGCCGGACGGATGTAAAAGCGCCGGTGGTGTCGGATTCGTTTGACGGGCGGGGAATTGTCAAGCGGGTCTTCGATATCGCCGCCGCGTCTTTGCTATTGCTCCTAATGGCGCCGCTGTTGCTCGTCACAGCGATCGCTATCAAGATCGAAAGCAATGGGCCGGTTCTTTATCTTCAACGGCGCATTGGACTGAATGGTCGTCCGTTCAAAATTGTTAAGTTCCGCTCTATGGTAGTGGACGCCGAGAAAGACGGCGCCCGCTGGGCGGCGACAAACGATGATCGCGTCACGCGCGTCGGCCGCATTATCCGAAAGTTGCGGATTGATGAAATCCCGCAGGCCCTAAACGTCTTGCGCGGTGAGATGAGCTTTATCGGTCCCCGTCCGGAGCGGCCAGAGTTTGTTGAGCTGCTTGAGAAAGAAATTCCGAATTATCATCTGCGCCATGTGGTTAAGCCCGGCATCACCGGATGGGCGCAAGTAAAGTACGTGTACGGTGCGTCTGTTGAAGATGCGCGAGAGAAGCTGAAATATGACTTGTTTTACATCAAACATTTCAGCATCGGCCGGGATATTCTTATTGTTTTCATGACGGTGCGCGTCGCCTTATTCGGCATCGGAAGTCGGTAGGCGCCGCACACCATTTGAGTCGTTTGAGTTAATGCGCAGGCGTGAGCGAAAAAAGGCGGTGAGCGTCAATCGGACCCAATGGCGGCGTATCGCGGCGGCGGGGTCATTCGCCTGTGTCGCCGGGCTTGCGATGTACGCGCTTTCGCCGGCGCCGCCCAAATCGCCGCAAACGCCTGATTTGACACCAAAAGCATTTGGCGAGGCGCTCTATTCTTCTGGGGCGTATGCGAAGGCGGCGCGAACGCTGCGTGCGAATTATCAACTCGCTCCGACAACAGAAAATCAAATCGCACTGATGAAGGCGCTCTACGCTTCGGGCCGATATGCGGGCGTGCTCGAAGCGGCTGCGTCCGGAGATAGAACGGCGCGCGCAGTAAATCTTTTGCGGCTTGAAGCGTTAATCAAGCTGCATCGTTACGCTGACGCGCGCGGTGAAGCGCTTGAAATGCTGGCGCGCAATAAGGCGGATATTGAGGCTTTGTTCATCTTGGCGCGGTGCGACTACGCACTTGGCGATCTCGCCAGCGCGGGACGCCACTTGCAGGCCGTGATCCGTGCGCAAAGCCCGCTCTCGCCTGAAGCCTGGCTTTTGCGCGCACGCATGGCGCTCGACGATGGCGACGAAGCGCTGGCGCTGTCCGCCGCCGCGCGCGCTGCCGATGCGGGCGCCGCCAAGAACAGAACGAACGCGGTGGCGATTGAAGCGATGATCCGCGCCGGGCGTCTGGATGAAGCGGCGAAGGCTCTCGCAACCCGCAAAAGGCTTTTCGCAGTCGAAGCGGGCATTGACGCGCAAGGTCTTTATTTGTCAGCGCTTTTTGATTTGGCGGGTGATGACAGCATCCGCGCCGCGCGCGCATTCAATGTCATTGAGCCGTGGCTGCAACATGAGATCAGGGGGCCGCTGGTTTTGGCCGCCGCGAACTGGCTGGCTGGCGACGAGGCGCAGGCGGCGACGCAGCTTGAGCAATATTTGCGCAATACACCGAATGACTGGGTGGGCCTCGACTTGCGCACGGTGTTCGCTGCGGGTAGCGAGAGTATCGCGGAACAAGACGCCGCAATCGACGCCTTGGGGGCTCAGCGTTTTTGGCTCGGGCAATTGAGAGCGTATCAGCGGCGCATCAGCGCGGGCGACTATGATGCGGCG
This sequence comes from uncultured Parvularculaceae bacterium, assembly GCA_963922595.1. GTDB lineage: Bacteria > Pseudomonadota > Alphaproteobacteria > Caulobacterales > Parvularculaceae > JAJFFW01. The sequence goes on from CAWUIM010000016.1 coordinate 3,584, forward strand.
ATTGAAATCATCGATGATGGCGGCGGACCGTTTGACAAAAACCTGTTGCAAACATCGACGCAATTTCTCTTCGGCGATTGGGCGGGCGAACAAGCTGCGGCGACATTTCTTATAGACGCAATTGCATTTCGTCGTGATACGGAGCAAGGGCGCAGCGTCTCGGCCTTGTCGCCGCCCGATGATGACGGCAGCGGCCTTGTAGCACGTACGCTGGAAGCGACAGCGCTGTTTCACCACAACAAACTTGAAGCGGCGAATGCACTTCTTGACGGGCTGTTATCCGAAGCACCGTCCTTTGATCGCGCCCTCACTTTGCGGACATTGACCGACGTGCGCGCCGGCGACGTTGACGAGGCCTCGCAGCGACTCACGGACGCTATGACCGGCGGCGATGCGCGATTGCATGTGCGCCTGCTCCTCGCGCGGCTGCTTGTATTGCGCGCCGACGACGCGGCGGCGGCGGAATTGTTGCGCCCGTTCGAAGGTGCGTTGTTGGAAAACGCGGACGCGGCGCTTTTTTACGCGGACCTGTTGCGCGAAACCGGCGCATCGTCGGTGTTGACAATGTTCAGTGATCGCGCCCGCGCGTTAAAACCTGAAGCGCTGCTGACGGCGTTGCTGGTAGAAAAATCAGGCCGGCCGGAAAAAGCAGCGGCGATATTCCGGGCGGCGTTTCTCGCCGCGCCGGGCGATGTTGCGCGCGCCCGCGCTTATGCGCGCATTATGGAAGAAACCGGCAGAGCGCATGAGGCGGCGGCGCTCATCGGTCGGGTTGTAAAGCGTCAGCCTGGAAATGCTGGGCTCCTTGAGGAATTGATCCGGCTTCAGGAGGGGCTCGGCGATACGCAGGCGCGCCTCGCGTCGCTCGAAACGCTGCAGACCATCGACGCGGCGCGCGCTGAGCAGCTTCGCGATCCGGTTCGGCCCATCGCCATGCCTGAAGAGGGGGCTGAGGCGCTACGCCGTGCGCGCCAAGCCTATCTTGGCGCGTCGGTGAACGGCGAGGCCGCATTCCAATATGGGATTTTGCTCTCGCGTGCCGGCGGAGATGCGAGCGGGATCTTTCGGATCGCTTGTTTTTGGGGCGCGCGCGCGGCGTGCGGGGAGGGAGCGCCGTCCGACAGCTAAGACGGGTGCGACGATTGGCGAATTCGCGCGCGCGGCCTTTGCGTTAACCTTTTTCCACGCGCTTAAAGGGCCGTAAAACCCTGATTGGCAAAGGAATTGCTAAATCGTTAGAATAAAGAGGCGAGTCATCTGTTAACTATCCGATCGACCTGATAATTTTTCACCGAGGGACTATTATGACTATCTCACTGACCTTTTTTCGCACAACCGCACTGGCTATCGCCGGGCTTGCGCTCGCTGGCTGTTCGACGACGAAGCTGCTCGGGGGCGAGCAACTGGCCGCAGCGCCCGCGACCACATCGGAAGCCGTCGAATCAAGCCCCAGCTATCTGATCGGCCCGCTCGATCAGCTCGAAATCTTTGTTTGGCGCGCACCGGAACTATCAACCAATGTGACCGTGCGTCCTGATGGCCGGATATCAACGCCGCTCGTCGAAGACATGGTTGCGTCAGGCAAGACGCCGTCGACGCTCGCGACAGACCTTGAACGGTCGCTGCGCAAATATGTGAAGTCGCCTGAGGTGACGGTCATTGTCAGCAATTTTTCGGGATCGTTCGAACAGCAAGTGCGCGTGCTTGGCGAAGCGCAACAACCGATCGCGCTGCCCTATCAAAAAGGCATGACTGTGCTTGACGTCATGGTGGCCGTGGGCGGCCTCACGGAGTTCGCAGCCGGTAATAAGTCCGTTCTAATTCGCGGCCAGGGCGATGCGCGCGAGTCCTACCGTCTGCGGCTCGACGATTTGATCCGCAAAGGGAATATTTCCGCTAATGTGCCTGTCTTGCCGGGCGATGTAATCCTGGTGCCTGAAAGCATCTTCTAGGACGCTTTTAAGGGAGAGGTGGGTAAAGGGTTGGTTTGTGTTTGATTTTTCTGACTTACCTCAACCGATTGTACGATACGGCGTAGGCCTCTGGCGACGACGGTGGACCGTCGTCGCCTTCGCTTGGTTAACGGCGCTCGTTTGTTGGCTCGGGATCTGGCTTATCCCCGACAGTTATGAGTCACGCGCGCAGCTGTTTGTGCAAACTGAGAATATTCTTCAGCCAGTGATGGGCGATGTGACCGCGAGCCCTGACTATGAGCGCCGCGTTCAGGTTGTGAAGCGTTCGCTGCTTACCCGTCCGAATGTTGAGGAGATCATTTACCGGGCCGGGCTCGACAAAACCATTGAAGCCTCCTCGCCGATTGAGCGCGAAGTGAAGATGGCGGGGATGATCGACTGGATTGCGTCGCTCATTACGATCGAGAGCCCGCAGCCGATGTATTTCCAGATCACCTTCGCCTATGGCGATCCGCAGGTGTCGAGCGATGTGGTCGCTGCTGTCCTCGATCTTTTCAGCGAACAGGATCTCGGCGCCAGCCTTCAGGAAAATGAAAACGCCAAACAAAAGCTTGAGCTGCAAATCGAAAATTTTGAAGCGAAGCTCGCTGCGAAGGACCAGGAAGTTGCGCGGTTCCGGCGGGAAAACGCCGCTGAACTTGCGATCATCGCCGGCAATCAGCGACGTCAAAACCAGCTAGATGCGGATATATCTCGCGTTGGCGACTCGCTTGCGGTCGCCAAGCGCACGGTGGGCACGCTGACTACGCTTCTGGCGGCGACGCCGCGCACCAGTTCCGGCGGCGAGCTGGAGGAAATGAAGGTGCAATTGGCGCAATTGCGCAGCCAGTATCTTGAAAATCACCCAGACATCGTCGGGTTAAAGGCGCGCATCGCGGAGCTTGAAGATTCGGCGAGCGGCGCGCTGCCCGATAATCCTGACTATATTCGTGTACGGAATGAGCTACGCGCGGCGCAGGACCAGGCGGCGGGACTCGCCGAGCGGGAAGCGAAGCTTCGCTCAGAGCTCGAAGCGTTGTCATTTACGATTGCGCAGGCGCCGGCGGTTGAAGCGGCGCTGCAACGCATTGTTCGCGATTATGAACAAACGCAGAAGAGTTACGAAAATCTCGTGCAAAGCCGTGACCGGCTTGATCTGACAACATCCCTTGGGCCGGGCTCGCGCGGCGTAGATTATAATGTCCTCGAACGGCCGACACCGGCTTACAAACCCTCATCGCCGCCGCGCATGCTTTTGATCGTCGGATCGACCCTGTTGGCGTTCGGCGTCGGCGCCGCCGCGGCGTTGGCGTTTACGCTTTTGGACAAGACCTTCACGCAAACGTCCGAGCTCCAGGAAGCATTCGGCCTGCCCGTCCTTGGCGCCGTGAGCGAGGTAAAGTCGGTCGCCGTCAAGCAGTCACGACGACTCGATTTTGCCAAACTCGCCGTAGCGAGCCTTGCGTTGTTCGCGCTATGTGGCGCTTATGTTTATTGGGATGTCTTACGTCTGCCTACGGATCGGCTGGCGCCTGAAGCTGAAACGGCGGCGATCGTCGTCGATCGCGCGGGGGGACGGCTCTAGCAATGGGACTGATCGAAAAAGCCGTTGGAGAATTATCGCTATCGCAGCGTAAGCCGGTGAAAACCGCGCGCGTTGACGCTGTCGCGTCGCCTGCGCGGCCGTTTGATGTCGATTTCAAAGCGCTGGCCGCGCAGGGGTTTTATGTCCCCACAGCGCGGTCGACGCCGTTGGCGCTTGAGCTTCGCGCGATCAAACGGCGTCTCTTACGCCGGACGGGTTTCTTAAACCGCACCGCCGATCAGCGCGTCTTGCGTCAGACAGGGCGGCACCGCAATTTGATCATGGTGTGCTCCACGCGTCCGTCGGAAGGCAAAACATTTACGTCGATCAATCTGGCGTTGAGCCTTGCCTGCGAGGAAGAAATCGACGTTCTTCTGGTGGATGCGGACACGCCGCGTCCGAAGCTGCGCGCGCATTTCGGCATCGAGGAGACGCCTGGCCTGACAGACTGCATCGTCGATCCATCGCTTAACGCCGAGGCGCTCGCGCTCCGCGCCAATCAGGCGTCGCTTTCGCTTCTCACCGAAGGTTCGCAAGTGGATCGGACGGGCGATCTATTCGCGTCGTCGGATGCGCAACAGCTTTTCTCAAATCTGTCGTCCTTCCGGCATGACCGGATTGTGGTGATCGACGCACCGCCGGTGCTCGCCACGACCGAGGCTGTGATCCTGGCGCGCCATGTGGATGAGATCGTGTTCGTGGTGGAGGCGGATTCAACGCCGGAGCCGGCGGTGGCCGCCGCCCTTGATGAGCTTCTGGAAGTTAATCCGAACGTGAGTCTCATTCTGAATCGGTGTCTGTTGGCGGGGAGCCGATCCCATTATGGATCTTATGAACGATATGAAAAAACGCCGGCGCCGCTGGGCGGCCGTCCGGATAAGACGCCGGCGTTCGGGGATAAAGGAACGAAATGATGGTCTGGAACGGAAAAAAGAGTGGTTGGGGACGCAAAACCGGCAGGCCGGTCATCCTTGCGGCGCTTCTCGGGGCCTGCGCTACGGGTGCGCTCGCGCAGGTCGGTTCGCCGCAGGCGCCTTTGAAATTCAGAACGGACTATCTCGGCTACGCCGCTAACGTCAGTCCGCGTGTTACATTCACCGATAACATCAACCTTGCGCCCGGCGATCTGGCCGATGATGAAATCATTTTGTCGACGCTATTCAATGGCAGCGCGATCTTTTCCAATCGTCGCTTCACCGGCCTCATCAGCGGCGATCTTGATTTTTCGTATTTGACCGATGACGGCGACTTTCGCGTCAATCAGGATATCGGCGGCGCAAGCACGGCGACCATCGCCGACAACTGGCTTTATCTCGACATTGCGGGCCAAACCTCTCGCCAGCTCATTGGCGACAATGCGCGGTTCTCAGCAAATCGGAACGCAGCGCGAGACCAACAGGCGAATGTACACAGCTTTGCAGTCAGCCCGTATGTTTATCATCAGTTTCCGAACCAATCGACGGGCGAACTGCGGTATCGCTTTTCTCAGGTTTTTGTCGATGACACGGAATCCGCCGCCTCCTCAGGCGTCAATGATTTCCTGAACGACTCGCAGACCCACGAAGCGTTGACGTCATATCGAAGCGGCGCGCTTTTTGACCGGTTGCGTTTTACGCTGACCGCCTACGGCAATATCACGGACGAAGACGGGTCCGCGCTCCTGCCGAGCATTGAGTATGAGCAGGGATCGGTGACAGCGGAGGCGCAATATGCGCTTGGCCGCAGCATCGCGGTGAGCGCCGCTGTCGGGTATGACGAGATTGAAACGTTTGCGACTCGGACGGAAGACGTCAACGGCGTTCCGACGGATGTGGAGCTTGATCTTTTCGACGACGATCTCCTTTCCGGTTTCTTCTGGCGGGCGGGTTTTACCGCTAGGCCGGGACGCCGCACGCAGGTGCGGCTCGAATATGGGCGGCGCTATGATGACGATTTCATCGATGCGGACATTCGTTATGATTTCTCCGACCGTCTGCGCCTGATCGCCGGCGCCTCGCGCACCTTCCAGACGCGCGCGCAATCGATCAACCGGCGCTTCCAGTCTTTGCAGCAACGCACGCTGCAATTCGCCGATCGACTGCGCCAGGGAAGCGATGAAGAACTGTCGCCTAAGGCCCTAATCGATTCGATCACCAATGTGGGGCAATCGCAAGTGAATGCGCAGGCGGTGGGCATCGGCACATCGAATGACGCCTTCGTTCAGTTGAACGGTGCGTTTGACCGCACGACCGTCAATCTCACAGCCAGCTATCAGGACACAGACTTTGGGTTCCGGCAAAATGAAATCTACGGGGTCACGGCGAGCGCCTCGCGCGAGCTTTCGCGGCGGATGCGCGCTTATGGCGATATTTTCTGGCGCAACGCCGACACGACCGTTGACCAAGCGACCTGTGTCGATCGCCCGTTCCTGTTTGGGGTGAACCCCGCATTCTTGGCGCAGCCGGTTGAAGTGCTGTGTGCGCAGCTGGCGTTCTTCAATGGCCAGACCGACACTGTCGGCGGGCGCATCGGCGCCGCCTATCAGCTTTACAAGAATCTTTCCGTATTCGGAGAATATTCGCACTCGGAGCGTTTTTCGCAGGTGGATGCGCTGGAGTATAGCGAGAACACCTTTACTGCGGGCGTCACTTTGGACTTTTAGTTATGTACGAAGAGTATTTCAGCCTTACAGGTCAGCCGTTCAAGCTGAACCCCGATCCGAAGTTTTTCTTCGGGAGCCGAAGCCACAACAAGGCGATGGCTTACCTTCACTATGGCTTGAGACAGGCTGAAGGCTTTATTGTGATTACCGGCGAGATCGGCGCCGGCAAGTCGATGCTGATCAGTCACTTGCTCGACCAGCTTGACCGCTCGCGCATCGCGGCGGCGCATTTGTTGACGCCGAACCTGCGCCCGGAAGACCTGTTGTCCCACATTCTCTCTGCTTTTCGTGTGGAAGCGGCTGGGGAAGGGAAGACGGCGCCGCTGGAAGCGTTTGAGGACTTCCTGTTCGATCAACTCAATCATGGGCGCCGGGTTTTGCTGATCGTGGACGAGGCGCAAAACCTGCCGAGCGAAACGCTTGAAGAACTTCGTATCCTGTCCAATATGGATTATGACGGCACGCCGCTTTTCCAGGTATTCCTCGTCGGACAGCCGGATTTTCGCCCCAAGCTTGCTGGGCCGAATATGGAGCAGCTCCGCCAACGGATCATCGCGTCCTATCATCTTGAGCCGCTCAGCGATCAGGAGACAAAGGACTATATCGAGCACCGCCTTGCAGTTGTCGGGTGGAAAGACGACCCGGTCTTCACCGAAAATGCCTTCGCATCGATCTTTGAGGAAACCGAAGGCGTGCCGCGGAAGGTGAACAAACTCTGCAACCGAATTCTTCTTTATTGCTCGCTGGAAGAACTCCACGAGATCAATCAGGCAGTCGTGCGGTCCGTGTCGGCGGATATGGCTGAAGAGAATTTAGCGATCGGAGCGACCGAAGAACCTGCGCCCGATATGCCGGCGCCAGCCATAAATGGCGCTGCTAAAAAAGACGAGAAGGCCGCGCCGGCTGTAAAGCCGGATAAGGCGGCCGTCGCGGACGCAGGACCGAGAATTGCCGAAGACGAACGCCTGGACCCGCAAGAAAAGCGTGAAGCGAACGGCGCGACGTCGCCGACCGTTGTTCCATTTACGGCGGTCCGAAAGGTGAATGCGGAAGAGGCCGCCGCGAAGGCGGCAAAACCCGACGAGGGGCGAAAACCCAAAAAGGGTGAGAAATCTGAAGTTAAGGGGGAGACGGAGGAAAAAATGGCAGGGGCGAAAAAGGAACCGGTTAAAACAAGAGCAGACGAGGGGACATCTGTCGAAGCGGCGGATACGGGCTCCTTGAGCGTGCTCGACCGATTGAGACTGCAGCGCGAGGCGAAAGCGGAAACGAAAGACGCGCCCAGTCCGGCGACGATCAGCGATGTGGCCGATGCAATCGCCGAGGCGAGCGCCTCGAACGCAGAGCCGGTGCATGAGCTTGATCGCGGAGACGTCGATGGCGACATTGACGGACCAGGATTTTACGAAGATTTGAAAGGCTGGCGTCAGTCGGTCGCGCAAACGCTCAATGAGACCCGTGATGAATTGAAAGGCGCGCATACCGCAATCGTTCAGGTGCGCCGCCAATTGTCTGACCGCCAGACAAAGCGGCGCGACAACACATCAAAAGTCGCCGCCAGCCTGGCGCGCGCGGAGAAACTTCTGTCTGAGTTGCGTGATTGATCGTAAACGCAGTCTGCGGCGGCTGTAACCCGCGCGCCGCGAAATTTGCAACGCTGGCGCGCGCTGAAGCACGATGAAAAAGTCATACGCCATCTCCGTAGACGTCGAAGACTATTTTCAGGTCTGGGCGTTTTCTGATGTGATCGATCGCAAGAGCTGGGACGGATTTTCGCTCCGTGTGGAGAAAAACACGCGGCGTATCCTGGATTTGTTCGACCGTCATCGCGTGAAGGGAACATTCTTCACGCTGGGCTGGATTGCTGAAAAAGCGCCGGGACTCGTTCGGGAGATTACGGACGCCGGCCATGAAATTGCGTCGCACGGCTATGACCATGCGAAGGTTTTCGATCAGACGCCTGCTGAGTTTCGAGCCGATGCCGCCCGAACAAAGAAGATTTTGGAAGACTGCGCTGGCGTCGCCGTCAACGGCTACCGCGCCGCCGGGTTTTCGATTGATCAGCGCACGCCTTGGGCCCATGAGATCTTAAGCGAAATCGGCTACGCCTATTCCTCTAGTGAACACCCGATCGCGCACGATCACTATGGCGACCCGAACGGACCGCGCGCGCCTTACCGGCCTGTGCAAGGATCGGCCTTTATCGAAGCGCCGGTCGCCACCGCTGAAATTATGGGGCGCCGGCTAAGCGCCGCCGGCGGCGGCTGGTTTCGCGCTGCGCCCTATGCGTTCTCGAAACATCTGATCCAGCGCGCACAGGCGACGCAGGACGGCCCGACCATTTTTTATTTTCATCCGTGGGAAATCGATCCGGATCAACCGCGGATCGCGAGTGCGTCCGGCAAAGCGAAGTTCCGCCATTATCTCAATCTCCGGAAAATGGAGAAAAAGCTCGGCGCGTTACTTGATGATTTTTCGTGGGGCCGTATCGACGAGGCGCTTGACCTGACCGAGCGGCGCGCCGCCGCCTGATGGACAGAGCGCCCGCAATGGAAACCGCTTTATCGCCTACAGGCGGTTCTGAAGAAATCCGAATTGTCGATGATGTGAGCAAGGCGGCGTGGGGCGCATTCGTCGACCGCGCGCCGCAGGCGACTTTTTTTCATGATTGGCGCTGGGGCGATATCGTTCAGGCAGCGCACGGCCATGCGCCGTTACGCTTTGCCGCCATGCGCGGCGATGAAGTGGTCGGTATTCTTCCGCTTACGGAGGTGAAGAGCCCGTTCTTTGGCCGCTCGCTCATATCGACCGGGTTCACGGTCGGCGGCGGCGTCGCGGCGCTTGATGATCAGGCGGCTCATGCGCTCGCCGAGGCGGCGGTAGAGGCGGGACGTTTGCGTAATGCGAGTTATGTGGAATTGCGCAGTGAACGCGCACTTTTCAGCGACTGGCGCTCAAAAGAACAGACCTATGCTAGCTTCATTAAAACAATGCCGCTCGACGAAGACGCGCGGTTGGCGGCGATCCCCCGAAAGCGCCGGGCGGAAGTTCGCAAGGCATTGAAATTTGAAGCCGAAGGGCGACTGTGCATTCGGTTCGAAAACGACGTTGCACTTTTTCACGATATTTATGCGCGGTCAGTGCGCAATCTTGGCACGCCTGTTTTTTCGCGCCGATATGCCGCCCTGCTCATGGAAGCGTTCGGTGACGATGCGGAGATTGCGATTGTGGAAGGAGACGGCGCCCCTGTGGCGGCTCTAATGAGCTTTTATTTTCGCGACCGTGTCATGCCCTATTATGTGGGGGCTATCGACGGCGCCCGGCCGCTGCGGGCTTTTGATTTTCTTTATTGGAAAGTGATGGCCCGCGCCGGTGATCGGGGGGCGCCTGTGTTCGATTTCGGGCGCAGCAAAATCGGCACGCCGCATTTTAACTATAAGAAGCTCTGGGGATTTGAGGCGACGCCGCTCGCCTATCAGTATGCGCTGATCAACGCCAAAGAAGTGCCTGACGTGAATCCAAATAACGCCAAATTCGCATTGGTTTCATCGGCCTGGAAACGCCTGCCGCTGCCGATCGCCAACCGCCTCGGCCCTATCCTCGCGCGCAATCTCGCATGAGCGCGAAGCCGGAAATTCTTTTCCTTGCACATCGGATCCCATATCCGCCGAACAAAGGCGACAAGATCCGGTCATGGCGGCTCTTTCGTCATCTGGCGGAACGCTTTCATGTGCACCTTGGGTGTTTCGTCGATGAACTGGACGATTGGCGATATGAGGAAACGGTGCGCGCCTTTTGTAAGAGTGCGTGCTTTTCCGCTTTAGACCCGAAAAAAGCCCGCCTGCGGAGCATACGTGGCCTTTTATCCGGCGCGCCGCTAACGGAACCATATTATCACGATAACACCATGGCTGCGTGGGTAGGCGGCGTGCGTCAGCGGAAATTGGCGGCGGAAGTCGCTTTCTCTTCATCCATGGCGCAATATCTGGAACCCGCAGCGCCGGCGCGGCCGCGCATTGTGGATTTATGCGATGCGGACTCCGTCAAGTGGCGCCAATATGCTGAGCGCCGCGCCGGGCCAATGGCTTGGGTTTACGCGCGCGAAGCGCGCCGGCTCGGCGAATTGGAGCAGCGCATTATCGGCGATATGGATGCATCATTCGCGATCAGCGCCGCGGAAGCAGACGCCCTCAACAGTAAGAGCGATAAGCTTCACTGGTTCGGCAACGGCGTTGACGCTGACTATTTTGATCCCTCTAATTATGGAGATTGCGCGCCAAAGGCTGACCTCGTCTTTGTGGGCGCCATGGACTATTGGGCGAATATCGACGCCGTCGCATGGTTCGTGCACGATGTGTGGCCGCAAATTCGCGACCAAAACCCTGATCTGCGATTCGCGATCGTGGGCGCCCGACCGGCGAACGCCGTGCTGGCGCTGGAGCACGAAGAAGGCGTTGAAGTCAAAGGCCGCGTCGATGATGTGCGTCCCTGGCTGGCGCAGGCGCGCATGGTTGTCGCGCCCATGCGCATTGCGCGCGGCGTGCAGAACAAAGTGTTGGAGGCGATGGCCATGGGCAAGGCCGTCATTGCGACGGCGGACGCGGCAGAAGGCCTTGAGGTCGAAGCGGACCGCGATCTTATCATCGCAAATGATGCAGATGATTTTGCGCGCGCGGTTCTCGATCTCGCAGGCGACGCCCAAAAAGCGGCGGCGATCGGGGCGGCGGCGCGCCGGCGCATCCTCGATGACTACACCTGGCCGAAACAGCTCGCGCGGTTCGATGCTGTGTTGGGCCAGGTTTTGGCGCGTTAATTCAGAAGCTCGTCGTCGTCTGCGTCCCGTAGGAGTTCGGCGAGGTCCTCATCTTCGAATTCCTCATCGCTCGCCAGCGTAGCGCGGCGATCCATCACTTCGTCATTGACGAAAAGCTTGAACACATCCGGACGTGAATAATGGCCTGCAATATCGCAGGCCGCTTTCGCGGCGCGGACAATGTCGAGCGAGCCTTCCGCCATCACGATATCCTCGCCTTCGATCGGGCCGGCGATGATCTCGCCGCGCGGATCGATAATGGCCGAATGTCCGGTATGCTCCCAGTCGCCAAACGCTTTCCAGCGGTCGGGGATATGCTCCTTTAGGCGTAGGCCAGCGGCGCACACCACATAGGCTGCGGCCTGGCTGGCGAAGGCGCGCGAAAGCAGATGCTGGCGCGCCCAGCAATAATCGTTCGGGCTCGGAACTTTTTCCCAACCGGGCCAGATTGCTGCATGCACTTGCGTCCCTTGCGCGGCGAGGGCGTATCCCGGCAACATCATCTGATGCTCCCAGCAGTTGAGGGCGCTGATCTTGGCGTAGTCGCGTTCCTGAACGGTGAGGCCCGCGCCATCGCCGTCGCCCCAGATAATGCGCTCAGCATGGGTGGGCTTGAGTTTGCGATGGCGGTTCAAAACCACGCCCTCGCGGCCGATCGTCAGCGCCGTGCAATAGGCGGTTCCTTCTGTGTAAGGATCGCGTTCCGCGACGCCGATGACGACGTCGGTCCCTGCGGCGCGAGCGGCGGCGCAGAGCGCATCGACCTCCGGTCCATCGAGATCGACTGAATTCTCCAGGAATGCGGCGCTCGCCTCCCAGGTGAGATCCTGAACGCCGCTTTCGATCCAGAACGGATAGCCCGGCAGCCAGCACTCGCCGAAGGCTGCGAAGTCGGCGCCGTCAGCGCCCGCTTTTTCAATGAGCGCGCAGGCCTTTTCCGTTGAGGCTTCCTTATCGAAGAGGACAGGCGCGGCCTGGATCGCCGCGAGGCGGAATTTTTGTGTCATGACGGGGTCCCATTTATTGCGTGGACAGCGGCGCAGCGGACGAGGCGCGCCGCCGGTCTTGGGTAGGCCCGCCCCGCCGGATCGTAAACCCCGATGCGTTCACATCCTCGGTGTTTGATGCGAAGGCCGAATTCTCCCGCGCTAATGCTGCGCTGCAAAAAAAGAATTTTGGCCAGTGTGATGCAATTGAGCGACTTGGCGCCTCAGCCCGGAGCGGATAAGTTGTGGGGAACTCAAGGGGTCAAGGGGTCAAAAAATGTTACGTATTCTATTACCGCTCGCCGTTATCGCCGCGCTTCTCTTCGCGCCCATTTTTGGCGACGAGGTTCAGGGCTCTGATTTGGGCGGCGGCACGGTCAATCTCACCGGCAATGACTATGTGGGCAACACGGTCAATTGCTGGATCGGACGCAATTTTTCGGTGACGGGCGATTGCGCGCCGCAGGGCGGCAATAAGGGAATGGCGATTTTCGCTGCGGTCTTTGTGTCCGCGGTGGCGGCGGGACTGGGCGTGCTAGGTCTTATCCCGTTTATCGGCAGGATCACGAGCGCGATCACCAGCCTTGCAGGGGTCATCGTGATCGCCGCGATCGGCTTTTATGTGTTCTTGCAGATGGGCTCGGACGAAGGCCTGGAAGGCGTTCAATGGGGCTCATATCTTGCGGGCGGGGGCGGTCTGCTGACCTTGATCTCGGGCCTATCCGGCATGCGAGGCCGTTAAAGGATAACCGTTTCTCAGGGAGGAAACGGGAAGCGCGCTCTCACCGTAGGGCGCGCTTTTTTTGCGCCCTAGGGCCATTTGGCTTCCGGCGGCAGCGACGACAGGATCGACTCCACATTGCCGCCGGTTTTGAGACCGAAGGTCGTGCCGCGATCGTATAGAAGATTGAACTCGGCATACCGTCCGCGCTGGAAAAGCTGTTTTTCGCGGTCTTCGTCGGACCAGGCCTGATCCATACGCTTGCCGACCAGCGCTGGATAAATGTCCAAAAACGCTGAGCCCACATCTTTGGTGAAGGCGAAATCCGCGTCCCAGTCGCCGGTGTCGAGGCGATCGTAAAAGATGCCGCCGACGCCGCGCGGCTCATTACGGTGCGGCAGGAAGAAATAGTCGTCGCACCATTTCTTGAATTTTGAAAAATAAGCCGGATCGTGCGCGTCGCAGGGGGCCTGCATGGCGTCCAGGAACGCTTGCGTGTCCTCATGATCGTCGCGGCGATAGGCTTCATGCATGGGATTGAGGTCGCCGCCGCCGCCGAACCAGCATTTCGTCGTGACGATCATCCGCGTGTTCATGTGCGCCGCCGGCGCATGGGGGTTTCTGGTATGTGCGATCAACGAAATGCCGGAAGCCCAAAATCTCGGATCGTCTTCGGCGCCCGGAATCTGTTTGCGGAATTCGTCCGAAAACTCCCCGTAGACGGTGGAAGTGTGAATGCCGGCCTTTTCAAAAACGCGTCCATGCAACATGGACATGACGCCGCCGCCCTGATCCTCGCCGCCATCGCCGCGCCGCCAGGGCGTGCGCTCGAAGCGGCCCGCCTCGCGTGTCTCGTAAAGCGGTCCCGCCTTGTCTTCTAACGCTTCAAACGCGGCGCACAGGCGGTCGCGGAGGGTTTCAAACCACGCCTTCGCGTGTCGTTTTTTGTTATCAATATCCATGGGCTTATCTTTCAGGCGATCAGGATTGTTAATCAAGAGCCCGTCGCGGCGGGCGGCCAACCGATCTGACGGCGCGCCTCCGACAGGGCCACGGCGGCGGCGATCGCCATGTTCAGCGACCGGGCCTCCGGCGCTATGGGGATGCGGGCGCGAAGGTCGGCGGCCTCATGAACTTCATCGGGGGCGCCCTCTGATTCGCGGCCCATCATAATCAGATCGCTGTCTTCAAAGGCCGTTTCCCAGACGCTGTTACGCGCCTTGGTGGTGAGGAGAATGAGGCGTCCGCCCTTGCGGGTCTCCGATTCTTGATACCCGCGCCAGCTGTCGTGAATTTGCGGCTCAGTCAAAAGGCGGTAGTCCATGGCGACCCGATTGATTTCCCGGGCGCTAAGCGGAAACCCGCACGGGCCGATAATATCGAGACCGGCCCCGAAACACGCCGCGGTGCGAATGGCGGCGCCCACATTTTGAGCGATATCCGGCTGAAAAAGAACGAGGCGCATGGCTATTCCACCCTGAGGCGAGGTCGGCTAAGAGACAGTGCGAACAAGCCGGCCGGCGCGTTTCGCGACGCTGGGCCGCATGTTCTGTAAACCCAGAGTGAGTACATAGGCGTACAAAAGAATAGCAAGGTCTATCGACCTTCTTAGTTGTGGTTAACACCAATCCGCCCGAAGGAAACCGGCACAATGAGCGCGACGCAAGAAACAACTGAAGAAGAACCGACCCGTCGGGATTTTATCCACCTGCTCGCCGCAGGGACGGCCGGCATGGCCGCCGTGGGCGTTGTCGTCCCGCTGGTCTCCCAGATGAACCCGGATGCGTCCGTCTTGGCGTTGTCGACGAAAGAAGTGGACATTTCGTCCGTGGGCGTCGGCGAAGCGATCAAAGTCTTTTGGCAGGGCAAGCCGGTTTTCATCCGTCACCGCACGCCTGAGGAGATCGCCGAAGCCGAAGCGACGCCTCTCGCGTCGCTTAAAGACGATGACGCCCGTAACGCCAATGTCTCCTCAGCGGACGCGGAAGATCAAAACCGGGCGGTGAATTCCGCGTTCATGGTCGTGGTCGGCGTTTGCACGCACCTTGGATGCGTGCCGCTTGGAACCGAGCAGGGCGAAAACCGCGGCGACTATAATGGCTGGTTCTGCCCGTGCCACGGCTCGCACTACGATACGGCCGGCCGGATCAGAAAAGGTCCGGCGCCGGAGAATCTTCCGGTTCCGCCATATCAATTCGTCACCGACACCGTCATCAAGATCGGATAAGGAGCGCCCTTATGTCTCATGAATCCACTTATGTCCCAGGCACCGGTGTTGAGAAATGGCTCGACAAGCGATTGCCGATCGTTCGTCTCGCCTATGACAGTTTCGTCGATTTTCCGACGCCGAAGAACCTGAACTACTGGTACACGTTCGGCGGCATTCTCGCCGTCTGCCTCGTCGTGCAGATCGTCACCGGCGTTGTTCTGGCGATGCATTACACTGCGCATGTCGATATGGCGTTCGAAAGCGTTGAGCACATTATGCGCGACGTGAACTACGGCTGGCTGATGCGCTACGTCCATGCGAACGGCGCATCCATGTTCTTCATTGCCGTTTACCTGCATATGTTCCGCGGTCTTTATTACGGCTCCTACAAAGAGCCGCGCGAAATGCTCTGGATCCTCGGCGTGATCATCTTCCTTCTGATGATGGCGACCGCCTTCATGGGCTATGTGTTGCCTTGGGGGCAGATGTCCTTCTGGGGCGCGACTGTGATCACCAATCTGTTCAGCGCCATTCCGTTTATCGGCAATGATATCACTGTTTGGCTCTGGGGCGGGTTTTCGGTCGATAATCCAACGCTGAACCGCTTCTTCAGCCTTCACTATCTCCTGCCGTTCGCCATCGCCGGCGTCGTCGTCCTTCACATTTGGGCGCTGCACATTCCGGGTAACAACAACCCCACGGGCGTCGAAGTAAAGGACGTGAAAAAAGATACGGTGCCGTTTCACCCATATTACACAGTCAAGGACGGGTTCGCGATCGCGGTATTCTTTGTGCTCTTCGCCGCCTTCGTCTTCTTTAATCCGAATGCGCTCGGCCATGCCGATAACTATATTCCAGCCGATCCGCTGGTGACGCCGGCGGCCATCGTGCCGGAATGGTACTTCCTGCCGTTCTACGCGATCCTGCGCGCCATCACGTTCGACCTTGGGCCGATCTCATCAAAACTCGGCGGCGTGATCGCCATGTTCGGGTCGATCCTTGTGCTCTTTGTATTGCCGTGGCTCGACACGTCGAAAGTGCGGTCCATGCGGTACCGCCCCATTGCGAAGCTCTGGTTCATCCTCTTCGTGATTGTCTGCGTCATGCTCGGTTATCTCGGCGGTCAGCCGGCTGAAGGCGTCTATGTGGCGCTGGCGCAAATTTGTACGGCTTACTATTTCGGTTTCTTCCTGATCATCCTGCCATTGCTTGGCGTCATGGAAACGCCGACGCAAATGCCGAAATCAATATCGGAGGCGGTGCTGCCGAAATCGAAACCCGTTTCCTCAACCATAGGCGGGGCGTCGTCGCCGACGCCTGCGCCGGCGGAGTGACCCGAGCGATGATTAAGAAAAACACCTCTCTTCGCATTTTCGTTGCGGCGCTCGCCGCCGTAGCGACCAGCGTCACGGGCGCACAGGCGGCCGGCGGTAAAGCCAAAAAGGTCGAGCATGTGCATTGGCACTTTAACGGTCCATTCGGCTCATACGATCAGGATGCGCTCCAACGCGGCCTTCAGGTTTATCGCACCGTCTGCGCCAACTGCCACAGCCTTGAGTTGGTCTCCTTCCGCAACTTTGGACAACCGAGCGGACCATTCTATCTCGACGCTTGTCCGGCCGGAATTCCCGAAACGGTTGATTGCTCAAACCCGAACGACAACCCGATCGTAAAAGCGCTGGCGGCGGAATATCAGATTACGGATGGCCCGGATGATTTCGGTGAGATGTTCCAACGTCCTGGTTTGCCGTCTGACCGGGTGCCGGGGCCATACCCGAATGACCAGATTGGACGCCTCGCCAATAACGGCGCCTTGCCGCCTGATCTCTCTTTGATCACGAAAGCCCGTCACCACGGGCCGGATTATGTCTACAGCCTGCTGACGGGTTATGAGGAAGCGCCGGAGACCGTCTCGGTCGCGCCCGGTCAGTATTATAATCCGTACTATCCGGGCGACATGTCGCAAAACCTGAAGCCTGAATTCAAGGACGATGAAGGGCATATTGTTGACGGCTATGAAGTGCCCGTCGGCGGGGTCCTCGCCATGGCGGCGCCGCTTGTCGATGGGATTATCGATTACGCTGATCCTGAAACGCCGGAAACCGTTGAGCAATACGCCAAGGATGTCACCGAGTTTTTGATGTGGGCGGCGGAGCCGAAGATGGAGGCGCGCAAGCGCCTCGGCGTCATCTCCATCGGCTATCTCCTGATTATGTGCGGGATTCTCTATTGGTCCTATCGTGAGATCTGGTCAAAGGTGAAACACTAGACGCGCTCTTGCGAGACACGCTTAAATGGGCCGCAGCAGATAACGCTGCGGCCTTTTTCATACGGGGTGACGATCATGTCCGACGAAACGCGAGCAAGCGCTGTATGCGGCGCCTTCATCATGGTGGCGTACGCCGACGCGAATTTTGACCATGTGGAGGAGGCGCGGTTTCTTTCAACCGTGCTTAATGATCCGGCCTTGTCTTTCCTTGATAGCGCAACGGCTGGCGCCTGTTACAATCGGTTGGCGGAAGACTTCAAAAGCGATTACGCATCCGCCGCGGGGCGTGTCCTCGCCGCGATCAGCGCGTGCCGCGACGACGCGGAGGCGGCCGCTGCGATCAAACTCTCGGCGCGGCGGGCGATCGTCGCCGATCAGAGGCTGATGCCGCAGGAAGAAGCCTCCCTTGACCAGATCGCCAAAGCGCTTGGTCTTGAAGAGGGAGCGGTCTAGTGGCGCAAACCCGTGTTCTTGGCGTGATCGGCGGCTCGGGCGTCTACGCTGCAGAAGATCTGGAAAGCTCCGAACGGATCGACATTGAAACGCCCTGGGGCGCACCGTCGGATGCGCTCGTTCGGGGAAAGCTCAACGGTGTCGACATGATCTTTCTCGCGCGCCATGGCGCCGGGCATCGACTGACGCCAAGCGCGGTGAACTACCGCGCGAATATTGACGCCATGAAGCGCCTTGGCGCCACCGATATTCTTTCTATTTCCGCTTGCGGATCGTTTCGCGAGGCGCTGGCGCCGGGCGACTTTGTCATTGTGGATCAGTTCATCGATCGCACCACGCAACGGGAAAAGTCGTTCTTTGGCCCTGGGTTCGTCGCTCACGTCTCGATGGCGCACCCCGTCTGTGACGTTCTCGCGGGCGCATTGCACGAGGCCTGCAAGGCCGAAGAGATCGCCGCGCACAAGGGCGGCGCCTATCTGTGTATTGATGGGCCGCAATTCTCATCTCTGGCGGAGTCAAATCTCTATCGCCAATGGGGCGCCGATGTGATCGGCATGACGAATATGCCGGAGGCGAAATTGGCGCGCGAGGCTGAGTTGCCATATGCAACGCTCGCCATGGTGACGGACTATGATTGCTGGCACGAGGAAGAAGGCGCCGTCGAGGTCGCCAATATTTTGGAGATCATGGCGGGCAATACGCGCAAGGCGCGCAGGGCGCTAAACGCGGTCACCAAGATCCTCGGGCCCGCCCGCGAAAACGGGCCCCAAGGCATTGAGACCTGTCTCGATTTCGGCGTGATCACAGCGCCAGCGGCGCGGGATCCGGCGTTTGTCGCAAAACTTGACGCCGTCGCGGGCCGCTATCTGATGAAAGCGGCTGAGACGGACGCTTAAAATTTTATCCAATTTTCGCGCTGGGCTTTAAGGGATTCCCGGCAAGCATGATCCTCAAAACCGGGGTCGTCAGTGCTCAGTCTGATTTTCATTGCTTTGGGGTTCGCCGCGCAGGAACCTGAACGCCTTGTGGGGTCAAAGCTCATCGCGCCGCCGTCGCAATATGAAGCGTTGGCAGCGGTTCACACAGAGGTGGCGGAACGCGCAGCGCGCAGCTATTACGGCGCGCTCGGGCGCGACTTCACCCAAAGCAGCAACTATCCGATCGACGTACATCTTGTTCGTTGCGACAAAACCCTGTCGCGCGCGCTTCTTGGTCCGTCCGGGGAGCGCATTGTCGAGAACGGGTTCGATTGCGTGATGGATATCTATCCCATCGCCGAGCCGCATTTCCGGGCGTATGGCTTTTTCTACCATACGGGTCTTGAATGGCGATATTACGGGGCGCTTGGCGCGGGGCTCCTGATTGACATTGACCGATATGACACGAGCCCGATTGAAAGTCGGCAGACAGCGCGCGACGGCTCAGTGCTCTATGACGGTCAGCCGTTCGGGAAAAAGAATCTGCAGAACCCTTACAAGTCGATTATCGACGGATACAACGCCAGTTTCAATTTCTACACGGGCAGGGAAGAAGAGCGCGATCGCTAGGCGTTGAAGCGGAACAGCATCACGTCGCCGTCCTGTACGATATAGTCTTTGCCTTCGAGCCGCATTTTGCCCGCTTCCTTCGCGCCTTGTTCCCCTTCAAGGGCGATATAGTCGTCATAGGTGATTGTTTCCGCTCTGATGAAACCGCGCTCGAAATCAGTGTGGATGACGCCCGCCGCCTGGGGCGCGGTGGCGCCGGCGCGCACAGTCCAGGCGCGCGCCTCTTTCGGGCCGGCCGTGAAATAAGTCTGCAAGCCGAGGAGCGCATATC
The DNA here is from genome assembly GCA_963922595.1 of uncultured Parvularculaceae bacterium. Classification (GTDB taxonomy): domain Bacteria; phylum Pseudomonadota; class Alphaproteobacteria; order Caulobacterales; family Parvularculaceae; genus JAJFFW01. The sequence goes on from CAWUIM010000016.1 coordinate 23,031, forward strand.
CCTCGCGGATAAGGCGGTTTAGGCCCGGCTCTTCAAGGCCGAGCGTTTCCAGATATTCGGTCTGTTCCGCGTCGTCGAGTTGCGCAAGTTCAGCTTCGATCTTGGCGGAGATAACGACAGCTGCGGCTTTTTCCTCCACTGCTTTTGCGGCTACTTTTTCGGAATAGGCGTTGCCGCTCGCTGCTGCGTCCTCATCGACATTGGCGACAAAGAGAATAGGCTTTGACGACAAAAGCTGCAGGCCTTTCCAGGCTTTTGCGTCGTCCGGATCAATGTCCGCCGTGCGCGCGGGGCGGCCTTCACGCAGAACCTCAAGCGCTTTGTCGACGAGGGCGAGTTCCGCTTTCGCCTCTTTGTCCTGACCGCGCGCTTTCTTCTCAAGGTTCACCCGTCGTTTTTCGAGGCTCTCAAGATCGGCGAGCATAAGTTCCGTCTCGACAACGTCGAAGTCCGCAATCGGATCGATCGTTCCGGCGACGTGCGTGATGTCGTCGTCGTCAAAACACCGCAGCACATAAACAACGGCGTCCACTTCGCGAATGTTGGCGAGGAATTGATTGCCGAGCCCTTCGCCTTTGGACGCGCCTTTGACGAGCCCGGCGATATCCACAAACTGCATACGGGCGGGTACGACGTTCACCGACTTTGCGATCTTCGCCAGCGCGAACAGCCGCGGCTCCGGCACGGCCACATCGCCGACGTTTGGTTCGATGGTGCAAAACGGATAATTCTCCGCCTGCGCAGCCGCTGTCTTCGTGAGCGCGTTAAAAAGCGTTGATTTGCCGACGTTCGGCAGGCCGACAATGCCGCACTTAAAGCCCATGGTCAGTCGTCTTTCTGTTTCAGGAGTTTTTGAAGCGCTTCAGCGAGCGGGCCGCGTTTTTCTTTGCTTTGCAGCGCAGGATTGGCTTCTTGTTCTTTCGCCTGACGAGGGGAGCTAGGCTTTTCTGCGTCGCCTTTGCGCTGTGGCCCGAGTTGCAATGCCACGTCTGTCAAAAACCGCGGGCCGCCGTCGGTGAGCTTCGGCGCCGATGCAGCGATTGCGTCGAGGAGGGCGGAGAGCCATTCCTGATCGGCTTTTGCGAAATTGCCAAGCACATGGCCGGTGACTTTTGACTTATCGCCGGGATGACCGATGCCGATCCGCACACGGTGAAAATTATTGCCGAGATGGGCGTCAATGGAGCGGATGCCGTTGTGGCCCGCGTGACCGCCGCCGGCCTTTATTTTCAGTTTTCCCGGCGCGAGATCGAGTTCGTCGTAGAAAACAAAAAAGTCTTCCGGGGCGAGTTTATAAAATTGCGCAAGCTCCTGAACCGCGCGGCCGGACTCGTTCATGTAGGTGGTGGGTTTGAACACGAGAACCTTGGTGCGCCCGCCGGCGGCTTCCAGATAGCCTTCGCGCACCTCGCCCTGGAATTTGGCGCGCGCCGGACCGAAGCCATGACGATCGCCGATGGCGTCCACGGCCATGAAGCCGACATTATGCCGATGCTTGGCGTATTTCTCGCCTGGATTGCCGAGGCCGACAAATACCAACATAGGGCGCCGCCTTTACGGTCAAAAACGGTGCGGCGAGCGGCGAGGGGACTAGCTGTCGCCGCCTTCTTCCTGTTCGCCTTCCGCCGCCGCTTCTTCTGACGCTTCGGCAGCTTCTTCGGCTGCTTCGTCATCTTCCTGCGACGCCGATTTAACCGCTGACGGTGCGGCGATGGTCGCGATCGTGAAGTCGCGGTCCGTAATGGTCGGCTCAACGCCGTTCGGCAACGTCACCAGCGAAATGTTGGCGCTGTCGCCGATATCGAGGCCGGCGACGTCCACTTCGAAGAATTCCGGGATCGCAGTCGCCGGCGCATAAACCTCAACAGCGTGACGCACGACGTTAAGAACGCCGCCGCGTTTCAGGCCAGGCGATTCTTCTTCGTTAACGAAGCGCACGGGCACCTCGACGTCGATGCGGGTTTTCTCGTCCACCCGCAGCATGTCCACATGCATCGGGAAGCCCTTCACCGGGTGGATTTGAACCTCACGCGCGATGACCGGCTGCAGACCGTCTTCGCCGACCACATCGATATTGGCGAGGCGTCCGCCCATGCGACCCGCCCGGTAGGCGTTATTCACTTGGTTAAATTTCAGTTTGATGGCGACCGGATCACCGCCGCCGTAAAGTACGCCCGGCACCCAGCCGTCGCGGCGAACGGCGCGCGCCCCGCCTGTGCCTGTTCTCGCCCGCACTTCGCAATCAAAAACGTCCATTTCCGCCATGACACTAAGCCTTCATGCATAAAGGCCGCGGTCTCGAAAAACCGAGCGTCGCAGCCGAATAATTCCGTTTGAGCGCGGTTCTTTAGAGGATAGGCTGGCCCAGAGCAAGCGCAAAATAGCCGCTTAATCCAATCGGAGGGGCGAGCACATGTTTGTCGGTCACTATGGTCCTGCAGGGGCGATGGCTGGAGCGCGCGTCAAGCTCTGGCATGCGGTTATCGCCGTTCAATTTCTCGATATTCTATGGGCCCCGTTCGTGCTGACAGGCGTTGAAGGCGTGCGGATCGTCCCGAATTTCACGGAAGCGAACCATCTCGATCTCTATCACATGCCCTGGACCCACAGCCTGCCCATGGCGGCGTTCTGGAGCGTGGCGGCGGGGCTCGCCTACGGCCTAGCGCGCAAAGGCGCTGGCGCGGCCGGCGGACTTATTATCGCCGCCCTGGTATTCTCCCACTGGTTGACGGATTTCATCATGCATAAGCCCGATCTGCTCTTGTGGTTCGGCGGCGAAAAAGTGGGCTTGGGGCTGTGGGACAATCGACCATTGAGCTTCGGTCTTGAGATCGCGCTTTTCCTCGGCGGGATGGCGATCTTTCTCACCCGCCGTCCCGGGGTCGGCTGGCGCGGCGGCTTGGCGGCGGGCGCGTTCGTTATTGTCGGGGTGGCGCTGCAAATGTTCGGCAATTTCGGACCGCCGCCGCCAAGCGTTAATGCGGTCGCAAGCTCGGCGCTGATCGTGTACGGATTATTCGCGCTGTTGGCGGCGGGCGTTGACGCAACGCGCCGGCGTTGACCGTTAGTCGATATCTTTGGCGTCGGGCCACGCTGATGCGAGGAACGCTTTATAGAGCGCGGACAGTTTCGGGTCGTCCGCCAGCGCCGCCAAATTCGCCTCGACGCTGATACGGTCGCCGCGCGCCACAGGACCGGTGAGTGAACTCAGCGGGTTTTCACGAAACCGGTCCACAATGCTTTCGAAATATGTAGACAGAATATCGGCGGGCGCCGCGTCATAGGCCGATGCGAAGGCGGTGGCGGTTTCGTTCCACAGATGCGCGGCGAAATTTCCGCTCAAGACGGCGAGCGCGTGATAGTGCGCGCGCGCATCATCGCCGAGCGAGAATGTCGGATTGGGTGCGCCCGGAAAAATATCAGTAAAGGCCGGGCCGTCTTCCGGACAGGCGAACCCGATTTTCGGAAAGACATCAACTGGCAGGACCGAGGGTGGGAATGAATAAAGCGGATGATAAGCGTGCGTGCCGTCAACGGAGACAGCGCCTGAAAAATGAACCGCCGGACGCTTACCGATTGTGTCCGTCCACGCCGCCCGCCAATCGCTGAGAGCGCTGTCCGGCAGGGCGGCCGCCACGATGTCTGCGCCCGAAATTTCTGACCGGCAATAGTCGCCGTCCGTCTCGGCCTCCCGCCGGGAGATCAACGTCACAGTGTGGGCGAGGGACGTAAGGTATGCCGCCATGTTCGTTCCAACACGGCCTGGTCCGAAGATTACATATTTCATGACCTCAGCTTATCAGCCCCGTCAGTTGCAATACACTGCGCCCGCCATTTAACGCTCGCGCAGGCGCGCGTCACGACCTATGATGTGTTGGGGTTATCTGGTGGTGGCAATGTCTGAAACAACTAAAAAGTCCCCCACACGCGAGGATCGCGTCGGCGGGTATCTGACGAGCGCGCTTGTCTTTTCAGCCATTACGGCGCTTTGGGCGTGGATCGTGCGCGACGATCCATACTACGCGATGACGCAATTGCTCGGGCTGACGCTGCCGGTGGCGACTGTGGTTTACCTGACGGTGATGCCGGGGCTTGGGTTCATCGCCGGCCGGTGGCGCTATCAGGCGGACGGCGCACGGGGCGCAGGCGCGTGGGTTGCGAAAGTTTTCGCCCGTTCGTTGCATTTTCTGTATGCGCATATTTTGATCGTACTCTTCACGCTCGCTATGGCCGTCGATCACTTCTTCGGCTGGAATCTGGATCAGGCGGTTCAAGACATTGACGATGGCATCTTCGATATCGCCGCGCGCTTTTCGCCATGGGTGTCGGCGTATCTCGCGGGCTTTAATCTCGGGCGCGTGTGGGCGGCGGGCGAAGCGCACGTAAAACCGGCGCTCGCTGCAGCGGAAACAAAAATCGATTTCAGCGAAGCGTATGAGGCCGGCGAGGTTCAAAGCTATGACGACCGCCACGACCGTGTGACGATAGAGGCTTTTACACCCACACCGCGCGAGCCGGATCTCGACCCGAAAACCAACCGTCCCCGCTTTTCCCGCCTGCGCTAATGACGACACTCTACGTGGATGCGGACGCTTGTCCTGTAAAAGACGAAACCGTCAAGGTCGCCGATCGCCATAAGCTGACAGTCTTCTTTGTCTCAAACGCCTATATGAGATTGCCGGCGGGATATGACGTGCGCCAACAAATCGTCAATGACGGTTTCGACGCCGCAGACAACTGGATCGCCGAGGCGGTCGGACCGGACGATATCGTGATCACGTCCGATATTCCGTTGGCGGACCGTTGCCTCAAGGCGGGCGCGGCGGTTCTTGGTCCGGCGGGTAAACCGTTTACGCCGGACGGGATCGGGATGGCGCTCGCCATGAGAGAACTGTCGCGCGATTTACGCGAGATGGGTGAGATTTCAGGCGGCGGTCCGGCCTTCTCCAAAAAAGACCGGTCGCAGTTTCTTCAGGCGCTTGAAGAGGCGGTGCGCGCTGCAGTCCGCCAGGCGTGAGGCGCCTATGAAAACGCCCCGGCCGACCTTCGACCGGGGCGCATTCATCAGAGAATTTCAAGCTCAGGATTTTTTGGTCATCATCCCGGCGATGGTGGCGAGAACGCCGCCGCCGACGCCGCCTTCCAGAAAACTCTGCACCATCGGCATGACGCCTTCAGAGCCCAGCAACGAGCCGAGGCCCGCCATATCAGCGCCGGCCCCTGCGCCCGCGCCGCCGATCACGCCGCTAATAAGGCGCATCATCATGCTGGAATCTTTCCCGCCAAGAAATTGTGAGACGAGCGGCCCGATGATCGCGCCGCCGGCCCCGCTCAGAAGCAGTTGTGTTAAGTCCATGATTTTGTCCCTCTTTTTTGCCCTTCCCCGGCTATAGAATAGCGCGCCCGCAAGGGACCGTCGACCACAAGCTATGCTGCGTATGCGAACAAATTATGCGGTCAGACGCTTTCAAAACGTCAATCTTTTCTTTCTCAAAACGAATTTTCGGGCGCACTATCGCGATTTTCGCAGTCGCGAGATGATCCGAGGAAAAATTTTCCTCATGCGAAAAAAGCTGCTTGAAAAGAACAAAACAAGAAGATAGAACAAAAAAAGAACAATCTGGAGGCGGCTATGGAAAACGAAACATTGCGAGACGCGGTCGGACTCGGCGTACTGATCCTGATGATCGGCGCGGCGCAGATGTGGGGGGCTGTGCTTTAAGCCGGCGCAGCAAGCGTCATTTAGAGGTAACGCCATGGCGGATTTTGTTCATCTGCATCTTCATTCCGCCTACTCCCTTTCCGAAGGCGCCATTCCCATAGGGAAACTGAAAGATCTCTGCCTTGAGGCCGGGATGCCGGCGGTGGCGGTGACCGACACCAACAATCTTTTCGGCGCGCTCGAGGCCTCGGAGATACTGAGCGCCGCCGGGGTGCAGCCCATAGCCGGATTGCAACAGGGCTTCGAGATCGCCGACCTTGTAGATCTGGAGGCCAAAACTGCGCGCGCGCCGTCTCTCGTGCTGCTCGCCCAGAACGAGGCCGGATACGCGAATTTGATGAAGCTGACGAGCGCGGCCTTTCTGCGCTCGGTGCGCGACGGCGAACCCTGCGCCGCCGTCGACTGGCTCGCTGAATGGTCCGAGGGCGTCCTATGTTTGACCGGGGGATATGACGGGCCGTTTGACCGGCTATTGCGCGCCGAACGCCCGCAAGAAGCTGAGGATTTGCTCGCCAAGCTGCAGGCGATATTCCCGGGCCGGCTTTATATCGAGTTGCAGCGCCACGAAGCGCGGGACACGGGCGATGTGGAAGCAGCGCTCACCGATTTCGCGTACAAGCATGATTTGCCTATTGTAGCGACAAATGAGCCGTTCTTTCCGTATCGGGAAGATCACGAAGCCCATGACGCGCTTTTATGCATCGCGGACGGCGCCTATGTGCATCAGGATGATCGCCGCCAGGTGACGCCCGATCATTATTTCAAGTCAGGCGCGGAAATGGCTGCGTTGTTCGCGGATTTGCCCGAAGCGGTGGCGACGACCATGGAGGTTGCGCGCCGATGCGCCTATCGGCCGCGCACGCGCGATCCGATCCTGCCGCAATTTGTCGAAGGCGATATCGGCGACGCCCGAAATCTGGAAGGGCGCGAGCTTGAGGCGCAAGCGCGCGCCGGATTAAAGGAGCGGTTGGCCTCCGTTGATCTGGCTGCGGATGAAAGCGCTTATTGGGACCGGCTGAAAATTGAGCTCGACATTATCAACCGGATGGGGTTTCCGGGATATTTTCTGATCGTTTCTGATTTCATCAAGTGGGCGAAAGCGCACGATATTCCGGTGGGGCCCGGCCGCGGGTCCGGGGCGGGATCGCTTGTGGCGTGGGCGCTGACAATCACTGATCTCGACCCCTTGCGGTTCGGGCTGCTCTTTGAACGGTTCCTGAACCCGGAACGGGTCTCCATGCCCGACTTCGACGTCGATTTCTGTCAGGACCGGCGCGACGAGGTAATCCGGTATGTGCAGGAAAAATACGGCGCCGACCGCGTTGCCCAGATCATCACCTTTGGAAAGCTGCAGGCGCGGGCTGTCTTGCGGGATGTGGGCCGGGTGCTCGGCATGCCGTTCGGACAGGTCGATCGGTTGTGCAAGCTTGTGCCGAACAACCCCGCCAACCCGGTGACGCTCGCCGAAGCGGTGGAGTCAGAGCCGCGCATCAAAGAGGAGCGGGATCGCGAAGAGGCGGTCGCCGCTTTGCTGGAAAAAGCGTTGAAGCTGGAGGGGCTCTACCGCCACGCCTCAACCCACGCAGCCGGCGTCGTGATCGGCGACCGTCCCCTCGATGAGCTATCGCCGCTCTATCTTGATCCGCGGTCGGACATGCCGGCGACGCAATTCAACATGAAATGGGTGGAGCCGGCCGGCCTTGTGAAGTTCGATTTTCTCGGCCTCAAGACCCTCACAGTCATTGATCGCGCCATCGGTTTTGCGCGCGGTGAAGGCGCTGATCTGAAATCGGCTGACGATATTCCGTTTGGGGATCGTCCCACCTTCGAAATGCTGGGCGAGGGGGCCGCGGTCGGTGTCTTCCAGCTGGAAAGCGCCGGCATGCGCGCCACCTTGCGGGCGATGAAGCCGGACAGTCTTGAAGATATTATCGCGCTCGTCTCGCTCTATCGCCCCGGCCCGATGGAGAATATCCCCACCTATATCGAGCGCAAACAGGGCAGGGAGGCGCCGGACTATCTCCACCCCAAACTGGAAGGCGTCCTGAAAGAGACTTACGGCGTCATCATCTATCAGGAACAGGTCATGCAGATCGCCCAGATCCTCTCCGGCTATTCGCTCGGCGAGGCGGATCTGTTGCGCCGGGCCATGGGCAAGAAGAAAAAAGAGGAGATGGATAAACAGCGCAAGCGCTTTGTCGACGGCGCTGTAGAACGTGACGTGGCCGCACAAAAAGCGTCTTCCATCTTTGACCTGGTGCAAAAGTTCGCCGGGTACGGATTTAACAAGTCACACGCCGCCGCCTATGCGCTGATCGCGTATCAGACGGGATATTTGAAGGCGAACCATCCCGCGGCGTTTCTCGCAGCGTCAATGTCGTTGGACCGCGCCAATACTGACAAGCTGTCCGTCTTCCTGAAAGAAGCAAAACGCACCGGGGTCGATGTGCGCCCGCCCCACGTCAATTATTCGCAGGCCGACTTTTCGGTTCAGGGCGGGGCGATCGTCTATGCGTTGTCGGCGGTGAAAAATGTCGGTGAAGGCGCGATGGCGGAAATCGTTGAAGAGCGCGTGCGCGGCGGGGCCTTCGCCGATCTTCATGATTTCGCCGAGCGCGTGAATTTGCGCAGCGTCGGCAAGCGGGCCATTGAGAACCTGGCGCGCGCCGGCGCTCTCGATGGGCTATGCCGGTCCCGCGCAGAGGCGCTGGCGTCGGCGGATATGCTGATCAAATATTCCGTGCAGGCGGCGGAGGAGCGCGAAAGCGATCAGGGCGGCTTGTTCGATCTCGGCGGATCGGGCGCGTCGGGGCTTGAAAGGCCGCGTTTGCCAGGCGCTGAGCCGTGGACGCCGCTAGAGCAGCTAAATACTGAACACGCCGCCCTCGGATTTTACTTCAGCGGCCACCCGCTCGACGATTACGAGAAAGAACTGATCCGTCTTGGCGCGATTAATTTCGCCGAAGCTGTCGCGCGCGCGAAATCGGAGCGGTTCACCGCGCAGATGGGCGTTGTCGTTCGGGCGGCGCGGTTCCGGCGATCGAAAACCGGTAAACCGTTCGCCTGGATCGAATGTTCCGACGCGAGCGGCGAATTCGAGGTCACGGTTTTTTCCGAAGTTCTGAACGCCTCGCGCGACCTTTTTGAAGCCGGCAATCTGCTCCTGTTCTCGGTGACCGTCGAAGACCGGGACGGAGAAGCGCGCATGACGGCCGAAGGGGTGCGCCGGCTCGATGCGGCGGCGGCGCAGACCACCTCGCAATTGCGGGTCGCCCTTTCAACGCCAGCCGCGCTCGACGGCGTCAAACGGCGGCTGAGCGCCGTGAAACCCGCGTCCCGCCATGAGAGCGGCGATGTGATCGTGTCCTTGCGCCTGCCGGAGAACGGCCGCGAGATCGACATTGATCTGGGGGTCGAGGCGGCCTGCACGCCCGCCATGCGCGGGGCGCTCAAATCGGTGGAAGGCGTCACCGACGTCGAGCTCATCTAGAGCCAAGACTAGTCCGGCTTGTGGCGGAATCGGCGCTTTTGCGCCAACCGGCGGACATCGCCTCCATCGCCAGGGCATTGGTGGCGCCCCCGTAACGCTTGAATTCTCAAAAAAGGCTGATAAGACCCTGCGCATCTCTCACGCATCGCGTTCTTCGGTGGTTTGAGCGTCCTGACCGGGCGAGCGAGCAACAAGCGGTGCGGCGGCATAACTGAAGGAGTAATTGCACGATGGCGTTGCCAGAATTTTCTATGCGCCAGCTTCTGGAAGCTGGCGTCCACTTTGGTCACCAAACACACCGCTGGAACCCGAAAATGAAATCGTACATTTTCGGCGGCCGTAACGGTATTCACATCATTGATCTTTCACAGACAGTGCCACTCCTGCATCAGGCGCTGGTCAAGATCCGCGAGACCGTAGCGGGCGGCGGACGCATCCTTATGGTCGGCACCAAGCGTCAGGCGCAGGCCCCGATCGCGGAAGCGGCGCAACGCTGCGCGCAATATTATATGAATGTGCGCTGGCTCGGCGGCACGCTGACAAATTGGGAAACGATTTCAAACTCGATCCGTCGTTTGAAAGACATGGAAGAAAAGCTCGACGCCGGCGGCGCAGGGCTCACCAAAAAAGAGCAATTGCAGCTCACGCGCGAACGCGAAAAGCTCGATGCTTCGCTCGGCGGTATCCGCGAGCTCGGCGGCCTGCCGGATCTGTTGTTCGTGATCGACGTGAAGAAAGAAGCGATCGCCATCCAGGAAGCCAAAAAGCTCGGCATTCCCGTCATCGCCGTCGTCGACACCAATTGCGATCCGGACGGCGTCGACTATGTAATCCCTGGCAATGACGACGCATCGCGCGCGATCGCGCTTTACACAAGCCTCGTTGCAGACGCAGTGATCGACGGCATTTCCGAGAGCCAGGCGGCCCTCGGGGTCGATCTCGGCGCCATGGAAGAAGCGCCCGTTGAAGCGGCGTTAGCGGAAGAACCGGCGGCGGAAGAAACGCCAGCCGAAGCGCCCGCTGAAACGCCGGCCGGCGACAGCGGCGAAGCATCGCCAAGCGCATAACGGCGTTTGCTCTCGCTTCGGCGACTTACACGAGCATCATTGGCGCGCGCTGCGCGTCGAAACAACAAAGCCGCCTCTTAGGGGCGGCCCTTGAGCAGGTTAATCAGCGTTTGCCCTGTCGCCGATCCGGCGCGGGGCGGGTAAAGGAGATGAGAAATGGCTGGAATTACAGCAGCAATGGTCAAAGAGCTTCGCGACGCCACAGGCGCCGGCATGATGGATTGCAAGGCCGCATTAAACGAGACCGGCGGCGACATGCAGGCGGCGGTCGACTGGTTGCGTAAAAAAGGATTGGCGAAAGCCGCGAAAAAATCCGGGCGGACCGCAAGCGAAGGGCTTGTGGCGATCGCTGTGGACGACGCCGGCGCCGGCGCGAAAGCGGTTCTTGTCGAGGTTAATTCGGAAACAGACTTCGTAGCGCGCAACGACATTTTCCAAAAGATGGTGGCTGAAATCGCCGGCGCCGCGCTGGCGACAGACGGAACTGCGGAAGCGGTGCGCGCGGCCGAATTTCCAGGCGCTGGAAAGTCCATCGAGGATCACATTGCGGAAATGGTCGGCCAGATCGGTGAGAATATGAACTTGCGTCGCGCAGGATCGGTTTCCGTCGATGAGGGTGTCGTCGCTTCCTACGTGCACGGACCAGTGACGGACAACGCCGGTAAGATCGGCGTTATTGTCGGGCTCAAATCATCCGGCGACAAAGACAAGCTCAATGCGCTCGGCAAGCAAATCGCCATGCATGTGGCGGCGGCGCGGCCGCTGGCGGCGACGGTTGCTGACCTTGATCCGGCGATTGTCGATCGCGAAAAGCAGGTGCTCGCCGATCAGGCCCGCGATTCCGGCAAGCCTGAAGAAATCATCAACAAGATGGTCGAAGGCCGCTTGCGGAAATTCTACGAGGAATCAGTGCTGCTTGAGCAGATCTTCGTTATCGATGGTGAAAACAAAGTGGCGAAAGTCATCGAAAACGCCGCAAACGATGTGGGCGCTCCGGTTGAATTCGCCGGCTTCGCGCGCCTTGAGCTTGGTGAAGGCGTGGAGAAGAGCGGCGACGACGATTAGGCGTTGTCCCGATACACATCCTGAAAGCGTGTTTTCGCTCGAAAACACGCTTTTTTTGTACATTCTTTTGCAGGTCCCTTGTCTTGCAAATTGAGCGATCGCGCCTAATGTGGCGCAAATTTTTGGCTCATTATTTGCGCTCACGCCGGCGCAGATCATGGTAGAGGCGAGTTATGAGCGCATCGACATCCCCCTCGGACGGACAGCCGCGATTTAAGCGCGTTTTGTTGAAGATATCTGGCGAGGCGCTCATGGGCGAGGGCGCTTACGGGATTGATCTGGAGACCGCGAGCCGTATCGCCGACGAGGTGAAGGAAGCGCGCGCGCTTGGCGTCGAAATTTGTCTCGTTATCGGCGGCGGTAATATCTTCCGCGGGGTTAGCCAGGCGGCGAAGGGGATGGAACGAGCGAGCGCCGATTATATGGGCATGCTCGCCACGGTCATGAACGCGCTTGCGGTGCAAAATGCGTTGGAGGAAATTGGGCTCTATACGCGCGTGCTCTCCGCCATCGAGATGACGGCGATTTGCGAGCCCTATATCCGGCGGCGCGCCATTCGCCATATGGAAAAGGGCCGGATCGTCATTTTTGCAGCCGGCACAGGCAATCCGTTTTTCACCACAGACACGGCGGCCGCGCTGCGGGCGGCCGAAATGGGGTGCGACGCGCTTCTTAAGGGAACGCAGGTGGACGGCGTTTATTCAGCCGACCCGAAAACCAACCCGGACGCGGAACGCTTTGAGGCGCTGGACTATCAGGAAGTGATGGTGCGTGATCTGAAGGTTATGGACCAGACGGCTGTGGCCTTGACGCGCGAAAACGGCATCCCAATTGTTGTGTTCTCAATCGCCAACAAAGGCGGGATCGTGGGCGCGTTGACCGGGACCGGTCGCCATACCATTATCGGCGGCAAAGAAACGGCCTGAAAAAGCCGGGCGAAATTCTTCGTTTCGCCGTAATAACAGTCTCTAAGGACGATAAGGAGCACCATCTTATGAGCACTGGCGACGTTGATCTCAAAGATCTCGAAAAGCGCATGGAAGGCGCGTTGACCGCGCTCAAAAACGAGTTCTCCGGTTTGCGCACCGGTCGGGCGTCGACGAGCCTCGTGGAACCGATCATGGTGGATGCTTACGGCTCGCAAATGCCGATGAACCAGGTGGGGACGGTGAGCGTGCCCGAGCCGCGGATGATCACGGTTCAGGTTTGGGACAAAGGCATGGTTGGCGCGGTTGAAAAAGCAATCCGGGAATCCGGTATTGGCGTTAATCCTGTGGTAGACGGAACAAATATTCGTATCCCGCTGCCCCCGCTGACGGAGGAACGGCGCGTTGAATTGACTAAGATCGCCGGAAAGTATGGTGAGCAAGCGAAGGTTTCTGTACGCAATGTACGCCGCGAGGGAATGGAATCCATCAAGAAGGCGGACGGCGTCAGCGAAGACGAGCAGAAAAAGCTGTCCGATGACGTCCAAAAGCTGACCGACGCCATGGTCAAGAAGATCGATGAAGCGCTTGCGGCGAAAGAAGCCGAGATCATGCAGGTCTGACGACGCGGGGCGCAGGGTTGCGTCCTTGAGGAGTTACTGAATGCCGGTCAAGCCCGTTTCGAAGCTTGAAGATTACACTGACGATAACGCCCTTACGGGCGACGGTCAGAAGCTTCGACACGTTGCGATCATCATGGACGGCAATGGCCGCTGGGCGAAGGCGCGCGGATTGCCTCGCGCTGCGGGTCACCGGGAAGGTGTGGAAGCCGTCCGCCGCGCTCTCGAAGCAGCCCGCGATATGGGGCTCACCCACCTGACGCTTTACAGCTTCTCCACCGAGAACTGGCGCCGGCCGGCAGGCGAAATTCGCGATCTGATGAGCCTCTTGCGCAAGTTTATCGGCGAGGATTTGCCAACGCTGAAAAAAGAAGGCGTGCGGGTGCGCATTATCGGCGACCGCGACAGCCTTGATCTTGATTTGCGATTGCTGGTGAAGCGGGCGGAAAGCGAAACCGCTGACAATACCGGTTTTCTTCTGCAAATCGCCTTTAATTATGGCGGGCGTGACGAGATCGCGCGCGCAGCGAAAGCCTTCGCGCATGCTGTTCAATCGGGCAAGGCGCGTCCGGACGATATGGATGAAAATGTGTTCGCCCAATATCTCGATACGATTGAGGCGCCTGACCCTGATCTGGTGATCCGAACGAGCGGTGAAAAACGCATCAGCAATTTTTTACTGTGGCAAGCGGCGTATGCTGAATATGTCTTTCTCGATGTACTTTGGCCCGATTTTAACGGCGATTATTTTGCCGAGGCTGTCACGGAATATATGGCCCGCGAGCGCCGGTTTGGCGGCGTCGACGCTAAGTAACGGCAAGGGCCGGGTCACCTTCATGAAATCAAACACCGACGGCTCTGACGTGGAGAGGCCTGCTGCAAACGGCTCGCTGGGCAGGCGCGTGGCTTCCTCTTTGGTGCTGGCGCCGGCGGCGATGGCCGCTACCTATGTTGGCGGGCCGGTGTTCGCGGCGCTCATCGCATTTGCGGCGACGCTCATGGCGTATGAGTGGGCGCGTATGGTTGACCGCAGCGCGTTCACACCGCTCTTTTATGCGCTGGCGGTCTGCGGGGCAGGTGCTTTTTATTGCGCCGCAGACGGACGGTATTCGCTCGCATTCATGTTCTGCGGCGTAGGCGCGATCGCCGGCGCCTTTTGTGCTCACGCCGGTGCGCGTCGATATGCGTGGGGCGGTTTCGGTGCGATCTACATTCTCGCGCCATGCGTTGCGCTCATCTGGCTTCGGGAATTTGTTGAAAACGGCCGGGCGCTGACATTCACGTTATTTTTTATTGTCTGGATGGCCGATATCGGCGCCTATTTTGCGGGCCGTTTTGTCGGCGGTCCTCGGATTTCGCGGGCCTTGTCGCCGGAGAAAACCTGGTCCGGCGTCGTGGGCGGAATCATCCTTGGCGGTCTCGCAGGCGCCGCGGCCACCAAATGGATTTACGGGGAGGGCTCTTTCTTCGCATTCGCAGCGATCGGCGCCAGCCTCGGCCTCACGTCGGTGCTCGGCGATCTTGCTGAATCGGCCTTTAAGCGCGTTTTTGGCGTCAAGGATTCGAGCGCGCTCATTCCAGGCCATGGCGGCGTTCTTGATCGGCTAGACGGGATGATTTTCGCGACGACAGCGATGACGGCGGCGCTCTTTGCGCATATGCTGATTGCAAAATTATAAGGACGGGGTCATGGCGGAAAAAGCTTACGAGCGCGCGCGGCGAATAACCATTTTGGGATCAACAGGGTCTATCGGGGTCAATACGCTCGATTTGCTGGATTTCGCCGAAAAACGGGGCGAGGCCAAAATCGAGATCGAAGCACTGACAGCGAACAAAAATGTCGCGTTGTTGGCCGAGCAGGCGCGCAAATTCAGACCCCGATTTGTGGCGATTGCGGACGAGAGCCTTAAAGATGAATTGAAAGCGGCGCTGAGCGGCGTCGACGTGGAGATCGGCGCGGGCGCCGCAGCGGTCGAGGAAGCCGGCGCGCGCGAGGCCGACTGGGTAATGGCGGCGATCGTCGGGGCCGCGGGGCTGAAGCCCACATTGAAAGCCGCTGAACGCGGCGCTGATATCGCGCTTGCTAACAAAGAGTGCCTCGTCTGCGCCGGTGATGTCGTGAAGGCGGCGATCGATCAGGCGGGCGGCAAACTCCTTCCTGTTGATTCCGAACACAATGCGATCTTTCAGGTCTTTGACTTCGAACGACCAAACCGCGTTTCACGTTTGATTTTAACGGCTTCCGGCGGGCCGTTCAGAACTTGGACGAAAGATGAGATGGCCGTGGCGACGCCAGCGCAGGCGGTGGCGCACCCTAACTGGTCCATGGGCGCAAAGATCTCCGTCGACTCCGCGTCAATGATGAACAAAGGCCTGGAACTCATTGAAGCAGCGCATATTTTTCCAATTGCGCACGAGCAGATTGAGATCCTCGTTCACCCGCAGTCAGTTATTCATTCGATGGTCGAATATGTGGACGGATCGGTGCTGGCGCAGCTTGGAACGCCCGACATGAGGACGCCGATCGCCTCAACGCTCGCCTGGCCCGATCGCACGCCCAGCCCGTCAGAAAAACTGGACTTCGCCAAGGTGGCGCAATTGAATTTCGAAGCGCCGGATCTGGAGCGTTTCCCGGCGTTGCGCCTTGCCCGTGAGGCCATCGAAAAAGGGGGCGTTTTCCCTGCGACCCTGAACGCGGCTAATGAAGTGGCGGTGGCGGCGTTTCTCAATGGCGGGCTTAAATTTCTGGACATCGCCGGCGTAACCGAGCACGTTCTCGACTTGGTTGGACGCCCCAACGGGCCAGCAACGCTGACAAGCTTGGAAGAGGCGATGGACGCTGACGCAACAGCGAGACGGTTGGCCGAAGATGCGGTGGCCGCCCGGGCGGCTGCGTAACGCCGCCTCTGAATTAACGTTGCCCTAAAAATGCCGCAAAAAACGTAACAAAGTAACGCTATGGTCGATCCCCAGACGTCAATTGCCGGATTCACGCTGGATCAATTGCTCATCCTCCCCATCACCGCCGTCGCCTTCATCGCTTTGTTGACGATCATCGTTTTCTTTCACGAATACGGGCATTTCTCGATTGCGCGCTTGCTGGGTGTGCGCGTGGATGTCTTCTCGATCGGGTTCGGTAAGCCTTTGGCGCGCTGGACCGACAAGAAGGGCACAGAATGGCGGATCGCGCGATGGCCGCTTGGCGGCTATGTGAAGTTTTTCGGCGACGCAGGGCCTGCCTCGGACGCCTCTGAGGAGGTTCAGGAAGAAAAGACCGACCGCGGCGCTCAGGTGGGCACAACCCAGTTCCCGCGCCCCGGCGAGGAAGCCGAGGTCGGCCGCGGCATGACGCCGGAAGAAAAGGCCGTCTGCTTCCATTTCAAGCCGCTCTGGCGGCGTGCGGCGATTGTGGCGGCGGGGCCCTTTGCGAATTTCCTTCTGGCGGCGGTGATTTTTTGGGGACTGCTTGTCTTTCTCGGCCGTAATTACGTGGACGCGACGGTGGGCGAAGTCTTGCCTGACTCCGCCGCAGCGGAAGCAGGCTTTCAGCCGGGTGACAAGATTACCGCAATCGGCGGGAAATCGATCAAAGAATTCAATGATGTCCGTTATGTGGTGATGTTGAGCTCCGGCGATGAATTGACCTTCGAGGTGGAACGGGATGGTCAGCAAATCCAGCTGAAAGCGACGCCGCGCCGCGCCGATTCCGAGGACGCCTTCGGCAACAAAACCCGCGTCGGCCTGTTGGGCATTCGCCCGGACGCGAGCGGCTATCAGTTTGAGCGACTCGGACCAGGGGCCGCGGTGCTTCCGGCGATGGGGCAGGTTTGGGATATTCTCTCCACGACGGTGAAGTTCATCAGCCGCCTCGTGGTCGGCAAAGAGGACACCACGCAGCTTGGCGGCCCGATCAAAATGGCGAAATATGCTGGGCAATCAGCGCTTTCCGGATTTGACGAGTCAAGTTATGCGGACCCGCCTGGGTTTTTGACGAAGTTGAAAGTGTCGCTCGCCAACTTCATCAATCTTGCGGCGGTTGTGTCGGTGTCGATTGGCTTTTTGAATCTTTTGCCAGTGCCGGTTCTCGACGGAGGCCATCTTATGTATTACGGCTACGAAGCTGTTGCTGGAAAGCCTTTGGGGGCAAAGGCGCAATCGGTTGGGTTTAAATTGGGGCTCGTCATGTTGGCGTCGCTCATGATCTTTGTGACGTGGAACGACATCAATTCTTTGTTTTCAATCAATAGTTAACTTTGGGTCGGCGGAATGAGTGAAGTGAAGTCCGGATCGGGCGCGTTTGGCGCGGTCATCGCGATGGTTGTTGTCATTGCGCAGGCCTGCGTCTCAACCGCCTCGGCGCAGCAGCCGACGCAGGCCCAACAGGAGGCCGCCGCCGCGGTGGTCCAGAATTATCTGGGTCCGGACGGTCCGGTGCCGACGATCCAATCTGTCGCCGTAACCGGAAACCAGCGCATCGAAGGCGACACGATCGGTTCTTATCTGGTCGTCGCGCCCGGCGACCCCGCCGATCCGCAACTGCTCGATCTTGGCGTGAAGACGCTGTTCAACACAGGGCTGTTCTCAGACGTTTCGCTATCGATGCAGCCGGGCGGCGTTTTGCTGATCGAGGTCAAAGAGAACCCGATCATCAATCAGGTTATTCTCGACGGCAATAAGCGGGTTAAAGAAGATAAGATTACGGAAGAAGTGCAGCTGGCGCCGCGGGCGGTTTTCACGAAGTCGAAAGTGCAGGCTGACGTGCAGCGCATCATCGAAGTCTATCGCCGCACAGGCCGCTTCGCTGCGACGGTGACGCCAAAGGTCAAACTGCTCGAGCAGAACCGCGTTGATGTGATTTACGAAATCGACGAAGGGCCGAAGACCGGCGTCGCCAAGGTCAACTTTGTCGGCAACGAAATTTTCACCGACGGAGAATTACGCGGCGTTTTATTGACGAAAGAAAGCCGCTGGTGGCGGTTCTTCTCTTCCAACGCCAACTATGACCCGGACCGCCTTGAGTTTGAGCGCGAGCTCTTGCGCCAACATTACGGACGTAATGGGTATGCAGACTTTCAGGTTGTCAACGCCGTTGCGGAGTTAACGCCGGACCGTAAAGATTTCTTCATTACCTTTACGATTGACGAAGGGCCGCAATACACCATTGGCGATGTTAAGGTGAAGACAAGCCTCGCCAAGCTTGACGAAAGCGTTCTTGAGCGTTTCGTTCCCATCAAGGCGGGGCAAACATTTGACGGCGAAAAGGTCGAAAAAACGGTTGAGTCCATCACTTTCGCCACTGGCGCGACCGGTTACGCATTTGTGGACGTGAACCCGCGCATTCAGCGCAATGAGACCTCCAAGACGATCGACCTCACTTTTGAAGTGAACGAGGGCCCGCGCGTCTATGTGGAACGCATCAACATTAAGGGCAATACGCGGACCCTCGATAAGATCATCCGCCGTGAGGTCAGGATCGCTGAAGGGGACGCCTTCAACCGGGTCCTTGTGGACCGCTCGCGCGCGCGCATTCGCTCGCTAGGCTATTTCGGCGAGGTTGAGATCGAAGAAAAGCCGGGCTCAGCGCCGGACCGCACCGAGCTAGACGTCACGGTGGAAGAGCGCTCGACCGGTTCGTTTTCGGTCGGCGTGGGCGTTTCCTCTACGGAAAACTTCATCGTCGATTTCTCCATCCAGGAAAGCAACCTTCTTGGCCGAGGACAGTTCTTGCGCTTTCGCGTGCAGGCATCCTCCCGGACGCGATCAGTGGATTTGAGATTCACGCAACCTTATTTCCTCGATCGTAACCTGGCAGCCGGATTTTCACTCTTTAACAACCGAACGAACTTTCTTGAATCAGGCTTCGTCCGTGACCGGATTGGTTTCGGGTTGAACGCCGGGTTCCAGGTGTCGGAATATGGGCGCGGCAATCTTCAGTATTTGTTTACGCGCGACGATGTGGACCTAGTTGAAGACAACATATTCAACCAAGTCACGCTGCCCATTGCGCCCGGTACGGACCCCGCGACGTTTGTTGTCCCCGGCGCCTCGATTACTGATTTGGCGCTGGTCGACGATCAGGGCGTTGCTACCCAGATCTTTGCGGACGCCGTCTCGGCTACCGGTTTTCGTTGTGATTTCCTAACGCAATCTTTCAGCCCGCTTTGCGAGCAGCGCGGCACTTTTGTGACGTCGCTTCTGGGCGCGTCGCTCTCGTTTGATAAGCGCGATGATCCAATTGACCCGACCCGCGGCTGGCGCGCCAGCCTTTCCGCATCCGTCGCCGGCGTCGGCGGCGACGTCAATTACTACCGAACGCAGTTTAACGGCGCTTACTACCATCCGCTTTTCGCCGGTTTCGTCGGCGCACTGAAGCTCAACGCAGGCTACATTGACGGTTACGCCGGTGACGATGTGCGCCTTTCTGACCGCTTCTTCCAAGGCGCAGGCACATTCCGCGGCTTCGATGTCGCCGGCGTCGGTCCGCGGTTCCTCAATGGCGGCGGCATCAACCAGCGTGATAACGTGATCTTCAGCCAGGCGATCGGTGGCAAGATCACGGCGATTGCGTCTGGCGAAGTGCTTGTGCCGGTGCCCTTGCCCAAAGAATACGGTATTCGCGCAGCGCTATTCGCTGATGTGGGCACGGTTGGGTTGGTTGATGAGAACACGAAATTGCTCAATGACGACCTGAACTCGTTCATTAACCCGACTAGCGGTCTGTTATGCCTCAATGATCCGGCGCCAGACTGCATCGCGCCCGTTCAGGACGATTTGTCCTTGCGCCTGACGGCGGGCGTTTCGGTCAGCTGGGATTCGCCTTTCGGGCCCGTCCGATTTGACATTGCTGAGGTCTTCAGGAATGAAATCTACGACCGACCGATGAGTTTCCGGTTCAGCGCGGGATCGAGCTTTTAAGGCCGTCTGAAGGCCTGAAAAAAGACGAACAACCAGTACGAGGAGTACGATAAGATGAGAACCAAATTATTCGCAGTAGCGGGCGCCGCAGCGCTCGCCGTCACGGGCCTTATGGGCGCGGTGGCGTTCACGCAGGCCGAAGCGCAATCTGCGCGGTCGGCGCCGGTCATCCTGACCATGAATTCAGCGCGCGTCCTAAGCACGTCGAAAGCCGGTCAATCCATGAAGCCGCAACTCGAAAAACTCGGCAAAGAGGCCCAGAGCGAGTTGGAGGCTGAAGTCGCCAAGCTGACGAAAGAAGCTGAAGACCTGAAAAAGCAGCGCGAGCTGCTGGCGGAGGATGTTTGGACGAAACGCGCTCAGCAGGTCGCCATCAAGCAACAGCAATTACCGACGTTGCAGGAAGTAAAACGTCAGGAACTGGCGCTGTCCGAGCAGAAGGCTGTTGCTGAAATCACCGACGCTATGCGTCCGATCCTGAAAAAGATTGTTGACGATAACGGCGCTACGCTTTTGCTGGAATCGAGCGCGGTCATGTACGCCGCTCAGGAAACGGATATCTCTGAGCAAGTGATCGCTGAGCTCGACAAAAAACTGAAGTCGGTGAAGGTTGAGAAGATCAGCCTCGCCGAATTGCAGCGCCAACAACAGGCGGCGTTGAAAAAAGCACAGGAAGGCAAAGGCAAAAAAGGCAAGAAAAAGAAATAAGCCTTTGCTGCTGACCTCAAATCACATGATGGCCGGTGCTGAAAAGCATCGGCCATTTTTGCAATGAGCGGCGATTATTGATGGGACCGGACAATCGGTTTTTTCTAACGCATGATCCGATCAGCGTTGTAGATGCGCTGGCGAGCGTCGGCGCACCGAGGGATGGCGCAGAAGGACCGCTGTCGTTCGTTTCGACAATTGAAAATGCGACAAGTGATGCGATTGTCTATGCCGAGACGAAGAGCGCCGCCGAGTCTTTGGAGGCCGCGATGTTCGGGCTGTGTCTCACAACAACAGAATTCGCAGCCGCCTATCAGGGTTCCGGTCTTGTCGCCTCTTGCGAAAGCCCGCGGGCGGCATTCGCAGAACTTGCCGCACGGCTTCATTCGCCGCGCGTCATCGAAGGCGACGGCGTTCATCCGTCGGCGAAGATCGGCGCGAATGTGCGTCTCCATTCAACTGTCACCGTCGCTGAGAACGCTGTTGTCGGAGACGGCGCCGTCCTTGAGTCGCATGTGGTTGTCGGGCCCGGTGTCGAGATCGGGGCCGGGGCGTCCATTAGCGCAGGAACCATCATCACCTGCGCGCTGATTGGCGAGGGCTTTGTGAGCAAGCCTGGCGCTAAACTGGGCCAGGCCGGGTTCGGGTTCGCGCCGACGCCCACGGGCGTCATCGCGGTGCCGCAGCTTGGCCGTCTCATCATTGGCGATAATGTTGAGATCGGGGCCAACACAACGGTCGATCGCGGCGCGCTGGGCGACACGAAGATTGGCGCCGGAACAAAGATCGACAATCTCGTGCAGATCGGCCACAACGTCCAGATTGGCCGGCATTGCGTGATCGCCGCGCAGGTCGGCTTTGCGGGGAGCACCGTGCTCGAAGACGGCGTCATGATCGGTGGACAAGCCGGCCTTGCCGATCACTTAAAGGTCGGCGCCGGCGCGAAGATCGCGGCGAAGGCCGGCGTTATGTCAAATATTCCGGCAGGCGCGACATGGGGCGGGTTTCCGGCGCGACCGATGCGGCGATGGTTGAAAGAAACGGCGATGATCGCCAGACTCGCGAAAAAGAAAAGTTGAGAAGAGCACCATGGCGCTGGAACCCGGGAAAACAGAACTCGATGTCAACGAGATCATGCAGATTCTGCCGCATCGATATCCGATGCTGATGATCGATCGCCTGGTGGATATTGTTCCCGGCGAAAGCGGCGTCGGCATAAAAAATGTTTCCTACAATGAGCAATTCTTTCCGGGGCACTTCCCGCAAGCGCCGGTGATGCCGGGCGTTCTTATTGTCGAGGCGATGGCGCAAGCCGCCGCCGCTTACACGGCCTATACCGAAGAGCTCGACGTGGAAAACAAGATTGTCTTGTTTATGGGCGTTGATAAGGCGCGCTTTCGCAAACCGGTCGTCCCCGGGGACCAGCTTCGGATCGAAGTGAAAACCGCCCAAAAGCGCCCGCCCGTGTGGAAGTTTGAAGGCGTGGCGCGCGTGGACGGCGCCAAAGTCGCTGAGGCGCAGTTTGCGGCGATGCTGGCGCATGCGCCAACTTAAAGCATTCGACTGACCTGATGCGTATTCACCCCACCGCCATTGTTGAAGACGGCGCTGAAATTGGCGACGGCGTTGAAATCGGACCGTATTGTCGTGTCGGTGCCAATGCCTCGATCGGCGACGGCGCGCGTCTCCTGTCGCATGTGGCGGTCGAAGGGCGGACGCGTCTGGGCGCCGGCTCCATTGTTCATCCCTTCGCTGTTCTCGGCGGCCCGCCCCAACATCTCGGCTACAAGGGTGAAGAAACGAGCCTTATCATCGGCGCAAATACAGTGATCCGCGAACATGTGACCATGAATATCGGCACCGCCGAAGGGCGTGGAGAGACGACCATTGGCGACAACGGCTACTTTATGTCGGCCTGTCACGTGGCCCATGACTGCGTGATCGGCGATAATGTAATCTTCGCCAACAATGCGACGGTCGGCGGTCATGTTCGTGTGGGCGATAGCGCTTTTCTTGGAGGCCTCTGCGCCATTCACCAGAATTGCCGCGTGGGGGACTACGCCTTTGTCGGCGGCTGCGCGGCGGCGCCGACCGACATTATTCCGTATGGGTCCGCAACCGGAAACCATGCGACGCTCGCCGGCCTTAATATTATTGGCATGAAACGGCGCGGTCTGGAGCGCAAGACCATTCATGCTCTGCGCGGCGCCTATCGAACGTTGTTTGACGCGTCTGGCGCGTTCCAGGATCGCGTTGAAAAAACCGCTGATACCTATGGCGACGAACCCGAAGTGATGCGGATCATTGACTTCATCCGCGCTGATGCGCGCCGGCCGATCATGGCGCCCGGAGAGTGAGCCGTGGCGGAGTGGTCAAAACTTGGCGTAATCGCGGGCGGGGGCGCCTTGCCGGGCCGGATCGCGCGCGCCCGGCGGGACCGGTCCGAACCGTTTCACGTTATTCGCCTTAAGGGATTTGCCGACGACCATGTGGCGGGATTTCCCGGCGACGATTGTGGCATCGCCGAAGTCGGCAAGATCATCAAGCTCCTGAAGGACAATCAATGCGACGGCGTCGTGCTTGCGGGCCTCGTTCAACGTCCGGACTTCGCCAAACTGAAGCCCGATTGGCGCGGCGCGACCCTGTTGCCAAAAGTGGCGGCGGCGGCCCGCGGCGGCGACGGCGCGCTGCTCGACGTGCTGGTGGAAACGCTGGAAGCGGAGGGTTTTATTGTTGTGGGCGCGGACGACGTCACAAGCGACCTCAAAGCGCCTGCGGGGAGTTTCTCTGCGCACACCCCAATGGACCATGATCGCGCTGACATCAAAAAGGCCGCGGCAGTGATCAGCGCCCTTGGCGCGTTTGATATTGGTCAGGCGGCGGTGGTCGCATCCGGACATGTGCTCGCGGTGGAGGCGGCGGAAGGCACCGACGCCATGTTGGCGCGATGCGCAACATTCACGGACGATCTACGTGGCGGTGAAAAAGCGAATGGCGTCCTGGTTAAGCGCCCCAAGCCCGCGCAGGAGCTGCGCGTTGATTTGCCGACGATCGGCATTGAGACGGTGCGGCGGGCCCACGCGGCAAAACTCTCCGGGATTGCCGTGGAGGCAGGACGCGCGCTGGTCATGGACCTCGATGAAACGGTCAGGGAAGCGGACGCCTGCGGGCTTTTTCTCTACGGGTTCACCGCTGAGGAAGTCGGCGCCCCGTGAACCATCCGGCCGTCATGCTCGCGGCGGTGGAGCCGTCGGGTGACGCGCTTGGCGCGGCGTTATTCAAGTCGCTGCAGGCGAAAATGCCTGATACGGAGTTTTTCGGCTGCGGCGGCGCGGCGATGGCGCGCGCCGGATTTTCAAGCCTGTTTCCGACAGATGCATTCGCCGTCATGGGCTTCACCGATGTGGTCAAAGCCCTGCCGGAAGGCTTTGCACGCGCACGGATGCTCGCGGAAACTGCGGCGGCGAAGCGTGCGAAGGCGGCGGTGTTGATTGATGGTTGGGCGTTTTCGCGCGTGCTTGCGAAGCGGCTAAAGGCGCTGTCCCCGGAGACGCTAATCTACAAATACGCGGCGCCCCAGGTTTGGGCGTCGCGGCCGCAGCGGGTCGATTTTGTAAAAGACCATTTTGACGGCGTGTTAACGCTGCTGCCATTTGAACCAGCGTTTTTTGATGCGGTCGGCGCGCCGGCGGCCTTTGTAGGCAATCCCACATTTGAACGCGCGTGGCGCACCAGGGGGGACGGCGCGGCGTTCCGCAAAAGACATGAGCTCGGCGATGCGCCGGTTCTCTGCGTTTTGCCCGGCAGCCGCCGCGCGGAACTCATACACCTCCTGCCGCCCTTCCGCGAAACAGTGGAAAGATTACACAGCGCAATTCCGGCCATGCGTGTCATTGCGCCGCTCGCCGAAGCCGTCGAAGAACAAGCGCGCGCACACATGCGTGACTGGCCGCACCCGGTGCAATTTGTGGCGCCGGCGGAGAAATACGACGCCTTCGCCGCCGCCACAGCGGCGCTCGCCGCGTCGGGGACAGTTTCAACAGAGCTGGCGATTAACGGCGCCCCGATGGTTGTCGGCTACAAGGTTGATCCGTTAACGGCGTTTTGGGCGCGGCGGGTGAAAACCACGCCGTACGGATCAATTCTCAACGTCATGGCTGACCGTTTCGTCATCCCGGAATTTTTCCAGGAGGAGTGTACTGCTGACCATCTGGCGGCGCCGCTATTGGCGCTTTTCGAAAATGACGGCGCGCGGCGGCGCCAGCTTGAGGCTTTTCAGTCGCTGTTAGGGCGGCTCGCCTTGGAAGAGGACAGTGCAGGCAAGGCGGCCGACCAGATTGTCGCCTGGATGAACGCAGTCGCAGCTTAGTCATCTTCAGCGCCGTCGCGGCTTACTTTTTATCGACGCCTTCGCGCCTTATTCGTTGTCAGCGCCTTCGCGCCTTATTAGTTGTTAGCGCCTTCGCGCCAGCGACCCTGTTCTTTCAGCGCCTCAGCGACTTCCGCGGGCATGTAGTTCTCATCATGCTTGGCCAGGACTTCCGACGCTGCGACGGAGCCGTCAGCGTTCACGCGGCCCTGGACGACCACGCCCTGTCCCTCGCGGAACAGATCAGGGAGGATGCCCTGATAAGTGACCGGGACTGTGGAGATTTCGTCCTCAATGACGAAAGACACCGTCGCGTTGTCGCCGTGCGCGATGCTGCCTGCAGCCACCAGACCGCCGAGGCGGATCGGGCCGCTGGGCAAGGCGTCCGCCTGCGCGAGGTCTGCAGGCGTATAGAAATAGGCGACCGCGTTACTGAGCGCGGTGAGCGTCAGGCCCACGGCCGCGATGGCGACCACAAAAGCGCCGCCGATCAAAAACCCGCGCTTGGTTTTTCTACTCATACGATCCTCACTTCGCTGACGGCGCCCTCGTTATTGCGCTGTAGTCTGTTGATCCGCCTCGCCATTAATTCATTGCGCATGGAAACCAGCAAGAGCGCTGCGTAGAGCGCCATGTACGCGCCCGCCATCAACAACAGAGGCGTGAGCATAGAGCTGTGGATGGCCGGGCCGTCCGCTCTGATGATGCTCGCCGGCTGATGAAGGCTGTTCCACCAGTCCACAGAGAATTTGATGATCGGCACATTGACGAAACCGACAATGGCGACAATCGCGGCGATCCGCGCTGCGCGGGTTTTGTCTTCGATCGCTTCCCAGATCGCCATATAGCCGAGATAAAGAAAGAGCAGAACGAGAACGGAAGTGAGCCGCGCGTCCCACGCCCAATACGTTCCCCAAGTGGGCTTGCCCCAAAGCGCGCCAGTGACGAGCGCGAGCGCTGTGAACGCTGCGCCGATTGGAGCCGACGCCTTGGCGGCCACATCCGCCAGCGGGTGTTTCCAGACGAAACCCACGAATGACGCCACCGCAAGACCAGTGTAGCACATGAGCGCGAGCCAGGCCGCCGGCACATGCACATACATGATCCGTACGCTTTCTTTTTGCTGATAATCCGCTGGCGAGGCGAATAGCGCGTAGTAGAGCCCCGAAGCAGCGAGGAGCACTGCAAGAGCGGCGAGGACCGGCGTCGCAGGCCGGGACCAGCGTTCAAAGGTTTGCGGATTGGCGAGCGTATTCAACATGAGCCGATATTACCCGAGATTGGCGCGAATAGCAGCCGCACCGGCGAGGGGTGCGATGATAAGACTGACGAGGCTCACCGCGCCAAGCAGCATAAGCGCAGAGAGATAATTCGGATCGCCGCGCGCGCCCGCGTCTGCGGCGCCGACGCCGAATATCAGCACTGGCGTAAAGAGCGGCGCGGAAAGGATCGTCACCAGCAAACTCGCGCGCCGCAGCGCGACAGTCAGGGCCGAAGCGAGCGATCCGATCAGGCTGAGCGCCGGCGTGCCGATGGCAAGCGATAGGAGGAGCGGCGCGAATGCGGGACCGGGCAGGTGGGTCATGAGCCCGAGAACCGGCGTCAACACAATTAGCGGCAAACATGTGGTGAGCCAGTGGGCGACCGCTTTCGCAAGAACGACGGTCTCCAACGGGTCGAGCGTTTCGACAAGCGTGTCGAGGGAGCCGTCTTCAAAGTCGCTTTGGAAAATGCGGTCGAACGAAACCAACGTGGAGAGAAGCGCCGCCGTCCACAGGATCGGTGCGGCGATCGTCGCCAGCAGTGTTTTCTCAGGTCCCACGGCAAGCGCAAAGAGGAGGATCATGAGACTGAAAAAGATGCAGGCGAGCAACGCGCCGCCGCCGGCGCGAAATGCCAGCGTGATATCTCTTCCGATGACTGCGAGGACGCCAATCATGCTGCGGCAAGCTCCAGTGTACGAACATCCTCGAAGGGCAGTGGATCATGGGTAGCGATGAGGACGGCGCCGCCATTATCGCGGTGGCGGGTGATAATTTTCTGAAACCGCGTGATCGTGGCGGCGTCCATGGAGGCGGTCGGCTCGTCTAGGAACCAGAGCGGCTTTCCCGAGAGCAGGACGCGGCAAAGGCCGGCGCGCCGTTTTTGACCCGCCGAAAGCGTCTCCGCGCGCCGCCCGCTGAGGTCAGCGACGTTAAGAGCCTCCAACGCCTCCTTCTGTTGTTCTCTACCGGTCCGGTAAAGCGCCGCCCAGCATTTGAGATTTTCTTCAATTGTCAGCGCCGCTTTGAGCGCATTCTCATGGCCGAAAAAAACGCCATGACGGCGCCGTTCTGCGGCCGCCGCGCGAGCAACGTCGCCAATTGAAATGGCGCCCGCCGCAGGTTCCCGCAGGCCCGCGAGCGTGCGCAACAGGGTCGTTTTGCCGGATCCATTGGCGCCGCGCAGCACCGTGATCACGCCCGCTTCCACCGAAATGGAAACGCCCCGGACGATCGTTCGGTCTCCATGGGCGAGCGCCACGCTCTCGGTTTTCATTGAAATATGGTAAGTCGCAGTCGTCACAGGCGGTTTAGCGTTCTTCCCGCGCCTCAAGGTCGGCGAGCCGGCGCTTTAACGCCCGATTGCGCCGCCAGACATAGACGATCAGCGCGCCGAGGGCGACGGCGGAAATACCGTATGCCGGCCAGATGTATGCCCATTGATCTGACATGAGGGCGCGTCTCCTGATATGCTTGTCCCGGTGCGATTTGCCGCAATGTGCGCGATGGAGCAAGAAAGCATATATCGCCGTATAAAGCTGCATCGCAATTGTCGCGCAGCTGCGCTGTTTATTGAGGATAGTCGCCGCCCTTTATGATTGCTGAGTTCGGACAGGTTTTGTTGGCGCTGGCGCTCATGACGGCGCTCTACCAGGGCGTATTCCCATTGCTTGGCGACCGGTTTGGCGACGCTGGCCTCGCCGGTCAGGCGGCGCGCGCCGCGACCGTTCAAATGGGGCTTGTGGCCGCCGCGTTCGCCGCCCTCACATGGCTCCATACGACGTCTGATTTCTCGGTGCTGAATGTGGCCGAAAATTCCCATAGCGCCAAACCGTTCATCTATAAGATCACGGGCGTATGGGGGAACCATGAAGGGTCCATGTTGCTGTGGGTGCTGATCCTCGCTGTGTTCGGCGGGGCGCTCGCGCTTTCGAAACCGAAGGACGCCGCCCTGATGGCGCGGACGCTCTCCGTACAAGGATGGCTGGCGGCGGGATTTATCGCCTTTGTTCTTTTTACGTCAAATCCGTTTGCGCGATTATTGCCGGCGCCGCTCGACGGTCGCGATTTGAATCCGCTGTTGCAAGATCCAGGGTTGGCGATCCATCCGCCGTTTCTTTATCTCGGTTATGTGGGTTTTTCGATTGTGTTTTCCTACGCGGTCGCCGGTTTGCTCTCCGGGCGGATCGATCAGGCGTGGGCGCGCGCAGCCCGTCCGTGGGCGCTGGCGTCCTGGGTGTTTCTAACAATCGGGATCGCGCTCGGTTCATGGTGGGCGTATTATGAGCTCGGCTGGGGCGGTTTCTGGGCCTGGGACCCGGTGGAGAACGCCTCATTCATGCCATGGCTTGCGGGCACCGCGCTTGTTCATTCGATCCGCGTGCTAGAAGTACGCGGCGCCTTCAAGGCGTGGACGGCGCTGCTGGCGATCTCGACATTTTCGCTCAGCCTTGTGGGCGCGTTTCTGGTGCGATCCGGCATCCTCACATCCGTGCACGCTTTCGCGGTTGACCCAGAGCGCGGCGTTTTCATCCTCGCCATCCTCGCTGTGGTTGTCGGCGGTTCGCTTAGTCTCTTTGCTTTGCGGGGCCCGACGCTCACATCGACGGCGCGGTTCGAGCCAGTGAGCCGCGAAGGGGGCTTGCTCGTCAATAACATTCTCCTGGTCACGTCCTGCGCGACCGTGTTCCTCGGAACATTCTATCCGCTCTTCATTGATGTGGTGTCCGGCGAAAAGATCTCTGTGCTGACGCCTTACTTCAATATCGTGTTCCCGCCCTTCGTCCTTGCGCTATTTCTTGCGATGGCGCCGGGATCAGTGATCGCCTGGAAACGCGGCGATCTGAAATCTGTGTTGCAACGATTATGGCCGGCGGCGGCCGCGGCCGGAGCGGCTTTACTCCTCTGCTTCTGGCTCGCGACGCCGCGTTCGGTGGCCGCCATTGCCGGGGTTGCCCTGGCTGTCTGGGTCGGCGCCGGCGTTATCGTCGATCTTGTTCGCCGCGTGCGTCCGGGTCCTGGCGCATTGGCGCGCTTTTTAGCCTTGCCGCGGTCCTATCTCGGCATGACGGTTGCGCATTTCGGGCTTGCAGTTGTGGCGTTCGGCGTGATCGGCGCCGGCGTCTGGAAAAGCGAGGTTATCTCTTACGCGCAAATCGGGGATACGTTACGTGTCGCCGACTATGATGTGACGCTCGCCTCTGTAGATGATGTTCAGGGTCCGAATTACGTTTCGCAAAAGGCCGTGTTTTCTGTGGCGAAAAACGGTCGGGCCATTAATGCGCTGGTCGCTGAGCGGCGCTTTTATCCGGTGCGTGGCATGCAAACGACAGAAGCGGGCGTGTGGTCGACACTGCGGGGCGATCTTTATTTTACGATCAATGAAAGCAAGCCGGGCCTTGGATGGGCGGTCCACGGCTACTACAAGCCGCTGGCCAGTTGGCTGTGGATTGGGTCCGCGATCATGGCGTTTGGCGGTCTTATCGCTTTGTTCCCGGCGCCGCTTCGTGCGCCAAAGACGAGCGCCGCGAAATCGGCCGCGCTCGCGGCGGCGGAATAGCGCTCATGTCTAAGATTTTTTTCCTGGCGCCGATATCGGTCTTTCTCGTCCTGGTCCTTTATTTCGCTGCAGGCTTGCAGCGCGATCCGGGGTTTTTGCCGTCTATGTTAATCGATCGCCCGGCGCCGGCCTTCGATTTGCCGCCGATTGCCGGTTATGACAATGGATTGTCCACGGAAAATCTCACAGGACGGGTGTCGCTCGTCAACGTGTTCGGTTCCTGGTGCGTCAGTTGCCAAGTGGAGCATCCGGTGTTGATGCGCATCAAAGCGGAAGGCGGCCCGCCGATTTACGGCCTTAACTGGAAGGATAAGCCCGGGGACGGTTCCCAGTGGCTGCAACGTCACGGCGATCCGTATACGTTAATCGGCGATGACGCGGACGGCCGGGTGGCGATCGAATTCGGCGTCACCGGCGCGCCGGAAACATTCGTGGTCGACGCGGCCGGGCGAATTCGGCACAAGCACACGGGACCAATTACGGAAGAACATTGGCGGCGCGTCCTGGCGCCGATGATCAAGGAACTGGAAAATGCGACAGTGGTTGGCGCCGCTCCTCCTGATACTGGCGCTGGTCAGTAGTCCTGCGCTGGCGGTTGAGCCGGATGAGGTGCTGGACGATCCCGTCCTGGAGGCGCGCGCTCGCGCCATCAGTCGCGAATTGCGTTGCGTCGTTTGCCAAAGCGAAAATATCGACGATTCAAATGCGCCGCTGGCTAAAGATATGCGCCTTCTCGTTCGCGAACGATTGGAAGCAGGGGACACCGACGAACAGGTCATTGCTTTCTTCGTGGAGCGTTATGGAACTTACGTTCTTCTGAAACCGCCTGTGCAACGCAATACGATGCTTCTGTGGGCGGGGCCGGCATTGTTTGCATTCGCCGCAGCGGTCGGTGCGCTCCTTATGATGCGCCGACGCAAGGAACGCGCGCCGGCGCCGCTAAGCGCTGATGAACAACGCGCTCTTGATGAAATGATGCAATGATTTTTGTGGGTCTCTCATTTCTGCTTTGTGCAGGCGTCTGTGTCGCGCTGGCCGGGCCGTTGTTTCGGCGGAGAACCATGGCGCCGGGAGATAGCGACCCAGCCGCCGCGTTGAAAATGACGCTTTCCCGCATTGAGGCCGATCGCGCCGTCGGACTGATCGGTGATCCGGAGGCGGACGAAGCATCGCTGGAAGCGAAACGGGCGGCGTTGTCGATGCCGAGACAGGCGGCGTCCGCGAATGACGTGCGGCGGCTTCGCTTCGTCGGCGTCGGTTTTCTGGCGGCGACGCCCTTAATTGTCGCCGTGATGTATCAGATGACGGGCGCGCCCCAAGCCGTGTTCGGCGCGCCGCCGGCGTCGCAAGGGGCGCCGCCTCCCGCATCGGACCAGGATATCGCCGCCATGGCGCCGCCGGACCGTCGCGCCGCAATCGAGGCAATGGTCGCCGTCCTGGCGGCCCGGTTGGAGCAATCGCCGGAGGACGTCGAAGGCTGGCGTATGCTGGCGCGGTCTTATGCGGTGATGAACCGGCCCCAGGACGTGATCGCCTCCTATCAATCACTACTGCGCCATTCGTCAGGGACAAATGAGGACCTCACCAACCTTGCAGCTGCGCTGATCGCCGTGCACGGCGAGGGCGGGGACGGCGAGGGCGTTCTCGCCGACACGCTCCAAACGTTGCTTTCGCGAGAGCCGGAAAACCTTCTCGCCCTGTATCAGCTTGGCTCGGTTGAGCGTGCGCGCGGCGCGCCCGCGCAGGCCGTGGCGATGTCGCTGATCCGCGACGCGGAGATCGAGCGCACGCTGCGGATGATGGCCGACCCGATCTTCATCGCGGCCGGGCTGCGCCCCTCCGAGGTCTCGATCTTCATCGTGAACGACCCGAGCCTGAACGCCTTCGTCGCGGGCGGGCGCAACATGGCCTT
>CAWUIM010000017.1:0-54613 GCA_963922595.1 uncultured Parvularculaceae bacterium
GCTGCGCCGCGCGATCCGAGCCCCGGCGCCGACGGCGCTTTTCACTTTACACGGGACGGATGGGCGCGGCTTGTGCGCGAATATATGGACCATGGCCGCCTCGCGCCGCCGCCGCTCGAAGACGCGCCGCGCGGGCTCAGCCTTGATGAGATGAAACTCCTGGCGCCGCCTGTGGTCGTGGAAGAGATCACCGATGCTGAGGTCGAGGACGAAGAAAAGACCGACGCCAGTGAGCCCGCGGCCTCACCTGACGATGAAGCGCCGTCCGATCTTGGTGATCTTGGCGATCTCGACGCGTCGTCCGAGGACGCAGCATCTGGCGCGGCTGATGATGCGGCGACGCCCGATGCGCCGGAGAAGCCCCCAGCCAAAACCGTGGAAGCGAGCTAGCGCTGGGTTTGCGGGTCCGAGCGATGGCGATAGGCGCCGCCGCGTGATTTGAACTTCGCAGGACCGGCCGTTTTGTACTTTTTGGCGACGGGGCGCGTCGCCTCCTGCGCCGCGCGGCGCACGCTTTCTTTTTCGCTCAAAGCGCCCGCCTTTAGGGTCCCCGCGTCACGGCTCTGATAACGCGCATCGCTCTCCCGCTCTTCGCCATCATCACCCGCCAGCGCGTCCGATTTGATCCCGAGGACCCCGCGATGGCCGTCGCCGCGCGTCCTCTCATTCTGGATATACCAAAACGCTACCGCGAAGAGGCAGGAGAACATGATGATGAAATACAGAAGATCCATAGTTTCCGAGCCCAATCGCGCGAACGCCTTGGCTGGCGAGGCCTGCAAGTGTCATGCGCGTTAACCAATTCTCACGCCTCGATTGATACCACTTTCCACCATGAAAGCGGAAGTCGATCCATTTGATGATGAGGACGCTGCGCGCCCGGCGTTGATCGCGCTGAGCCTCGCGGCGTTTACGGTCTATCTCGCCGCCGCCGCTTTTTCGACGATCATCTTTCCCGGCGCGCTCCTCGTGTTCCTCGCGCCGCTGGCGCTGGTCGCCTTGGCCGCAATGCCTCAAGGCAAGGCGGCCCCCAAAAAGCTGGTGATGCCGCTCCTTTACGCGAGCGTCTTCCTGATGCCGATCTGGCCGGTTTACATCCACTTGAAGCTGGGGCCGGCGCCGATCATCACGCCGCCGCGGCTCTTTCTCTATGCGCTGTCGGCGATCTGGATGATCGATATGGTCTCATCGCCGTTAAGACGGGCGCAGTTTATCTCAGGGTTGAAACGCGGCGGCGCGGTTTCGTTGTTTGTGCTTGCGTTTTTCGCCATGAGCATTCTGAGCGCGCCGATGGCCGAAGGGCGATCGCTCGCCGTTCAGGAATTATTCCGTCAGCTGATCATCTGGCTGATCCCCTTTTGCATCGCCGTCACTTATGTTCGCCGTAGCCGTGAATTCCGCACCATCCTCCTGCTGCTCGCCGCCGCCGCAGTGATCAACGCCGGGATCGCCGTGACTGAAAAGGCGACGGGGAGACTGCTCGCGAGCGTCTTGTCGCCTTTCATCACCGGCAACGCCGAGTGGTTGCAGATTACGCAAATGCAAAAAATCAGGGACGGCGTTTTCCGCGCGCAGGGCACGCACACGCACCCCTTGTCTGTCGGCGAATTTATCGCCCTGATGACGCCGTTCGCCGTGGTCTACGCTATGAGGGCGAAATCCTTCATGGCGCGATGGATGTGGTTCGCAGCAGGCGGCACGCTGATGCTGGGCGCGCTCGCCACAAGCTCGCGCGGCGCGCTTCTGGCGATCATCGTCAGCCTCGGCGCGACCGCGGTCATGCTCGTCTATCGCTTTCTGACAAGCGCAAACACTGCACGCTTCAAACCGCTCGTGGGTTTCGCCCTCCTGATCGCGATCGTCACGGCGCCGATCACACTCACCGGCGCCAAAAAATATATTGGCGGCGAAGGCGGGGCGTCGGCCTCGCGCTCAAGCCAGGCCCGCCTCGATCAAATTGAAATGGCGTGGCCGAAAATATTGAAGCGCCCCGTCACCGGTTACGGTTCCGGACGGTCGGCGCGCATTCTCGGTTATTACGGACGGGCGTTGAGTATCGACAATTACTATCTCTCGACCGCGCTTGATCTCGGCCTGCCCGGACCGATCATTTTCGGCGGGTTGATGATCGCACTCGCCCTCGCCGCGTTCAGGCGCATGCGCGAGGGACCGCCCCGCGATCAACTCATCTATGTAGCGTTTCTGGCGGCGGTGATCTCTTTCGCCACGACGCGGACGATCGTCTCCATGGGCGGCAATTTCTCATTCATGTATATTCTCTTCGGCGCCTTCGCAGGCGCTGCGCCCTTCATGCGCAAAAACGCGCGAAGGCGCGACCGGCAGTTCTGACGCCGCCTTCTCCGCGCGCACGAAACTCGCTATGACCTGCGCCAAACACAGGCGAGCAGCGAATGACATATTCAGGAAAATGGGCGCTTATTACGGGCGCATCGGCGGGGATCGGCGAGACGTTCGCGCGCGCCCTCGCCGCCAGCGGCGCCAACCTTATCCTCACCGCGCGCCGCGGCGACAGGCTGGAAACGCTGGCGACGGACCTGGAAGCCCAACATAACGTCAAGACGGTGACGATAGCGGCCGATCTCACCGATCCGCTCGCGCCCGCCGCCATTTTCGAAGCCATAGAACGCCACCAGCTTCCAGTGGATATCCTGATCAACAACGCCGGCTGGGGCTTGCCTGGTAAGTATACGGACAATGACTGGCGCGCTTACAAGGACTATATCGCCTTGATGGTGACGAGTTACGCGCATCTGTCACGCCTCGCCCTCCCGGGCATGCAGGAGCGTGGTTACGGACGCGTCATTATGGTCTCATCTCTTGCGGGGCTCGTCCCCGGCTCATCGGGCCATACGCTCTACGGCGCCTGCAAGGCGTTCCTGATCAGCTTTGCGCAATCGCTCGCCGCAGAAAATCAGGAAACCGGCGTGCGCGTGAGCGCGCTCTGTCCCGGCATGACTTATTCTGAGTTTCACGACGTCAACGGCGCGCGCGACATCGTCTCCAAGCTCCCCAAAGCAATGTTTATGGACGCCGCGCCGGTCGTCGACGGCGCCCTCGCCGCCGTCGAGCGCGCGCATGTGATCTATGTGCCCGGCGCGGTCAACAAGTCCATCGCCTGGCTCGCCAAAGCGCTCCCCCGCCCCTGGGCCGCGGCGCTGATGAGCGCGCAATCACGGAAGGTGCGGCGGCAGGCGGGGTGAGGGGTATGTGAATACCGTCTGACCATGCCAGAAGGCGACATTGCACGAATCTTCAATATCGAAGATTGTTCAAGCAAGTTACCTGCAGGTGTAGATAGTGGAAGCCGAGCAATCGCCATTTTCTCTGGGTTGGTGGGGAATTTCGCTTAGTAACGTTGGGTTAGCGGAAAAGCGGCCTGATGTCGGCACTTATGGCCTCTATGACCAGTCCAACCTGCCCCCTTTGCCTGTTCCGTTGAATGGCAACTTTTCTTGGTTGCGAGATGCGCGCAAACACGCACTCCATATTGGAATCGAACGACAGACGGAGAATGAAAGATCACTCTCAGAGTTGGTGAAAGACTGTACAAATCGGAATGTCGCTTTGCCGCATTCTCTTATAGAATTTATTTCTACAACCAAACTATACGCATGCGTTCGTTCAAATACGGATTGTTTCATTGACCTTGCTGCGAAACCAGTGCGGTCACCGGCCGGGAACGGCGTGTTGATACGTTTTCTTGCGGACTCACAGGGGTGTATCTTTTGGTATCTCTTTATTCCGACAGACTCAGACGATCATGCGGTTGTCGCATCGCCGAATTTTTATGGCCCAGAAGCTGAACATGAAAATCTGGAAATTTCTGATGGCCCGGAGAGCATCGTTTTTGCTGAAAGATCATTCGAAGGATTCATCTGCCGGTTTTGGATTGAAAACGAACTTTGGTTCTCGGATTACGAAGCTTCGCCAATTAACGAGATCGGCCGCCGGTACCTAGCGGCTTATCAAACGAATGCTTAGTTAGCTTCATTCTTTGCGAGTGGCCGATTTGAGCCAAAACCACCCCTACCCTGTCTTCTCCGCCCACGAACGATGTTCTGCGTCCAGCTCATAAGCGGCCATCGCCGCCAGCGTGACAACGTCGCCGACGCGGGCGCCGACCTGGGCGATCTGGACGGATTTTTCCAGGCCGATCAGCACCGGACCGAGGACAACGGCGCCGCCGATCTCGCCCACGAGCTTGGTTGAAATGCCGGCGGAGTGAACGCCCGGTGTGATTAGCACATTCGCCTCGCCCTGGAGCCGGGAGAAGGGATAGACCTCGCGGAATTTCTCGTTCAGCGCCATGCGCGGCGTCATCTCGCCCTCATATTCAAAGTCGACGTCCGGGCTATTGTCGAGGATCTCGACCGCGCCGGCGACGCGCCGCGAATGGGCTGTGTCCGGATTGCCGAAATTCGAATAAGAGACGAACGCCACTTTAGGCGTGAAGCCAAGCTGGCGCACGGCGTGGGCGACCTGCACCGCGATCGCGGAAAGTTCCTGAGAATTCGGCAGTTCAGTGACGCTCGTGTCCGCCACAAATAGCGTGCGCGACTTTGTGAGGATGATCGACATACCGATCATGCGCTCGCCGGGGCGCGGGTCGAGCGCATGGCGCACATTGGAAAGCGCCACATCATAGTGGCGGGTGACGCCGGTCACCATGCCGTCAGCGTGGCCATGGGCGAGCATGCACGCCGCATAGACGTTGCGGTCTGTGTTGACGAGGCGTTGCGCGTCGCGTTTCAGATAGCCTTTTCGTTGCAGGCGTTCATAAAGGTAATCAGCGTAGAGCGTATTATGCGGCGAGGTGCGCGAGTGGTAAGTCTCAAACTCGGTGTTCACGGGCAGCCCCGCATCTGCGAGCGCATTTTTTATGCGATCGTCGCGACCGATCAGGATCGCCTGACCAAGTTTTTCCTGCTGGAAGGCGTAAGCGGCGCGCACCACCGCCTCTTCTTCGCCCTCGGCGAATACCACCCGCTTCGGCGTCTCACATGAACGCAGCGTCGACTGGATTTTCTGGAGGAGCGACGCCGACGGGTCGGTGCGTGCGGCCAGCGCCTCCGAATATGCGTGCATGTTTTCGATCGGCTTGCGGGCGACGCCCGTGTCCGCGGCCGCTTTAGCGACGGCCGGCGGGATTTCCGATATGAGCCGGGGATCGAACGGCGTCGGAATAATGTAGCCGGGGCCATATTGCAGACGCTTGCCGTAAGCGGACGCCACCTCATCGGGCACATCCTCGCGGGCTAACTTCGCGAGCGCCTCGGCGCAGGCGATCTTCATTTCGTCGTTGATGGTGCGCGCGCGCGCATCGAGCGCGCCGCGGAAGATGTAAGGAAAGCCCAGGACGTTATTCACCTGGTTCGGATAGTCGGACCGCCCCGTGGCGATAATGGCGTCGTCGCGCACGGCGCGGATTTCTTCCGGCAGGATTTCCGGGACGGGGTTGGCCATCACGAAAATGATCGGGTTCTTCGCCATCGACCGGACCATGTCTTGCGTAATGGCGCCGGCCACCGACAGGCCGATACAGACATCGGCGCCGTCCATGGCTTCGGCGAGCGTGCGCTTGTCGGTCTCGGCCGCATGGGCTGAGCGCCACTGGTCCATGCCTTCGGGCCGACCCTTGTAGAGAACGCCGTTGCGCCCGCACACGAGCACATTGTCGTGGGGAACGCCCATGGACTTGAAAAGGCCGACGACGGAAAGCGCCGCCGAGCCTGCGCCGGCGACCGCCACCTTGGCGTCGCGGATTGACTTGCCGGCGATGTCGAGCGCGTTCAATAGCCCCGCCGCGGCGATAATTGCTGTTCCGTGCTGGTCGTCATGGAAGACCGGAATGTCCATCTCTTCCTTGAGGCGCTGCTCGATCAGGAAGCTGTCCGGCGCTTTGATGTCTTCGAGATTAATGCCGCCAAAGGCTGGCCCGAGATACTTCACGCAATTGATGAAGGCTTCCGGGTCGGCGGTATCCACTTCAAGGTCCACCGAGTCGATGTCGGCGAAGCGCTTGAAGAGGACCGACTTGCCCTCCATCACGGGCTTTGAGGCGAGCGCGCCGAGATCGCCCATACCCAGAATGGCAGTGCCGTTGGAAATGACGGCCACCATATTGCCCTTTGACGTGTAGTCGTAGGCGGTGATTGGATCGTCGGCGATGGCCTGAACGGGGACGGCGACGCCCGGCGAATAAGCGAGCGATAAGTCGCGCTGCGTCGCCATGGGCTTTGTAGGCGTGATCTCCAACTTCCCAGGCTTGCCCTTGCTGTGAAACAAGAGCGCCTCTTCGTCGGTGAATTTTGTTGAAGTATCGTCCATTATCGCCTCTTCTTGCGGGCCCTCTTCTAGCGCTTACGCCGTTGCAGACAGGCGGGCAACAAGCGCGGCGAACAATTCAAAACCACGGCGGATATATTGAAAGCTGTCGCGGCCATACCGGCGCCCCGCATCTTGTCCAAAGCGGCGATGATGACTAGCTAGGCGGTGCGCGCAAGCAAGGACGATCGTATGTTTATCCAGACCGAAGACACGCCCAATCCGCAATCCATGAAGTTTCTGCCCGGCCAGGCTGTTTTAGGCGACGACGCCGAAGGGCGGCCGCAGCTCGGGCACGATTTTCCCACAATAGAGAGCGCCGCCGCGTCGCCATTGGCGCAGTCGCTGTTTGAAGTGGACGGGGTCATGGGCGTTTATCTGGGCGCAGATTTCGTCACCGTGACGAAAACTGAAGCCGTCGAGTGGGCGCACATCAAGCCCGCGGTTCTCGGCGCCATCGCCGATTATCTCGCAACCGGGATGCCGGTCATGAAAGCCGGCGCTGAGGTTAATAAACCGGAAACATCGAGCCTCGACGATTACGAAGGCGATGATCGCGAGACTGTCGAGCAGATTCTGGAATTGATCGAGACGCGGGTCAGACCGGCGGTCGCGGCCGACGGCGGAGACATCGTCTTTCGGCACTACGAACCCCGCACCGGCGTCGTCTTTTTGTCCATGCATGGCGCCTGCGCCGGATGCCCTTCGTCAACGATGACGCTGAAGGCGGGAATCGAAAACATGCTCAAGCATTACGTCCCGGAAGTCGCCAAAGTCGAACCGGTGATGTAATCACGCCGCCGACGCGGCCATACCGGCGCAGGCACCAAGCCAATACGACAATAAAAAGCGCGGACGCCGGGGAGCGTCCGCGCCAAGTTCGCTGCGTTCCCGCTAGGGAGGTATGTTTCGCATCTAGCCGAAGGAGGGCAGGGGGCGTTGCGAAACGACGGAACCGCAGCGTTTATTAAAGGGTATGGCCGCTTAGACCACGACGCCACGGGTGGCGTAATCGGCGACGGCGTAAAGCGCGCCGCCCGACAAGCCGGCGAGCGCCAGGGTAATCGCCGTGTGCAGGGCGAACGTGCTGAGGGGGATCTTGATCTGTTCCATGTTCGTCAATCCATGACCGCTGCGAGTCGTTTGGCGGACAACCATTGGCCGTCGCGTGCTCGCATTTTGTTGTCAGGCTTATATAGATCTCGATAAACGATAATCAATGAACATTTTCGATTTTATTCATTATTTTTTGTGTGGTCATCATTAGCTTTGCTCACGCGGTCAGCCTCGTGGGCGCGCGGCGGCGGCGAAACTCAATAAAAGTTTTTATTTTCAGAAAGTTACTGCGCGGATTCCAGATCGGACACGCGCATGCGCTTTGGCTGGTCGCCCGGTTTTGACGCTTTATCGCCCCGCCGCCAGGCAAAGGCGTCGAGGATCATGTCGATAATATCGTCCAATTCGCCGGATAATTCCTCGCAGTCGCCTTCGTGGAACACAACAGGCGTCGTAAAACGGTAGACCATATCCTGAATAATGTGCGCCATGCGCGGCTTGTCATCGATCCGAAATACGCCTTCGGCTTCCCCGATTGAAAGGATTTCAGCAATCAGACCGGCTTCCGCCGCCTGCCAACGCTCGGCCACATGATGGCGTTCGCGGATGATCTCCGTGGAGAGCTCGAACGCTTTGGGCCGATCATGAAAACGGTCATAGGCAAGCTTGAACTTTGTCCGCAGAAACCGCCGCAACCGCTCTTCCGGCGTCAGGCCTTTTGGGTCGAGCGCCGCCGCCGTTAATTTCGCAATATGCTCGCGCCGCAAGACGCGCACAAACGCTTCGGCGATATCCATCTTTGCCGGGAAATACCGATAGAGATTGCCGGTGGACATGTTGCAGTCCCTGGCGATCTCGGACATGGTCGTCTTACCATATCCGTAATGGAGAAAGCGGCTGCTCGCCGCCTCCAGGATTTGAAGCGCTGTTTCGTCGAGTTCGTCGGTGCTTTTCAGCTTGGCCATCGGCGTATTCTTGCTTTGATGAATGTATAAACCGTTCAATCATCATCACGCAACTTGATGTTTGGAGAGGCGCAACGGGCGAACCGGTATGACTGGATTTCAATCCCTATCCGTGATCGGCGGCGGCGCCTGGGGCACAGCGCTCGCCAATCTCGCTGCGTCCAACGCTGTCGCCACCAGGCTGTGGGCGCGCGAGCAAGCAGTCGTTGACGCCGTTAACAGCCACCATGAAAACACCGTCTATCTCAAAGGCGTTCCATTGAACCCGGCCCTGAAGGCTGAGAGCGAGATGGCGCGCATGGCCGCCGACGCTTTTCTCTTTGTCGTCCCGGCGCAGCATGCGCGCTCGGTCATACCGGACTTGAAAGCAGTTGCGCGCGCGGACGCACCCGTGGCGCTTTGCTCCAAGGGCGTTGAAAACGGCGCCGACCTCCTGATGACAGAGGTTTTCGCAGAAGTATGGCCGGATGCGAGCCTCGCGGTTCTTTCCGGACCGAGCTTCGCGCGGGATGTGGCCGAGGGCCTGCCGACGGCGGTGACGCTCGCCTGCCCCGACGACGCGCTGGCGGCGCGCTGGATCGAAACAATCGGCGCCCCCCATTTCCGGCCCTACCATTCGACCGACCTCATCGGCGCGGAGCTTGGCGGCGCCGTCAAAAACGTGCTTGCGATCGCCGCCGGCGCTGTTGAAGGACGGGGTCTTGGGGAATCAGCGCGCGCCGCCCTCATCGCGCGGGGGTTCGCGGAGTTTCAACGCCTTGGCGTGGCGATGGGCGCACAACCAGAGACCATGGCCGGTCTTTCCGGGCTCGGCGATCTGATTTTGACCGCCACATCCAAACAATCGCGCAACATGTCGCTTGGCGTGGCGCTCGGACGCGGAGACCCGCTCCAGACGGTGCTTGCAGAGCGTAATTCCGTCAGCGAAGGTGTCGCGACCGCGCAGAGCGTCGTCAATCTCGGGCGGCGCGCGGGCGTCGATTTGCCGATCTGCGAAGCGGTGGCCGACCTTGTGGCCGGGACGAAAACCATGGATGAAATCATTACCGAATTACTGTCACGGCCGTTCAAAACCGAAGGCCGCGCATGACGCTAGAGTCGCCGGAATTCATCGAGGAGGACCGATCCCATGATGCGCCTTAATGGACTAATTATTATGGCCGCCTGCGCCAGTCTCGCCGCGTGCGGAAGCGATGACAATGCAGCCGATGCGCAAAATGCGACGAGCGCGCCCGACCCGGATATGAGTTTCTTCCTCACCAGCGTCGGGCCCGGCGACGGCGGCAATCTTGGCGGTCTCGCGGGCGCTGACGCTCACTGCGCGCGGCTTGCCGAAGACGCGGGCGTGACGGGCAAAACGTGGCGGGCCTATCTCAGCACCACCGGCGAGCCCGCCATCAACGCCAAAGACCGTATCGGAGCGGGCCCGTGGCGCAACGCCAACGGCGACATTGCGGCCGCTACGTTGTCTGAACTCTTGTCCGATCAAAACAAACTGAGCAAGGAAGTCTCGGTCAGCGAGACCGGCGCTGTCATTAATGGCCGAGGCGACAGCCCTAATCGGCACGACATACTCACAGGGACCACCGCATCAGGGGAATTCACCATCGGCGATGGCGACACGACCTGCGGCGACTGGACGAGCAACGCCGCCGACGGCAGCGCTATTGTGGGCCACCATGACCGCACTGGCGGCGGCGACGACCCCACATCATGGAGCTCCGCCCACGGATCGCGCGGTTGCGGGCAAGCTGACCTTCAGCGAACGGGCGGCGACGGTCTCTTCTATTGCTTTGCGGTGACTGAATAATGCCGGTCTTCGCGCTCTATTGCCTGGATAAGGAAAACGCAGCAGATTTGCGCAAAATGACGCGGCCGGCCCACCTCGCCTACCTGGAAGAAAGCGACGTGACACTTCATCTCGGCGGACCGTTGCTTGACGAAAACGACGCGCCGATCGGCAGTCTATTGATTATCGAAGCCGCGAATGACGCAGAAGCGCAAGCGTTCGCAGATAATGATCCGTATGCGAAAGCGGGACTATTTCAGTCCGTCGAAATTAAGCGATTTATGTTTGTCGCCGGCGAACTCGTCGCTGATCAGGGCTAGATCGAGCGGCGACGGTAAGACCGGCAACTTGCTTCGTAAGGTTTTGAGGAAAGCCGGGCGTTCCAACCCGCCGTCCACGCGTCGCCGCCTTCAACGCCGAGAACGGCGCGGCATTGTTCGAAGCCCGTGCGATATTGCGCGGACATCACGCCCACATCACTGCCAGCAAGCTTGAACGCATCATTGTAGCACTGACAAACCCCGTCGGCGTCATCTGCGCTCGCTAGAACTGTCGGCACGCTCGAAGAACTGGCGCTCCGCGAAAAGTTGCGATCAGCACGA
This sequence comes from uncultured Parvularculaceae bacterium, assembly GCA_963922595.1. Lineage (GTDB taxonomy): Bacteria > Pseudomonadota > Alphaproteobacteria > Caulobacterales > Parvularculaceae > JAJFFW01. The sequence goes on from CAWUIM010000017.1 coordinate 10,758, forward strand.
TCACCGCCACCGTTAAATTGCGTTGTCGCAAGGGTGTAAACGGCCACGCCCAGAATGAATAAGGCGAGAACGCCCCCAAAGATTGCTTCAATTCGCATCATCACGCGTACCCCTTACAAATTGGCCTCTTACCAGCTCCGCAGCCCCACTTATTCGAAACATTAACGCAAGTGAGGCGTTTGGCAAACAGCCGCCCGGACGCGCCTCTTGCGGGAAACCGGCGATCTACCTTCCCGCTTCCAATCCCTTTAAAATCAATGCCTTAGCTTCATCCGCATCGCGCCATCCGACGATCTTCACCCACTTGTTCGGCTCCATATCCTTGTAGTGGCCGAAAAAATGCGTGATCCGCTCGATCAGGATGTCAGGCAGGTCCGTGTAATTGTTGATCTTGTCGTAATAGGCCGTGAGCCGCGGCGACGGCGTCGCCAGGATTTTCTCATCAAGACCGGCTTCATCTTCCATGAGCAATACGCCCACGGGCCGCGCCGCGACCACCGCGCCCGGCACGAGCGGACGCTGGCCGTAGACCATCACATCGACAGGATCGCCGTCCTCCGCGAGCGTTCCCGGTACGAACCCGTAATTGCAGGGATATCGCATGGACGTATACAAAAACCGGTCGACGAACATCGCGCCCGACGCCTTATCGATTTCGTATTTGATCGGCTCGCCGCCGAGCGGCACCTCGATCACCACATTGATATCGTCAGGCGGGTTTTCGCCGGATTTTATTTTTGAAAGATCCATAATTTACTCTTTATACCGCTAATATTTTCATGCAGCCAAAGCTCGAGACCAGCTATTGCCGGCGGCGCGCATGTAGTTTCAATCGCAGCGCGTTCAGGTTGATAAATCCGGCGGCGTCCTTTTGGTCATAGACGGCATCTTCCTCAAACGTCACATGCTCCATCGAATAAAGCGAGTGCGGCGACGTGCGGGCGATCACGTTTGCTGACCCTTTATATAACCGCACCGTGACCTCTCCGCTCACATACTCCTGCGATTTATCGATCAGCGCCTGCAGCATTTCGCGCTCTGGCGAGAACCAGAAGCCGTTATAAATCATTTCCGCGTAGCGCGGCATAATGGAGTCTTTCAGGTGGGCCGCCTCGCGATCAAGCGTGATCTGTTCAATGCCGCGGTGCGCCGCCAGAAGAATTGTTCCCCCGGGCGTCTCATAGACGCCGCGCGACTTCATCCCCACAAATCGATTTTCCACAAGATCGAGGCGGCCGATCCCATGACGGCGTCCGAAGTCATTGAGCGCTGTCAGTAACGCCGCTGGCGATAATGACTCGCCGTTGATAGAGACCGCATCGCCCCTCTCGAAACCCACTGTAATGTCTTCCGGCTGATCCGGCGCTGCAACTGGGTCATTCGTGCGCTGATAAACATAATCCGGCGCAGGCTCGCCCGGGTCTTCAAGCACTTTTCCCTCTGACGAGGTATGGAGGAGGTTGGCGTCGACGGAAAAAGGCGCCTCGCCGCGCTTATCCTTTGGAATTTCTATCTGATGGGCCTCGGCCCAGGCGATCAGCTTTTCGCGGCTATTGAGGTCCCAGTCACGCCATGGCGCAATCACGTGAATATCGGGGTTAAGCGCGTAGGCGTTCAGTTCAAACCGAACCTGATCATTGCCCTTGCCGGTGGCGCCATGGGCGATGGCGTCGGCGCCGGTTTTTTCTGCGATCTCCACAAGCCGCTTGGCGATCAGCGGCCGTGCGATCGACGTGCCGAGGAGATAAAGCCCCTCATAGACCGTATTGGCGCGAAACATCGGGAAGACATAGTCGCGAACAAACTCCTCGCGCAGATCCTCGATATAGATCTCTTTCACGCCCGCGCGCTCCGCTTTCCGGCGCGCTGGTTCAAGCTCCTCGCCTTGCCCCAGATCGGCGGTGAAGGTCACGACCTCAGCGTCATACGCCTCACGCAACCACTTCAAAATGACGGACGTATCGAGACCGCCGGAATATGCGAGAACAATTTTATTGATGGATGATTTCTGCAAGGCGTCGCTCCAATGCGGATGGAAGGCGTCTCCTGCATAAAGAAAAGGACGGACCCTGCGAAGCAGTTTTTCGCTATGCGCGATCGTCTTTCGACGAGCTCAGGCAAATGTGAGAGGTGATGCTCCTCACCTGGGATTGCGCGCCAAGAACTTCCGCGTGAAACGACTTGTAGGCGTCAAGGTCCGCGACCTCGATCCGCAACAAATACTCCACCGATCCGGTAATGTTATGACACTCGCGCACTTGCGGCGCTGCGGCCATCGCCTTTTCAAAGGCGGCCGCGTCTTTGCGCAAGTGATCCGACAAACCGACAGTGACAAAGATCGTCACCCCGCCCCCGACCGCCGCGGGGTCGATGATCGCGCGATAGCCTTTAATGACGCCCGTCCGTTCAAGTTCCTGAACCCGGCGCAAACACGCCGAAGCCGACAAGCCCACGCGCTGCGCCAGCTCCGTATTGCTGATCCGCCCGTCACGCTGGAGGATGCGCAATATTTTTTGGTTTGCATCGCTGTTAACGCTCATTTGTTGACGTTAATTCGTATTTTGCATTCATTAAAGCGGAAAATTGCGCTGTTTCCGCGATATGATTGCGCAATACCTCAAAAAGAACAGAGGCCGACAATGAGCACTCTCAAAATCAAAGACTATGACGTCACCCGCGAGCGTGGCTTCCTTTCAACCTTTGATCCGGAAACAATCGCATTGCCGGACTTCCTGCAGCCGGCCCGTGACGTTGCGATGGCGCTCCTGCACCTCATCCCGTCCGGACAAGTACGCCGCCATCTTGAGGCGCTGCCGGTGATCGACCTCGCCGACTTCTGCGCCGACGCCAGCGACGCGCAAAAACGCGTCGCCATGGTGCATTTTTCCTTCATGGTGCAGACTTATGTCTGGGGCGAGGAGCCAGCGCCAAAGTCACTGCCCGCCTGCCTCGCAGCGCCGATCTGGTCGCTGGCCAAAGCGATCGGACAGCAGCCTCTCCTGCCTTACTCGGGATATGTTCTCGACAATTGGGGCCGGCTTGACCGCAATGGCCCCATCGACCTTTCCAACACCTATATGATCCAGCCGTTTCTCGCCGGACAAGACGAAGCCTGGTTCGTATTGATCCATGTGGCGATCGAAGCGCGTGCGGGCGCGATGCTCGCCGACATCCCAACGCTGATCGACGCCGCCGCGCAGGGCGATGACGCAGCCATAGAAGCCGTCCTCACTTCAATGGCCGAGACTTGGGACGACGTAAACGCGATCTTCGATCGGATGCCGGAACGGTGCGATCCTTACGTCTACTTTCACCGCGTGCGCCCCTGGATACACGGCTGGAAAGACAATCCGGCGCTCGGCGATGGGCTCATTTATGAAGGCGTTGAAGAAACCGGCGGCGCACCACAATCGTTCCGTGGGCAGACCGGTTCACAATCATCCATCGTGCCGGCGATGGACGCATGCTTCGGCGTCGGCCACGCAGGCGATCCCTTACGCACATATCTTGACGAATTGCATATCTACCGCCCGCCAGCGCATCGCAAGTTTATCGACGCCATTCGCGAAGCCAGCAATGTCCGCCCTTATCTCGCGCAGTCTGAAAACAGCGCCCTCAAAGAGGGCTATAATGAATGCGTGAGAAAGCTTGCGCGCTTCCGCACCAAGCATCTGGAATATGCGGCGAGTTATATCAACAAACAGTCGCGCGGCGACGCCGGCAATGACACGGATGTGGGCACGGGCGGCACGCCCTTCATGAAATATCTGAAAAAGCACAGAGACGAAGCCGAGGCGCATCTGTTGTAATTTCGCGGACAGTTTTGACGCGATTCATGAAAAGCGCCCTCGCGAAATCCCGCGAGGGCGTCGTCTTTGGCAATAACGGATTGTCAGCGCCGCTGCGGACCGCCGAGACTTGAGAAGGCGTCCGTTTCCTCGCCAGCCTCGATCATTGCTTTTTCCAGAAGCGGCCGCAGCGGATCGACCACATCTTTGTCCGCCTGCGGTGCATTTTGGGCGGCCTTGATCATCACCAATCCGGTTTTGTATTGCGCCTGCGTTTCCGGCGGCAACATCGCGAGCATGTCCGGCGTCATCGCCGCTGACATAGCCGCGGCCTCGGGCGGCATGTTAAGCGCCATATAGGCAAGCATCGTGCGGTCAGCCACTGACGCGAGATCGGCGGCGTCTGCGAATTTGTGCTTCTTGGCCAACGCATTCACTTTTTTGTATTCTGCGGGATGTTCTTTTTTCAATCGCGCTAAAGGCGTTGAATATGGCGTGAAGTTTTCGCCTTCCTTCAATTGAAAATCCTCCGAGAATTCCTTGACGCCCCTCTTTTCCATCTCCTCGCCGAGCGCGGACAGGTCAGGTAGAATGCCGGCGTAGCGGCGGACTTCATCCTCGGTCAGCGCATCGGCAGCAACCGCTGTTGAAATTAGAGCAAAGAGCGCCGCAACGACGCCTATTGACCATTTGTATGGCATGGTGATCTCCCCTTTGTTGTTTCCGCCGCCAGTCTATGTCGCACACGCGCAGGGCGCAAAGGCTAACTGTCATCCGTTCGCGGGACCCGGCGCATCGATTTGATTTCGGACCTTTTTTTCTTATCCGCCAAACGCCGGCGCTTCGCCCCGAGGGTCGGCTGGGTCTTGATGCGCGGCTTTGGCGGAGTCAACGCCGCGCGGATCAGCGCCGCAAGACGGGCGCGTGCGTCCGCTCGGTTTTGCTCTTGAGTTCGGTGGCGTTGCGCGTCGATGATAATAACGCCGTCCTTGGTCGAACGCCGTCCGGCGAGACGCAGCAGCCGCTTTTTGACCGGCGCGCTTAATGACGGTGACCCGTTGACGTCAAAACGCAACTCCACCGCGGTTTCAACCTTGTTGACATTTTGCCCGCCAGGACCGGACGCCCGCTTGAACGTCTCGATGAGCTCCCAGTCTTCCAAAGAGAGACCGGCGGTAATTCGGATCATGACGCAATCTGTTTGCGCCTCGCGCTGGCGCGTTCCTTGACGCTTTCAGACTTTAATTGTCCGCAAGCAGCGAAGATGTCTCGCCCGCGCGGCGTCCGGATCGGCGACGCATAGCCCGCCCGGTTCACCACATCGGCAAAAGCTTCAATGCGCTCCCAGCTCGAACATTCGTAAGACGCCCCGGGCCAAGGGTTGAAGGGAATAAGATTAATCTTTGCAGGAATCTTCTTCAGGAGCCGCACGAGTTCGCGCGCCTCGGCCAGCGAATCATTGACGCCCTTCAGCATGACATACTCAAACGTGATCCGCCGCGCGTTGGAGACGCCCGGATATGTCCGGCACGCTTCCAGTAATTCTTCGATAGGGTATTTGCGATTGATCGGCACCAGCTCATTGCGCAGGTCATCATTGGTCGCGTGAAGGGATATCGCCAGCATCGCCGATGTCTCGTCACCGAGGCGGTTCATCGCCGGGACGACGCCCGATGTGGAAACCGTGATGCGCCGCCGCGACAGGGAAACGCCTTCGCCGTCGGAAATGACATCAATAGCGGCCGCCACATTATCGAGATTATAAAGCGGCTCGCCCATGCCCATAAAAACGATATTGGAAAGGCGCCGTTCGCCGCTATCGCCGGACGGCCATTCTTCAAGATCGTCTTTGACCGCCAACACCTGGGCGACAATCTCGCCAGCAGTCAGATTGCGCACAAGATTTTGCGTTCCCGTGTGGCAGAACGTGCAGTTTAATGTGCAGCCGACCTGGCTCGAAACGCAAAGCGCGCCCGCCCTGCCCACATCCGGAATGAAAACGCATTCGGCTTCGATCCCCGGGGCGAAATTCAGGAGATATTTTCGCGTCCCGTCTTTGGAGATGAGGCGCTCCGTCATTTCTGGGCGGTCGAGCGAATAGAGGTCGGCGAGTTGCGCGCGCATCTCCTTGCCGATGTCGGTCATCGCAGCGAAATCGGTGGCCCCGGCGCCGTAAAGCCACCGCCAAAGCTGGTTCGCCCGCATACGGGCTTTCTTCGGATCGAGGGCGAACGCATGCGCCATCTCGTCGGTCAGCGCACGCCGATCGAGGCCCACAAGGTCCTTGCGCCGTGTCTCTTCGCCGAGAGCGCCATGTGTTACATCAAGCGTCGCCATGTTTCCGCTTCAATCGCCTTCCATTGGGGCTATAAGCAACCGTTCGAACGGACGCAAATTGGTAGAGAACGCTTGGATAGCAAGATGGTGAGAAAGCTCGGCCCGGGAAAGCTGGTCATTGCGAGTCATAATGCGGGCAAAGTGCGCGAGATCGGCGATCTTGTGCGCCCCTATGAGATCGAAGCCGTGAGCGCGGCGGCCCTTAACCTGGCCGAACCTGAGGAAACCGAAAGCACTTTTATCGGGAATGCGGCCCTCAAAGCGCGCGCGGCGGCGCATGACTCCGGGCTGCCGGCGCTGGCCGACGATTCCGGCCTGTGCGTTTCGGCGCTGGATGGCGCGCCCGGCATCTATTCCGCCCGCTGGGCAGGGGAGCCCCGCGATTTTGGGGTCGCCATGGAAAAAGTCCGCCGCGCCCTTGATGAACTGGATACGGAAGATTTCCGTGCGCATTTTGTGTGCGCGCTATGCCTCGCCTGGCCGGACGGTCATGAAGAAACTTTCGAGGGCGCCGTTCACGGCAATCTGCAGTTCCCGCCGCGCGGCGACCTCGGCTTCGGCTATGATCCCATCTTTGTGCCGGTCGGCGACACGCGCACCTTCGGCGAGATCGAACCGGACGAGAAGCACCGGATCTCCCATCGCGCGCGCGCGTTCAAACGGCTTGTGGAGGCGTGTCTCGCATGAACAGGTTCCGTAATCTTAGCGCCGGCCTCGCCGCAGGTTTTTCAATACTTGTTGGCGCTTTTGCCTGCGCCGCTGAGCCTGCGCCGGAGCCTGCACTTGAAAAACTGAGCGCCTCGGTCTGGTTGCATAAGAGCTATGAGATCGTGGAACCTTGGGGACCGATTCTCTCCCACGGGATCATCGTCAAAACCGCTGACGACCAATTAGTGCTTATTGATACGGCCTGGAATGATCCTGATACGAACCGCCTTCTCGATCTGATCAACACGGAATTCGGCGCGGCGCCCGGGGCGGCGATCGTCACCCATGCGCATAATGACAAAATGGGCGGCGTCGCAGCCCTTCACGCGGCCAATGTTCCCACATTCGCCCACGCGCAGAGCAACGCCGATGCGCCGGGGCGCGGCTTGACGCCCGCCAAGTACGATCTCTCCGCTTCAAAAGAGAAGAGCGGAAAATCTGCGCTGCTGCTTACCCATAAGAAATTCGCGCCGAAGGATGGATCGATAGAACTTTTCTATCCGGGACCGGGCCATTCGCGCGATAACATCGTCGTCTATCATCCCGCCACAAAAACGCTTTTCGCGGGCTGCCTCGTGCGCCCCGGCGGCGCCAAAGGACTAGGAAACACAGCCGATGGCGATGTTTATGCGTGGGCCGACACAGTGCGGCGCGTCGCTGAACGGTTCCCCAACGCGCAGACAATTATTCCTAGTCACGGGGCGCCCGGCGGACGCGAACTACTGGCGCACACGATCGCGCTCGCAGAAGCCGAGGCCAAAAAGAAACGGCAATGAGCGGCAACGCCCCTCCGCTCGGCGTTTACGTTCACTGGCCCTATTGCGCGCGCATCTGTCCCTATTGCGATTTCAACGTCTATAAAAACAAAGCAATTGACGAAGGTGAATGGCGCCGCGCGCTCGAGATCGAGCTCGCCCATTGGCGTAAGCAGAGCGGCGGCCGACGTTTACGCAGTCTCTACTTCGGCGGCGGCACGCCCTCGCTGGCGCCGGCGGGCGTGATCGAAGGCGTTGTGGAGACCTGCGAGGCGCTCTGGGGATTTGAGGAGGGTGCGGAGATCACTCTGGAAGCCAATCCAACCGATGCGGAAATTGGTCTTTTCAAGCGCTTTGAACAAATCGGGATCAATCGCCTGTCTCTCGGTGTTCAGTCCCTAGACGATGAAGCCTTAAAATTTCTGGGCCGCAATCATACAGCGCGCGACGCACAGCACGCGCTCGACCGCGCCCTTGCAATCTTCCCCAACAGTTCCTTCGATCTCATCTATGCGCTGCCAGACCAAACGCCGGCGCAGTGGGACGCCGAACTGCGCGCGGCGCTCGCGTATAAGCCCCGGCATCTTTCCTTGTACCAACTAACAATCGAGGAAAATACAGCTTTTGACCGCGCCGTGTCGCGCGGCGCATGGGCGCCGCCAGACGAGACGAAGGCGGCTGATTTGTTTGATCTTACACAAGCCGTTACAGAGGAAGCGGGCATGACCGCCTATGAGATCTCTAACCATGCGGCGCCGGGCGCGCAGTCGAAGCACAACCTCCTCTATTGGCGTCAGCACGATTACATTGGGATCGGCCCGGGCGCGCACGGACGATTGACCCGAGATGATCAACGGATCGCGACAGAGAATATCCGCGCGCCTGGCGATTTTCTAAGTCACGTTTCCCAAACCGGTAACGGCGCCCTAAAAACCGAGGCGCTCGACGAAGAAGCGCGCGCAGCGGAGCGCTTGTCGATGGGGCTGCGCCTGCGGGAAGGCTGTTTGATCGACGAAGGTCTCGCGACGGTCTTGGATGAAAAGAAAGAACAATTGAAAGCGCTTAAAAGCGAAGGCCTCGTGCTCGTTTCCGCTGACAGGATTGTCGCGAGTGACGCTGGGCGGCGCGTTTTGAATTCCGTGGTCGCCTATCTACTGACCTGAGACGGCGGCGGGCGCAGACACCTCGACCTGTTCAAAGTCGCTGTACTCGGTAGTGGTTTTCGAGTCGAACGATTTGAACATCGCTTTACCGGACGCCGCCGATTGCGAAAAACGTAAGAGCACGGCGCCGTCCGCGGTCGGCGCGTAATCCTGCACCTGGCTGAAAGTTTCAAGCTTCGCGACCGGGGCGGGCTTGAAGGGCTTGTCCGCTGTCAGACGCACGCGTTCCAGATAAGCGCCGACTTTGTTCACGGTGACTTCCATGCGAACTGCTTCGCGCATCTTCTTCGGCATGTCTTCGCTCACAAGCGGAACGAGATAGGTTGCTTTTTCATCATCAACGTTGAGGAGGGTCGCGGTCTCAAAGTCTACATTCAGCTTGTCGTAGACGAGCATGTCGTCACTATTCTCGCCCTTCTGAATTGATTTCAGCGCTTTTTTCTCTTCCTTTGAGAGCAGGTCAAGGGCCGGTTCCAAGAGCGTCCACTGCGCGCCTTTTTCGCGTCTCGGATCATAGCGCAGCTTATAGGCGCGCGGCGTTTCCTCGCTTTTATCCGTGTAGGTCATGGTGAACGCCCACCGGATCGCCGCCTGCGTCTTTGCTTTTTCAAGCGCCGTGGTTACAGCCGTCTCTGCGATGTCATCAGCGGCGGACGGCGCGGCGACCGAAATAGCAAAGACAAGAGCGAGAACCGTCGATCGCATAAGATTACTCCGTACAAATGTGATGCGAAATTCTGCGCCTTAGTATCGGACGGCAAAGCTTCGCGGCGCCGGATCGATCACTGTGATACCGCCCGGCTGAATTTCAAGGATCGCAAGACCCCGCTCAATCGACCCGTCAGCGCGCAACCGGAAAAGACCGTCGGCGCCGAAATATCCGTTTGCATCGGTGATGAGCCGCTCATCAAAACGGTTGCGGCTGGTGTTCTGCGCAAGGCGCGCAGCAAGCAGCGTCGCATCATAACTGAGCGAGGCAAGCCGCGGCGGCGCTTCGCCAAAGGTCGCCGTGAAGCGCTCTTTGAATGAACTGGTGATTTCAGGATCGGGCCCTGCAAACCATCCACCGCGCAAGGCGGGCTCACGCGTCAGGCGCGGATTGTTCCAGGCCGACACGCCGAGCAATTTGATGCGGTTGATATTGACATTGTAATACGGAAGGAGCGGCGCCAAAGCGCGCAGCAATGTGCCCTGCTCCGGCATCAACACGGCTTGATAACCTTGCGTAGACCCGCCTGCAGCGCCTGACGCCCCCGGATTGTTCGGGTCGTATCCGTGACGCAATTCGGGCGGGATGATTTCCTTCGAATAGCGCGCCAGTCTTTTGGCCGGCGCCAGCATCTCATCAGGATTTTGAATATAACGTTCTTCATGCACAAGCGTGCCGCCGCGCACGTAAATCTCTTCAGCAAAAGAAGCGGAGACGCGCTCGCCATAGGTCGTGGCCGGCGCCAAAAGTCCGAACCGGGACAATCCATTTAGAACCGCATAGTCGGTCACGCGTGCAATTTCGATTTCCGGCGGAAAACTCAAAAGATAAACGCCGTCGCCGCCGGATTTTACGTCCGATGAAAAGGCGATGACCGGCGCCCCTGCTGCGCGCGCAACGGGCGCCACCGCGTCAACGGATTCTGAAAACAACGGACCGAGAATAATTTCCGCCCCGTCCGCTAACGCCGACCGCGCCGCCGCCGCCGCGCCATCGGACGTGCCTTTGGTGTCTTTTGGGATCAGCAAAAACTGCTCATCGCCCGCTTCGAACGCCGCCATTTGCGAGGCGTCGAACATTGCTGACGCGACGCGCTGCACCGCTTCCGCCTCCGCTGTGAAGGGTAGAAGCAAACCGACGCGAACGGGCTTGCCCTGTTCCATGTGGAGCGGATCAATAAAGCCGCGGCGATCATATCGGCGGGCTTCCTCGAACTCGCCGTCCGCGGGGGGCGGCGGCGTTTGTTCAACGATGGGCTCCTGACGGTCGGCGATCACCGGACCGCGCGGCGCCGGATCGGATGCGCAGGCCGCCAGCGCTATAACGCCGAGTGCGGCCAGAATTCGCCCCAGATGTCGTTCTAGTGAGAAACCCCTTACCCGCATTTGATTATCCCTCTTAAAGCCTTGCCGGGACCACGCCGTCGCAGTCTTGCTATTGATATCCTTGCCACCATTTGCGGTAAACAAACCGTAAATAGACGTCTTCTCACTCGCTCCGAAATGATTGTACCAGAGTTTCATGACGCTAGAACCCGGCCTTTATGTGACAGCGACGCCCATCGGCAATCTCAAAGACATCACTTTTCGCGCTGTCGACGCGCTCAAGGCCGCCGATCTCATCCTGTGTGAGGACACCCGTCAAACGCAGAAGCTCTGCCGAGCCTACGGCGTGAAGACCGCCCTGCAACCGTACCACGATCATAACGGCGCGCGGGTTCGCCCCGAGATCCTGGCGAAATTGGCGGACGGCGCGGCGATTTGCCTGGTGTCGGATGCTGGCACGCCATTGATCTCCGATCCGGGTTACAAACTCGTAAGGGAGGCGCGGGACCGCGGAATTCCTGTGTTTTCCTTGCCGGGGCCGTCCGCCGGGATCGCGGCGCTCGCTTGCGCCGGCGCACCCTCGGACCAGTTCTTCTTCGCCGGTTTTCCGCCCGCCAAAAAACAAGCGCGCGACAATTTTTTGGCTGCTCTGGCCCATTTGACTGCGACACTCATTTTCTACGAAACGGGTCCGCGGCTCGCCGACAGCCTCGCCGCGATGGAAGCGGCCTTCGGCGATCGAAAGACAGCCATCGCCCGTGAATTAACAAAGCTGCACGAAGAGGTCGTTGAAGGCTCGCTTTCATCCCTGGCGGCGCGTTACCAAAATGCGCCGGCCAAGGGGGAGATCGTGATCGTCGTGCATCCGCCGACAGCCGCTGCAGCGTCGCAGGAAGATTTGGAAGAATTTCTCACGTCAGCGCTAACGCGCCTAAGCGTTAAGGATGCAGCGGCCGCCGCCGCCGAGACCCTCGGCGCGCCGAAAAAGCGCGCCTATGAAATTGCGCTCAAGCTAAAAGATCGAGCGTAACGGCCGCGATGAAACCGCAGAGCAGCGACCAGAACCGGAAGCGGCAAGCCGCCGAAAAGCGCGGGCGGCGCGCGGAACTCATTGCAGCGGCGCACGTCTCGCTGAGAGGATATCAACTGCTTGCCCGGCGCTATAAGACTGGCGCCGGCGAGATCGATTTGATTGCAAAACGAAATGACACCCTTGCGTTTGTGGAGGTAAAAGCCCGCGAAACCATCGATCTCTCAATCGACGCCGTGACCCCGACCGCACGCCGGCGCATTGAACGGGCCGGGCGGGTGTTTCTCTCCAAAAACCCGTCCTATGCGGAATTCGGCGTTCGCTACGACATCATCGCGGTCAGGGGCCTAAGCGTTCATTGGCTCCGCGATGCATGGCGTGAAAACGAATAGACCGCGGGGCCCTTCGCGAATCCGCTTTGCATCGCCGCCGAACCGCGCCATGAAACGGTAACGACTGGGGTCGCTTCGTAGCCGAGGAGACAAAACCATGAACGGCGCTCTTTTACGCATCACCGGATTACTTTTCGCTTTGTCAGCGCTTGGCGCATGCGCCTCCAGCAAAACCATGGGCGCAAGTCTCGACGACTTCAGCGCGGCGCAAACCGTTCGCAGCAAACTCTTCGCTGATCGCAGTCACGACTATTCGGATGTGGATATCACGCTTTATGAAGGCCGGCTTATGCTCACCGGCACCATGCGCTCCGAAGATGGGCGCAAGAAGCTTATCGCCAATGCATGGAAAGCGGAAAACGTCCGCCAGGTGATCGACCAGATTTTTGTGGGCGACAAAACCCCCCGCGGACAAGGGTTCGCCGATAGCCGTATCGACCAGGCGATCAATGCGAAATTATTGACCGACCGAGGCGTCTCGAGCGCCGATTATAATATCGCCGTTTCCAGAGGCGTCGTATATGTTCTGGGTGTGGCGCGGGACGAAATCGCATTGGACCGCGCCTTGAACCACGCCCGATCGACATCGGGCGTCAAACAGGTCGTGAGTCATGTCATTTATAAGGACGATCCCCAGCGCCAGGCGATCCGTTACTAAAACTCGTCCGACAAGTCGGGGAACAGGCGGGCGCTTATGGCGCTGAAAATCGCCATCCAGATGGACCCCATTCAGAGAGTCGATGTGCATGCGGATACGAGCTTCGACATGGCGCTCGAAGCTTTTACGCGCGGTCACGAGATTTGGGTATATCATCCTGACCACCTGAGCTTTCTTAGCGGGCGCGTCAGCGCCCGCGCCCAAAAGGTTGGGCGCCTCGAACGCAAACAGGGCGATCATGTGAAGCTGGAACCGTCCGCCGCGCTCGACTTGCATGAAATGGACGTGGTGCTCATTCGGCAGGACCCGCCATTTAACATGGCCTATATTACGGCGGCGCAAATCCTGGAGCGGCTGCAACCGGATGTTCTCGTTCTTAACGATCCGAAATCCATTCGTGACGCGCCTGAGAAATTATTTGTCACCGACTTCGCCGATCTGACGCCGCCCACATTGATCACCCGCGACCTCAAGGCGATGCGCGCCTTCCGCGAAGAGTACAAAGACATCATCCTCAAGCCGCTTTACGGCAATGGCGGCGCCGGCGTCTTCCGCATCAAACCGGATGACGCAAATTTTAACGCGCTTCTCGAAATGTTCGACGAGACTTTCGAAGAGCCCTCGATCATGCAGCAATTCCTGCCCGACGTGAGCGCAGGCGATAAGAGAATTATCCTGCTCGACGGCGAAGCGGTCGGCGCCATAAACCGCATCCCTGCGAAAGGCGAGACACGGTCGAACATGCATGTAGGCGGGCGCGCTGAGGGCGTTGAAATGTCTGCACGCGATCAGGAAATTTGCGATCGCATCGGCCCTGTTCTCTCAGAACGCGGATTGATCTTTGTCGGGATTGACGTGATCGGCGACTATCTCACTGAAATCAATGTCACATCGCCGACCGGGGTGCAGGAAGTGCGCCGTTTCGGCGGCGCTGACATATCGGCGCTTTTTCTGGACTGGATCGAAGGACGCGTTCAGACGCATAAGGATTAGTCGGCGGCGAATTTTTACGCAGTCTACTGATGTCCCGGGAAAGCTGCGACACGTGGGCTGGACAGCGCGTTGGTCGAAGGCTGCCAAAACGGCTCCCCTTGCAGCCGCCTCAACTCCTTAAATTGCGCCAAAACAGGCGACCACCGTCAAAATTCGATAGATTGGGCGGCAAAAGCCGCCTTTCGCTGGGCGTAAAAAGCGCGTAAGAGCCCGCTTTTCGCTCTCGCAAAGCCAGTTTCCATGGACGCCTCAGCCAAGACGAACGACCCCCTGCGCATCGCGCTTTTTTCCGGGAACTATAATTACGTGATGGACGGGCCGGTGCGCGCGCTCAACAAGCTGATCGGTCACCTTAATGCGCGCGGCCATGAAACGCTGGTGTTCGCGCCGACCGTGAAAGAGCCGGCGTTCCAGCACGAAGGAACGTTGGTCTCCGTGCCGTCAATCGCCCTGCCCGGATCACGCAGCGAATACCGCATCGGCCTCGGCATTCACGGTAAACTGAAAAATAAACTGGATGACTTCGCCCCGACGCTCATCCACCTGTCGGCGCCGGATTACATCGGACATACGGCGCTCAAATATGCGCAGTCGCGCGGCGTCCCGGCGGTCGCTTCATTCCACACGCGGTTCGACACCTACCCACGTTATTACGGCGCGCAATGGCTGGAGAAATACCTCACCGCATACATGCGCCGGTTCTATGGCGGCTGCGAACATGTCTATCCGCCGTCGCAATCGATGGTGGACGAACTAAAGGCAGACGGCATCGGCGATGATATCCGGATCTGGGCGCGGGGCGTCGATAGCGAGCTATTCAACCCTGCGCGTCGCGATCTGGCATGGCGGCGCGCGCACGGCGTCGAAGACACCGATATTCTGGTTGTTTTTGTTGGCCGCGTTGTTCTTGAAAAAGGCATCGATGTTTTCGCCGATGCGGTCATTCAGGCGGCGTCGCAGAACAAGCGGATCAAAGCGCTCGTTGTCGGCGAAGGCCCTGAGCGTCCACGCTTTCAGGAAAAACTTCCATCGGGCGTTTTCACCGGTTATCAGCAGGGGGAAGATCTGGCGCGCGCTTACGCCAGCGCCGACATTTTCTTTAATCCGAGCATTACCGAAACCTTCGGGAACGTGACGCTGGAAGCGATGGCGAGCGGTCTCGCCTCTGTTTGCGCGCACGCCTCCGGCAGCCGGTCACTCGTGGAGGACGGCGTCACTGGCCTCCTTTCCCCGAGCGAAAACGGCGCAGACGGCTTTGCGCAATGTCTCATTGAGATGGCTGCTGACGACGATCGGCGGCGGAAGATGGGCGAAACCGCGCGGCTGCGCAGCCTAGACTTTAGCTGGCCCGCGATCCTCGACGGATTGATTGAGAATTACCGCGAGGCGATCGCAGCCCATGCCCGGAGAAACCAGCCTGAGCGTCATGTTTGATCGGTCACAGCGCGAAAAGATCGTCAGTTTCTGGCGCGACTTTCGGGAACGTCCGGCCGTCCGGCGGACGCTTTCAATCATTCAATATTCGCTGCTCGCCGCGATTGTCGTCTACTTGCTGTTTCGATTTTCGCAAGTGGGTTGGGGCGACGTCATCGGCGCCTTGCCGACCTCGCCGTGGTTTTATCTTTTCTTCGCTTTGCGTTTTCTCACGCTGCCGGTTTCGGAGCTGGCGATCTACGAAATGATCTGGAGGGTTCCGTTGTGGCGTTACTTTCCGGTATTCGTCCGTAAACGGGTCTATAATTTCGCCGTCATGGGATATTCCGGCGAAGCGTTTTTGACCTTGTGGGCGCGCCGCACTTTACCGTTAAGCACGCCGACGGTTGTTGTGGGCGTGAAGGACAACAATCTTCTCTCAGCGCTCGCCTCGAACCTTTCAACGGTCATCGTGATCGTTATTGTCGCCGCCCTCGGCACTTTGTCGGAAAGCCTCAGATCCCTGCCGCCGGGCACGGCGTTTCTGTTCGCCGCGGCGTTTACGACGGCGCTCACCCTGTCGATCGCCGTCCTCTTGTTTCGCAATAAGCTGATCGCCCTTTCGTCCCGAAAGATGGCGGCGCTGATGGGGGTTCATGTCTCTCGGACCTTTCTCATCTTGCTTCTGCACGCGGGCATGTACGCAGCGGCGCTCCCCGAAGCGCCGATCAGCGCATGGTTAATGTTTTTGGCGCTGCAATTGGTTCTGAGCCGTATCCCTTTCATTCCAAATCAGGATCTTGTCTTTCTCGGCGCGGCTCTTTCTTTGTCGTCGATCGTCGGCGCGTCGGAGGCGTCTGTCGCCGGCATGTTGCTGGCGGAGGCCGGGCTCTCTCAATTGGTGAATTTTTCTTTGTTTTTCGCCACGGCCTATCTCGCGCAACATGACAAGACCGCGTCCTCCGGCGCTAGGAGCACATGAGATCGTGACCATGCCGGCCTTCAGCGGCCATGAAACGGCGCTTTCCCGCGGCCATGGATTTCGCTACAAGAACGGTCCGTGGCCGCGCCCGACCAGCGGCGTTAAAACGACACTAAAAGGTCCGCAATCGCGACGCACATGGGTTTGATCGACCGTTATATTCTGCGCACCGTCGCGACGCCGCTCCTCATCGCTCTTTGCATCGCCGGCATGTTGCTCCTGCTTGAGCAAATGTTGCGGCTTTTTGATTTCGTTATCGCGGAGCAAGGACCAGTTGATGTTGTCTGGCGCATGCTTGCGAACCTCCTGCCCCACTATCTCGGACTGGCGTTGCCGCTCGGCACCTTCATCGGGATTTTGCTGGCCTTTCGAAATTTGTCGCTATCAAGCGAGCTCGACGCGCTCAACGCCAGCGGCGCTTCTTCTTTCCGCTTGATGCGTCCAATCTACGGATTGGTGCTGGTCCTGATGGTCTTTGACTTTTTGCTGGTCTCTTACATTCAGCCTTACGCGCAATATCAATACAAACAAATCCGTTTTGACGTGACGAGCGGGGCGCTCGGTATAAAAATTCCGCAAGGGGAGTTTGTCGACATCGCCGACAACGTCACGATCCGGCTGGGTGCGATTAACCCCGAAACCCGCGAGGCGGAGGATATTTTTCTGGAGCAGCGGCGGGCCACTGGCGCCAAGACCGTTATCACCGCCGAGAACGGCGTCATCTCCACGACGCCGGATGTGACCAAACTGAACTTGCGCTTAAAGAACGGACGTCAGCTGGCGATCGACGCCGAGGGCGCGACGGTCACCGCCGGCAGCTACGAAGTGTTCGACCTTGAGCTTGATTTACCTTCGATTGGCGTTTTTCGCGAACGCGGCGACGACGAACGCGAAGCGACGTTTCATGAAATTCTCGCCTTTCTCAACAGCGAGACACAAACGAGCTCGCCGCTTTGGCACAATTACCGCGCGGGACTGCACTGGCGGATCATTCATCCGCTCACCTTTCTTTTTATGCCCATCCTCGCAATCGCCATGGGCGTGACGGGGCGGCGGCGCGCCTCGAATATCAAGCCGATCCTCGGCGTTGCAATCCTGATCGTTTATCATGAACTTCTGGAAGAATGGGGCCAGGTTGTCGCCGGAGACGGTGTCTTGTCGCCCTATATCTCCATGTGGGGCCTTTTGATCATCTTTGCGGGGGTCAGCGTTTATCTCTATCGAAGCTCCATCGATCAGGCGCGCGTCGCGAAAGTGGAGAGCCGGCGCAAAACGCCGCCGGTGCGCGTTCTGGGCGACACCGTTTCGCCGAGCCGGAGCGCTGCTGAGTGAACAACGTCAACACGATTTTCACTTTCTATCTCGGGCGCCAATTCGTCGCCCGGTTTGTGGCGTTCCTCGCATTTTTCGTCATCATTTTGCAGATGCTCGATCTCTTGAACGAGTCCGACGCCATCCTCGCCGCCGACGGAGCGGGCGTTTCTTCCGTGTTCAATTATATCGCGATGCGCAGCCCTCAGATTGTCAGCCAGTTTGCACCCTTCGCCGCCCTTCTGGCGATTGTGATCACGCTGGCGATGCTGAACCACACGAGCGAAATTACGATCATGCGCGCCGCGGGCATGTCGGTGCACCGGGTATTATTCCCGATAGGCTTTGTCTGTTTTCTCGTATCGGTGGCGCATTTCACTTTCCACGAAACCGTCGTCGTGCCGTCTACAGAAAAACTCGCTTACTGGCAGGCGAACGATTACGCTGTCGATCTGCCGCCTGACGAAGGCACACGAACAGATGTGCGCCTGAGCTATGACGGCGAGTTCATTCGCGCTGAAAGCGCCGCGCGCATTGGCGACACGGTTCGCCTAAACGACGTGGTGATCGACCGGCTTGACGCGAACGGTTTGATTTCAGGCGTGGTCGAAGCAAAATCGGCGCTCTTCATCAATAACGGTTGGCAGCTTTTCGGCGTCATCGACCATGACGGCAAAACGCTGCAGACGACCCGCGTCGATAATCGTGAATGGGCGACGAACCTGAACCCCGAGCTTCTGTTTGCGCTTTCGTTAAAACCGGACCGCACGCCGATGGGCGACCTCGTCAAAAAAATCGGCCAGCTTCGCGCTGATGGGGCCGATACGCGGGCGGCCGCCACGTCGTTTCTGGCGCGTTTTTCCAAACCCTTATCGACGCTCGTCATGCCGCTTCTCGGCGCGATCGCGGGCTTCGGCGTTGCGCGGCAAGGCGCCCAACTGACGCGGGCTGCGATCGGCGCGAGCCTCGGTTTTGGTTATTTCGTGTTTGAAAACATGGCGCTGGCGCTCGGCAAGCTCGGCGTTTTGCCGGCGATGGTCGGCGCTTTCTTTCCCTTCGCTCTGTTTATGGTCGTCGGGTTCGCGATCCTGCTGACCATGGAGAACTAGCGCTTAAGGCCCAGCGCTTACCCATTGGCCGCCCGCAAATGTTTTTCCGCCTTGCGCATATAATCGCGCTTGATCGGCAGCGCGTCGACCGCCTTCGCCAACTGGATTTGAAAGACGAAATGTCCGCCGTGGCGGAAGGCGAATTCCGACGTGGAGAGATAGAACTCCCACATGCGGCAGAAGCGTTCGTCGAACATGGCGGCCGCCTCGTCGCGCTTTTCCTGAAACCGCCGATGCCATTCATTCAACGTATGCGCATAATGCATCCGGAGGATTTCCGTATCCGTCACCCAGAGACCGGAACGCTCAATCGCCGCGAAGGTCTCGGACAGCGCTGGCGAATAGCCGCCGGGGAAGATGTATTTTCGAATCCAGGGGCCTGTCGTATTCGGCGGGCCGCGATGCCCGATAGCATGAAGAAGGGCGGCGCCGTCATCCGTCAACAGATCATAGACCTTGTCGAAGAACTCATTGTAATGCGGAACGCCCACATGCTCGAACATGCCGATTGAGACGATACGATCGAATTTTTCCTGCACGTGACGGTAATCGGCGAGCCTGAATTCGACCCGATCCTTGAGACCGCGTTCCTTGGCCCGTTCCATGGCGAGCGCTTGTTGCTCCGTTGAGAGCGTCACCCCGACAACTTCAGCGCCCGTGGCCTCCGCGAGATACATCGCCATGCCGCCCCAGCCGCAACCAATATCGAGAACGCGCATGCCCGGCTCGATCTGAAGCTTCGCAGCGATATGGCGCTGCTTTGCACGTTGCGCCCCTTCCAGATCTTGATCTTCCTGCTCGAAATAGGCGCAGGAGTAATTCATATCCGCGTCAAGGAAGAGCCGATAAAAATCATTCGAGAGATCATAATGGTGGGCGACGTTGGCGCGCGATTTAACGACGGGATTGTGCTGCTGAAAACGCCGCACCTTCTTCAGGCCGCCCGCCAGCGCCCGGCGCATGGGCCGGCCGCGCAGGTTCTGCGCATTGGTGTGAAACACTTTCAGGAGATCGCGGATCGAGCCTTCCTCATAAGTAAGAGTCCCGTCCATATAGGCCTCGCCGGCGACCAACTCCGGATTGAGGAAGAGGCCGGCATAGAGCTTCGGGTCATGGAGCCGGATCACAGCGCGGGGATCAGCGCCGTCTCCATGGGCGTGTTGTTCGCCCGCCGCATCGATGATGATGAGCGACCCCCGCTTGACGAGCCGAGACAGCATCGAATTCAAAAGTTTCAAGGATCCGTCTTCCACGCGAGACATGGCATATGCCCTTCGACAAATGAGGTTGGACGCCTTACATAGCCGCAGATGGATAAGGCGGAAAGCATCACTGCGGGTGAAAAGCCCGTCCGTTCAAGCCAAAGAGGCGAACCGACGCTCATTACGATGGGGTGCCGGCTTAACGGCTATGAGAGCGAAGCGATGCGCGATCTTAGCGTGAAAGCGGGCGTGCGTGACGCGATCATCGTCAATTCCTGCGCGGTGACGAATGAGGCCGTGCGCCAGACGCGCCAGTCAATCCGGCGCGCGCGCCGCGAAAACCCTCATACGAAAATCGTCGTCACCGGCTGTGCGGCGCAAATCGACCCTGGGCAATTCACGGCGATGGAAGAAGTGGACGCCGTTCTCGGCAACCACGAGAAGTTGAACGCCGACGAGTGGGCGGCGCTGGCGCGCGCCGAGGAACCCGTTGTCAGCGTCAACGACATAATGTCAGTACGCGAAACGGCCGGTCATCTGATTGACGGCTATGGCGACCGTGCGCGGGCTTTCATGCAAATCCAGAACGGGTGCGATCACCGCTGCACCTTCTGCATTATTCCCTATGGACGCGGCAATTCACGCTCGACGCCAATCCACCTGGCGGTGGAACAGGCTCAGCGCCTGGTCGCCAGCGGGCACCGCGAGATCGTGCTCACTGGCGTCGATATCACATCTTACGGCGTTGATCTTGAAGGAGCGCCCAGCCTTGGCGACCTCGTCGGCGCAATTCTTGATCAAACGCCAGAGCTTTATCAGCTCCGCCTATCGTCAATCGACGGCGCGGAAATTGACGACGCTCTGAAGGGGCGGATCGCGCATGAGCAGCGCATCGCGCCCTATTTGCATTTATCGTTGCAAGCCGGCGACGACATGATCCTGAAGCGGATGAAACGGCGGCATACACGGCGCCAAGCGATTGAATTTTGTGAAACGCTCCGTTCCAAACGACCGGATATGGCGTTCGGCGCCGATATTATCGCTGGCTTCCCGACCGAGACCGAGGAGATGTTCTCCAACTCATTGAAGCTCGTCGACGAGGCGGGGATTCAATATTTGCACGTCTTTCCCTTTTCGCCCCGTGACGGCGCCCCGGCGGCGCGCATGCCCCAACTCCCGCGCGCTATTGTTAAGGAGCGCGCAGCGCGGCTGCGTGCCAAGGGCGACGCCGCTCACAAGTCGTTTCTCGATAGTCTTGTCGGCCGGCGGATGGACGCCGTCGTTGAGTCCGGCGGCCGCGCGCGCCTCGGCAATTTCGCCGACGTCCGACTCCCGGACGCCAGCGCGCTTGATGTGGGCTCAGTAATTACGGTGGCGCTTACCGCGCGCCAAGGCAAAACGCTGATCGGCGCGATTGACGGCGTCGGACCATTTCAAAAGCAAAGATAGTTATGGCGAAAAATTTCTTCTCCGGTCTTTTCAAAAAAAACAAGGACGATGCAGCGCCGACGGAAACAGAGGCCCCATTAAAGCCGTCGGCGGAGGAGGCCGCCGACGAGACGACTTCTGTGTCAGAAGCCGCCACCGTCGTCCCGGCGCCATTCGAGGCGGACGCCGTTCCCCCGATCGACGCGCCTGCAGACCCGCCCATGGAAAAGCCTGCGGACGCGCTTTCCCCTCCGCCCGACCAACCGCCGGCTGAGCCAGCCGAGCCTGAAAAGAAAGGCTTCTTTTCTCGGCTGAAAGACGGCCTCGCAAAAACGTCGGGACGCCTCTCTGACGGCGTCACGTCAATTTTTACAAAACGCAAGCTCGACGACGACACGCTCGAAGAACTCGAAGATTTGTTGGTGAGCGCCGATCTTGGCGTTGCGGCGGCGGCGCGCGTCACGACTGCGCTCGCGAAGGACCGGTACGACAAGGAAATCACCGACGACGAGGTCAAGCTGGCGCTCGCCGAAGAAGTCGCCAAAACCCTCACGCCGCTTGAGACGCCGCTTGCGATCAATCCGGCGAACCGTCCTCATGTGATCCTGATGACAGGCGTCAACGGGGCCGGCAAAACCACGACGATTGGCAAGCTGGCGGCGAAATTCAAAGCGGAAGGCAAGTCGGTGATGCTCGCGGCCGGCGATACATTTCGCGCCGCCGCTATTGAGCAACTAACGGTCTGGGGCGAGCGCACGGGCGCGCCGGTGGTGGCGAGAGACGTCGGCGCCGACGCGGCGGGCCTCGCTTTCGACGCGCTTCAAAAAGCCCAAGAGGAAAACATCGACGTCTTGCTGATCGACACCGCGGGACGCCTCCAGAACAAAAAAGAGCTAATGGAGGAGCTCGCAAAGATCGTCCGCGTCGTGCGGAAAATTGACGAAAACGCTCCCCACGACACCATACTCGTTCTCGACGCCACAGTCGGTCAGAACGCCATTTCGCAAGCTGGCGCTTTTTCAGAGATCGCCGGCGTCACCGGCATCGTGATGACCAAGCTCGACGGCACCGCACGCGGCGGCGTTCTCGTGGCGCTCGCAGACAAGTTCAACTTGCCGATCCACTTTATCGGCGTCGGCGAGAGCATTGACGATCTCCAAACGTTCGACGCAGAAAGATTCTCAAAAGCGCTCGCGGGCGTTCAGGCCTAATCCGACAGGGATGAATAATATCATGAGCGAAACGACCTCTACCCGCCTTACCGGACGCGCCAAGTTTCTGGTCGATTTCGGCCCGCTTCTGGTTTTCATGGTCGCCTACTTTCTCGGCCAACGATTAGCGCCGATCGCGGGCGGCGTTGTGGGACGCGACTGGTCAATTCCCGACGGGGAAGAGATGTTTCTCGCGGTCGGGCTTTTCCTCCCGGCGTTTGCGATCGCGTTCGCCTACAGCGTCTGGAAGGAAAAGCGCGTTGCGCCCATGCTTTTCGTGAGCGGCGTCGCAATCGGCGTACTCGGCACCTTAACGCTCGTTCTCCACAACAAGACCTTCTTCTATATGAAGCCGACAATCGTCTACGCCCTGTTTGCGATGGTGCTTGCTGGCGGGCTCTGGTCGGGGCGCAACATGTTAAAGACGTTGTTTGACGGCGCCTTGCATATGCCCGATCACGCCTGGCGGGTGCTGACTGTGCGTTATGCGACTTTCTTCGCTGTTCTTGGGGTCGCCAACGAAGTCATCTGGCGTTGGCTGATGCGCGATTGCGACCTCAACGCGGCGGCGGCGTGCGCCGGCGAGCCGATCTGGGTGAACGTCAAGGTATTTGGCTTCACAATCGTCAACTTGTTGTTTGCGGGGTTGCAGGCGCCGTTCCTGATGAAACATGCGAGCGAAACGCCGCCGGGCGACGCCTAAAGCCCCTCGATCGGATTGCCGTAAGGCGTAAACGCCGATTGATCCATGCTTTCGCGCCACTGCCGCAGGGCCCACCCGGCGGAGGGAAACGCGATATCCTCCCAGGGAATATCTTCCCAGCGTACGAGTTTGACGGCCTCGCTTTCCGGACCGGCGGATACGTCAGGGTTTTGCAGCGTCGCCCGGTACATGATCTGGATTTGAGAGATGCGAGGGATTGAGTAAATCGCCAAGACGCGGTCAATCGTCAAACGCGCGCGCGCTTCTTCCCACGCCTCACGCTTCGCCCCCTCCTCGACCGACTCATTCAACTCGAGGTACCCGGCGGGCAAAGTCCAATAGCCTTTTCGCGGCTCAATCGCCCGTTTGCAAACAAGAATCTTGTCTTCCCATGTGGCGACCGACCCGACGACAATTTTCGGGTTTTGATAATCGACAAATCCGCAATGGCCGCAGACGGAACGCAATCGATCGTCGCCGAGCGGAATCTTTTCTTCGAATTTCGGCGCCAAATCTTCAAAATCAGGCATCGTCTGTATCCATCCCTATCTGCATGTAATTAAATTATCCCATTGCAGATTATCCGCTTAAGGCTCAAAAAGCACCAGATTGTGAATATCTGTTGCAATTTTGTCGATGACGGAGCATCTGCAATGGTTTATTAACCCCATCAGTTCAGATCATCCGCATCGGGTGCGTTTTCTGACTGAACTGTAACGGATACGCGCCCAGAAAAATGAACCGCCTCCAGAGCGTCCGCTCAATCAGGGACCGCAAGAGACGGACACAAAGAACCTAACGGAGACCATTTAATGGCATACAATCTGAAAAAATCCCCGGGACACCTTCTTCGCCGCGCACAACAATATGCGCACGACCTATACGCGAAAGAAGTGGGTTCTTCGGGCCCGACGCCGCGTCAATTCGAAGTTCTCCACACCGTGGCGCAAAATGAAGGCCTGAGCCAGACGGACCTCGTGCGCACAACCGGCATCGACCGTTCGACGCTGGCCGACATGATCGCACGCATGATCAAAAAGGGCCTTCTGTCCCGCAAGCGCACGAAAGAAGACGCGCGCGCCAACGCTGTCAGCATCACGGCCGCAGGCTCTCGCATGCTGAAAAGCGCTCAAGGCGGCGTTTCAAAAGCTGAGTCAGCGACGCTGAAAGTGCTGCCGAAGACGCAACAGTCCGGCTTCATGAAAGCGCTCACGGCTTACGCTGAAGCGCTCGACAAAATGGAAGAGGCGGCTGCTGCGCCGAAAAAACGTAAAGCGCCAGCCCGCAAAAAAGCGGCCAAGAAAAAAGCGACAAAACGCAAAGCGCCAGCCAAACGTCGCGCGCCCGCGAAACGCAAAACAGCAAAGCGCCGCACGAAGCGCCGGTAATATCGCTCGATCTCACTGATCGTGTTTTATGGCGCCGCCGGAAATTCTCCGGCGGCGTTTTTTATCGCCGCTGCGGCTGACGCCACGTCGATGGCGGCGGCGGGCCGCCCGCCTGAGCCGGACGCGGCGGGTATCCGCCCATGGACAGGACGCGATCATACATAACCAGCGCGGCGGCCACTGAAAGATTGACGCAAAACCGGGTTGGGATTTTTACAAGATGCGCGCAGCGCGCCCGCGCCGCTTCCGACAAATCACCTTTTTCAGGCCCCAGAATATAGGCGGCGTTAATCGGATGCCGAAAGCTTGGCAAATCCACCGCCGCCTCATCAAGCTCCACACCCACAAGGACACAGGATTTCGGCAACAACAGATCCTCGATTGTGTCCCACTCATAAAGCGGCACATGCGCGCCGCTCTTTGACGTATCGGAGCGATCAACCTCCAGGGCGCGATGGTGGGCCGCGATAGTGAAGGCAAAACTCGCTCCGAACGCGTGAGCTGTCCGTAAAACAGCCCCGAGATTCATCGCTTTCGACACTCTTTCCGAACCGATTCCAAAGTAGCCGCGCATAGGCCTCCTCGCCCCCCGTTCCTTTATGGACGCTGACGCCATTTTCGGGGCATTGTGCGTGAATGACCAGTGAACACCCCATCGCCGCTGACGAAAAGGGGCTTAAATCCGTGCGGATGGCGGCGTGTCGCCATGAGGCGCCGCGTGCGCGCTCCTGACCCGGAGAATTGGATTAAGGAGGATTGGCTATGGACCGGGCGTATTTCTACAAAATGATGGGCGGAGACGGGTCGCTCGATTACGAGAAATATCTAAACACCTCGGCGTTGCTGGCGTGCCAAAAACCCTTTGACGCCCTGTGCAATGCGGATGAATTACAGTTTCAGATCGTCCATCAGGTTGAAGAACTGTGGATGAAACTGATCGCCTATACGCTCCTCGATATTGACGATCATATGAATGCGGGGCGAACGCACCGCGTTGTCACCCTGTTCGGCCGCGTGCGGATTTTGCAGCGTCATCTGATCAGCCAGCTTGAATTGTTGGAGACGATGTCGCCCAAGGAGTATCAGACGATCCGGCTGCAACTAGGCAATGGGTCCGGCCAGGAATCGCCGGGATTTCAAACGCTCTTGAAGATGGCGCCGCTGATTTGGGATACCTATGAGAAAGCCTATCTTGAGAAAGACGGTTTGACTGTCGAAATGGTCTATAATGATCGATATGACCATGGCGACGCCTATGTCGTCGCCGAACGTCTGGTCGATTTCGACGCGCTCTTTCAGACATTCCGTTTTCACCATCTGCAATTGATCCGGCGGTCGATCGGCGCGGAAACGAAATCGCTTAAAGGACGTCCAATCGAAAATTTGGAACGCGGCGTGAAGCGGCAATTCTTCCCGGCCCTGTGGGCGGTGCGCTCGGCGATGACGGACGCCTGGGGCGGCGAATATGGCGTCAAGCGCGACAGTCTCGGGGACGGCGGCGGATTCCACTGACCCATGCGCGATGATTTTCACTATCCAGCCGATAAGGCCTATTTCCTGTCTCATTCCATTGGCGTTCAACCGAAGACGGTCGATGCCGCGCTTGAGCAGCATTTCATGGGCCCGTGGCGACGCGCCGAAGGCGACGCCTGGGATTACTGGCTGAAGGCGTTAGCGGACTTTCGCGAGGCGCTCGCTCCGTTGATCGGCGCTGACGCGCGAGACATCTGTCAACAGACGAATATTTCAAGCGCTTTGTCGAAATGCGTCTTTTCTCTGCCCGAACGCGACAAGCGGACGAAAATCGTTCTGACGGAGGAGGACTTTCCAACCATCGGGCATGTGCTCGCGCAAACACAACGCCTCGGCTACGAGCTCGTTTTTCTCCCAGGCGGCGAGGCGCTCGCCGATATTTCGGGATGGGAGCCGGCGTTCCGCGACGACGTGCACCTTCTCCATGTGACGCATGTGTTCTCAAACACCGCCTTGCGCCCGCCCGTCAGCGACATCATCAAGCGCGCACGGGAGGCCGGCGTCTATACAGTGCTTGATATTGCGCAGTCAGCGGGCGCCGTGCCGGTGGATCTCAATGCCTGGCGGCCAACCTTTGCGACCGGCACGTCCGTCAAATATCTGTGCGGCGGGCCGGGCGCCGCTTTTCTATGGGCGAATCCGGACACGATCGCCGAGTGCAAGCCCATCGATGTGGGCTGGTTTTCGCAAGACAATCCGTTCCCATCGCACATCCATTCCTTCGACTATGCATCGGACGCGGCCCGGTTTATGGGCGGTACGCCGGCCGTCGCGCCTTTCGTGTGCGCCGCCGCCGCGTTTAAAACCCTTCAAAAGATCGGCGTGGATACGATCTTTCAACACAATCAATTGCTGCTCACGCACCTTATTGAGGCGCTTCCACCTGCGCGGGTCGTCTCTCAAACGGACCAAAATGCGCGCGGGTCTTCGCTTATCGTTACGGCGGATGATCTAAATGCCACGTCAAAAGCGCTGACAAAAGCGGGCTTTGCGCATGACCAGCGCATGGGCGGTATGCGCTTTTCCGTACACGCTTATACATCCGAGGAAGAAATCGACGCGCTTGTTGCGGCGCTCGCTTAGAGGTCAAGCTTGAGGGTCACAGGCGCGTGGTCGGACGGTTTTTCCCAGCCGCGCGCGTCTTCATGAATCTTGAAAGATTGTGCGCCGCCGGCGAGCGCCGCGTTCTTCAAGGCGGGAGACACCCAGATATGATCGAGACGGCGCCCCCGGTTCGAGGCGCGCCAATCCTTGGCGCGATAGGACCACCAGGAATAGAGCTTTTCTTCATAGCCAGCGAATTCCCGCGCAACGTCCGTCCAGTTCGAGGCCTCAATAATCGCTTTCAAATGCTCCACCTCGACGGGCGTATGGGACACCACTTTGAGAAGCTGTTTGTGCGACCACACATCGTGTTCGTGCGGGGCCACGTTTAAGTCGCCGACGAGCACGCGCTTTTTGCGCGGTCCGCCGAGCTCTGCGAACCACGATTTCATCTCCGACATGAATTTGAGCTTGTGATCGAATTTCTCGTTAATCGCGGGATCTGGCTCATCGCCGCCTGCGGGCACGTAGAAATTATGAATCTCAATCCCGCCCGGGGCCGTCGCCTGCACATGGCGGCTGTCGCCCTTCCCGCAAAATTGCTTAACGGAAATATCCTTTAACGGTACGCGCGACGCAATTGCGACGCCATGATAAGCGGGCTGGCCGGCGATGGCGAGATGTTCGTAACCTGCCTGAACAAACGCCTTGCGCGGAAACTGATCATCGCTGCATTTCGTTTCCTGAAGGCACAAAATGTCCGGCGCCTCTTCGCTTAAAAACCTCTTCACATGGTCGATACGTAAACGGACGGAATTGATGTTCCAGGTGGCGATTTTCATCGGGCGCTCTCAGTAGACGAACGGCCACCGTAAAATGACGGCGGCGCTGCGGCAATCCCTTCCATTCGTTCCTCGCGCCGCCTATGCGTCGATGCATGGACTTAATCGCCTCACTCTCACCCGACGGCGTCTCGGCGCTCGCGGCGGGCGCCATCATCATTATTGCCTTTTTCACCTCCGCGCTCACAGCCGCCTTTGGGCTCGGGGGCGGGCTGGCGCTATTGGCGGCGATGAGCGTTCTCTTCCCGCCGGCGGCGGTTGTCCCAGTTCACGGGGTCGCACAACTCGGCTCGAATCTGAGCCGCTTTTTCTTTTTGAGCCGGCACGCCCTCTGGCCCATCGTCGCCTGGTTTTCCGCCGGCGCCGTCATTGGATCGCTCCTTGGGGCGTCCGTGGCCGTGTCGTTGCCCGAAGCGGTTTTGCGATTTGGCGTCGGCGTTTTTATCCTTGTGACGTTGTGGGGCCCAAAGCCGCCGTCCCTTAGCGCCGGCGGCGGCGCTTTTTTCGCCGGCGGCGCCGTTTCTTCTTTTCTGACGATGTTTTTCGGCGCGACCGGCCCGATTGTCGCGACCATCCTATCGGTGGCGCGGTTGGACCGCATGCAGACGGTCAGCACGCACGCGGCCTGTCTTGTCGTGCAGCACAGTTTAAAGACCGTCGCCTTCGGCGCGATCGGATTCGCCTTCGCGCCCTGGGCGCCGCTCATTCTGGCGATCATTCTCGCCGGATTCGCCGGCTCCTATGCGGGAACACGGCTCTTGAAACGCCTGCCCGAAAAAGCCTTCAAGCGCGGTTTTCGTTTCCTATTAAGCGCTATCGCCGTCTATCTGATCGGCGCCAGCATCTTCTCAAAATAGATTAAAGGATCGCCCTGCGACGCCCACGGGCCACCGCCCAAATTCAAACAATCTGAATTTAGCCGCAAACGGATGATTGTCGGCTTCGAAATCCGGATCTATCGCCGCGATTAATACCAGCGCCGCTTGATGGGCCGCCTGCACCGCCGATCCCACAGCCAGTTGCTGCGCGGCGGGGTCCTCAACATCCCAGATGTAACTCGCCTGCTCCATCGCCTCTTTTGCAGGCTCGGATATCTGTTCGGCGATCAGGGTCATGGCGAACCGCAACGCCTCTTCCGACAAGAGATCAAGCGCGCGCGCCGTCAAATCGGACCGCAGCAGCTCTTCCGCCTCCCACGCGGCGCTCTGGAAGTCGAGACTTTCCGCCGCGGCCGCCGCGTCTTCCCAATCCACCAAAATCGCGAGGCCGGCTTCGGGAAACCCGAGACCGTCGAGATAGGTCTCCGCCGCCGCCCGCGCGCCTGGCGTCACCGGCTCGCCGAGGTTGGAAAACCACGGGATTCCCTCCAGCGAACGCGCGAACCGGCTGATTCGCGACAGGCCCGGCAATTCGCGCTCCAGCGCATCCAAATCATTATCATCGATCACGTGTGAAACCCATTTCTTCGCCAGCCCTCCACATAATGATTTTGCAGGCGCAAAAAAAGCGCCCGATCCAATAAGGACCGGGCGCCAAGCTGCGCTGTTGCGCCTACGCCGGGAGGGGATATTCCGGCGGCTACACTGGCTTTGGACCTGCTAGCGGGGGGGCAACGCTGGTCCACAATGTCAGCCGGTGCGCACTGTTACATTAACGCCTCACCGACCAATTTTTCAAGCCCTGAACCCAAAAAAATGCTTGTGTGTGATCGATTGACCCACCTCAGGAGGGTTAATAATCGCTAATTCTTGAGGAACGAGCCACCCGCCTCCGGCGCCTTGAAAAGGCTGTTTCGGAAGCGCCCGCCCTCCTCCAGATTGCTCAGGCTGACGACCGTGATCCCATTTTGCACATCACGCACGATCCATTGTTCGAGAGCAAAGTCGGGGGCCTGCAAGATCACAGACAGCTCCCCTTCCGTCTCCTCTTCCGTGGAGGCGAACGTCACCGCCACTGTGTCGGCGCCGCGATCGACCCCCACCACCTCTGCATCGCCTAGCTCAACCTGTTTGCTCAACAGGAACCGGAGGGGCGTTTTCTTGATCGGATAGAAATCCGTTGTCTCGAGATCCTTGTCTTCCACGTAGACGTTCCCTTGCGTCGCCACGATCAAGAGCGGCGCCGGCGGTTCATATTCGAAGCGGAGCTGACCGGGGCGTCGCAAATAGAGCTTCCCCGAAGAAACGCCGCCAGACGGCGCGACTTGCGTGAAATCGGCTTCCAGCGTTTTGATGGACTGAATATAGGCGCGCACCTTTTCAACGACGGCGTCATCGCTGAGGCCGTCGAACACAAGCGCCTCATCTTCTGCGCCTGGCGTCGCCACCGGCTTGTTAACGATCGCATCGCCAAGGGACGCCGCACTGTTTGTAGAATGCGCGTCGGGCGTTTCCTCTGTCTGCGTCGCTTCCTGGGCGATCTTTGCGGTGTCTACCGTCGCAGCAGTCGCCGCAAGCGACGCGCTCGATAAGGCAAGTTCGGCGCAGGCGACGCCGACCGATGTGAAAAATGCAATACCCATCTTTTGTCTCCCGTATCGGGGCTTTTTCGTTTGAGGCCCAACACTCTTGTTCAATAGCGCGGCGCTATGGCGAAAGGGGGTGGAAAAAATGACGGAAACCAGGCCTTTGCCATTGCCTTTCATCACACAAATGTGATCGTGGCGCTATCGTTCAGAAACCAACTTGGCGACTTCCGCCTCCGTCAGCTCACGCGCCTCATCGGGCAACATAATCGGAATGCCGTCCCGGATCGGATAGGCGAGCCGCGCTTTTTTCGACACGAGTTCCGCCGCGTCGCGGCTGTAGACAAGCGGTCCTTTGGTCTGCGGGCAAACCAGCATTTCCAGCAGTTTCGGATCGACTTCCTGATTATCGCTCATGGTCTACTTGCTCATTATCACTGCAACGTGGTGTCGCCGCCTTCCGCCACGGTCGACATTTCCATCAAGGCGATCAGACATTCGGCGCGCTCCATGGTGCTTTGCGCCTCAAGGAGCGCCTGTTTTTCATTGGGCGCAAACGGACATCCCATGGCGAGCGAGCAAACAAGCGCCTGGATAGGCGCTTCGTCCACCGCCTCCCAGTCTGTTTTTAACCCCTCAGCATTCAGATAATGGCGCATCGCTTCTTCAAGGCGGGGACGGTCGACCATCTGCGCCGTTGGGTCGGCTTCTTCGTCGCCGTCAAAGGCGCTGACATCTATTTCGGCCTGGCGGTAAGGCGTATCGGCGCTTAATTCCTCGATCAGACGAAAACGGCGGATGCCTGTTAGCGTGATCAGATAGCGGCCGTCTTCGGTCTCATTAAAGCCCGTGAGACGGCCCGCGCAACCAACGCCATAAAGCGGGGTCGCGCCCTCCATCGCGCCGTCACGCGGCTGGATCATCCCGATCATGCGCGATCCCGCGAGGGCGTCATCCACCATGCGCAAATAGCGCGGCTCGAAGATGTTGAGCGGCAATTGACCGCCGGGCAACAAGAGAGCCCCAGTTAAGGGAAACAGCGGCATGACTTCCGGCAGCTCATAATGAAGAGTTTCGGTTTCACGCCGCATGGATATCGCTCCCTATGCAAATAAAATTGACGATAGGCGCCGCCGCCCCCGCACTGTCGCCGGATGCGCGCCGCCGAGCGCGTCAAAGACAGTCAATATTTTCTTGCGCGCCGCCTCATCATTCCATTCCCGGTCTCTTTCCGTAATCGCCAGCAACTGATCGAGCGCCTTTTCCATATCACCCGCCGCGATGTAGGCGCTTGCGAGATCGAACCGACCCTCAAGGTTGTCCGGCGCCGATGCGACTTGCGCTTCCAGCACGGCGATGTCGCCCGCACCACCTTCCGCCGACGCCAATTCAAGCGCCGCCTTAACGCTGGAAACGGCGGCGTCGGCGCGTTTATCCTCCGGGATCAAATCAAAAACCTGGCGCGCCTGATCAAAGTCACGCAGGGAAATATGGCACCGCGCCAGTCCAGCAAGAGCACGCACATTAACTGCATCGCCGGCCTCACTGGCTTGCGCCACCTGCCCGAAGGCGTCCGCGGCGGACGCCACATCGCCTGCTTCAAACGCGGCCTCGGCGGCGGTAAGCACATCTTCAAGGCTAGCGCCCGCGCTCGGCTGTGCGCCGCCCAGACTTTTGGCGGCCTCCGTCAGTCGGTCAATGAATGCTTTGACTTCGCTCTCGGGCACCGCGCCTTGAAATCCATCAATCGGCCGACCTTGCAGGAAGCCATAAACTGTCGGCACCGACTGGATGCGCAACTGCGACGCCAGCATTTGATTTTTGTCGATGTCGATTTTGACGAGCTTCACGAGCCCGCCAGCCGCCGTCACCGCCTGTTCAAGAACCGGCGTCAGCTGTTTGCAGGGCCCGCACCAGGGAGCCCAGAAATCGACGATAACCGGTCCCGCCATCGACGCTTCAAGAACGTCCTTTTCAAAGCTCTCAATCGTCGCGTCCTTGATCAGATCGCCGGCGGGCGCAGCGCCGCCGCCCAAAATCTCGCTCATTCAACGCTCTCCATTCATACCGCATAATAGATGAGCCCGGACCCTGCGAAACGCAAGCGCGCAAGGGTCCAATTCCGAGCTTATTGCTGGCCTAAAGGCGCGCTTAGGTCCGTAAGCCGCGGTTCATGGCCGCAAAGCCGGAGAAATTTCAGCAAATCCTGAGGCGTCACAGCCGTCGACGCCGTATTTTCAACCGGATGAAACCAGACGCGGTCAAACCGCATCAGCGCCTCATCAACGATCATCTCGCTCAATGACGCAGCACTTTCATTGAGAAGCGCAAAGGGGGTCACGGCTCCAGGGATCACGCCAAGGGTTTGCGTCATCAAGTCAGGTTTGCCGAACGAAAGACGGCCCTTCGCGCCCAGCGCTTTGCCAAGACCCACAAGATCAGCGCGGGTGTCGCACCAAGCCGTCGCCAGAAAAAGAGCGCCCTTTTTGTCCTTCAGAAATAGATTTTTTGAGTGGCCCCCCGGCATCGACGCTTTAAACGCACGCCCCTCATCGACCGTGAAAACCGCCGGATGATCGACCGTTTCATGGGTGATCCCCTTATCGGTCAGGAACTGCAGCAGATCGGCGCGGCTCACGGGCATAGAAAACTCCAAAAATCGATGGTCGAACCGTTTGGCGGCGTGAATTGAAGCGGGCTTTGGAGCCCCTTGCAAACGCCGGTTCCGTGGGGCATATACGGCGCTCGC
Organism: uncultured Parvularculaceae bacterium; assembly: GCA_963922595.1. Classification (GTDB taxonomy): domain Bacteria; phylum Pseudomonadota; class Alphaproteobacteria; order Caulobacterales; family Parvularculaceae; genus JAJFFW01. Next base: position 43,995 of record CAWUIM010000017.1, read on the forward strand.
ACAAGACGCGAACGGAGCGCGGGCGTAGCTCAGGGGTAGAGCGAAACCTTGCCAAGGTTTAGGTCGTGAGTTCGAATCTCATCGCCCGCTCCATTTTCCGAAAAACTTATCCAAAGTCGGAGCCCTCATTTATGGCAGCGATAAATTCGGCGCTTGTGATCGGCGCGTCCGGCGGGATCGGCGATGCGTTCGTGAGCGTTTTGAGCGAACGGATCGGCGCGGAGCGCGTCAGCGCACTTAGCCGGCGCGACGACGGGTTCGACATCACCGACGAAACCTCTGTGGCGGCGCATGCGGCGCGGCTTTCCGAGGCCGGCGCCGCCTTTGACTTTATCATTGACGCCACCGGAACTCTGGAGCCCGCCGGTTTTCCGCCTGAAAAAAGCTTTAGCAAAATTGACCCGGCTGCAATGAGCGCCGCCTTCGCTGTCAATGCAATCGGGCCCGCGCTGCTCTTCAAACACTTCTCGAAGCTACTGCCGACGAAGGATCGCAGCGTCTTCGCGACGCTTTCCGCCCGCGTCGGATCAATCGGCGACAACCGGCTTGGCGGCTGGGTGAGCTATCGCGCCTCGAAAGCCGCGCTCAACCAGATTGTTCGCTGCGCAGCGATCGAAATCCGCCGCACCAGGCCTGATGCGATCATCCTCGCGCTTCATCCGGGCACGATTGAAACCGCGCTGACAAGAAAATATGCGCGCGGAAGATATACGGCGAGCCCGATACAAGCCGCTGACCAGATGGTCAATGTTCTGCTCGGGATGACCGCGGAGGCGTCCGGCAAATTCTTTGATTATGCGGGTGAGGAAATCACCTGGTGACTGGCGCGGGCTAAAGAAGATCGAGAACGCGTTCCGGCGGCCGTCCGATGACGGCTTTTTCACCACGTACGACAATCGGCCGTTCAATGAGGATCGGGTTCGCCGCCATCGCGTCGATCAACGCATCGTCGGAAAGCGCCTCATCCGCCAGACCAAGCGCTTTATAGGCCGCCTCGCCTTTGCGCATAACCTCGCGCGGCGATAAGCCGAGGGCGGAAAGAATTCCCTTTAAACCTTCAACGGACAGCGGCGTCTCCAGATATTTCACAATCGCTATATCCACGCCGCGTTCTTCAAGAAGCGCGAGCGCCGCCCGCGACTTAGAACAGCGGGGATTGTGATACATCGTAACGCTCATGAGTGCGCCTTAGAGCGACAATCGATACCCGCCGCTTTCCGTCACGAGCAAAGACGCGTTCGACGGATCCGGCTCGATCTTCTGACGAAGTCGATAAACATGCGTCTCCAACGTGTGCGTGGTGACGCCTGAATTATAACCCCAGACTTCATCGAGCAGCACATCACGCGGGACCGGTTTGCCGCCGGCGCGATACAGGAATTTCAGGATCGAGGTTTCTTTCTCCGTGAGCCGGATTTTCTTGTCTTCTTCCGTCACCAGCATTTTCACCGAAGGCCGAAATTCATAAGGCCCAACCTTGAAGACGGCGTCTTCACTCTGTTCGTGGCTGCGCAGATGCGCGCGCACCCGCGCCAGCAAAACCGCAAACTTGAAGGGCTTGGTGACATAGTCGTTTGCGCCGGCGTTTAGCCCGAGAATATGGTCTGCGTCCGTATCGGCGCCGGTCAACATAATGATTGGCGATTTAAAGCCGTTCTTGCGCATCAGTTCGCACGCTTCGCGGCCGTCCATGTCGGGCAGGCCCACGTCAAGCAGCAGAAGATCGATATGCGCTTCTTCCTTCACGCGCTCGACGGCTTCCTGCGCCGTCGCCGCCGTTTCCACTGCGAATTCCTTGTGAAGCGCAAATTGATCGGTGACCGTTTCTCGCAACAGTTCTTCGTCATCGACTAGTAATATTTTCTTCGCCCGCATCTTTTTGTCCCAGTTCTCTCTATCTCTCGATGGGCCTCATACCCCCAATCACGGGGAAAAGAGAAATCACATTCGTTTCACACGTCCGTTATTGCCCTGTGACTAGCCATTAGTTCGGCCTTGGGCCGAAAATTTGCGTACCGATCCGCACATGGGTTGCGCCGAGTTGGACGGCGGTTTCAAAATCCGCGCTCATGCCCATGCTTAACAGGCCGACGCCGTTTCGATCAGCGATTTTCTTCAATAACGCGAAATAGGGGGCGGGTGGCTCACCGAGCGGCGGGATGCACATCAGACCGCTGATCGTCAGGCCATACTCTTTCTTGCAGCTTTCGAGAAATTCGTCGGCGTCGCCAAGGCCGACGCCTGCTTTCTGGGGTTCGTCGCCGATATTGATCTGAACAAAGAGGTCGGGGGACCGGCCCGCCGAAGTAATCGCGTCGGCAAGAATCCGGGCGAGCTTGGGGCGGTCTACGGTCTCTATCGCATCAAAGAAGGCGACAGCGTCTTTCGCTTTATTGGTTTGCAAAGGGCCAATTAATCGAATTTGAGCGTCTGGGTACTTCTCTTTCAGGGCTGGCCACTTCGACATCGCCTCCTGAACGCGATTTTCGCCGAAAACCCGATGGCCCGCAGCGAGGGCGCGTTCGATCTGACCTGCTTCATGCTTTTTCGAAACCGCCGTGATTGTCACGGCCGCCGCGTCTTTACCCGCTTCCCTACAGGCGATATCGATCCGTCGGCGTATTTCGTCCAGCCCGACGCCCGGGTCCGGCAGGTGATCATCTTGAACAGCACGCGACACGCAGATCTCCACAAACACGCGTCTTCTCTAGCAGCGGCGGCGATGGCGCTCAATCAAACGAGCGGCGTCAAATCGCCTTTCGCTTTGGCGTTTCTCACCGATTTTAGACGCGCCCCGGACCCTGCGCGCATTATCGACTGCCTTCCCGCCGGAACTGCTGTGATCTTCCGGGATTACGAAACGCCGGATCGCGCCGAATGGGCGCAGCGCCTTACGCAACAGGCGCGCAGTCGAAACCTTCTTTTTTATGTGGCAGGCGACGAAGCGCTCGCGCGCCGGTGCGGCGCGGACGGCCTTCACCTGCCTGCATTCAGGGTCGCTGAAACCGCGACACGGCCAGCAGATTTATTACTGTCAGTGGCGTGCCATTCGGAAAACGAACTTACCGCCGCCGCCGCGCTCAAGCCGGATAGTCTTTTTCTGTCGCCCGTCTTCGCCACAATCAGTCATCCCGGCGCGCCTCATCTGGGCGCAGCGCGATTTCGCGCCCTCGCGCGGGAGGCGCCGGCGCCCGTTCTGGCGCTCGGGGGCGTTACTGCGGAAAACGCCCCGACGCTGCGCGGTGAAAATGTCGCCGGCTTCGGCGCAATCGGCGCCTTTACGCACGACTAAAAAAGGGCCGAGTCGTCTTTCCAGCCGGCAATGAAAAAAGGGACGAACCGCTGGCGGTCCGTCCCTTTTCATATCCCCTCTAAGCAACATAGGCGCTTAGAAACTTTTAGGTCAGAATTTTATTGAGCTCTCGATGACAACAGTGGCGGCTTCTTCGGGTCCGCCTGCCGCTGCCGGCTTGGTAGATTCAACAAATTGAGCGGCGGCACCGATGGTAATGCCACGCCCGAGGAAATAGGTGACGCCGGCTTGCGCCGTCTGCGTGTCCTGGAACAAGGTTGGGTCGAGCGGGTTCGGACCAAAAGCGGCCGCTTCCGATTGTCCGTATCCCAACATAAAGCCCCAATCGCCTTTCTCCTCACCGGTCTTGAAGGTGACGCCAGCGTCAAAGGCGAGATATCCGTCATTGTCAGGATCATTATCCAGCGGCGCGATGCCGGCGTTGGTCGACTTCACCGAGCCGCCAAGAGTAATGCCGCGAAAGGCTAGATTTACACCGAGTGAATAAGCCTCATAATCCTCAAAGATCGGCGACAAGGAGCGCGCGTCTTCTTCGGCGGTCACATAGCTCGCGCCAACGCCGACGCGCAAATCGCCAGACAAACTTTTTTGATAATAGAGTGCGGCCTCGACCACATCTTCCCAATTGGACGATTCCGTCAGAAGGCGGCCGTCAGGCGCCACCAGAAATCCCTGCTCCGGCGCGCAAAGATCATCGCCGCATGAACGCAAGGTCGGCGAATAAGAAACGCCCATCTGGAGCCCGCCGAGAACGCCGCCCAGAAAATTGGCGGGCGGCAAATACGTAATCTTGGTCGCGTTGCCAGAAAAATCGTTGACCGTGTGAACGTCATTGAGACCGGAAAGGTCAGTGCGCCAATCATTGACGTTGATGGCGTTAAAAATGGTCGGCGCAGTGACCGACAATGTACGCGCCACACCGTGATCACGTCCGACAATGAGTTGGCCGAAGGCGCCGCGCGCATAAGCGTAAGCGCCTTGCACATAAGCGTCGCTTGTCAACGGGCCGACGCCGCGCGGCCCGCCGATCAACAAGCTTGTATAGCGCCCGCCGCCATAGAGTTGCGCGGGCTGTTGACCGTCAAGGCGCGTTTCGACGACGGCGCCCACTTCAAGACCGCTGCGGAAGACGCGATAGCCGCTGAAACGAATTTCCGCATCCGCGTCCGCGCCCTCTTCGCCGTCGCTGACGCCGGCGACGACACTGGCTGAGCCTTCCACGTCGATTTCAATCGGAGCCTGCGCATAGGCGTGCGTTGTCAGCGCCGCTGCGGACGCTGCAAAAACGCTCAACATTGCTTTCAGGCCGATTTCCATCGAACTCGCCATCTCGCTCATTGTGACGTCCGCCCATCGGACCCCACATCAACTCGCCCCTTCAACGCCCCAAAACCACGCACCCAATAAACGCTTCGTCAAGTAACGCGTACTCAAGTCATCTGCGAGCGATGGCGAGGCGCTTCGGCCATGGCCGACCCCGTGCGCCTGACAAACATCGCATTTCCGCACACATAGTGAACGGAACCACAATTTTCCTACTCAATTCATAAAGTCCCGCGCAAGGAACGGTCAAGGCGCACACCCCCCGACAGTTGTGTAATTGGCGGTTTGTGGTAGGAAAGTCACGTCAGCGGCTGGTCCGCGTATAGATGCCGGAATTCCTTACCCCATGAAACCTGAAAATACTCACACTTTCAAAGTGTTAATGACCGCATTCGCGGTTGCGGCGCTGACCGCTTGCGCCAGCGGCGGCGACAATAACCGTAATGTGGGGCTTCCGTCCTATTCATTGGGGTCAAAGGGCGGACAAGCGACCACCGTTAATCGGTATCTGTGGGCCGCATCCCTCGAAACCCTTGATTTTCTTCCTGTTTTCTCCGCCGACCCGATTGCGGGCCTGATTATCACGGACTGGTACTCCAATCCGGAAACGCCGGCCGAGCGCTTCAAGGTTAACGTCTATATCCTCGACAGCGCCTTGCGGGCCGACGCATTGCGGGTGGCGGTCTTCCGCCAGACCCGTCTCGCCGACGACTGGCAGGACGCCAGCATCAATCCGGCGACTGGCCGCGAGATCGAAAACGCCATCCTGACCCGCGCCCGCCAACTCCGTCTCAATACGCTCGACGAGTAGACGCCCGCGCCAGATTCACGCAAAACGGCGCTTTCATGCGCCGTTTTTTTATGACCAAAAGCTGAGCAAACCGATGTCCCGCTACAACCCAAAAGAAGTCGAACCCAAATGGCGCGAGCGCTGGGAAGCCGGCAAGGTCTTCGAAACCGCCGCCGACAAATCCAAGCCGAAATACTATGTCCTGGAAATGTTCCCTTACCCGTCGGGGCGTATCCATATCGGGCATGTGCGCAACTATGCGATGGGCGACGTGGTCGCACGCTACAAACGCGCAAAGGGCTTCAATGTGCTCCATCCGATGGGGTGGGACGCATTCGGTATGCCCGCGGAAAACGCCGCCATGGCGACCGGCGGACACCCGGAGGACTGGACCCGCGGCAATATCGAGATCATGCGCGGACAGCTGAAACAGATGGGCCTTGCGATCGACTGGTCGCGCGAACTCGCCACCTGCGATCCTGAGTATTACCGGCATGAGCAGAAACTGTTTCTGGATTTCTGGAAGAAGGGGTTTGTCGAGCGCAAGGAGTCCCAGGTGAACTGGGATCCGGTCGATCATACCGTATTGGCGAACGAACAAGTGATCGACGGGAAAGGCTGGCGGTCCGGCGCGCCCGTGGAGCGCAAGACGCTTTCGCAATGGTTTCTTAAGATTACGGACATGGCCGACGATCTCCTCTCGGCCCTCGACGACGGACGTCTGAAGGGCTGGCCGGAGAATGTGCGGCTCATGCAACGCAACTGGATCGGCAAGTCAAAGGGCTTGAAGATGACGTTCCATTTCGCGGACGGAACAACGCCGCCCGCGGACTTTGACGGTCTTGAGATTTACACGACGCGCCCGGACACGCTCTTCGGCGCAAGCTTTTGCGCTGTGGCGCCGGATCATCCGCTTGCCGAGCATTTTAGTAAATCCAGCAAGGAAATCGAAAGCTTCATCGCCGAATGCCAGGCGGCGGGCACCTCGGAAGAAGCGATCGAGAAGGCCGAGAAAAAGGGTATGGCCTTGCCCCTTGAGGTGAAGCATCCCTTCATCGAGGGCAAAACGCTGCCGGTCTACATCGCGAATTTCATTTTGATGCAATACGGGACGGGCGCGATCTTCGGTTGCCCGGCGCATGATCAGCGCGACCTCGACTTCGTGCGCAAATACGGCCTTGAGGTGACACCGGTGGTGTTGCCGCCGGACGCCGATCCGGCGACCTTCGAAGTCGGCGACGAGGCTTATGTGGGCCCCGGCGCGCTCTTCAATTCGGACTTCCTGAACGGGATGTCCGTGGAAGAGGGGATCGCCGCCGCGATCGCCAAAATCGAGGCGATGGGTCAGGGCGAGGCGACGACCAACTATCGCCTGCGCGACTGGGGCGTCTCGCGCCAGCGCTATTGGGGCTGTCCGATTCCCGCGATCCATTGCGAAGCGTGCGGCGTCGTGCCTGTGCCGGAAAGCGACCTGCCGGTGACCTTGCCGAAGGTGGACGCCGCAGAATTCAAAGTTCCAGGCAATCCGCTCGGGCGCGCCGCCGATTGGCTCGCCGTCGATTGCCCGCAATGCGGAAAAGCCGCCCGCCGCGAGACCGACACGTTCGATACGTTTATGGATTCAAGCTGGTATTTCGCGCGCTTCGCCGCCGCGCGCGATGACAAGCCGGTGGATCGCGACGACGTCGATTACTGGATGCCCGTCGATCAATATATCGGCGGCATTGAACACGCGATCCTGCACCTCCTCTACGCGCGTTATTTCACAAGAGCGATGAAGGAAACGGGACATTTATCCGTATCGGAACCGTTCGACAATTTGTTCACGCAAGGCATGGTGGTGCACGAGACTTATAGAGACGGTGAAGGTACCTGGGTTTTGCCCGAAGACAAGAATGAGGCTGCACCTGACTCCCATATTGGAAGACAGATTAATAGTTGGTTGGATCTGAATAGTACGAATATGTACGCGAGCTATGTGCGCGATTATAGAAAGCAATGTGTGCGGCTTGGTAAATTCCTTTACGTTGATCAAAAAAAGAGAACTGACTATCAAGATCAAGGTAGCACCGACCAATACCGCCCGCTCCTTATCGGCCCCATCGAAAAGATGTCGAAGTCGAAGAAAAACGTCGTCTCGCCGGAAGAGATCGCCGACACGTATGGGGCGGACGCTGCGCGCTGGTTTATGCTGTCGGACTCACCGCCCGAACGGGATGTGGAATGGACGGACTCAGGCGTCGTCGGCGCCTGGAAGCTGATCAATCGCATCTGGGACACTATCGTGGAGCATAAGTTCACGCTGAAATATGTGGACCTCGCCGTCGCGCCCGACGCACAAGGGCCGGACCTCGATCTGCGGCGCGCGACGCACAGCGCCATCGCCGGGGTCACCGACGACATTGAGCATTTCCGCTTCAACAAGGCGATCGCGCGGCTCTATGAGTTCCTGAACGCCTTGCGCAAATCGACCGCCGGCGACTGGGCGACGGCTGAAGCCTTGTCGGCGCTGGCGCGGCTGATCGCGCCGTTCACGCCTCATCTCGCCGAAGAGGCCTGGGAGACGCTTGGCGGCGAGGGGCTCGTCTGCGACGCGCCATGGCCGGAGGCGGATGCGGCGCTCCTCACCAAAGACACCGTCATGCTCGGCGTCCAGATCAACGGCAAGCGCCGCGGCGAGCTGGAAACCCCCGCCGATGCCGACAAAGACGCGGTTGAAGCGCTCGCCATGGCCGACCCTGACGTGCGCCGCCACCTGGAAGGCAAGACGGTTCGTAAAGTGATTGTCGTTCCGGGACGGATTGTGAATATAGTCGCCGCTTAGTCATACGCGTCAGGACGCGCACGAGGGGGCTTTCATGAAGAAATATCTGGGCGTCATCGGGGCTGTGATTGTCGGCCTGGTCGGGGCGCAACTTGGCGGCCTTTTCACGAAAACGGCGATCTTTGAAGGGCAAAAAGCACTTTACACAGAAGAAAAGCTCGAAGCAGATCTCGCCAACGCGCTGCCAAAAACCATGGCGGCCATGAAAGCGGCGTTCCCGGATGATTACGACGCAATGCTAGGCGATATTCTCGATGGCGTAAAATCTTCCTCGAATACTGATGAGGTAACGAAGCGATCGGCCGCCGCCGCCGCCGCTGTGCGCCGCAAACATAGCGCCGCCATCGCCAAAGCGCCGTCCACTGACATCACGGCGCTGATCGACGGCAATATTCGCCTGATCGAAGAGGTTCGCGCCGGCGAGGGCGACGAACTCTGCGCTGCGGTCGCCGTACAGGGCCCGATCGCGGTGACGGCCAAGAGCATCACCAAATACAACGCGACGATTGATGAGACCGGCGCGATCATGTTCCGCGCGCTCCGGGCAGGCATTGATACGCCGGTGGAAAGAACGCCGGCCACTGACGCCGACTGGGCCGCGATTGTCGGCGCGCTTCAAGCGAACGGCATGACCGACGACGAACTCGCCGTGGTGGGCGCGGCGGCGCAGGGCGATCCGCGTTACTGCCGTTTAATTTTGGACTTTGTGAAAGAAGTGAGAAACACGCAAGGCGACGCTGGCGACCGCGCGCGCGCCGCGTTTGCGGTGGAAGCGGCGAAGGGGTGAAGCGCCTCTCAGCGAAAACGAAAGAGGGAGAGCCCGATGACGAATAGAAACGCGACACTGACCCGGCGGGTGGCGATTGGCGGGGCGCTGGCGGCGGGCGCAGCGGGTCCCGCCTACGCAGGCCGGCAAGAGAAGGCGTATCGGCTCGTGAAAGACGCGACACGCACTGTGGAGAGCTTCACCCGCAATGATGATTTCGCCGGGCTCTGGAGTTACGCCGCCGACGCCAAGGCGCTGATCGTTATTCCAAAATCCGTGCGCGCTGGTTTTCTTGTCGGCGGGTCAGGCGGCAACGGCGTCGTTCTCGCCCGCCTCCCCGGCGGCGGCTGGTCCCATCCGAATTTTCTGCGCGTCAGCTCCCTGTCTTTCGGGTTTCAGGCGGGCGGCGAAGTGGCGGAAATCATCCTGGCGATCATGACCGATCGCGGCGTCAATCAGGTGTTATCTTCGTCTGTGAAACTCGGCGCCGATCTGTCGATCGCCGCAGGCACGGTCGGCGGCGGCGCTAAAGCGCAAACCGCTGACATCATTGCGTTCTCGCAGTCCAAGGGTCTCTTCGGCTCCGTCAGCGTTGAGGGCGTCGTGCTGAAGATCAACAATAAATGGAATCGCGCCTATTTCGGCGGCGATCCGTCCCCCAACGATATTATTCTGAACAACCGGGTATCTAACCCGGCGTCAGCGCCGCTGCGACAGGCGGTCGCCGCCCTTGCCCGCAAGTAACGGCGACTTTCCGCCCTGCCCTTCTGATGGGCCCTTCCAATGACCCCTTGAATAGGCGAAAAGGAACCATGCGCTTTTGTATGACCCTGATCGCCGCTGCATTGCTGCTCCAGTCCTGCGGCTTCACGCCGGTTTACGCCACTAAGGAAGGGGCGAACGCGGCCGCGCTCAAAAACATCAATCTCGCCGGCGTCTTGGCCGCCCCGTCGATCGAACCGCTGGTGACGCGCGCCTATACGAGCCGCCAGGCGCTCGCCGGCGACGCGACCCCGGAATATGACCTGCTTCTGGAAGCGGAAGAATTCGCCCAGCGACTGGCGGTCCAGATCGACGCGTCAGTGACCCGCTTCAATTATCTTCTGCGCGCCGATTATACGCTGATCCGGCGCTCTGACGGGAAGAGGTTCCGCGGCTCAGCCGAGGCGATCGCCGCGTTTAATGTGGTGACTTCGCAATATTCGACGCTGTTCGCTGAAGAGGCGGCGAAAGAAAAAGCCGCCAAAACGCTGATCGAAGAAATCGAGCGCGATATCCTCCTGACGTTAAACGACGACACGGAAATAGAGCGCGAAAAACGCGAGCGCCCGGAAATAGAGTTCGACCGGGACTATACGCGATGACAGCGCTCAAGGGGCGCGACATCGCCGCCTTTGTTCAGTCCAGAGACAAATCGATCGCCGCAGTTCTCATCTACGGACCCGACAATGGTCTTGTGCGCGAACGCGCAGACGTGCTTGCAAAATCCGTGGTCGACGATTTCAAGGACCCCTTCAATTATATTGATCTCACTGATGCTGACGTGAAGGCTGAACCGGCCCGGCTCGCGGACGAAGCGGCGGCGCTGTCGTTCGCCGGCGGC
>CAWUIM010000018.1:0-53766 GCA_963922595.1 uncultured Parvularculaceae bacterium
CGCGCTTGCGCGCCGCGGCAAGGGCGGCGCTGCGCTCCGCCCCGCTGTCAATCTGGCGGGCGGCCGCTCCTGCACTGTCTATCGGACCGTTTGTCATTACTGCGCTCCCGCCGCTGTTCGACGCTCATTGTCCAACAGCGGCCAGAAGATCACGCCGTCGCTTTACGCGAACAGCGCCAGGATTGCGTTCGGCGCCGCATTGGCGATCGACAGCGTCTGGATCGAGAGTTGCTGCTGAACCTGCAGCGCCTGAAGACGTGAGCTCTCGCGTGCGAGGTCTGCGTCAACAAGATTGCCGATCGACACTTCCAGCGTATCGCCGATCCGTGTCAGGAGATCGCCCTGAAGACCGAGCGCCTGGCTGCCGGCGCCGAGGGCGCCAAGGGCGCTTGAGCTGGCGTTGATAGCGTTATCGATCGCCGTCAGTTGCGCCTGCGCATCGCCCACTGAGGCGAGCGGGGTTCCGCCATTATTGATATTGATGATGCCGCCGCCAATGGAAAAGTCCTGTGCGTCGACGGTGATCGTGTCCGTGCCGTCGGTGCCGGCGACGACGGTGAGGTCCGGCGCGCCATTTGCGAGAAGGTTCCGGCCGCCGATCTCCGCGGAGTCCACAAGGCGCGTGATCTGATCGCGCAGTGAGATGAACTGATCCTGCAACACATCGCGGTCCGCGGCGGAAAGAGACGAGTCGGTCGCCTGGCTGGCCACTGAGCGTAACTCAACGAGGATATCGCTGATCGATTCACCAGCGGCGAGCGCCACGTCCACCGCCGAAGTGGCGATGCGAAGACCTTGCTGAACTGACTCAATCGAGCCCAGTTCCGCGCGCTGGCGTTGCGCCAAGGCAAACAGCGCCGGATTGTCCCGTGCGCTTGACACTTCAAGACCGGTGGAGACGCGGCGTTGCGTTTCCTGAAGGTCGCCATTGATACGGGTGAGATTTTGAAGCGCGATAAGCGCGCCAGGATTGGTGTTGATGCTAACCATCGTCTTATGCCCCTTTTGGGTTATTCCGGTGACTTTTTCACCGCGCCCCGACACCGCCTCATGCGCGCGGGACAGGAGAAAGAGAGCAAAAAACGCGCCTGTTTATCTTCTGTTTACGGATGTTAATCGAGGGCTCTGGAACGCCCGGCCGCCAACGGTTTTTGCATCAAGGATAACAAAAGCCTAACGCACCGATCACGCCAACCGGCAAATTTCGCTCGGCAAATTCTGCCCTGACGGCAATATCTGCCGCCGCGATTTTCATTGAAATAGCTTAATCGTCAGACGCCGGGGCTTTTCCCGAAAGGCCTTCCATCATCATTCGGTTGACCTCAATAAGAGGTTCAACGGCCTCCTTGTTGCGCATGATCTCGCTGGAATATTTCGACACCCAGTCGCTCAGACTGACGATCGACGCGCGGGTTTCTTTCGGCAATCCGTTCTCGTCGCTGCGGCAATCGGAGGCGAGCGCGCCCCAGAGGCGCCGGTTGAAATGAAGGGCTTCGATCATGGCCTTCAAGTCCGCGCGGCCTTCTTCCGCGATACGCAACAAGCGCGCGGTCGCTTCGCAAAAGGCGCGGTATTCTGCGTCACGCGGTCCCTGCACATTTTCAGACGTCTTCTTGTAGGCGTCATGCGACATCGGGCAACCTCGTTTTTTCGAATTCCATCAGCGCCCGGCACAGCGACAACGCTTTATAGTGCTGGCCGTTGGCGACTTTCGCGCCGATCTTTGCGCATAATTGCAAAGCGTCGATATCGGTAACGGCGCCGGCGAATTCCTGGAGGCGCCGCTCAAATTCTGCAAAATGCATCTGGGTTTCGCCCTGATCCATGATCATCATCATGACGGGCAAATAGATGCGCGCAGCGGGCGTCACCGCGTCTTCCGGGTGCATGATATCGCTTTCGCGAAGCAGGTTTGCGTGATTTTCGATGGAAAGCGTCGCGCGCCGGTCGCCGTTGGTGACGACCGCCCCGTTTATCACCGCTTTTTCATGCGGCTTAAGCGTTAACTTCAGCGCCATTACGCCGCCTCCCGCAAGAATTGCGCGTCCAGACAGAGAAGGATAGACAGGTGGGGTTAACGAATTTTATTCAGCTTAACCAAAAGGCCCGAACGCGCATCCGATGACCCTCGCCCTTACTCACGTTCCAGAGCTTTCTCTTAACGATTTCACCGCCGGTTCCGCCGACGCGCGCGCCGGGTTCGTTCGCGATCTGATGGTCGGCTTTCAGCATTTCGGCTTTATCATCCTGAAAGATCACGGCGTTTCCACCGATCTCCTGCAAGACGCCTATAAGATGGCGGCGGCTTTTTTCGCGCTGCCGGAGAAAGAAAAGCTCGCCTATAACGCCGGACCCGACGGTCAGCGCGGATATACGCCTTTCGGACGCGAGCATGCGAAGGATTCTGCGACGCCCGACTTGAAGGAATTTTGGCATGTGGGCCGCGAGTTCGCAGCGTCGTCCCCGCTCGCAAAAATCTATCCGCCCAATGTCTGGCCTCAGACGCCTGTTGAGTTCAAAGCAATTTTTTCCAGACTCTACAATGAATTAGAAGAAGCCGGTCACACGATGCTGGAGGCGTTGGCGCCGTCGCTCGATGTGCCTGCGGACTATTTCAGGCAGATGGCCACGGACGGCAATTCGATCCTGCGTCTATTACATTACCCGCCCATCGCCGACGACGCCGATCCTAACGCAATCCGCGCCGCCGCCCATGAAGACATTAACCTGATCACGATCCTCGTGGCCGCCAACGGCGCCGGCCTTGAACTTCTTGACCGCGACGGTACGTGGCTGCCTGTTGAAACGGCCCCTGAAAACCTCATTGTCGACGCTGGCGACATGCTGGCGCGCATCACAAACAACGTGATTCCGGCGACGACCCACCGCGTGGTCAATCCGTCAGGCCCGAACGTTTCGCGCTATTCAATGCCGTTCTTTATGCACCCGCACACCGACGCCGTCCTGAGCTGCATCGAAAGCTGTAAAGGCGACGGCGCAAAATATCCGCCCATCACCGCTGGCGAATTTCTTGACCAGCGACTGAAAGAAATCGGCCTCGCGTAGTTTTCACCGCACGAGACTGTCGCAGAACCAGCACGTCTCCATCACACCTTCGTCGCCAATGGGACTCCCCGGCGGCGTTTGCGGCGCTTCGATCGTCGCCTCGCGGGCGAGCGCGCTGCGGTTGAGATGTGCGTTAATGCGCGACAAGAGCCACGCCTTGTGTTCACCGCCTGCCGTCTCGCGCGGCAACAGGCTCGGACGCAGTTTCGATCGCAGCGCCGTTAATTTTGCGTCGGCATGAGCCCTTGCGGCGGGCGATGCGTTTTCATTCATCGACAAGGCGATCAGCTCAGAGACAAAACGCGCCTGCACGATATCTGCGATGGCGCGATGGCGCGGCGCGCCCACAGGCGCGAATATTTTGGTTTCCAATGCGTCGAGCATTTCTGGCAAACCAAGCGATGACGGATTGCGCCGCTCCAACGCCACGAGACGCGCGACGCGATCGGGGTGTAAGAGCGCCGACAATGTCGCGCCCGCCGCGGTGTCCGCCGCCGCGAGCGTGTCGAACAACGGCGCCGCTTTTTCATCAAACGTCTCGCCGCCGCCGAGACTGTTGAACCCGCCCAATTCCGGCGTCAGCCTGTTCAATACAGCTTCGGGCAAATCAAGCGCCGCCGGATCAAGCGTTGCGATCAACGCTTGCAATGCAGCGCGCTGGCGTTCCGGCGCAACCGGTTTCGCAACGCCTGACCCATCGCCCTTAACGCCATAACCGAACTCGACGCCGCCGATCATCTTCGCCGCCGCGGCGACCTGATAGCGATGATAGAGATAGATCGGCACAATGACCTTCCTGAGATCGGAGACCGGTTGCCCCTCACGCAAGGAGCGAACGCCGAAATTACGCAGGGCGATCTCCCGCACGCGCATGGTTTCGATCAACGTCGCAACAGGATCGCCGCCATTGTCCCAAACCGCGCCATAAGGGTGACCGGTTCCGACCGACCGCGCTTCGCGGTCGCCGACAAAACGCAACCCCGCTGCGGCGCCTTCCGCCACGATCTTTTCAAGTTCCGCCGCTTCATCGGCGTCCTCTGGAAATTGCGCGTAAAGCCACTTCGCCGCATGGCGATCCCAGGCGCCGACACCAATCCCATATGCTGTTGAAAAATCAAGACCGCCCTCTTCGGTCGGCCGCACATAGGGCGCGGGATAATCCATCACCGACGCGCGATCATTTGAGCTAGCCGCAAAATTGTGCGCGAAGCCGAGCGTGTGACCCACTTCGTGCGCCGACAATTGACGGATACGCGCGAGCGCAATCTGCACCGGATCATCGTCGGCGCCCGTTCCTGATTTTTCAGCGCCGGCGAGCCCTTCAAAAATCATGCGGTCCTGGCGCACGCGTTGCGAGCCGAGGATCACATTTGCTTTCAACATCTCGCCAGTGCGCGGATCGGAAACGCCGCCGCCATAGGACCATCCGCGCGTTTGTCGATGCGTCCACTGAATCATATTGTAACGAATGTCGAACGGATGCGCGCCTTCGGGAAGCAATTCCACACGGTACGCATCTTCAAAGCCGGCCGCTTCAAAGGCATCGGCCCACCATGATGCGCCTTCGATCAATGCATCGCGAATTTCTTCCGGCGCCCCCGGGTCCACATAAAAAATGATGGGCTCATTTACCGGTCCGGAAGCAACGGACGGATCTTCGCGCTCCAGTCGGAAACGCCGCGCGTATCGTTGAATGATCGGCGCATCGAGAGGCGCGGAAAAATCATAATGCGCAACCTCGATGCCGCCCGTTCGCGGATCGAATGGACGCGAGACAAAACCCTCTTCGGGCAGCCGCACAAAGGAGTGATGCTGCACTAGCGTAACGGCGCGGCCGTCCGCCGCCGTCGCCCCAACCTCAGATCCCGGTTTCGCGCTTGTGAGCGTCAAAAACGCATCGAGTTCCACATTATCAGGAAATGCAAACGCAGCGCGCGTTTCCGGCATCGATCGGTCGGCCGCAATCGCGAAATCGCCGCCCTTCGGATGACGCTTGATTGATGCGACGACGCCTAAGTGATCGCGCGTCAGGAAACTCGACAGATCAACAAGCGCGGATCCGTCTTCCGCCGTTTCCAGAATATCGCCAGCCCACAAAAACGAACGCGCGAACGATTCGCGCACCGCCCGCTTTTCAAGATCGCGATCGGCGCTCGCGCGATACCGCCAGTTTTCCTGTTCCGCGATCATCTTTTCGCCAACGCGCCGGAACGCGACGATCACACCTGAATCGAACGCCCCGCGATCAAGACCGATCGGGTTTGATCCGAGCCCCGCGGTCAAACCCGTGGCGTAAATGAATCGCAATGCGACGCCGTCATCATCAGGTTCGGGGAATGCAGCGAGCACTTTGCCGCGTGCATCATCAACATAAATATCGAAAAAGCCCGCCTTGCGCGTTGCGCCCTCCACCGCCTCTCCGGAAAAGACCGCCGGCGTCTTTGCAGTCGATTCATTCGCCGACGAAGCGCTGTCGCTCTCCTTTTCGCCACCGCCGCATGCTGCGAGCGCCGTCATCGACGCCATAAGGATTATCTTGAAGAGTTTCATACAACAGCCTCATTAGGTTTTAAGATTTTGATTCGCGTCGCCGCCTAGTTTCGATCAACCGGCAAGCATTCGGCGTAGATGGGATTGCCGACAACCTGGCGTGCTTTCCACGCCTCGGCGGCGTCGAGACATTCCCCTTCAGTGAAATAGAAGCCGATTATTTCAGGATCGCCGGTTGGGTCGGGCCGTAAATATCCGGTGGCGGACCATGCGGGCTCGTCGCTCGCGCGCTTAACACCGATTGTTTCGCACGCCGTCAATCCAACCCCGATGCATAATGTGACGACTGCGCGTCGTGACACCGACGCATGTTTTCCGATTAATCGCACGAAACCGCTCCCCATCTCTTCTGCGTCGAAGTTTGCCAGAAACAGTGCGAAGCGACAAACGGGGCGCAAAATGCAAAAAACCCGGCCGAAAAGGCCGGGTTTTTGGTTTTCTTGTAAGATGTACGCTCAATATCGAGCCTCTTGGGCCGTAGAGCGCGCGATCTTTAGCGGCGTTTTGCTGTTTTCCGCTTCGCAGTCTTGCGTTTGGCTGTTTTGCGCTTCGCAGTTTTGCGTTTTGTCGCTTTTTTCTTAGTGGTTTTGCGCTTGGTCGCTTTTTTCTTGGTCGCTTTGCGCTTGGTAGCCTTCTTTTTCGTGGCTTTCTTCGCGGTTTTACGCTTTGTGGCTTTTTTCTTCGTGGTTTTGCGCTTAGTCGCTTTTTTCTTCGTCGCTTTGCGCTTCACAGCTTTCTTTTTCGTCGCCTTCTTCTTCGTCGACTTACGCTTCACGGCTTTCTTTTTCGTCGTTTTGCGCTTTGTCGCCGTCGATTTACGCTTCGTTGCTGTTTTTTTCGTCTTACGTTTCGCCGCCTTTTTGGCAGCTTTTCTTTTTGTCGTTTTGCGTTTAACCGCCATGGGTTTACCTCCGAAAGTTTATTCGAGTATCAACCCATAAATCAATTTGCTAAAAAAGTATTGTACAACGCGCGCACGAAGCATCCGCACAAGCACTTTTTTGAGCTTTATACGCATTTTTTTCGTTTTCACGCATTTTTTGTAACATCAAAAACACAATTTCAGCCGTGTTTTTGATTCGTATGTTCGTTTTTTTTGTTTTTTGAGTCGTTTTTCGAATCAAAAACGACTCAAACAAACATTTTAAAACGGAATATCATCGTCAAGTTCGAACGATTGACCGCCTTGATCGGGAATTGCACCGCCTGATGAACTTCCATAGTCAGACATTCCGCCGCCGTCGCGTCGTCCATCAAGCATCGTAAGCGTTCCGCCGTACCCTTGCAGCACAACTTCGGTTGAATAACGGTCTTGTCCGTTTTGATCTTGCCATTTGCGCGTTTGCAATTGCCCTTCGACGTAAACTTTCGATCCCTTTTTAAGATATTGCTCTGCAATGCGCGCCAAACCTTCGCTGAAAACAACAACGCGATGCCATTCCGTTTTTTCGCGACGTTCGCCGGTGTTTCTGTCTTTCCACGTTTCTGATGTCGCGATGCTTAAGTTCGCGATGGGGCGACCGTCTTTCGTTTGACGAATTTCCGGATCTTTGCCGAGATTACCGATAAGAATGACTTTGTTGACGCTGCCGGCCATGAGATTCTCCTGAAATTGTGCCTTTTATTGTGCATGACGCAGATTCGAACGGCGCTCAACGCCGCGTTATCCACAACAAATGTTCACAGCCTGTTCTTTCTGTCAACGCGCTGTATATAAGAGCGGCCGCTCGCATCCGGCTTTTCCAATCTACCGTATGAGACACCATGAGTTTGAAATCGATCCGCGTTGTTGGCGCAAAAGAACACAACCTAAAGAACGTCACGCTGGAGATTCCGCGCGATAAGCTCGTCGTCATGACGGGGCTTTCAGGGTCAGGAAAGTCATCGCTTGCGTTCGATACGATCTACGCCGAAGGCCAGCGGCGTTACGTTGAGTCATTATCCGCCTATGCGCGGCAGTTTCTTGAGCTGATGCAAAAACCCGACGTCGATCAAATCGAAGGGTTATCGCCTGCGATTTCGATCGAACAAAAGACAACGTCGCGCAATCCGCGCTCGACGGTCGGCACTGTTACTGAAATCTACGATTATATGCGCCTGTTATGGGCGCGCATCGGTGTTCCCTATTCGCCGGCCACCGGTTTGCCGATTACATCGCAAACGGTGTCAGAAATGGTGGATCGCGTCATGAACGAAGAAGACGGCGCGCGCTTCTACCTCCTCGCGCCGATCATTCGCGGACGCAAAGGCGAATACCGCAAGGAGTTCGCCGACCTTCTCAAAAAAGGGTTTCAACGCGTGAAAGTGGACGGCGAATTTTACGAAATCGCCGACGTTCCGAAACTCAATAAGAAAATCAAACATGACATCGACGTCGTGGTTGATCGCATCATCGTCAAAAAAGGCGTTGAAAGCCGCTTGGCGGAATCTTTTGAAACCGCGCTCGCTTTAGCAGACGGCATCGCTGTGGCCGAAAGCGCCGATAAGAAAGACAAGAACGGCGATCCGTTGCGCACGGTTTTTTCTGCAAAATTCGCCTGCCCCGTTTCCGGTTTCACGATCGATGAGATTGAACCGCGGCTCTTTTCGTTTAACGCGCCGGCGGGCGCTTGCCCCTCATGCGACGGGCTCGGCACGCAAATGGTGTTCGATGAAGACCTTGTGGTGCCCGATTGGGACTTGCCGGTCGCAAAAGGCGCGATCGCCCCATGGTCGAAAGGTCAATCGCCTTATTACCGGCAAACGCTTGAGGCGCTGGCGGCGCATTACAAATTCAAAGCCACCGCAAAATGGGCCGATCTCGACGACATGGCGCGCGACGTCATTCTCTACGGCACCGGCGATGAAGAAATTCTGTTTCTTTATAATGACGGGTCGCGGAAATTTGAGACGGTCAAACCGTTCGAAGGCGTCATCCCTAATCTTGAGCGCCGTTGGCGGGAAACGGATTCGTCCTGGGTGCGCGAGGATCTCGCCCGCTTTCAGGCGATCACCCATTGCGACGCCTGCGAAGGCATGCGCCTGAAACCGGAAGCGCTCTCGGTGAAAATCAATACGCTCAGCATTTCCGAAGCGACGGAGATGTCGATCCGCGCCGCCGGCGCCTGGTTTGATCAGCTTGAGAAAAAACTGACAAAGAAAGAAAAAGAAATCGCGGTGCGGGTTTTGAAGGAAATTCGCGATCGCTTGTTGTTCCTGAACAATGTCGGTCTCGACTATCTAACGCTGAGCCGGGCGTCGGGCACGCTGTCTGGCGGTGAAAGTCAGCGCATCCGCCTCGCCTCGCAAATCGGTTCGGGGCTGACGAGCGTTCTTTATGTTTTGGATGAACCTTCAATCGGGTTGCATCAGCGCGACAATGAACGCTTGCTCGAAACGCTGAAGCGGCTGCGTGATCTCGGTAACTCGGTCCTGGTGGTCGAACACGACGAAGATGCGATCAGAAGCGCCGATCATGTGGTGGATATCGGCCCCGGCGCCGGCGTCCATGGCGGGGAGATCATCGCGCAAGGAACCGTTCGCAATATCGTCGCGTCAAAGACGTCGCTCACCGGCGCCTATCTTTCGGGGAAACGCGAAGTGCCAGTGCCTGCGACGCGCCGGCCGTTCAATAAGAAGCGCACGCTGAAGGTTACCGGCGCAAGCGCCAATAACTTACAAAACGTGACGGCCGAAATTCCGCTCGGTCTTCTGACCTGCGTCACCGGCGTTTCCGGCGGCGGCAAGTCCACGCTCGTCATCGAGACGCTCTACAAAGCCGCCGCCCGCAAACTCTATAACTCGAAAGAGGCGCCCGGCGCCCACAAGACGCTTGTCGGCTTTGATCATCTCGACAAAGTCATCGACATCGACCAATCGCCGATCGGCCGCACGCCGCGCTCCAATCCCGCCACCTACACCGGCGCCTTCACACCGATCCGCGAATGGTTCGCCGGTTTGCCGGAATCCAAAGCGCGCGGCTACAAGCCCGGCCGCTTTTCGTTCAACGTCAAAGGCGGGCGTTGCGAGGCCTGTCAGGGCGACGGCGTTATCAAGATCGAAATGCACTTCCTGCCGGATGTTTATGTGACCTGCGACGTTTGCAAAGGCGAACGATATAATCGCGAGACGCTTGAGGTGAAATTCAAGGACAAGTCCATCGCGGACGTTCTCAACATGACGGTGGAGGAAGGCGCGGAGTTCTTCAAAGCGGTCCCCGCGATCCGCGACAAGATGGATACGCTGAACCGCGTCGGCCTTTCCTATATCAAAATCGGGCAACAGGCGACGACGCTTTCCGGCGGCGAAGCGCAGCGGGTGAAGCTCGCAAAGGAGTTGTCCAAGCGCGCCACTGGGCGCACGCTATATATTCTGGATGAGCCGACCACGGGGCTTCATTTCGAAGACGTCCGTAAGCTGATGGAAGTTATTCAGGAACTTGCGGATAACGGCAATACGGTTGTGATCATCGAACACAATCTTGACGTCATCAAACAGGCCGACTGGATCATTGACCTGGGCCCGGAAGGCGGCGACGGCGGCGGCAAGATTGTCGCGAGCGGAACACCCGAAGACGTTGTGAAAATCAAAGGAAGCCATACGGGCCGCTTCCTGAAAGAAACCCTCGCAAAACACGCGCCCGCCAAGCCGGTGCGAAAGAAAGCCCCGGCGAAGAAGAGAGCCAAGCGGAAAGCGGCGTAAGGCGCGTCTTGTTAGAACAGTACTGTCTTCAGACACAAAAAAGCCGCCCGACTCTCGCCAGGCGGCTCTTAAAATTCTGAACGACGGACTTAACCGCGGCGGCGCGCCAGACGTTGCACTTCGTCTTCAACTTTTTCTTCGACGATCGCCGGCAGATTCGCGTCCAGCCATTCCTTGATCATCGGCTTCAGCAACTCCGTAACGATGTCTTCGAGCGTGCGGCCTTCGCCGGACGAGACGCGCAGCGATTGCGACAGAGACTGAAAAGCGCTGGAAGCTGCGGTGGCGGAAGCGTCGCCGATAATGGAGGCGTCTTCGGTCATGGCTTCTGCGACATTGTTCTTGATCATTTCGACATCTTCCGTTTCGAGGTGTGGATGGGCTTCGTCGCCGCTGGTTTCTGCAGCCGGTTCATCGACAATCTCCGACAAGGGCTCATCGGTTTCTTCGACGTCAATGACGGCGGCCGGGACCGCTTCGACAGGATCGGCGTGCGCCGGTTCCGGCGCCGGCTCGGGCTGTGGAACAGCGGCCTGAGGCGCTGTCTGGGCGGACGCCGCGCCGCCTTCTTCCTCGTCTTCAGAAATAATCCGGCGAATCGACGCCAAAATCTCTTCCATGCTGGGTTCTGGTTGTGCGTTTGTCATCAGCTGACAGCCCTTTGAATTATAGAAACATGCGCGGCATGGGTGACGAAGCGCCGCCACGGCAATCTCCCCGAATGTTTTCAAGCGCTTCGCCGGCAGTATCAACCCTTAAGATTGAACGCCGCGTTAACAAACCGGGCCGCTTGGGCGGCCAATTGCTCTATTGGACGACTTCAGCGGCGGCATTTGCGGCGGCGCCGTCAGGACCGCCCTCTTCCACCGCAAGCCCTGCCGCCTCCGGCGTCAGCAATCCCGCCGACGCCAGCAGCGAGAAGACCGCCGCGCGTTCGTCGCGTTCAGCGTTCGCGAGCGAAACATTCGCATTCAGGAGTTCCTGTTCGGCGTTCAAAACATCGAGCGTCGTTCTGGCGCCCACCTGATTCTCCCGCCGCACGCCTTCAAGCGCGAGCGTATTCGCTTCAACTTGCGCGCGCGCCGACGCAATCGTCACCCGCGCCGCCTGCAGTTGCTCCCAGGCGCCGCTCACAGCCGCGCTCACCTGACGCTCGGCTTCTTCGATGCGGCGGCGATCAGCGTCGTTCAACGCTTTCGCCTCGCGGATGCGCGAATAGTTGAGCCCGCCCTGAAAGATCGGGATGCTGGCCTGCGCGCCGTAGACAAACTGTTCATCGTTCTGAACGAAGAAATTCGGCTCCTCCGCATATTGGTAGCGCGCCGTCAAGGATACGGACGGTAACAACACACCTTTGGCGATTGAAACCTGACGGCGGGAGGCTTCTTCGGTTTCCGTGGCAGAAACGATGGCGGGCGCGAAGACTTTTGCGAAATTCTGCGCCTGCTCTTCCGTTTCAGGAACATCAGGCAACGCCGGATCGTCATCGAGCGTCCCCGGCATCTCGCCGATCATTTGTCTGTATAATGAACGAGAAACTGCAAGTTGCGCCTGAGCCGCCGCGAGCTGCGAGCGCGCGCCTGCAAGGCGCGCTTCGGCCTGCGCCACATCGGTTTTCGTAATCTCGCCAACCTCAAAGCGAAGCGCCGCTTCGTCCTGTTGGCGAAGTAACACCTTCACGTTGGCGAGGTTCGCGTCATAAACTTGTGTGTCGCGCAGGACATCGAAATAGGCGGTCGCCGCCTGTTGCAACACTTGCTGTTCCACAGACACAAGTCGGGCGCCGCCGGCGCGCACACGTGCTTTCGCCTGACGGATCGCATTCAGATTACGCAGCCCCGTGAACACCGGCTGCTCTGCAGAAACGCCAGCCGTAATCGGCGTAAATTCGACGCTTTGCGGTTCCGGCGGCAATGGCAGTCCATCGGGCCCGAGGATCGGATTACCACTCGCATCCGTCGGCGTGTTAAAAAGCGACGTGTTCGTCGTATTGTTCTGTTCGATGCTGGCCGAGGCGGAAACCTGCGGCAGTGCGCCGGCCCAGGCTTGCGCTTTTAATTCCCGTGTCGCGCGAAACTGCGCACGTTCTGCGCGGATGGTCGGATTGGTGCGATAGGCGACGGCGAGCGCGTCGGTGAGCGTTTCAGCGGAGGCCTGCGCAATCGGCGAAAGGATAGTCGCCGCAATAACGGCGCTCGATATAAGCAAGCGGTTCATAACCGCTCCTTCTCTGGTGACACAGTATGTTTACGACTGGCGATATCAGCAGGACCAGCCGGCGTTTCAAGTTTATTCCGTCTTTTCGTTAAAAAACGATACGGCCGCAAAAAACGATATCGCGACGCCTGGCAAGCATCAGAAGACGAATTCTTTCGGTTTTTCAAAACCGGGCAATACATGGTTCGCCGCAGCGGCGAAATGGCGGGTCATCGAGATCGCGCCATTACTTTTGTGAAAGACCACGCCGCGCGCAACGCCGCCATCGTCCATAATGGTCGCAAGCCGCCCGCCGTCTTTTAATTGACCGAGCAATGTTTCCGGCTGGGTCTGGATGAGCGCGGCGACAATAATGACGTCGAACGGTCCCTGTTTTTCAGCGCCCATGACGGGATCGCCGGTAATGACGGCGGCGTTCGCGATATCAAGGTCAGTCAACGCTTTTTCCGACGCTGCGGCGACGGCTTCATCGCTTTCAACCGCCACCACCATCTCGCCGAGGCCCGCAAGGATAGCCGTTGAGTACCCGCACCCGCTGGCCGCGTCGAGAATCAGATCGCTCTGTTCAACCTCGGCGGCCTGCAGCAATTTGGAGAGATCGCGCGCCTCAAGCAGATAACGCCCGTCCGCATAGGCGAGCTCTTTTTCGACATAGGCTTGAGGCTTAAGCGCCGCTGGCAGAAACGCTTCTTTCGGAATGGTTTCAAAAACTTGCAAAAGCCGATGATCGGTCACGTCATTAGGACGGATTTGGCTGTCGACCATAGCCTGGCGGGCGGCGGAATAGTCCATCTGTGCGCTCGTCTTCTGGGTGTTTTCTGCGCAGATACATGCCGGCGTCCGGCCATGCAATGCAAGCCGCCGAAATCAATCGGCTTTTTTTGTCGCGTCCAGATTGCGGGGCGGCGATGTTGGGGCTAAGACACGCGCTCTGCTTCGCTTATTATAATGCGTGAATAGAGGCCACGTGGCGGAGTGGTGACGCAGCGGCCTGCAAAGCCGTGTACGCCGGTTCGATTCCGGCCGTGGCCTCCACTTCTTTTTTCACCCTCACATTAACCGTGCCTTCTGGGCCACAACGGCAAAAAACGGCGCTTTCAGCCCAAAATGAGAGGCGGGCGTTAACCAAGATGTTAATATGACGCCATAAGTATAAAGAGAGCCGCTCATCGCATTGAGCTTTCAGGCTGTCGCTTCGCGCTTGCGGTAAGCTGAATGTGACGATCTAACGTAAGGAAAGAGCGCCGTTTCGTGAGCGCAGTAGTGACCTTGGAGAGACCTATGACCCGTGGGGGCGCGGCGTTCCTTTCATTCCTTCTGGCGAGTTGCGCCAGTCTCGATACCGAATTGCTGGAGGCGAATCTGCCCGACGCGCCCGAGACGTGGACCGCCGCGGACGTGCGCGGCGCGGTCCCGACCGGCGACTGGGTGGCGGCGTTTGAGGATCAGACGTTGCGCGGTCTGATTTCCGAGGCCATGGGCCACAACAATAATTTGCTGGCCGCCGCCGCTAATCTCGAATCAGCGAAACAGAATTCGCGCATCGTGCGCGCCGGACTGTTGCCATCCCTCAACGCGCAACCGGGCGCGAGCCGGAACGCAATCGTCACCGACCCATCGATCGCCGCTCAATCCGGCGGCGGTCCCGGCGGCGTAACAGGGCGCGTGCGCGCGCAGGATCTGGAAGATCAATTCGGCGTTGACGTGGACGGCGACGGTCAAGTGGACGGGCTTGATCAGTTTATCGGACCTGGCCCCGCTCAAGGCAATCAGAACCCTGTGTTCGGCCAGGACGGCGCGATCGACACGGCGATCCCGAACCGCCGTATTTACATCAACAATTTTCGCCTTGGCGCTCAGCTTAGCTGGGAGCTCGACTTATGGGGCAGACTGACAGACGAAACACGGGCCGCTTACAAAGATGCCCGCGCAAGCTTTGCGGACCTTCGCGGCACGCAATTGGCGATCGCCGGTCAGGTTGCGCGCGGTTGGTTCACCCTTATCGAGGCGCGCCAGCAACGCGAGCTGGGCGAACGCGATGTTGAAGCGCGCAAGAGCAACCTGCGGGTCACCGAGCGGCGTTACGACCGCGGCGTCGCATCAAGTCTTGACGTACGCCTTTCACGCTCCGCCCTCGGAACATCGGAAGCAAACCTGGCGCAGCGCCGCCAACTCGAACAGGAAGCCTCGCGGCGCCTTGAAGTGTTGCTCGGACGGTATCCGCGCGCTGAAATCGCCGCCGCGGAAACGTTGCCCGAACTTCCGGCGCTTGAGGGCGCTGGCGCGCCCGGCGACCTTCTCTCTCGCCGGCCGGACCTGATCGCCGCTGAGCTTCGCATGGAAGCGGCGGGCCTGCGCGCTCGCGCCGCCGCTAAGCAAATGCTCCCGACCCTGACGATTTCAGGCAACGTGAATACCAGCGGCCCAGATCTCGCTGACATCGTCGATCCTGAGCGTCTTGCGGGGAATATCGCCGCCGGCCTTTTCCAGCCTCTGTTCCAGGGCGGCCGCATCCGCGCCAACACGAAGCGTCAAAAGGCGATTGCGCAAGCCTCGCTGCTGACCTACGCGCAAACAGCGCTCGAGGCGTATGAGGAAGCCGAGAACGCGATTGCAGCGGAAAACCTTCTCGCCGCGCGCGAAAAAGCGCTGAAGCTGGCTTTTGAGGAAGCCGCAGCGGCCGAAGAATTGACGGAACGGCGCTATACAAGCGGCGCCGCCACCATTTTTAACCTGCTCGATGCGCAAACCCGTCGTATTTCGTCGGAAAGCGCATACATAACAGCGCAACAACAGCGCGTCGCTAATCGCGTCCAGCTTTATCTGGCCATCGGCGGCGACTTTTTAACGGAACAAGACTTGGCGATCGCCGCGGCGGAAGGGGCCGCGCCGATCGAAACGGCGGCGGTTGCAAAGGCGGCTCTCGCGACGGGAGACTAAAATATGATCCGTAAGTTTTTTACGATCATCGGCACGATCGGCATTTTTGTCGGCGGCGTCGTTCTGATCGCGATTATGGGGGCGGCGCGTCCGAAACCGGAACGTCAGACACCGGAAATTACCCCGCCGACTGTTTTCTTCTCAACTGTAGAGCCGCAACTCGTCACCTTAAAAGTGAACGCGCAAGGCGAAGTTCGTCCGCAGACCGATATTACGCTAACCTCGCAGGTCTCCGGCAAGATCGTGAGAACGTCCGATCTTTTTGTCGATGGCGGCGCCTTTGAGAAAGGCGATCTCCTGATCAAAATCGAAGACGCGGATTTTCGCGCCGCGGTCGCCAGCGCGAAGGCGCGGGTGGCCCAGGCGGAAGAAACCTTGCGCCGCGAGGAAGCGGAGTCAGAACTCGCGCGTCAGGATTACGAAGACCTCGGCCGCGACGTGGAAGCCAATCCGCTGACGCTTCGCGAGCCCCAATTGGCGCAGGCGCGGGCGAACTTTGAAGCAACGAAAGCCGATCTCCAGTCTGCGTATCTAAACCTTGAGCGTACATCGATTAAAGCGCCGTTCGACGGGCGCGTGCGCACGCGCAATGTGGGCGTCGGTCAATTCGTGACGCCGGGCGCGCAACTGGGCCAGCTCTTTTCCACTGACATCGCAGAAATCAATCTGGCGCTTACGGACGGAAATCTGACGGCGCTGGGGTTGCCCATCGCTTTCACCGAGACCGAAGAACGCCCCGGCCCGCCGGTGACGCTTTCAGCGGTCGTCGCCGGCACGCTCCACGCCTGGGAGGGACGCATCGCACGCACCAGCGGCGCCATTGATCCGACCACGCGACAGGTTTCGGCGATCGCTGTGGTGGACGACCCATACGGCGCAGGATCGGATAACGGCACGCCGCTCGCCATGGGGCTGTTCGTCAACGCTGAAATCGCCGGCAAGCCTTATGCGGACGCGATCATTCTCCCGCGCACGGCGATTTACGGGCGGGATCAGGTTTATGTCATTAAAGACGACGACACAGTAGAGAGCCGCACAGTTACTGTCGTCGCCTCCGACCGCGATACGGTGACTATCGCATCGGGCGTCAACGCCGGAGAGCGCGTCGTCACCTCGCCGCTGCGCGGGGCCTCCGACGGCGATAAGGTATTGCCCACCGATCCGGACGACCTCTCGAAAATCCCGTCTGAGAAACCGGAAGACGCCGTCCTCGACGATAAGCGGCGCGCGCCCAACATCAGCTCGAATTCAAGCGAGGGATAACCCGTGAACGGATTAATTTCCTGGTGGACAAAGAATTCCGTCGCCGCGAACCTCTTGATGTTCGCCTGCTTCATCGCGGGCACCCTCGCCTTCTTCCAGCTTGAGCGTGAGCTCAATCCGTCGGCGACCTTCACCGGCGCGAACATCAATGTGGCCTGGCCCGGCGCCTCTCCGCAGGAAGTCGAAGAGCAGATCATTTTGCGCATCGAGGAAGCGGTCGCGAGCATCGATGGAATTGAGCACATCGATTCCACCGCGCGCGAAGGCAGCGCCAGCGTTTCCGTTGAAGGCGACGACAGCATCGACCAAACGCGCTTCCTCAATGAAGTGAAAAATCGCGTCGACGGCATTTCCACCCTGCCCCAGGACGCCTTCCCGCCGATCGTTTCGCAATGGACGAACTTCGCGCCCGGCGCCTTCATGGCGCTCTCCGGCGACATGGATCAGCGCGAACTCTCGCGTCTCGCGCGCCAGACGCGCGACGAACTGGCGGCGCTGCCGGGCGGCTCGCCCCTCGTCAACATTTGGGGCGCTCCTCGCGAGGAAGTTTCCATTGAAGTCTCCGAAGAAGCGCTGCGCCGCTACAACCTCACCTTTGACGATGTAGCGCGCGCCATCCGCGGTTCGTCCCTCAATCTTGCCGGCGGTCAGGTGCGCACCGAAACCGGTAATCTCCAAATCGCCGCACGCGCGCTCGCCAACACTGAAGAAGAATTTGAAGAAATCGTCATTCGGCAAACACAGGACGGCGGCGTTATTCGTGTTCGCGACGTAGCGACTGTGGTCGACGGTTTTGAAGACCGGCGGACGATCCGCACCGTGAACGGCGAACCGGCGATTTCGATCGCCGTGCAATCGCCCGAGACCTCGAACCTCACGGAACTCTCCAAAGCGATTAACGAATATGTGGATCGCAAGAACAAGGAATGGGACGGCAAGGCTAACCTCTTCATTTGGTTCGACGCCGCCGAGCCCTTCAACGGACAGCTCGGCCTTGTCTCGTCGAACGCGGCCGTCGGGCTCGTTCTTGTTCTTATTCTACTGATGCTTTTCCTAAGGCCCGCAGTCGCCTTCTGGGTGTCGGTAGGGATCGCCGTTTCCTTCGCCGGCGCCTTCATCCTGATGCCGGCGACCGGCGTGACGCTGAACTTCCTGTCGATCTTCGGCTTCCTTCTGGTGATCGGCGTCGTCGTCGATGACGCCATCATTGTCGGCGAAAGCATTCACAATCAGGTGGAGGAAGGTCACGAAAACCCGAAGGCGGCGATCCTCGGCACGCAGCTTGTGATGAAGCCCGTATTCTTCGCGGTCCTGACGACGATGATCGCTTTTTCGCCATGGCTCTTTATCGGCGGCGGCGCGGCGCAATTCACGCGTCAGATCAGCCTCACCATTATCTACGCCCTCAGCTTTTCGCTGATCGAGGCGTTCTTCATTCTGCCGGCGCACCTTTCCCACATGAAGCCGCAGAACAAGCAAGGCGTTTACTATCGCCTGCAGCGCGGGTTTTCAGAAGGCATCGTCAACTTCGCGAACCGCTATTACCGGCCTTTGATTCGATTGGCGCTCAAGCTGCGGTATTTCACCGTAGCGAGTTTCATCGTGGCGTTCATGGTCGCGTTTGCGCTATTGGCGCAGGGCTGGGTTTCTTTCAAATTCAATCCGGAAATTCAGGGGACGTTCATTTCGCTCAATGTCCGCCTGCCCGAGGGGAGCTCCTTTTCGCGCACCGAACAAATCTATGACGAGGTGGAACGCGCCGCAAACAGCCTGCGGGCGCGCCTTGGCGAGACCAGGGGCGAGCCTTACGTAAAGTCGGTTTATATCGCCGCCGATGAAGGCGAAGTGACGTCTTATGTGACCATCGTCGAAGCGGAAAAACGCAAAGAGTCGACAGAAGAAGTGGCCGAGATGTTCCGCGAGGAGCTCGGCGAAATACCGGACGCAGAAGAAATCAATATCGGCTTCACGCAAAATGACGGCGGCCCCGACCTTTCGTTCGGCGTCCAGGCCGGCGAGCTCGACGAATTGCGGCTGGCCACGGTAGATGTCCAGAACTATTTGCGCACGCTCCCCGGCGTCTTTGACGTCCGCAACAATCTGCAATCGGCGACGCCCGAACTGCAACTGAGCTTAAAACCCGGCGCGGAACGTTTCGGCCTCACCCTGGGCGAGGTTTCGCGCCAAGTGCGCCAGGCGTTTTTCGGTGAGGAAGTGCAGCGTCTGCCCCGCAACGGTCAGGACGTGCGCGTCATGGTGCGTTATCCCAAATCGGCGCGCGAGTCGCTCACCACCATCGAAGCCATGCGCATTCGCACCGCCGATGGACGGGAAGTGCCGCTGACGGCTATCGCCGACGCCAATTTCGCGCCGAGCTTTAAGCGCATCGATCGGCGCGACCGGCAACGCTCTGCGCGCATTACCGCTGAATTGCGAGACGGCGTCGACCGCGCCGCGATCATGAAAGCCTATCGCGAAGAATTCGTCCCCGAATGGCGCAACCGCCACCCCGGCGCCTCACTCGTCCAGCGCGGGGACGCGGAGGAACAGGCCGAGTTTATGGGCGAATTTCTGTCGCTCTACGCCGTGGCGCTCTTCGCCATGTACATGCTGCTGGCCATCGCCTTCAGCTCTTACTGGCAGCCGGCGTTGATCATGACCGCGATCCCCTTCGGTTATATGGGCGCGGCGTTCGGCCACTTTATTTTCGGCCTCGACTTCACGCTGTTCTCGTTCTTCGGCGTCGGCGCCGCGGCGGGCGTCGTCGTCAACGACAATCTCGTTCTCATCGATTACGTCAACCGCATGCGCCGCGACGGCGAAGGGGCGTTCGCCGCCCTCGTCAAAGCCGGCGTCGGGCGGTTCAGGCCCATTGTCTTAACGTCCGTGACGACGTTCGTGGGGCTGTTGCCGATCATGTTCGAGCGCTCCACGGACGCGCAGTTCCTGCAACCGACAATCGTCGCCCTCGCCTTCGGCGTCTTCTTCGCCATGTTCGTGACGCTGATTTTCGTGCCGGCCATGTATGCGGTGGGCGCGGACATCGCGCGCTTCTACCGGTGGGCGTGGACGGGCGAACGCCAGCCGCGAATCGGCGAAGGCGCGTCGGCTGAGTCGGACTTCAGTGATGGTGATTCGCCCTCTGGCGACCTCGACGACCGCCCGCGCAAGCGCCCGCCGCCATTTTTAAGACCCGCGGAATAAACTTTCGCGGTGAAGTTGCGCCCCGTTAACCCAATCTTAAGACCTTGGCGTCACCTTCATGACATCTTCTCCCGAGAAGATACCCCACCATACCCCACGTAAGTGAGTACCGGCCCCGCTTCCCCCAAGGCGGGGCCGATTTCTTTGTGGTGTCCCTACGCCTCTGGAAGCGCTGAAAAACTGCGAATTTTTGCAAAAAATGGTGTAGATTTGGGGGACCGCCTTTGCTATCACCCCTCCTCACCAACTATTCCCCGATAGCTCAGTTGGTAGAGCAGCTGACTGTTAATCAGCGGGTCACTGGTTCGAGTCCAGTTCGGGGAGCCATTTTTTCCCTACAATCCATGGTTTAAGCGTCCGGTCTTTGGGTCGCGTTCGTTTGTCCCAAATTGGTTCGTTCGTGTGCCGCGAAAAATTGGCGGCGTTATGTCAACGGAAACTCTGGGTGAAACCTGGCGCCGCGGCATTCGCAGCCGGGGTCTACTTCAATAACAAGGGGGCCTCCCCCCCACTGATCCGTGGGCGTCAGATCATGGCGACAGACAGGCCTGGCCTTTGCTGCACTTGTCTGGCGCGGTGCTATTTGGGTGGAGGTTCGGGAAGTTATCGTGCTGCCAGGCTTGTTCCGAAAGATCATTGCCTGGCGAGACAAGTATCTGGCGCGTTACTCTGACGGACGTAAGCTCATCATTTCCATACGGCGTGAAAACAACCCGCCTCGTTCCTTCTTTATTTTCGACGGCGAGAGATTCTCTCCCATAAAGAAAAGCATCATAACTTTTGCCCGGATTATTGAGAATCTCATAACGCTCGGCCCGTTCGCCGAGAAGTCCGATCATGTCTTTCACGGATCCGACCGGCTTAGCTGAATAAGCTGGCTGTGACTCTCTGAATTGTTCGATTGTGAAGGTTTGCGCCAGCAACGCTTCTTCATTTCCGGATTCGTGTCCAGGCAATTTTGTCGCGTTCGGCAACCGTGTCAGATCGGTCGCATTTCCAAGATTTTTCAGCGATGATTTTTCCGCATTATTCACCGCATTCCCGTCATCCGTTGAAAGAAATAACGCGTCTATGTTTTCCCGATAAGGGGTCGCCCCTCCATTTGCTCCGATTTGCATGCGAGCCTCCGTTTATTCTTGTTTCATTTCCAGCGTGCACGTCATAAATGACGGCTGGAACTGAGCAGCTGTGATTGTAGTCCCCGCCTTCAGTTTGGCGTTCGACGCTCTTTCGCCAGATAAAGCTATACCGGCGCTAGCGTTACAGATACCTGCGGCGAACCCCTAGGGAGCCGGCGGGCGCACTGTCTTTATCGTGGTCATTTTCCGGCATCACGCGGACGAGAAACCGCAATGCCCAGACGACGCGTGGCGGTTCACCTGTCCGCGCATCATGGCATTTTAAAACATGGCCGACGCTATTCTTGGTCGCCACGCCTCGGCCATCCCGACTCCTTTAATGAAAAACACGGGGAGTTCCCTTGATTCACTAAGGTAACTCAAGTTGACGCGTTCCACTCCACGCTGTCCGGATCGACGCCCATCGCGACCATGCGTTCCCGCCAGCGTTTCTGGGCGAGCGCTTGCATGTCCTCTACTTTGTCGAGCTCATCGGTGATCTCAAAGCCGATCAGCGTTTCGAGCACGTCTTCCAGCGTGACAACGCCCTGCATTGTCCCATATTCGTCAACCACGAGGGCGATGTGGCTCTTATGCTGCGCCAATCGGTCGAAGGCGTCTGAAGCCGTCACCACGTCCAGCAGCACCAGAAACTCTCGCTTGAAATCGGTAAGGCGCGACTCGAAATCGTCCTTCGCCTGAGCGATCAGCAAGTCGGTCTTCAGCACATAGGCCGAGATATCGTCAGCCGCGTCGTCTTGCACGGGAATTCGCGAAAATGGCTTTTCAGCGTGGGCGGCGAAGAATTCTTTTACTTTGAGACTCCCCGATACCGAAAACACGACCGGCCGGGGCGTCATGATATCGCGCACTGAAATGCGCGTGAGCCTCATCGAATTATTGATGATCTTATGCTCTCGTTTGTTCAGCGTGCCCTCACGCGATCCAATCTCCGCCATCGCCTGCATCTCTTCGCGGCTGAAGACGTTGCTCTTGGGCCCCGTGCTGGAAAGCATGCGGGTCAGGCGCTCAGACAAGAACACGATCGGATAAAGCGCGCGCGTCAGCCAAAGGATAAGGACGCCGATTGTCGGCGCCAACGTTTGCCAATGCGTTGCGCCGAGCGTTTTCGGGATGATTTCGGAAAGAACGAGAACGAGAAAGGTGAGGATCGCTGAAGCGACGCCTAAATACTCGCTCCCAAATACCACTGTCGTCTGCGCGCCGACGCCGGCGGCCCCGACCGTGTGCGCGATTGTGTTGGCGGTAAGAATCGCTGCGAGCGGCCGATCGAGATTTTCACGGAGTTTTGAAAGCGTTTGCGCACCGCGCTTCCCCTTTAGCTCAAGAGCGGTGACATATGACGGACGGACGGACAAAAGCACGGCTTCGGCAATCGAGCAAAAGAAGGAAACGCCGATCGCCAATACAAGGAATAGAATGAGCAGGGTCATATTTCCTCTTTATATAGTAACTGATTGGCCGCCTCAAAACGGCGCCCGAGGAGTTGCACAGCGCCGGCTAAACCAGCCGCCAGACATCCCCGCTTCCTTCGTCGCGCACGAGATCGACTCGCTCTCCATCGAAATGATAGACGAGATGGCGCCCCTGCACCGGGAGGTTGACCACATCGGGCCAAAAAGCGCCGAGGCATTCACCGCCGGCGTCGCGAACGCTCGGATAGACGATCCCGTTCGATCCGCGCGCCCTCAATGACCGCGCCAGATCTTGTGAGACATCGTAACTGTCCGGATCCAGATACTTTTCGTAACCGCCCTCGCCCCGCAAATCGTGAAAGTCGTTTTCAACAGCGCCGACAAGCTCGCGCATCTGCGCCAGCCAGCCCGGCGCCTCGCCGGTGGATTTGAAAAAGACGCCTTTATGAAAAGCCGTCTCCGCGACCGCCGTCTCGAACGTCCTCGCGACGTAATAGGCGCCAAATGCGCCGTCATGGAACCGTCCTCCCCAGTCCGGGCTCACATGAACAAAAGACGCCATAACGTAGCTGGCGCCGGCGCCGGAAACACGCCGCTCGGGCGGCACCAGGTCAAGACGCCCAACGCTTTCGTTAATGCGGGGGTTGGTACGCGCTTCAGCGGCGGCGAGTAATTCCCAATCGCGCGGATCCGCGATGTCCTCAAAGAGATCGACCGGCGGATAGCGCGACGAAATAATCCGTCGTGCGTCAGACCATTGGACACTGTTGACCGGCGGCTCCCCCCTCATCCACGAGCCGCGTCGAGATAATGACGAACACGGAAGAGATCAGTGAGATAGCCCCCGAGCATGATATCAAGCGCGCTGCGCCCGCCGAAGGCCTGGTTCGGCTTTTTCACCCACTCATAAGCCCGTGCTTTTTCGGCGAAGAGAATGCGCAGGGCCTTATGGATCCCCATAAGGACGGAAAGCCGGGTTTTCTGGTCGATGGTGAGCCGGCCGATTTCGCCGTCTTTCCACCGCGCATAGGTGCGCTTGGAGACGCCGCCTAAGAGAACGCACGCCTCTGCGTCGGTGATCCCCCAATGACGAAACAGATTGACGGCGGCGCGGGCCATGGCCTCGCCTTCCTCATCGGTTATGACGCTGAAAGTCTCCGGGACGGCGACTTTCTCAACCAGTAGCAGGGACATGATTGGCTCCATTCAATGCCCCCAACATATAGTCAGAATTATGCCATTTGGCAAGTTATTTTAATATTTGTGCCATTTTGCCATCCATTATGATCCCTAACACGCTGCTTTACTTTAAATTTTCCGAATGCCCATCACGAAGGCACCTCAGCGCATGAGCGCCAAATTTTCAGTCCGGCGCCGTGCGCATGGCCATTTGGACCATCGCACACACGGCGAGTCCCGAACCGGTCGTCACCCGTTGAGCCGCATGGCAAAAATGTCCAACGGGCGCCGGCTTTCATCCAAATATCGTTTTATCGAGAACGGAGCTTTGTCGCAGCTAAGCGCGGCAATCCATTTAGAATTCATGGCCTCACCCATCACCGTGCCGAGTGCGCCAATTGAAGCGCCGTCAACATTGCCGGTTTCTCAATTCACCGGCGCGATGCCCAACCTTAGATGGAGCAGACTCTTGATCACGAACGCACACTCCAAAGGCTGTCCTGGTATTTCTTGACGTCGTCGATGAAACGCTCGGGGAAGACATTTCTGAATTTGTGCGCGTCCTGCGGGATCGTTTCGATCATAAAGTCGATCATGTCTTTCGGATCAAGCTGGAGCGCATCACCAGCGAAAAGATCTTGCACCTTCCGTATTGGTTCTTCCGGGGTAAAGTTCGCTGACGGATCATACCATTGGTCGAGCGTATCATACATCCGGTCGTTGAAACCTGTTCGAAACGGTCCTGGATTAATGGTGGCGATTTTTACGCCGGTCCCTTCCATCTCTTCACGCATCAATTGAGCGACGCACTCAAGCGCATGCTTGGAAGCGCAATACGGCCCCAGAAATTGAAACGTGGAAAAACCTGCGATCGATGATGTGAAGACAATTCTACCGGCCCCGCGAGCAACGAATATTTTTGCAAACTTTTGCGCCAGCTCGAGTGTGCGAAAGACATTGACCTCAAACACATGCCTGATCCGATCGACCGGCGTTTCTGCTATTGGTCCGGTCTCGCCAGTCGCCGCGTTGGCGCAAAATATGTCGACTCCGCTCACATTTTTCCGAATAATATTTTCGTGGTCGTCCGTATTTAGATAATCCAGTTTTTCGACCGTGATATCCACGCCTGCGTTTTCGGCGTCGGCCATCAATTGACTAGCTTGCGGCCAGTTTTCGACCGTCGCAATGACCTTGTGTCCTTTTTCTGCAAGACCTAAGGCGGTGCCATGGCCAAGCCCTGAACCAGCGCCGGTAATGAGAATTGTCTTCGCCATCTCCATTCTCCTCCTGTTTTCGGGTTAAATTACTTGCGGTCCGCGGTGAACGGTCGGTTCGCCGTCTAGAATATCTTTCATTTTCGTAATCGCCGCGCGCAGATGAGGCGTTTTCCAATGCGCCGCTTCCTCTGCGGCATTTGTCCATTTCTCATAGGAGACGATCGTGTTCTCATCGAAATTTTCATCGTGTACGAAGAAATATTCAATGGCGCCTTTTTCCTTCCGCGTTTCTACCGCCAACTCAGAAAGGACAGACTTCAAGTCGTTAAGCTTTCCTTCTTTCGCCTTCAGCACCGCAATCGTGTAGATAATATCGCTCACTTCCATTCTCCTCACACATAGGTTGTCATTCGGCCAATGAAGGGCCGTTTCCGGAACGGTGTTCCGGTCACTTAAAGTCATGATCGGCGGCAAGGTTTCTTCGGCCGAAACACGCCGCTGTTAGTAGACTAACAACCAGAAAGCGGCGTCAGTCTTTTTTCACGTCCGAGGCGAACCGCGCAGCGTTTTCCTTCAAAAATTCCGTTTCGTCCGCCTGCCGCCAAAACGCCGGCTGCGCTTTTGGTATTGTCAACGCTTTCTGCACCATCGGCCGGACGTCCATTCGGTCAAACCACGCCTTGAGATTGTCGAGCCCGTCGATAGAAACTTTCGCCCACACATACGCTCTCGCCCACGGATAGGTCGCCATATCGGCGATGGTGTATTGATCAGCAGCGAGCCACTCTCTGCCCTCCAGGCGCGCATCGAGAACCTCCAACAAGCGCCGGCTTTCATCCACATAGCGTTTTATCGAAAAAGGCTCCTCATGACCGTTAGGCGCGGCGATACGCTGAAAGTACATCGCCTGGCCCATCATCGGGCCGACCCCGCCCATCTGAAACATCAACCATTGGAGGGTTTCGGATTTTTGATTTGGGTCCGTCGGCAGAAATCTCCCGTACTTTTCCCCGAGATACCAAAGAATGGCACCGCTCTCGAACACCGGAAAGTCGCCATTCGAACGGTCGACGATAGTGGGAATGCGCCCGTTCGGATTGAGCTTCATATACGCGGGGGCTTTTTGTTCTTTCTTTGAGAAGTCGATAAAAGTGAGATCATACGGAACGCCGGCCTCTTCAAGAAAAATCACCGGCTTGTAGCCATTCATGGTCGCAGCGGTATAGAGATGAATGTCATTGTGCGGCATCGACTTTTTCCTTTGCGAAGGTGTTCGATAAGTGATCTTTAAAGCGGACAAGGTCCGTCTCGATATCCGGATTTTTCATCACGTCGAATGCGGCGAAAGTCGGCAACGGCGTCATGGCGAAAAACTTCGCATTCAAATGCGCCGGGTCCAGCAAGTCGTCCAATGACGCGCCCTCGAAGAAGGGTTCCGACGGATCATCGAAGGCTTCCGCAGGCGCATTCAGCGTTACCGACAGCATATAGTTTGTGCCGGAAAGCGCGCCGCCCATGCCGTAATTGGCCTTGGGCGCATCGGCCGAACGCCCGTCGCCCTCACATAAGCGGCCGTCCATACCGGCGCTATAGACCTCATCCATATATTTTTTGAATGACCAGGGAACGCCCATCCAGTTGACGGGAAACTGCATGAAGACAATATCCGCCCAACGGTGATTTTCAATTTCCTGGTCGACATCGTATCCGTCCGACACTTTTGTCATGCGGATTGCGTGACCTTGCGATTCAAAAAACTTGCGCGCTTGCTCAGTGAGGGTCGCGTTGAGGCGCCCCTGCGCAAATTCATAGGGCTGATGCCCATTGATAATGAATACCTTGCTCACACCCGCTCCGTTGTTTCCAGTTGACTGTTTGATTGTTGGCCGTAACGTGTGGCAGATGGATACAAAAAACAACTAGTTTACTTTTAGTAACCTACTTTGGGGCGAACAGGGGCGGAAAAATGCGGGCGCGTATTATCACAGACGAAAAAGGCCGTAAGCGGACAGAAAATCCTTGCCTGGAGCCATGCCCCATTGAACGCGGCATGCGAATTATCGGCGGCAAATGGACCGGTTCCATTCTTTGGCACTTGAGAGACGGCCCCGTTCGTTTCAATGACTTGTCGCGCATGATCGGCGGCGCCAGCAAGAAGATGATTACAGAACGCCTGCGCCAATTGGAAAAACAAAAACTCATTTCCAGAAGCGTCGTCGATGCGTCACCGGTCGCCGTTGAATACGAAATTACGCCGCTCGGAAAAACCGCGCTCGGGTTTCTTGATGAATTACGGAAATGGAGCGAAAGCGTGGAGATTGATCCAATCTGACCTGCACATGTTTGGACGCCGAACGCAAAATCACGACGTCATTCGAAAGTGCGACGACAATTTTCCAGCGTACGCTTTGTGATCCGGCCCCGTCGGTGCTCTCAATCACGAGGACTATATCAATCCATTTTTCGAAAAGCGCAGGTTGCGTGGCTCCGAAGTTAAATCTTTGCGGTATTGGAACAGCGATGTTAAATCATGATCCTGATTCGTTTTTGAGCATCATGGTCTCTAACAAGTCTGCTAACAAATGAATTAGGGTTGCGAGCTGCGCCTTTATTTCGCCGGATCCGTAACCAAAATCATGCATAACGAGATAAAACAGGATCACGAGCACGCCTAAGGTTCGCGCGACGCCTCGGCGGGTGGCAAAAAACAAACTCGCCGCAGCAATAATCTGAAGCGACGCCATGCCGTTCCCTGCGGAGAGATTTTCAATCAGCCCGATATCCCAGTTCACCGGAAGCTCCGTGGGCAACCCGTCCTGAAGGCTCATATGGATCGACCCCATTATGCCTAGCAAAGCGGCGGAAACGCCCTGCAGAAGATCTTTGCAAAAGAGGCAGGCGTCTATCGCCGGCCCCGCAATGCCGCCGCCCAGTACGTCTGAGTGATTATTCTGTAACATAGCCGCGTTTCAACCCTGCTACTGCGCGCCTGTCTTATGCCCGCCCCGGCTCCAGTGATTTCGAATTGTCACTTTGATTTTTTATTTCCCAACACGCGCGGCGGGTTTCTCATGAAATCAGCGCACCGAAACGACAACCGCCTTCAAATCTCGATCGCCGAAATTCCAACAAAAATCACAAGAGTTCAAAAGACCGTGGAAAATGGTTGACATACGTATTTCATGTCTTTGTTTGTTCAATTATCGAAAGCCGGTGACGCCTTATGAATTTTCCAAGTGACGTTTCTTCATTAGCCCATGACGTTAGAAATGTTCTCTCTCCCGCTTTGCTCGCCGTAGAAGCGATCGAGGCGCGGGGCGATGTCGACCGAAAGTTGACGTTACGTATTCAACGCGCCATTGACAGAACCGTCTTACTTTGCAGCGCAGCGATGTCCGAAAAGCAGAGCCCTGAAGATCGCCACCACATCAACTCCTTGCGGGCTTTGCTACAAGAAACTGCGGAATTAGCGATACAGAAAACAGGTCGCGCAGTTCCAATTTCCGTTTCTGTTTCTGGCCCGATCAATCTGCGTTCAACGCGGACGCCGTCTTTCGCCTTGTCTTCAACTTAACGGACAATGCGGCGAAGGCTCTTAATCGCAACGACGGCTGGGTGAAGATATCGGTCGTCAACAAAATCGATACGCTCAAAATTACGGTGTCCGACATCGGTCCCGGCGTGCCGGAGCGCATCATTAAGCGAGCGTTCGCAGCGCTGCCTGTGGATAAAACCCCCGGGAGAACGCGTCGGCATCGGCCTTCCGTCAACGGTTACGTTAAATACTTAACAGGGCGTACAAAAACTGAAATATAAGGGGGACGATTCTCTGCTGTGTACGCGGCGGAGAAAGGAATGATAGGGCAAACGACCAAAAATAACCGCATACGGTGTTTTCTCGCACTTATGTCAATTGCGCCATTTAATGATGTTTCTTTTCGGCCGAACCCTCCACTTCAATATGAAAGGTGATCACGCGAATAGCAATGCGCACATTGAAGAGGCGCACTCGAATTTCAACGATACCGGCGTCACGAGACTGTAATTATTCTTGAAGCTTTGAACCACGCAACCCGCTCAGGTCAGTTGCAAACATAAACACTAAAATGCGCTGAACCGCGAAGCAGCCGTATATGGAAAACTGATCGGGCCTAGCTATCCCGCCGCCGATGCGACCGGTTTGCCCGCTGATCTTTCCTCTGATATTGGCCGCCACGAAAAAACGATTGAGTAATACACGATCGCGATCCGGGTCTCGAATATGCCTACAGACAATTCAGAGCTGCCTGAACCGTCATTAGAAAATGGATTAAGTGCGACAATCATTTTCACACACCGACAGCGCTTTATGTGAGAACCGCCGTAAAGGAGTTTAACTCAAGACTTGCTGCAGAACGATGAGCCAACCCTTATCCCGTTTTCTTTTTCAAAAAATTGATCAGCTGCAGCTGCCCTGCGTAGAGTGCATTTTTCCGGGCGATCGCCAAAGTGACGTAGGGCTTTCGGTCTGGATACAGGTCATTCAGCATGGTGTTATCCGGCGCCGCACAGGAATCAATATGATAGTCCTTATCAGGATGATAATATCCGCATAATAACTCGAACTCAAGTAAAACGCCCGGCGCAAATTTCCGGTACGCCCGATCATGGGCGCATTTCAGACAATAAATATGATCCTCGCATATCAGATCCATGGCGTAGGCGATTGGTTTATCGTCAACCATAAGCCTTGAAAAATTTAGATTACCGTTATCAAAAGCGGCGGGGACTAACGCGCTATAAAGCGCAATGTCCTGCGGATTTTGCGAGATGGCGGTCCCCTTGTCTTTTTTCCAGCCCTGGTTTTCGAGACGCACAAAGTCGATGAGCCAGGGGTCGACATCGTCGCGCAAGCGCAATCGCTCGAACCGGACCGGGCCAATATCAGAAAGCTTTTCTCTTCGGCGTTTCAGCCCCCGGCGCCGGCTCTTACTGATGTGAGCCCCCACTGAGTGTTGCGCGCTCCTTATTGGTTTTAGGGCGGCGCGTTCATGCCGCGCCAACTCGAAACAAGCGCGCCCATGGTCGCTGCAATTATCTGCAAAGGCAGTGAACAAAGGCCCCTCGCCCGTCATCATGGGAAGCAGGAGGAACGATTGCGCCAACGGACTGGCGTCCAGCCAACCAAGAAATCCTTCGACAAAACCCTGTTCAGCGCCGCGGCGCACCAGAGGCGTTCCCAAAAACTGATGTGGGTGTAAAGCGGTGCGACGGAAAAAAACGGGCAATTTTGCGTAGCCGAAATCCTCCTTAAAGAGCCAAAGCCCGATCAGCGCCTTTCCAGCGTATATTCGCAAGAGTTTCACATTTTTCATCGCGTCCAGGTGCAGGGACGCTTCGGTAAACCACGGGAAAAAATAAACGTTCTTCTCGGACGCCGACACGGCGAGATCCAGCCATTCGGCGCGCGCCTCGGCGATCAGATCGGGGGTCAACGCATCCGTTTTCGATTTAAGGAGACCTGGTAGTCCCAGCATCAATTCTCGTCCTGAACATGTGGGGTAAATGAACCCCAACGCTGCACAAATACCATACACATTATCGGACCGTCTTCTCTTTGATGATCACATCTGATTGGATGGCTCAGGTTAGCGCGCTATTCGTCCCCGCGTCGGACCAGGGGTGCGAGATGGTTTGCCGCCGGCCCTGAGAGCGAAAAAATACGGCTGATATGTTGACGATACGGACGAAATTGAAACGCATGGCGTGGCCGCTTCTTGCAAAACCATGGCGGTCGCCCGTGATGGAACTCCAATACGGCCTGTGGAACGGCGTCTCTGCATTATATTCGCAAAGCGGGCGACAGCTCGGCGAAGCGAACACCAGGCCTTTCCATCTCAATATGAAGTTGCCCGCCGAAACCACGAATTGTAAATATGCGGGCGACAGGAATGGAAAATCGATCAACTTGTCAGCGCTGCGCATCGCGATGCGAAATTTCGACGAAGCGCTCGACCTCACGCAATCCGTGAAAGATCTCTATCAGCATCGTCTCGGCCCACAAGCCAAGGATGAACGGCTTGGCGTGTGGGATCTTTATCTTTTCGCCCGGATCAATATCTCACTCATCGCCTATACGAAGCGGCGGCGCAGCGGGCCGCCGGCGGACAAATATGTTTCCGATTTGTTGGCCTCTCAGTATCAGTTTATCTCCGGTGTTTTCATGATCGTGCGCGACATGATCGAGAAGGCTCACCCCCAAGCGACAGAAAACACGGTTATGTCGGCCGAAGCGCTTTATGATTACGCTGATAAATTCGGAATATTTGAGTCCGCCAACGGCATGGTGTGCGCCGGGGCGCCGCGGAAGATTTTGGACTTTCTGACCAAATTGACAGCTCACAATGGTCCTCACGTATCCAGCAATGAATCCGGCCACGCGACCGTGCAGGCGCTGACCGGCAATCCCGATCAATGGTTTCGATACGCGCTCTTGGCGGTTGAACTTGATGCTGTGGTGACGGCTGAATATTTCAGGCGCAAGGCGGCGCAGCATCCGGATCGTGAAAGACATTATTACGAGATCGCGGGCATCTATACGCATCTTGGCCAATATTGCGTCGCGCGCCTTGGCGCAGAGGATTTTTCAACTATTGCGTCTTTCGACGACGCCGTCCTTGCCCGTCAAAACGCAATTTTAGCGATCCTCGGATGGCGCCCCCTGACGCGCACGCCGGAAAAGGCGATCGCCCGCCGGTTAGCGTGACAAGCCGGCTGGTGTTATCGTCACACAAAAGCCGGGCGCATGCGCAGAGCGCCTCAAGCAGGGGTTTCAAAGGATGAAGAAAGCCGGATTGAACGCGACGCAGTGTCGCTCGTTCGCGGCGACGGCGTTGCTGGTCACGATCTGCGCCTGTTCACCGAACGAGACAGACATTGACCTTCTTGGAGAGCCCTCGCCTTTTCTTTTTACCTTTTTAGGCGATCAGGATGAGAAAGACGC
The DNA here is from genome assembly GCA_963922595.1 of uncultured Parvularculaceae bacterium. Taxonomy (GTDB): domain Bacteria; phylum Pseudomonadota; class Alphaproteobacteria; order Caulobacterales; family Parvularculaceae; genus JAJFFW01. Next base: position 31,856 of record CAWUIM010000018.1, read on the forward strand.
CGACTTTCTCTTAACAATTGACGTGAACCCAGCCAGTGAAAACCGAGGCGAGCCGATTTCAACTACGCCCATCGGCCATCGCGCTTCGATGCCGCATCATATGGAATATACCCGCCCGCCGGGCGACGACGTGATATTCATGAATGCGCACAGGCATGAGCTGAGCATGATTGTCGATATTGAGAGCGCCCAAGCGGTTAACATCGCCCATACGTTCAAGCCGCCAGCGCCTTTTCGGTTCCCTCACGACTATCAACGCACGCCTGCCGGAACGCGGTTGGTCGGGTTTTTACGCAGCGACGGCGCAAGCCCCGACCCTGACGAAGAAACAATGCCGGGCAACCACGGCGGTATCGGCGAATATGCGGCCGACGGTGAATTGCTGAGGACTGTGTCTGCGGCGGCGCCCAGTCTCAAAAAGGCCGTGCGCCCTTATGCCTTCGCGCTGCTTCCCGAAATTGACCGTTTCGTGGTTACGAGCGCGCCTATGATGGAACGTTCCTGGGCGGATGTTCTCCAGATCTATCGCTACTCTGACTTTAAACTCTTGCATACGCTTGACTTGCCCGTCGGACGCGATGAGAACGGCGAGCCGGTTGAGGGATCACAGGCCGCTGGCTTCGGGCCGCGCATTCTCGATGACGGCACAGTTTTTCTGAACGCATATGGCTGCGCATTTTATCACCTCTCAGATATTGCCGCCCCGGCGCCCGACTTGAAAATGGTCTACACCATCGAAACAAATCCCGTCCCGAAAAAAGGACGAATTCGCGGGGCATGCAGTATTCCCGTTCGGATGGGTGATTTCTGGATCCAGCCTGTCAGCGATCTAAACAGCGTTGTCGTCCTTGATATTTCCGATCCAAGGGCGCCGCGCGAGGTTCATCGCCTCAAAACGCCAAAATGGTTCCGGCCCCACTGGCTCGCAAAGGACGAGACGTCTAACAGGCTGGTTTTAGGAGCGGAGCTTGGCGGAGAGGATGGCTTTTTCATTTTGCGGATTGCGCCGGACACGGGCGAAATCGACTTTGATCCAGATTTTAGCGCCCAACGCCGCAGCGGGCTCTTCGCAAAATCCCTGCCCGGCTATATCGCCTTGCATAGACAAGACTGGCCGCACGGCCCAAGTGGAAAAGCCTGGGGTCACGCGGCCCTGTTCTGGCGCGATGACGGGTAATCAATTGCACTAAGATAAAGACGCCTTGTCGGGCCGCTTGCTCGCGACATTTCAGTTCGGTCACTGAGGATTGAACAAATCATTTCGCTGCCGGGCGCCTCAAAATTATTGCGTGAGCGTATAATAAGTCTTCGATAAATCGCTGAACTGGTGCTTTTCGAACAGGCGTTCGGACGCGGCGTTTCCGCGCCAAATCTGCCCGGACACCAGGCAGGGTTTGTGCGGCGCCAACGCGTTTTCCAGAAGATGCGCCATGAGCGTGCTCGCAACACCCTGCTTTTGGCGCCCTGGCGCAACGGCGATATCTTCAATAAAGCAGGTCCAACGGTTCTCTCCAAAAAACACATCTGAAGAGCAATTCAGTTTGTACAAGAGATACCCGCAGACCGTATCACCGCGAACAATGGCCAGGCAAAAATTCCGTCGCCGCCGCAAAGGGTTTTTCGGCTTCAGAAAAGACCGCAAATATTGGGAAATTTCGGTGCGATTATCCGGCGCGCAAAATATTTCCGGCATCCGCTGATGATGCTCGTTTTGCCCTGATACAAATATTTCCACCATATCCGCAATATGATGCGCCATCGGATCAATTATCGATCCAACCTTGTCTTTATCAATAGTCATGAAGTTCGTCTATTTTCTATTCTCTTTTGCCACAACCAAATTTGCTCCGGCGCGGCCGAGTATGCGGACTGCGCCGCCCATGTCCAGCGCGATTCTTTGACGGCCTACTGGGACAGCCGTCGGGACTTCGTTTTCCGTTACCAGTCGCCAAAACATTTCGTGGACATCTTTCGCGCCTGGAACGGACCGGTCCATAAGGCGTTCGTAGCATTAGACGCTGATACACAAGAGGCTCTTAAGGCTGCAATCATCAAACTCATTCATGAGTTCAACGCCGCGACCGACGGGACAATGGCCGTTCCTTGCGCTGCGTTTGTCGATGCCGTCAGAGGACCTTGCAGGCCCATCTTTTCCAAGCTTTCATGTCTCCGACGACAGGCTCAACGCGGCGCCAGCGGCGTAAAGGGGCTAATACTTTCCTGTAAACGGCTCAGTGGGGATCGCCCTGTCGAGCGTCTGGCCACAGCTAGCCAGGATTTATTGATGATTGGGGCAGGTCTGAATGACGTATTTTGTCAGTTTTTACCTTACACGGATCTTTTACTAAGCGTTCCAATCGCCATTATTGAAGTTCTATCGGAAACCGAAATAAAAGTCGTCAATCGCCGCCAAACATCGTCGTAATGCGCGGGCATTGTTCGTCGGCGCGTTAGCAATAGAACTCTTGGCGGTAAGTTTGAGGCGATACGCCGATCCGGGTTCGCGGATTTCCAAATGGCCGCGAAGCCTTACATGGCCCCCGAATAAAACGGCTACTTTTGAAGCGCTCCATGTCTTAACATATGGTTAACGCTGTGTTAACCTTTCATCGAGATAGGCGGGCGGGCGTTACAGCGTCCTCAACTCAGAAATTTAGTGTTGCTGACCTCATTTCGGCAGGGGCTTGTGACGATCTATGCGCTTGGGGGTGCAGGATGAACTTTGTCAGCCGTCATATCGATAGCGCTGTTCCGCCAGCCAAAATACTTGTCATCGGATCAAGAGGGTTGCCGGACGTTGAGGGCGGCGCGGAAAAGAATGCTGAGTGCCTCTTTCCGCTGATCGCCAGCGCGGGAATCGATGTGACGCTCATGGGATTGTCGAAAAACATCTCCAGCGCTTCTTATAAGGGTGTGAAGCTCGTCCCGGCCCCGACGTCGCGGTTCCTGAATACGGACAAGATATTATATTACGTATATGGATTGTTTTATGCGTTAAAAGTTCGCCCGGATATCGTTCACTTTCAGGGCTTGGGCGCTGCAATCTTTCTTTTCATCTATAAAATGCTCGGCGTGAAAACAGTCGTCCGCTACGGATCTGCTGATTATGTCGTCGGCAAATGGGGTGCGATCGCGCGACTAGGATTTCGCTTCAGCGAATGGCAATTGCGGTTCGCCGACGCAATCGTCGCTGTCGGTCCTGCGCTGGCGAGCCGCCTTGCGGATGCAGGCGTCCGCGACCGCGTCCACATTATCGCCAATGCTGTCGATCTTCCGGTGAAGAATGGCCCCCCGCCTGATCTTCCCGATAGGCCTTATGTGCTTGGGGTCGGCCGCCTCACGGAGCAAAAGAATTTTCACGGTCTGATCGACGGATACAACCGCTTTCGCGACGAAACAGATTCGCCTGTCGAATTGCTGATCGCCGGCGGCGTTGATAATGCTGGATATGAACAACAACTCAAAGCCATGGCGAGCCCGGCGGTGCGTTTTGTTGGGCGCATTCCACGCAGCAAGCTCGGACATTTCTACGCCGGCGCTGCAGTTTACGTGAATTCCTCAATCCATGAAGGCAATTCCAACGCCGTGCTCGAAGCCATCAGCTGGGGCGCCCCAGTTCTTCTGAGCGACATTCCCGAAAACCGCGACTTCGGCCTTGACGACAAACACTATTTCGATCCCGATGATGCGGCCTCGCTCGATAACGCCCTCAGGCGCGTCTTTGAGCACCGCGAGGCCTTTATCGTATCGCCGGACCGCTTCATGACCTGGACAGAAGTCGCCCAATGCACCTATGGCGTCTATAGCAGGCTCGTTGCGCGCCCGCGGTTTGTCGAACAAGTCCCCGCGCCAGGACGGTAATGAAGCACGACCATGACCTCATCGGACATGACGACCCGGCGCGCGCCGGACAGCGCGCCACACCTGGCGCTGTTCATGTCGAATGGCGGGTCCTTATGCGCTTGGGAACGAACAAATATCCTAAGCCGTGAAATCGCGCTTTATCTTGAATTCCTTCGCAGCGGGCTTGTCGCCAGCGTGATTGTATTTTCCTATGACTTTGCTGACCGGCAAAGACTGGCTGATGCGCGACGGGCGGATCAGACCTTTGACAGCGTAAGGGTGGTGACGCCGCCGCGCTGGTGCGGCGCGATGAAAGGGCTCGCTGCTGCGTTTTACAGTTTTTTCGGTGTCGTTGCGCACCGGCGCCAACTCAAGGAGGCTGACTGGTTTAAAACCAACCAGATGAGCGGCGCCTGGGCCGCGATCTTCGCCAAATGGGTTTGCAGCCGCCGGCTTCTCATTCGTCAGGGCTATTCGCTATCGCGCCGGTTCGCAAAGAACAATCATGCGCTCAGGGCGCGTCTGGCGCGCGCGGTCGAAACGGCGGCCTACGCTGCGGCCGACGCAATCGCCGTTACATCGACGAACGCCGCCGACGCCTTGCGGGCTCGTGAAAAGTTAGCGGCCAAAGTCAATTTGCTTCCCACCTATGTCGACACGTCGTTATTTACGCCGAAAGACCGATACGACTTCGATGAACCGGTCCTGTATGTGGGTCGTTTCGAGCCGCAAAAGAATCTCATCGCCCTGGTCGAGGGATGCCGACAGGCGGGACGCGCAATTGACCTCGTCGGCGGCGGCTCGCTGGAGCCTGAATTGCGTGAGTTGGCGGCCAAACCCGGACCGCCGGTACGCCTCCTCGGATCGGTCGCAAACGAAACGTTGCCCGAAGTATTGCGACGCTACACCGTCTTTGCGCTGACGAGCCGCCATGAAGGACTTCCGAAAGTTTTAATCGAAGCGATGTCGAGCGGTCTCGTCTGCGTAGGGTCGCCAATCCCCGGAATCACTGACCTCATTGACGATCACGTTACGGGCTATCTCACTGAAGGCTTGTCATCCGACGAGATCGCGGCCACCATCGCCCTCGCCTATAGTGACCGGCGCGCCGATGTGGGCCGCGCGGCGCATGCCATGGTGGAGCGCATGTTCAACCTTCAGCATTACGCCCGTCAGGAAGCCCGTCTCTATTTGCCGCCTGATTCTTTCGACTCCGGCCCGGCGACAAGATGACCGGGACCGTCGAGACTGAAAATCAAGCCGGCAAAGCGCCGTGGTGGATGACGCTGTTGCGGATGGGGCCGTTGGCCATTTTCGCTTCAGCCCTGCCGGGCGGCGTGAATTACTTCATTATCCTGTTTCTTTCATTCAGTCAGCCTGCGGAGGAAACAGGCGTCTTCCGGATAATGATATCGATATTCGCGATCGCCAATCTCCTTTCGCTGAGCGAGTCGCAGAAAATCTATATCCGCGCCGTCGCCCAGGAAGACCGCGCAGCCGGCGCCGCGCTGTTCGCCAATCAGGCCGCCTTTGCTCTGGTTCTCTTTGCAGCCTGCGCGACCGCGATCTTTCTCGGATCGACCTTCGGCGGCATAGAGTTCAACTATTCGGAACCCATTTTGGTGATAACGGGCCTCTCGGCGCTCTATATGCCGACGCAATGTTATATGGCCTACTTCCAGTCGAAACGCTGGTTTTTTGGGTTGGCTGTCGCCGAAACCCTGAAATACGGCGCGGCGTTATTGGTCTTCTTGTTGGCGACGACCAACGGGCTTGAGACGACCACCGCCGTCTACGCTCAACTGGCGACGATGACCGCTGTGAACATTGTTTACTTCAGCGTGTTCTCGCGGCGCTTCATCGATTTCGACTTACTATGGCGGCGCGCTACCGCGCTATTGGGAATGCGTCCGGCCGCAGAAGCGCGCATGATCAGCTTCGCCGTATTGGCGCCTGGAATGCTGGAGCATCTCGATAAGTTCTTACTCGGCGCCGCACACGGCGTTGCGGCGGTCGGCGTTTATGCGCTTGGTTATTCGACCGGGCGTTTCCTCTACAACATTCTGAAGCCGGCGACCTACGTTTTCTGGCGCGGCTATGTCGACACCATGCCGACGCCGCGCGCGCTGGCGCTGATTTGCGTCGGCTTTTCAGCCTTCGGCGCTGTCGCGGCGGCGATTTTTCTTGCGCTCGTTGAATTTGTGCCCGCCATGGAGACGTTCCGCGAAAGCCGGTACGTCACCGTCATTCTTTTCCTTTCGTGGGGCATTGCACTGGCCGACGCGGTCTATACGCAATCCTATTCGATCAACAAGGACCGTTCAGCGCGCGATGTATTGACCGCAAATGTAGTCGGCGCGCTGATCGCCATGCCGCTCATTATCGCCGGGGCGTTCGTGCCGGCGGCCGGGGCGGCGATGATCGTCTTCGCCTTATATTATCCCGTTCGCCATCTCGCTATTATGATAATGCTTTCGCGCCTTGACGGTGCGAATAAACGGCGGCGATTGACCGGTTAACGCAGCATTCGGCGTAAAGATTACGATGCGTTAGCAATTATCATCCGGTGACGGAAGTATAGTTTGCTTACGCGGCGCTGTTTCAATGCGAATGGTTGGCGCAAAACAGTCAGACCGCCATGCAAAAGCGCCGATCGGCACAGCGCCGGAGATTTTCACAGTTTCATCAAATGTAGCGTCGCTATCGATCGGTCCGAGCCGGACCTCGCGAAGCGGCGCCCGTCCCATCAAATGAACAACACGCGCCATGCGGCCCGGTGCATAGCAATTGCGCGCGACGACCCGCCCAATTTCGAGCACGTCGCAGCCGACCTTTGACTCAGCGAACGCCAGCACGGCGATGTCCTGGCCGTGCGCCGCAGATTGATGAGCAAACCGCCCGGCGTTCGATAGGCCGTCGCAATCGACTTCGCCAAGCCTGATGCGCCGATAGGCGCCAAGGCCCACAGCCCAACGCTCCCACAGACCGCCAAGAACGCAATCGCGCATAACAAGCCGGTCAAGGCGCACGTCGCCCATCGCCGCCTGACCACCCAATGGCGGCGACATGCGCACAACAGCGCTTGCGCCGCTGATGCGTTTTCCCGGCGCATACGGATCTTCAACATCCCCGCCACAGCCGACGATTTCCATGTCTTTGATCGCCACGTCTTCGCACCGTAAATAGACCGCCGGCCGGCCGACAAAGCCTTGCGAATTTGAGATCATCACCCGATCAAGGCGCACTTTGCCGCCGCGCGCGCCGCTGGACGCGCGCGATCGCCCCGTCCCCTTCAGCGTCAGTGACGCTTCGTGGTGGCCGGCGTTTTCAATGGTGAGCGCCTTACCCTTCAAGCCAACAACCTTGGCGTACAATCCGGTGCAGTCGCGGCGCGAATGATTGCTGACATTGCGAATGGTGACCTTATCAAACTCAACATTGCGCGCGAGAATACGAACGCCGTCGCAGTTCGCGGCGGTCTCTTCGCTCCCCTTAAGACGGCGGTCGTCCCGAACGCCATCCACCAAAACCGTCCCGATCTCGCAACGCTCAAATTGCGTCTGGGCGTCCGCTCGATCGTCGCCGATATGGATTGCGCAGGCCGTTCCGATAGCGTTCATTCGGTCAGGGCGGCTTTGATAATACCAATTGTCTGTGTCCGGCACATGAATGTTTCGGATGTCGACAGCGTTGATCCTGCAAGAACGCATCGCCGTGCGCAGCCAAAGACCGCACACGCCGCCTGATCCGGAAACAGATGAAATGGTAACGTCGTCAATTCTATAGGGATGCGTTTCATATGGCGTGAAAATCGAGAGGGCCCTGACGCCCGCAGCGGCGTCGTTTGTCCATTTCCAGTCGTGAATCGCGAGTGCGGAGATCGACGCCGTCATGGTCTCGTGCGCTTCGACAAGTGTGAGGTTCCGAGTCGATACACCGGATATGTGAAGCGGCGCGTCAACCAGTGAAAACAAAGTCGCGCGCGGGGAATGCGTCGCATCCAACTGCACCTTGTCAGACCCCGCCCCGAACAGACGCACCCCTGCGCTGCTCGGAGAAAATCGCGTTGGATGAGTAAGCCGGTAATGACCAGCCGGGACAAACCCCTCGCCCGTTTCGGCGGCGGCTTCAATGAACCTGTTCCAGGCAGAACTGTCGTCGGCCGCGCCGTCGCCGACCGCGCCGAACGCGCGCAACGAGATGGGCCTGCGTTCGCTGGCGCTGTATGCCGGGGATACAAACAGGCCAAGAAGACCGGCCACCGTCGTCCGCCGGCCAATGCGGTTCACGAGGACGAGCGGCGCCTCTCCGCCGCATAGTCGAGATTGCTGAGCTTGCCGTATTGCAAATGGTCGAAGGCGGTGCGGGCGGCGACAGCCTGTTTCGGTTCAGGCGGCGGCGCCGGATCGGCGTGTTCAGCATCCGGATCGTCGGTGACTTCGCGCCGTCGCGGCTCATAATAGGAATGGCTTGACTCGCGATAATATAAGGAGTCTCCGTACGATAAACGTCCGGGAAAACTCATATTCACGCTGTTGAGAATCAATCCCTGTATCGGAATCGAACTATTCAGCAATTGTGAAATAGCCGCCTGGACAGTTGCGATCTTTGTTTTTTCCGATCGCGCGATCAGATAGGTCTGATCGCTGAAGCTCGCAATCGTGCGCGCCTCAGCAACCGAGAGAACCGGCGGGGCGTCAAGAAAGATGAGATCATATCCCTTAGACGCATCATCAAGAAACCGCCTCATCACCTTCGGATCGAATTCGATCAAAGTATCGTCGGTGGACGAGGCGCGCGCGGGCAAAACATCCAGACCGGAGTGTTCATCGCTGACGACCAGCGATCGCCAATGCCAGTTCTGCGACAGGACTTCGTGCAGCCCGCCTTGCGGCTCAATCGACAGCAGGCGATTGAGGGCGCGAATACGATGATCGCAATCCACCAGCAGAACTTTTTTGCCGGACGCAGCCGCGAGCCGCGCAGCCGACAGGCTTATCGTGGTCTTGCCGTCGCCGGGAAGCGCAGACAACAGGCACACGACCGTCGCTTTCTTTAACTGTCGTCTGGTCTCAATTGAATGCAAAAGGACGCGCAGCGATTCAGCAAAGGCTGATATGGGATTTTCTACGATGTAAGATGTCGGCGTACCGCCATCGCCAAGGGACTTTTCGTCAAGTTCGGGCACCGAGGCGATGACGGGATATCCAGTACGCTGAGAAAGTTGCTCGGCGAATTGCGCCGTATCCTCGTTGAGCTGCTCCATCACCAGACAAAGCAGGATCGATGTCCCGAGGCCGAGACTAATCGATAATGCGAGCGCAATCGGAACATTGGGCGTGCTTGGCCTAAGCGGCAAAGCGGCGTCCTGCAGCAAGCGGATATTAGCCGTCGTGTAACGTTCCTGCCCTTCAATCTGCAGGCGCCGCTGAACAAGACCGTTATAGACTTCGCGCGCGCTTTCCGCTTCAAGCTCCAGTTCACGCAGCCGCACCCGCGCAGTGTTATCCGCAACCATTTCTGCGCTGATCTCTTTGAGGTTCTCCTCCAGGACCGTCAGTTGCCGGCGGGCGACCTCCACATCCGACGAAACGTTCGCCGCAATCCGCTCGATCTCCTCATCGATTTGTTGTTGCACTTTGGCGATCACCGCCCGGCCGTCACGCACAAGGGGCGACCGGCTTCCATATCGTTGCTCCAAATCTGCTTGCTCGCTGCGCAGCTCCGCAATGTGAAGACGCAAGTCACGGATGACATCGGACGTCAGCGCTTCCGCGATCGCCTCAACGGGCCGATCCGCCTCCGACGATGCTTCAATCTGGGCGAGACGCGCTTCTTTGTCCGTCAGATTGACGCGCGATTCGGAAACCATGCGCTGCGCATCGCGAAGCTTGCGTTCGATCAGCAGTTCGCCCTCCGTACCGAACAGACCCGTCGTGTTTCGGTAATCCTCAACAACGGCTTCTTTTTTCGCAAGGTCTTCGCGAAGTTCCGCAATACGCTCGGAAAGCCAAAGATTGGCGCGTCTTGCGCCAGCGGTCAGGTCAGCGTCTCGGGCGTCGCGATAGATTTCGACAATAGCGTTCGAGATATCAGCGGCCTGTCGCGGTGATCGCGCCGTTACATTAATCCGCACCGCATAACTCAGTCCGTACCGGTTCGCATTAATCGCCTCGTCAACCGCTGAGATGGTCTTCTGACGCTGAATCTCGGCCACTTCATCCGGCGTAAGCTGACTATTCACGCCGCCAAGTAAGACACCTTTAATCGCGTTCTTTACCGCGCCGATTGGCGACGCGGGACGCAGCGCGGCATTCCACGCAGGATCCTCGACGAGCGAAAATCGCTCGACGACCTTCTCAGCGATAAGCCGTGAATTAATGAACTCAATTTCAGAATCGACCAGCGCAGTATCCGGCGCTGTCGGAAGCGGAGCGGGATCTACGGCGGTGACTTCCTGCTGCGGCCGCGGACTGACCATGATCGAGGCATGCGCCGTATATTGCTTTGGTTGCACGAGCTGAATGACAGCCGCCGCCAGCGTGACCACCACGAACACACCGGCCAACAATCGCCAGCGTCGCCACACCAAACGGAGAACTTCTTGGACGAGGTTTCGCGGCGTTTCCCAAACGCCCGCGCGCTCGGTCCCATTCCGCGGGACGGAGGGGTAGCTCGGCGGCCCCGCCAAATTATGAGGCGCATTCATGGTAAGGCCCTACTCCACAGACAACTCCGCATGAAAGGCGTCGTCTTTGACTCCGCCGCCATATCGGCATCAAGCGGACGCGATCAACGGTGAAGCCGACCAATATCCGAATTGCCGTGACCCCAAGGTCGCGCGGGCGCTTCTACCCCCCATGCAAGAGAGAGTATGGAACAAATGAGGTATACAAGACAAGGATTTATCGCGAATGCGAACATTCCCCGGACAGGCATTGAGCGCCTGGCGCCCTTGCAGCGGCGCCCCTGAAACGGACGCCGTCAGCGCACAACCGGCCCTTGCGTCAGAAAGGTGCGATCGCAGGCGCCAAATTACGCGCCCAGGCCCAGAATCTCGAATATTCGCCGCCGCACGCGTCGCGCCCAGTTCGGGGCCGCGAGAAGCCAGCCGCGCCGCCACATGACGCCGATAAAATCTCCGGAATCGTCTTGATCCGCTGCGTAAAGGAGGCGAGCGGCGGCGGAAAACATCATCTGCTGCTTGCGCTTCGATACCGTGATCGATTCACGCAAGTAAAAGCGCGTCACAAGCGGTTCCGGTACAACCGTAAAGGTCATGCCGTGTTTCATGGCGTTCAGATAGAGCGCGTAATCGAGCGCATACCGAAAACTCTCGTCATACCCGCCAAGGCGATCTAACGCGTTGCGCCGAATGGCGATTGATGAGTGGATCAGAACGTTGCGGCGCAACAGCGCAGATTTAAGCGCCGCATCGCTATCCGGACAACGGATCAGCCAGCTCTCGGGCGCATCATCGCCAATCGCTATTCTGCGCGGCTCGCCGCGCACGCCGCGCCCAAACGTGGCGGCGATATCAGCGCCCGCCGCATTTAGCGCCTCCAATTGCAGCTCCACCCGCCGCGGATCGCAGGAATCGTCATCATCGATCCGGAAGACGACATCGCCGACGCATTTCCTCAGTCCACGGTTTGCCGAAACCGCAACGCCCAAATTGGCGTCGTTAAAGACGAAATCAACGTCTGGATGCGCGCGCCTCATTGCGTCGCGTTCCTCCGCGAGGGTGACGCGGTCCACGACCACGACAATCTGTTCCGGCGTCACTGTCTGCTGGCGAAGGTCATCGAGAAAGATATCCCAGCCCGGCTTGCACAACGAATTCATCAAAAAGCTTGCGCTGGCCACGGTCATATTGGGCGCGCCACGCCGGGCGATTGCGCATCGGCCCTAGGGCCACGCGCCGGAGCTTGGCGGCCAAACGGATTGCCATGCCCTCGCGTCATCTCTTGTAACGGAAACAATGCGAGCACGTACCAGATCAGAATGTCCGACTGCAGCGGTCCGTCATTGTGGAAATAGACATGAACGATGTAAACGACAAAAGGGAGATACAGCGTCCAGCGGCGGATTAAGTGGTAAGCAATAAAGATCGCGACAAAGATTATCGGGACGCCATACTTGTTCAGAGAATTCAAGAAGAAATTGTGCAGACCATAATTTCTGATCGCCTGGAGATTGGGCGAATGCTGCAGATATTCCCAATGACCGGGCCAATGTTCGCGGGGATCAAATCCAAGGCCATAACCAAGGGGGCGATCAAAGAATAGCCGCAGCCCGTAATTTCCGAGCGTAATCCGGCCGAGCGATGAGCCGTCATTGGTCGTCGCAACCCGTAGTCCAAGCTCACCCATATTCGTCAACGTGAGAAAAAGCACAGGACCCGCGATCAAGACCGCCGCGAGCGCGGCAAGCATGACCCTGCTCTCCCGGGTCGCCGCATAGATCGCTGCGAACACCACCGCCCCTAACAAAGGAGAGCGATTGCCGGAAACAACCGACAATACGGCGAACAGCACCAAAGCGATCACTATACGGCGATCGAAGTTCACAAGAATTCGCCCGTGCGTTTCGTGCGCTCTCAGCGCCCAGTAGGCGATAAAGGCGAGACAAAGTTGCGTCGCCAATATCACCGGACTCATGGAAACCCCGAGCGCACGAAAATGTTTCGTGTACCAGAGTTTCGTCGTCGGGAGGTCGTTTTGAATAACGCCCAGGCCCGCGCGTAAATCCCATGCCGGTGAAATATCTGCAAACTGGAGGACGGCGACGCCGCCGCTGGCGAGCACAAGCCCGATAAACAAATAGGCGACCCGGCGCACGCCCCAAATCGAAACCATTGCGGCGCCGAGCACCAGAGCAATCACGCACTGAACGTGTATCTCAAGAAGCTGGCGAAATATAACGGCGGGGTCTTCGCGCGAAACGACGCTCGAGACCACGCCGAAGAAAGCGACCAGCGCGATCACTGTGAGTTTCATCCGATGATTGGACAGGGCGCGAACGACAATCTCCCACCGGAAAAATGCAATCATCCCGAGAGAAGCGAGGGCGAAAAACGACCGCACGGGGATAGAAGCGATTTGCCAGCGGACAAGGGCGATCGACAAGCCGACATTCACGGCGAACAACACCAATACCGTCCAGGCGAACGCGCTTTTTTCCGGCGCCGCTAACGGTTGGTCGATATGGGCTCGCCAATTACCCGCGGGCGTTTCCCACATTTCTGTCTGGGCTGTCGCACTCATGACATCGGTCTTATCACAGCGTTGATCGATGCAAAGGGCCAGGCAAGACAGCGCCTCACGCCGGCGACCGCACCGTATCGCCGGGTTCGCTATTAATTGGCGCGCCGCGGTCGTGATTGCCCGCCGCACGGGAAATAGATTGCAGGTCAGCTGTGGATGTTCGCGCCGCATGCCGCCGCTCGGCTTCGGCATTTAGCGTTTTTGCAAGACGGCAGGATAGCGCGATGATCGTCAACGTCGGATTCGCATTTCCCGCGGTCGGAAAGACCGAACTGCTGCTCACATATAGATTGGCGAAACCGAATACCCGAAGATCGCGGTCAACGACCCCTGATTGAGGACTATCGGCCATCCGCGTACCGCCCATGGGATGAGATGAGTCCTGAAAAACCATCCCGCTGTCAGGATCGTGGAAATTTATTTCGTCCGCCGCCAATCCGTTCGCCGAAAATGCGTCTTGCAGCACTGCCTGAAAATCGCGAAGCATCCGCATATCCTCATCGCAAAGACGCCAGTCCAGAATGAGGCGCGGCATCCCGAGCCGGTCGTTTTGGTCGGAGAGCAGAATGCGGCTGTCAGGATTGGGCGCTTGCTCCATCTTCAGCACAACCGCGAGATTGCGAAATGCGCTCCGCGACATCGCGCTTTCTATCTCCACACGCATCGTTACAGGCATTGTCCGCCACGCGCGCCGAAGCGCTTGCATGGTGCGGATACGCGCACTCTTTTTCGTTTGCTCAGACTCTCGCACAGTCGGAGACGGTCGATCTTGCAGCGACAAGGCCTTGGCGGCTTGACGCTCCAGATCGACACTCACATTGGTCAGGAAAATATTGTAATTCCCCAATCGGCGCTCACGTTGAAGTTTGTCGGTTACGACTAGCCCCGCCTTTCCGCCGTATTTTCCAAGCGCGACATGCCGCAGGATCGGCGCCGAGCGCGCCTCCGGCAAGGGCTGGACGGAACTGCGTAATCGGGGGTGGTCCATAAAATAGCGACCGACGACATCGCGCTCATTACCCAAGCCCTGCGAGTGTCGCCGCCGCGACGCCAGTAACAGGCGCGGCGCTTCAAGGCCGCCGGTGCAGATCACAAAACGTTTGGCGAAAACACGCTTTTCGACGTCTCCTCGCAAACTCCGCGCGCGCGCCAATGATGCGACGCTCTCGTGATCCTCGCTGGGAACGATTTCGACAACGGTCGCATCGGTCACGCATGTGACATTGCTTCGCTGTACAACGTCGTTCCGCAAACGGCGGCACAGACCTTCGAGGTGCTGCTTCAACATGATGAACGGTTTGGGACGAAATACTTCCGACGATACGCCAAACCTTTCGATCTCCGAGCGTCGGTCCGGTCCAATATTTTCAAACCGCGCCGCGACCTCTTCCATGCCGAGCACCTTGTAAGCGTGCGAATAGGCTTCGCGCATTTCACCGGCGCTCACGGGCCAGCCGCTATGTGGAATCCATTCTCGAGGTTCAAAGTCGATCGGGTCTAGCGGCGCAATCGTGCCCTGCCATGAATGCAGGGTGCCTCCGAGCGCTCGGCAGCGCGATTCCGCAAGATCATAGTCGAGGCCCACGCAATCGGCTTCATTCAGGGATTGGGCTTCGCTCGACGGATCTTTGCGTCCGGATTCGAGGACGCAAACCCTGAATAACCGGGGATCGAGGCTGCGCGCCAGGGACAGCCCTGCCGCCCCAGCGCCGATTATACAAACATCAAATGGATCCGCATTTTGTTCAGCCAAGTCATCAATGCGTATCAACATCTACCGCCATGCCCCACACAACACCCCATTCCGCAATACTATGCGATAAATGCGCCGTCCTGCAGCCGCGGTCAAATAACGCATCGCGGAATTATGATAGCCCGGACGCGGATTGCTGAACATATGCGTCCGTTGTAAGTCGCCGGAAAGTTGAGCTGGTTTGCATCTGAGAATGTCGAAAACCTGTTGATCCTTTCGATTTGCCGCCTGAATTCGAAATTTGCGCCGCCTACTGCGGCGACGCGCAATTCGGCGTTCGCTCGCTATCTGCCGCATGTGACGGATCAAGAAGCGCAATTCGTGTTTCATAGTCGCCGCCAGCTGGGCGCATGCGAACACAAACATTCCCTACATCTTGGTTGTTCAAAACCGACTATTCTTGGCGCACTTCGCCGTTACGCCGCCCGTTTGACGCAAGTCAATCAGGCCGTCCGTTGCAGCACGTAAGCATGGGCGTTACAATCGTGATTTTCGGAGGAATAGTGTCTCGAGAACGGCCATGCCGAAATGTCAGTATGGCGCGTATCGTCGCGATCCTCCTGTCGCTGGCCTGTCCCTTTGTGTTCATGGAGAGTGTTGCGCAGACTGCGGATGATGCGCCGACGATCGCGGTTATTGAAGAAAAACTTGACGCGATTGCGACTGAGAGCAACATCGACGACGACGCGCGCGCCGACGCGACAGACATTCTTAATCGCGCCAAGAATCTGATTGCAGCGCAGTCGGAACGCTCGGACCAGGTGGCGGCCTATCGTGCTGTTGAGCGAAATCTCAATCAGCTTCTATCTGATATCGACGCACGGCAGCGCGCTCTTCGCGAAAAGAGTGATCCGTCGACCGCGGATGAGCCGGTTGAAGCATTGCAAGCGCAACTGACGCTGCAAACGGCGACACACCGAACGCGCGCAGAAGGGCTCGCCGAACTTCGCAATGAGCGCTTGATGCTCAACAGCCGCGCAGCGGAAATTGCTGATGAAGTCGCCGCCGCACGCGAAGAGGCCGCGCGCCTTGCGGGCGTCGCAGACTATATTGGAGAAAAACCGGATGCGCCCTTGGAAGAGGCCCGGTGGTTCTTCGGTCAGGCGAGCCTGTCGGAACGAGCCGGCGCTGTCGCTGACCTCCAAAACGAACTTGAAACCATCCCTGCGCGCCAATCTCTAGTCGCCGCGCAAATCGCGCTCGCGGAGGCGGAGATTGCGCACAGCGACCAGACGATCGAGGATTTGCGCCGCCGCCTGAACGCATCAGAACTCGGCCGGGCTGAATTGGCGATTGACGCGGCGCAAGCGGACGTCGTGAGCCTATCGACAGAAAATCACTCAGCGTTCTCTTCCGCCGAGGCCAATCTCGACTTGGCGCGAACGGTGCGGGACGGCGTCTTAAGCCGCGCCGCATTGGAGCAGGAAATCGCTGAGGCCAAACGAAAAACGGATGCGCTCACGCGGTCCGCGGACATGGTCGATCTCGTCCTGGACGCCGGCAGGCTGTCCGCAGACACCGCCGCGCTCCTGAATTCAGTCCGGCGGACCTTGCCCGAGCGCGCTGACATCAACGCGCGCCAGTTTCAGGCGGAGCGCCGCCGGGGGGATACGCAACTACAGCTTATATTATGGCTCGATGCGCAAAGCGCCGACAATCAATCGCCCACTGATGTTTCAACCGCCCCGTCGGATGCGCCGCCGGAGGCGGCGGGCGCGCCTGAAAGACTGGTCGCCGCAAGACAAAAGTTGCTTGAGCGTTCGATCGACGGCGCACGCCGCGAAATCGAATTGCTATCGGAATATGACCTCGCCCTCGCCCAGCTTGGCCGCCAGTCGCAGACCCTCTCTGCCCTGATCGACCGGCGTCTCCTTTGGCTCCGGACCAGCGAGCGGGTCAATCGCGCCTGGCTGAGCGAGATTCCCAAAGGCCTTGCCTTCGCGCTGTCGCCGGCGGGCTGGGCGGGCGCGCTCGATACGCTGCTGAAGAGCGTCTTCGCAAACCTTGGCGCATCAATTTTCTTCGCACTGTTGTTAGCGGCGCTCATCGGGTTACGACCGAAAATTCTGAACGCCCTGGACCGGCTCGCCGGCAATGTGGGCCATGTGGGCCGGGACACCTACTGGACGACGCCGTTCGCTCTGCTCCTGACAATTTTGTCGGCGCTTCCCGTGCCGCTGGCGATTGGCATGGCGGGCGGGCTGATGTCGACCGCAGCGCCCGAAGGCGATGATTTCACGCGCGCCCTTGCGCAAACTGCCTTGTTGCTCAGCGCCGTCCTGCTCGTTCTGTTCATCTTCCGTGAGATGTGCCGCGCCAACGGATTGTTCGCGAAACATTTCAACTGGACCGACACGGCGCGAACCCGGCTCTTGGGGAACCTGCGCTGGTTCATCCGCCTGCAAAGCATTGCGATACCCTTGTTCGGATTAACGTTCTTTGCAAACGCGCCGGGCGTCCGCTACGGCGTCGGCGTGATCGCTTTCGCCACCGCATCGCTCGGGCTTGCGGCGCTCACCTTTCAATTTCTGAAACCCAGCGGCGGCGTCGTCTCGGCGCTCAAGCCGGGCCGCACCACATCAGTCCTGCTAACGCTCTTGCTTCCGGTCGCGGTGGTCGAGCCTCTATTCGTCGGCGTCCTGCCCTTTTTCGGCTATTTCGACACTGCGGCCGATCTACAGCTCAAAGTGCTTCAGTCGGGCGCGCTCGCGCTTGGGGGCGCGGTTCTTTACGGCCTTGCGGCGCGCATGTTCATGGTGGGCAATCGCCGTTTCGCTTACGCCCAAGCCCGTGAGAAACGCGCCCGCAAAGAAGCGGCGCGCGCCTCGCAAGCGGAGGCGGAAGCAAGCGGGGAAACCATCGCCGTCGCCGCCGAAGAAGCGCTTGCGGACGCCGACGCCATCAGCGAACAAGTGCGCTCAATCCTAAAACTGCTGGCGGCGGCCACCGTCGTCGCCGCTTTGTGGTTCATCTGGAGCCCCTTAATCCCGGCTCTCGGCTACGCCGGAAATATGTCGCTGTGGACACGCGTCGTCATGGTGGACGGCGCAGAGGTTCGAGAAATCGTCACGCTCAATGCGGTGTTGACGGCGGTGTTCATTCTCGCCGGCGGCCTATTCGCCGCAAAGAATATCGGCGGCCTCCTTCAGATTAGCCTCTTTGAACCTTTCGGTCTCGACGCCGGCTTGCGCTACGCCATCGCGTCCGTCACCCGCTATCTGATCGTGGCTGCAGCGATCGTCGTGGGCTTCTCTCTTCTCGGCGCCCAATGGGCGCAATTGCAATGGGTCGTCGCTGCGCTCGGCGTCGGCCTTGGCTTCGGCCTTCAGGAGATTGTCGCCAATTTTGTTTCTGGACTGATTATCCTTTTCGAGCGCCCAATCAGGGTCGGCGACATTATCACCATCGGCGACTTGCGCGGCGTGGTGAACAGCATCCGCATCCGCGCGACGACCATTACCGATTTCGACAACCGGCAGGTCATCCTCCCCAACAAGACGATCATCACGGAAAATGTCACAAACTGGACATTGAAAGATGACATCACCCGCCTCTTGCTCCGGATCAGCGTCGCATACGGGTCAGATATTGACGAGGTCCGCGACATCATTCTCAAGGCCGTCTCAAACCATCCCGACGTCCTCGACAAACCGCCGCCCACGGTGTTCTTCATGGCCCATGGCGACAGCGCCCTTCTGTTCGAAGTCCGGTTGTTTGTGGCGAAGCCGGTCAAACGCCTGCCCACCACCCATGCGCTTAACGCCGCCATCAACGCCGCCTTGCGCGAAGCGGGCGTGAACATTCCCTTCCCGCAAACCGACGTCCATGTCTCCCTTGGCGAAGATCGTTCAGATATCACGGAGATGGCCGGGGAGAAGCTTACAAAGCTGAGCGAGCGACGGAGCGCAGACCTTGACGGCGGTCGTCTCACGACCCGGCGCGGATAAACACTCAGTGGGTTCGTAGCGAAACAACAGCCCGCCTCGGACCGGAGCGCCGCGGCCAACAAGAATTCTTCGTTAGGGTCCGCATTCTTTTTTGCCGATAGGACGAGTTGGGGTACGCTCGCGCCAATTCAAAACGCCGGACGAGAATGACAAAAGACGACGCCCCAAAGCTGATCGAGTGTTTCATTGAAGAACGGGCCGACTTTCGCATGCGCCCGGCGCCGCTCAGCCGCCAGTGGATGGATGAGAGCCCCGACAAATACGCCTATCGCTGCCTGCCGCTCGCCATCGCCAACACCCATGGCTGGGAGATTTTGAGCACCGAGACCTTTCAAGCCAAATGGCGAGGCGGAACCGGCAAGAATGACATTCTTTTCGCCACACAGGACGGCAAGCCGCCGCGCTCGGCCACGAGCCATTTCGGTGAGGGCGTTCTGACATTTCATATCAACGCCTTGATGAAGACGCCGCCCGGTTACGATCTTTGGGTCGGCGGCCCCTCCAATCGGATTAAACCCTATATCCAGGCGTTAAACGCCGTGGTCGAAACGGACTGGTCGCCCTACACATTCACAATGAATTGGAAATTCAGTGTACCGAACGCTGTTGTCACGTTTGAGGAGAATGAGCCAATTGCCTCGGTGTTTCCGGTAAAGCGCGGCGAGATCGAGACCTTCACGCCCGTGCGGCGCCAGCCCTCCGACGATCCCGAGCTATGGGAAGAATTTCTCGCCTGGCGCAATTCGCGCAACACGTTCAACGAAGACCTGAAAAAACCGGGCAGCGAGGCGCAAACGCAGAAATGGCAGAAGGCGTATATGCAGGGGCCAGAAGAACCGTTAACGCCGCCTCACCGCTCAAAGCTGCGCTTGAAGGATTTCGACTAAGCGCGGTTGCGGCGAAGTGGGCGTAAGTCCGTCGCTAGAATGAGCCTTTATTGCGAGAAATGATCCCCTCCTTTCGCCGGGGATTGCGCCTAAGCGCAATCGCGGCTCAAGCCTCCCCTTTTTAAGGGGAGGAGGACCGACGTTCGCCGCCGTCAGGGTGGATGCCGCCTCCCCTTGAAAAGGGGAGGCTTTCGCTAAGTGAAAATAATGTTTCGCTAGACCCACAGTCGCCGCCGTAAGCCGGGCGACCTCCTTAACCGCAACTTACTTGGCGAAAGGAGGGGATCAGCGCGGTACTCAACATTCGGCGACCGGTCGCGTTCGCCGCAACATCACATCACGAATTGCGCTTCGTAGTTCCCTTTCAGGAACAACACCATTTCCTGATACGTCACCTTTTCAAGCTCACGCATGATCGTGATTTTCTCGGCGGGATCGTCCGTTTCCTTGAACCGTTCATAAAGCCGTTTCAGCGACAGCCGGTAATGGCGCATGCGTTCGATCTCGCGTTCGGGCTGAAATCCCTCTTCAAACGTACGCGCCGTCAGGGCGATGATCGCCGCCCAGATCGCGAGCACATGAACAAGCGGTCCTTTCATCCAATAGATATTCGCAAGGGCGCCGAACAGGACCATGGCGTGCAGGCCGAGGATCGCGAGTACGCACCCAAGGGCAAGCGCTCCGAGGATCTGCGCTTGCCGCACCGGCGCATGTTTCCAGAACCCCTTCTTTTCCCGCAGCACGAGATCGCAATAGTCGATCTGACGTTTGAAGCGTAGCCGTTCGTAGGCGGCGAAATATTCCTTAAGGTGCGGCGCAGCGGAATCGATCTGATGGTCGCGCCGGTCAAAGAGCATGCCCTCGCCCGGATCTTCCGAATGCACCAGATGGGTCAGCTCTTCTTCGAGGCGATCAAGCAGATCGCTTTGGATGCGTTCGAAATTTTTAATGCGCGCCGTCTTGTACGCATCCGCGTCTTCCTTGGCTCTCGCGCCTTTCAGAATTTCGTCGGCCGCGTCCACATATTGCTGGAAGTGAAATTGCCGCAGCCGTTCAGTCGCCAGCCGGTCGCTGAGCCAGCGCATTTTCCGCGCCCTGAACATGACGCCGAACATCCCGATCGCGACGCTGACAATGCCGGCGACGCCGCCGATCCCGGCCACCAGCCGTAATTGGGCTTTCGGTAAACCCTGGAACAACATCTCGCCGCCGGCGAGCAGCAAGGCGCCGGTCGCTAAGAAGACTGCGAACACGCCCCATCGTCGACTGCGGGTCTTCGAGACGTTCGCCCGCTCGTCGTAGGGGGAGAACGCCTCGCGCAAGAGCGGGTTATCGAGCGCAAAATAGATATGAGGATATTCCTGGCGCGCCTCTTCGCGGTCGCGCTCATTCAATAAGAGGTCCGTATTAAAGGTGTAAGCCATCGCTCGCCGCCCATGAGAAACAGGGGCGATCATTTCTCTCCCCCAACGAATGTCCTTGGCGCAACCGAAAGAGAATTTCGCTTTAAAAGCAACCCCACTACCAATTTTTATGACACTACGGTAAGGTCTGAGGCTGTGGAGGGAGCGACGCATTGGCGGACGTATTCATATCGTATAACCGGGAAGATCAGCATCGCGCGCGGGCGATTGCTGATTCGCTGGAGGCTGAGGGCCTCAGCGTCTGGTGGGACTCAAATCTGCGCGCTGGGCAGTCCTATGACGAGGTCACCGAGAAGAACTTGCGCGAAGCGGGCGCGGTCGCCGTCTTGTGGTCGTCGCGCTCGGTCAACTCCAAATGGGTGCGGGCTGAAGCCACAATCGGCGAGCGCGACTCAACGCTCGTGCCGGCGATGATCGAAGAATGCGACCGGCCCTTGCGCTTCGAACTCGTTCAGACGGCTGACCTTATCAACTGGCATGGCGACCGCAGCGATCCGAACTGGCGGAACTTTGTGCAGGATATCAAATCCGCGATCGGCAAGAGCGCGCCCGCTGCTGCGGCGCCCGCCCCGCAAGCCTCCAATGATACTGGAGCGGGCGCATCGTCCGACAGCCACCTGACCATCGAGAACACGTTCTGGACATCGATCAAAGACGGCGGCGACAAGTCCGATTTTGAAGCCTATCTCAAACGCTATCCCGACGGGCATTTTGCGGATTTGGCGCGCAATCGGCTGACCATGCTGGAGCGCAGCGCAACGGCTGCGGCGCCTTCCATCGCGCCCACGCAG
>CAWUIM010000019.1:0-51054 GCA_963922595.1 uncultured Parvularculaceae bacterium
TGATTAATGGTTACGCCGCAGGTAAATTTAAGCCCGCGCGCGCGCGCGGCGCGTTTGCGAAGGCGTTAATTTCGGCGTCTCCACATCGTTCAGAACCGGGAGCGTTTCCGTCGGCAAATTGTCAAATCCGACAATACGCGCGATCTCTTCTACGATATCGGCTTTGCCTTCGATATCAGGGCGCCAGCTTGGCGCATCGACCAGCCAAGGATCGGACTGATTAACGGTGAACCCGAGCGTTTTCAGGATTTCCTCCGTACGCGCCTCATCCACGGTCATGCCGGTTAGCCGCTTTGTTTCCGACGGCGGAAAGGCGACCGTCTTGCTGAATCCGGGAATGGCGCCGGCGAGTTCGGCTGCCGACGGCTCGCCGCCGCACAAATCGAGAATTAACTGCGTCGCCTGATGGATTCCGGGGAGTATGAAGTTCGGATCGACGCCGCGTTCAAAGCGGTAACGTGCGTCGGATGTAATGCCAGTCTTGCGGCCGGTCTTGGCGGTGCGCAGCGGGTCGAAATAAGCGCACTCGACGAAGACGTTCACCGTTTCCTCAGTGCAGCCGGTCGTCTCACCACCCATGACGCCGCCGAGACCCAAGACGCCGCTATCGTCTGCAATAACGCACATACTCTCGTCAATCGCGTAATCCTTGCCGTCGAGCGCCAAAAACGTCTCGCCGCCGCGACCGAGGCGCGCATGGATTTCCCCACTTAGTTTGTCTGCGTCATAAACATGGAGCGGGCGCGCGCGGTCGTAAGACATGAAATTTGTGACATCGACGAGCGCATTGATCGGGCGCAGACCGATGGCCCGCAATTTATCTTGTAGCCATTGCGGCGACGGACCGTTCTTCACGCCGCGAATGTAAACGCCGGCGAAACAGGGACAAGCGTCAGTCGCGGTATCATCGAATTGCAAGCCAATCTTTTGAGGGCTTTCAAACCCGCCGGCGACGGCCTCGGGCGTGGGCGTCACTAGGCGCCCCAAACCGGCGGCGGCGAGATCGCGCGCAACGCCGTTAACGCCATTCGTATCAGGACGGTTCGGCGTAACCTCGAAGTCAATCACCGGATCGGTGACGCCCATGACCGCCGCAACCGGATCGCCGATCTCAGCCGATTCCGGCGCTTCAATAATGCCGTCATGATCATCGCCCAACTCCAGCTCGCGCGCCGAACACATCATGCCGAAACTTTCAACGCCGCGAATTTTCGCCTTTGAAAGCGTCACATCAATGCCGGGGACGTAAGTTCCAACCGCCGCGTAAGCCACCTTGATCCCTGCGCGCGCGTTCGGCGCCCCGCACACAATCTGCTTTTCGCCATCTCTGGTGGCGACCCTGCAGACCTTCAGCTTATCCGCATCGGGATGTTTTTCGGCCGCAAGCACCTCGCCGATCGTGAATTCCTTGAGGCGTTCGCTGGGGTCCTCGACGTTCTCGACCTCGAGGCCCACCGCCACCATCGTCTCAACAATGCTGTCGAGGCTGGCGTTTGTCTCAAGATGCTCTTTGAGCCAGGATAGAGTGAACTTCATCGGCTAATACTCTGAATGACTTCGTGACGGGCGTTTTAACGCGCCTCGCCGCCGCGGCAAGAGGTGCGGCCAGTTCAGATGCGCCGCGATCAGGCTGCGTCTCCGGCCTTTTAGGGCAAGTCAGGAGCCGCCTGCTGATCGCGAACGCCGCCGCGCTCGGGCGCCCTCGCCGCTTCAGGCTTCATATGTAAGCGGGGGCAACCGTCGCAAAATGAGGCCGTGGCGCCCTCCTTCGATGCGCGGCGCGGGTTCGACACCTGTCGCCGCAATGCGCTGTAGGCCGGGCTATTCCAGATCGCCTCCAGGCTTTGTTCGAACACATTACCCATAATATGAGGATCGCGTTCTTCATCGGGCACATATTGACGGCCCGATCGCCACAAACAGCAAGGGATGACGTCGCCATCGTAGCGAATGACCGTGCTCGAGAACGGCCAATGGCAGTGCGGCGTCAGGGCCGCGCCCCGCGCCGGCCGGGCGGAAACCGTCTGCGGATCGTCATCGACGACATTGTAAAGATCGCCGCGCTCGTCAAAGCGCAAGCCCTCGAACGAAGTAAACGTGTCAACGCGTAGTTCTTCGGCCATGTGGCGCACGCGCTTCAGCTCATCGGGCGCATGATGCGGAAACGTAATGTGTTGCACTTCAATAAAAGGGTGCTTCAGCTTTTGCGCATGCTTGTAGTCGCTTATCATTTTGAGATTGGCGAGAACCCAATCGAGCCGGCCGCGCACGCGCGTTTGTTCATAACTCTCTTGCGTCGCGCCATCGACGGCGACTGTGATATGACTGAGACCGGCATCAACAAGCCGCCGGATGCGCGCCTCTGTGAAATTATAGCTGAAATGACTGGTCAAATGGACTTCAAGCCGCGCGGCGCTTGCGACCGCGATCATCTCATCGATTTGCGGATGGGCGAGCGGATCGCCGTAATAGAATAGGCTGATCGCCACCGCCTTGTCTTTAATCTGATCAATGACACCCTCAAACTGCGCGAGATCCATCCGGTGCGATTTTTTAAATTCCTGCTTATCCAAAAGGCTGCGCCCACGCCCTGCGGGGTCGGCGTGAAGACAATGGGGACAAGCGAGCGAGCATTGCGGCGAAATATCGATTTTTACAAGCGACGGCAAAGGCGCCGCGGCGTCGGCGCGGGTCGCATAGGCGGTCATGTTGTGAGCCAGGTTCTGGATTTTTTCCAAACTTGGCCGCTGCCGCAGCCAGTTACGCCGGCGAAATATCCCTGAAATTAAAGACACGGTCGATCACCCGTCCGAAAAAATATCTGTCAAATCTGAAAACAAGCGTTGCAAGGCGAGAGCAGAAAACAAGACCGTCTCGCTATGATCCCCCACGCGCCTTTCTTCCCCAAGGTCGTAATCATGACCATATGCGATCGCGATTCGCCATTACGTAATGCGTGGGGTGGTTACGAATAGCGCGCACGGGTTGCATCATGCGCGCCCGGTGCAATAGGCGCAAGACGTCACCGGCTGAGGCCTGTCGCCAAATTCGGCTGATCCTGCGGATCGAAACCATAATGCTGCAGCCAGCGCATGTCCGCGGCGAAGAAATCGCGCAGATCCGGAATGCCGTATTTCAGCATGGCGAGGCGATCGACGCCCATGCCCCAGGCGAACCCCTGATATTCGTCCGGATCAAGGCCGCAATTGCGCAGTACGTTCGGATGCACCATGCCGCAGCCGAGAATCTCCATCCATTGCTCGCCCTGCCCGATGCGCACCTCGTCGCCGACACGTTCATATTTCACGTCCATTTCCGCAGAAGGCTCCGTGAACGGAAAAAAGTGCGGCCGAAAGCGCGTTTCCACATCGTCGATCTCGAAGAACGCTTTGATGAAGGCCTCAAGAACGCCTTTGAGGTGGCCCATGTGGCTTGAGCGGTCAATGACGAGGCCTTCCACCTGATGGAACATGGGCGTATGCGTCTGATCGGAATCGCACCTATATGTCCGTCCAGGAATAATAATCCGGATGGGCGGCTTTTGAGACATCATGGTGCGGATTTGCACAGGGCTCGTATGGGTGCGCAAGACCATGCGTGAGCCATCGTCTTTTTCTTCAAAGAAAAACGTATCGTGCATTTCGCGCGCCGGGTGATCAGGGGGAAAGTTGAGCGCCGTGAAGTTATGAAAGTCGTCCTCGATATCCGGCCCCTCGGCGATATCGAAGCCCATCGCCGAAAAAATTGCGCCAATTTCTTCCATCACTTGACTGACGGGGTGAATTTTCCCTTTCGGCTCGGGGCGGACAGGCAACGTCACGTCGACTCTTTCCGTCGCCAGCCGGGCGTCGAGCGCTGCTTCTTCCAGCGCTTCTTTCTTGGCCTCGATGGCGGCGGCGACACGGTTTTTCAATCCGTTAAGCGCCGGCCCCATTTCCTTCTTTTCTTCCGGCGACATTTTGCCGAGCATTTTCATCCGCTCACTGACAGCGCCTTTTTTGCCAAGCGCGGCGATCCGGACTTCTTCCAAGGCGCTCTCGCTCGACGCCGCATCAATTTTTGCGGCGAGGTCCGTTTCAAGGGTTTGCAGATCAGTCATGGTCAGCTTCTTTTCAATTGTTGATCAAGCAGCCGCGCGGCGCCGGCGATCATCGCCAAGAGCTTCAG
The DNA here is from genome assembly GCA_963922595.1 of uncultured Parvularculaceae bacterium. Taxonomy (GTDB): domain Bacteria; phylum Pseudomonadota; class Alphaproteobacteria; order Caulobacterales; family Parvularculaceae; genus JAJFFW01. The sequence goes on from CAWUIM010000019.1 coordinate 4,168, forward strand.
GAATACAAATAGCGAAGCCAGAACTGCGGCGAGGCCGATCCAGAGCAAGGTATAATATTGCAACGTCCAGACGGCAGCGTGAAAAAGGCGCGCGCCGAGGCTTGGTCCTATAGCGACGCGCTTTTTGTACTCGGTAAGATTGAGCTTCACCGTCGAAAACTCATTCTCCGCGTCGAAATCTCCGAGATTGACGCCGAGCGCTTGAATCTGCCGTTCCAGATCAAGGATGCGCGTTTCCAGATTAATCATCTCGTTTATGTCGCCTTGTCGGCCTTTCAGCTCAATCAATGAATCGCGCGACTTTTCGAGACTGACCTTTTGCGCTTGTAGGTCGAGATACTCGTTGGTCTTATCCGTCTTATCGATCTGCAAGCGATTGAGTTCGCCGAGCGCTTTGAGATCATTAACGAGCGCGTCGAAACTTTCCGGCGCAACGCCGATCCCAAGTTGAAGGCGACGAAATCCGTCAAGTCCTGAGCGTTGCTCAAATTGTATCAATGCATCGTACGCTTCGATCTGCGCGCGCGCGGACGCTTCGTCTTCGTCGAATTCTTCAGTCGTCGCACCGATCGTCGACACCTGCTCATATTTCTGATCGACGGCTTGAGGCGCTGCGGCGCTCGACCGCTTTTGCGTCGCGATATTGCGTTTGCCGTAGGCGAAATCGTCGATCGAAACGCCTACGTCATATTCCGGCGCGCCTGCGGCGATACCGCCCCCGCCGTCGCCGCTGAGCAGGAGCCTTGCGCCAAAGAACACGGCAAAGCCAGCGATATAAATCAGGAGTGCGTTTCGCAAAAACGTCATCGGGGTTTCGCCTCTTCAACACAGACAAGAAAAAACGCCATCCGCTTCATACGGATGGCGCTCGGGCTGCGCCCGGTTCAAATACGCGCAGGAAGGGCCATTGTCGATAGACACGGCGTCGATAGACGCGGTCTATTTAGAGGCGACCACTGCTTTTTTCGCCGGCGTTTGGGCAATTGCGGTCAGTTCGGGATCGCCGATCTGTTCGACGGCGCCGCCAATGGCCGCGCGCACACATTTATCAAGCAGGTATGGCGCAAACATCTCGCCGCGCAGTTCCTTGCGGCAAGCGCGCATCGCTGCTTTTTCAATGCGCTCGTACAACTCGGCTTTGTATGACGCATCGGCCATAGCAGCGCGATCAACCGAAACGGTTTCGCCGGCGAATGCGGCGCTGGTGAGCGAAAAGACGGCTGAGGTTGCGAAAAAGATGGATCGGATCATTTCTATCTCCAAGGGTCAAAAGTTAGAAAAACACCCGAGCGTTTCCGCCAATATGTGATCGCAGTCTGCGCCGCGTTGATACGAAGGTAAACTAGTCAGTTTCCACATGTCAATAATGAATATTTCGTTTTTTATTCATTCATCAGAACGCACAGTTCAGCCTTAAAGTCGTCTCTGCATCGAATCGAGTCAGTTATCGGATGCCGTAAAACAAAAAACGCACCCGCTGAAACGGGTGCGTTTTCAAATTCGACTTATGGCGCCGGTGTTAGGCGAGCGCGGCCTTTGCTTTCTCGGCCAGGGCCTCGAACGCCTTCGGATCATGAACGGCGATATCCGCGAGCACCTTGCGATCAACTTCAATACCGGCGCGATCAAGACCATTCATAAAACGCGAATAGGTCATATCGAGTTCCCGGGCGGCCGCGTTAATCCTCTGGATCCAAAGGGACCTGAAGTTGCGCTTCTTGGCGCGTCGATCGCGATAGGCGTACTGGCCGGCCTTTTCCACAGCCTGATTAGCGATGCGGAACGTATTCTTGCGGCGGCCGTAATAGCCTTTCGCTTTTTTGATAACTTTGCGGTGACGGGCGTGGGCGGTGACGCCTCTTTTTACACGTGACATGTTTCAAGGCCTCCTAGCGATTATACGGCATGTATTTTTTAACGATCTTCGCATCCGCATCAGCGAGCACATCCATGCCGCGGTTCTGGCGGATTTGCTTCGGGGTGCGTTTGATCATGCCGTGGCGTTTGCCGGAGACACCGGCTTTGACTTTGCCGGACGCCGTCATCTTGAAGCGCTTTTTCGCGCCTGACTTGGTCTTCATCTTGGGCATTTTGCTCTTCCTGGTTTAAAGCCCGGACTTCCGGGACCCGTTTCGGGTGCGTTTTAAGATCGCCCAGGCATGCCTTTTGGCCCGGCGATCCAACAAGAGCGCGGGTTATAGCCGAAGAACCAGCCGATGCAATAGCTTGCGTATCCAAATCACTGACACGACAAAGCGCGCTCGCTGGATGAAACCGAGACCATTCCAGATGACGAGGACGGACCACAGCTCACACCCGGTAGAAAAGCGCGGGAGTTGACTCAATTAGTTATTTAGCTAAATAACTACCTATGAACAGCGTTTTCAAAGCCCTTTCTGATCCGACGCGGCGTCGCGTTCTCGAACTTCTGCGAGACGGCCCGATGAACGCAGGCGACCTCGCAGCGCAATTTTCCTTTTCCAAGCCAACCATGTCCGCCCACTTCGCGGTCTTGCGCGATGCCGATCTGGTGGAGGCGGAAAAGCACGGCAAGCAGGTAATTTATCGTCTTAAATTGTCCGTCCTTGAAGACGCGCTCTTCGGCTTTGCAAAAACATTCAACGTTAAACCGACGACCGAGCGAAAGGCTGACGCTTCGCACCCGTCAAAAATGAAGGAGACAGCCACATGACCGCCATCCGTCTACAAACGATTTTATGCCTCCTCACCTTCGCCGCCGCGGCGATTGGCTTTTCCAACTGGTTTTTAAAGCCGGAAGCGGGCGCGGTCTGGATCATCGGCTCACTTTCGGTGCCTGTTCTGTGGGCGATCGTAGCGTTCATGGAACAACGCCGTCCCCTGAGCGATTATTCCATTTCCGAAAAAAATATATTTACGGTCTCCGTTCTTTCAGCGGCCGCAATGCTCGTCGTGGCGCAAGGGGTGCATCTCATTGAATTCCTGGGCGTAAGCGCGTCCGACGCTATTGATCGCGTCTGGGGCGTTTGCGTCGGCGCCGTTCTGGTCGGTATCGGCAATGCGACGCCAAAGGTTTTACCGCCTCTCAATAAGCGACAGTGTTCATTGCAGAATTCGCACGCCGTCCAGCGTTTTGCAGGCTGGGCGCTCGTTCTTGGCGGCGCGGGTTACGCGCTCTCGTGGCTCATGCTTCCAGTGGAGTCAGCGGGTTTCGCCGCAACCGCCTCTTGTCTTGGCGCGGTGATCGCGATCGCCTGGCGCTGCGCTGTTGCAGGCGTCCAGCGCTCACGAACGCCGCAAATCGACGGCTAAGCCTCTTCAAGAGAAGCCGCAACAGCATTCACGACAATTTTAATCTGTTCCCAGACATCTTCGATCGGCTGCATCAGGAAGCCGTCGGCGACGGCGATCGTGACAATGCCGTGGATCGACGCCCATAACGCCCGCGCATGAAGTCTGCGCCGGTTTGGATCTTTGGCGCCGGGAAAAGAAACAAGCGCATCTTCAATAATCCGGAAAAGCGACAGTTCTTTTTCCAGATACCAGCGCGGCGGCGCCTCCGTCTGGCTGCGGTTAAAGGCAAGCGTCGCAAGCCACCGCGTTTGATGGCCGGCCACAAATTCGAGGTAAGCCTCGGCAAGCGCCAGCATTTGCTTGCGGGGCGACCGGCCAGCATCGCGCGCCGCCTCCAACGCGGTTGTTTCAATCGCAAAGAGCTCATCATAGGTCTGGCCGTTGACGATCCGGATAAGATTATCGAGATCGCCGAACAGATTGTAGATCGATCCCACTGAAATGCCGGCTTGCTGGGCGATCGGCCGTGCTTTCACGCCATCGAGCCCCCGCGTTTCCATGGCCTTTCGCGCCGCTGATATCACGCGGTCGCGCACATCCGGATCAAAGCCCTTGCGCCCTGCGCGCCCAGGAAGCGGCCCATCCGGTCCCGCCGGATCAAGGAGACTCTCACGCTCATATGGCGCGCTCTTCGCGCCCGCGCCGCCGCCTTCAAGCTTATCCGCGCCCATGCACGCCCCTATTTCCGCGACCGAAACGATTATCTCCCGCCGTGTTCGGCGAGGGTTAACGCCACTCTAAACCCATTCATACCAATGAACAACGTTCATTTTTATATTGAACATTGTTCATTTATATGCATATTCGAGTTTGTGAACGTTGTTCATCAAAGGAGTAACATCATGTGGAAGACGATCACGGCGATTTTTCTGGGAAAGCGGGCGCGAGTGGAATTGGCCCTCGAAAAGGAAAACGCCGCCCTCATTATCGAGCAAAAAATCAGGGAGGCGGAGGCCGGACACGCCGCGGCCAAGAGAGGCCTCGCCGCGCTTATCGCCCGCTCAAAAGCTGAACGAAAAGCGCTGAATATTGTTGCGACGCGGATCGCCGATTTGACGGCGCGCACCCGCGCCGCGCTTGACGCAGGCAAGGAGAAGCTCGCCGCCGACGCGGCCGCCCTCCTCGCCGAGTTGGAAAACGAGCAAACCGTGCGCCAGCGCGCGCTCACTGGCGCGGAAGAAAAAAGCGACCGCATGCGGCTCGCTATTGAGAAAACACAACGCCAGCTCGTTGATCTGCAGCAGGGTCTGATCACCGCAAAATCAATCGAGGCCGAGCGCAATGCGATCCGTCACGTGAAAGGCGATGTCGCCGCCAATAGCGCTATTCGCGAGGGCGAAGCGGTTTTGAAACGTCTTCTCGCCAGCGAAGATCCGATCGAAGAAATCGAAGCGTTGGAGGAACTGGAAGCTGACATGTCCGGCGACACGATCATCGACCGCCTGGCGGACGCCGGTTTCGGGGAAGCGACCAGGGTGCGCGCCGAGGACATTCTCGCGCGCTTTCGAAACGACACCCCCGACCCGGCCGCAGCATAACGCTGTTGCCGAAATTTATATTCTTAATACGGAGTAACCAACATGTTTGAACATTCGAAAACCTGGATCAGCTATAATTACCTCTGCGTTTTTGTCGCTTATATCATGTTGAGCTTTTCGCTCTTCCTGATGCCGATTAATCTGGCCACAAAGGGATATCTCGCCATGGGAATTATTTTCCTGTCCGGCTCTCTCGTCACGCTCGTGAAAACCCTGCACGACAATCGGGTCAACGGCGAGGTTTCCTCCAAGCTGGAGCGCGCGAAACAAGACAAACTCCTGCAGGACTACGTGCAAAACAGCTGATTTCAGGCTCTTTTTGAAAGCGGCGCGTCCGGCTGGCGCGCCGCGAAATTTCGTTTAAACTTAAGAACGAGAGGGGCTCGATGATCATAAATGGGAGGCGCGCAGGTGCGGCCTGTCACGATAATATTCGCGTTTTTTCTGGTGATTGCGCCCTTGCGCGCGGACGCACAAACGCCGCTTGCCTCCGTTCCCTACGAAATCGCCTATGACGGCTGGATCACCGTAAAAGTGGCCGTGAACGGCGCCGGGCCCTACGACTTCATCGTCGACACCGGCGCGACGCTGACGCTCGCCTTCGAAAATCTGCGGCAGGAACAGTCTTTCACCGCAACCAATCTACCGCCGCGGCGCATCCTCGGTTTTGCGAGCGCCATCACCGCGCCTGTCACTAATATCGGCGATATCGAAATCGGCGGCGAGATTATGCGCGACCATCAGGGCGTCGTCCTGTCGGATTGGGCGCCGCCGCGCAAAACGCCCCATGGCGTTTTGGGACTGGATTTTCTGTCGCGGTATCTTGTGGTCGTGGATCGCGACGCGCAACGCATCGAATTATACGCCCCCGACGCCGCACCGGAAAAAATCAGAAAATGGCCGTCAGCGCCTCTCGAGGCGCGTTCTTTTGGCCAGGATCTCGGCGCGCTTTATACGGTCGATGTCCGGGTAAACAATCGCACCGCCCCCTTCATTGTCGATCTCGGCGCCTCTGGAACAATTCTCAATTTTTCAATGTTGCGCGAGCTTTATGCGGGCATACGTTTTAATCCGTCGAGCGCCTCCGGCGCGGCGACCGGAACACGGCTCAACGACATCAACGATAAACGAGACAGCGGTCAGCTCATCCGCGTTTTGCGAATTAAGATCGGGCGCGCCTATTGGCGCCGGCCTATTCTTCTCGCCTTCGACGCGGAAATTTTTCGCGAACTTGGCGTCGCCAGTACGCCGTTCGGCCTTCTCGGGGCCGATCTCCTGAGCGATCGAAGCTTTTCATTAAACTTCGAAAAAGGCGAATTTCGAGCTGAACGCAAACCACACCAAACGCAATAGGAATTCTTCATACCGTCCCGATTGTGCGCGCCACTTTTTTCTGTAACACTTTATCGAAATAATCATGGGGCTGATCATGAAAACAACAATGAGATTCTTCTGCGGGGCGGTGTGCTCGATAGCCGCCATTTCCTCTGCAAGCGCCGCAGACATTGCGATCGTTCATGCGGGCAAACTTCTGGCCGTTCCGGGCGGCGCCGTGGCGAGCGAACAATCAGTGATTGTGAAAGACGGGCGCGTCGCCGCGATTGCGCCGGGTTACGTGGATGCGGGCGCAGCCGGCGCTGGCGCAGACGACACCGTGCGCATCTATGATTTGAAAGATCATTTTGTGTTGCCGGGTCTTATCGATTCGCACGTCCACCTGTCAGGCGAGCTGGGCCCGCGCTCAAAACTGAACGGCCTTGAGCGCTCCGACGCCGACGTGGCGATGGTCGCGGCGGGCAACGCGCGGAAAACGTTGCACGCCGGCTTTACGACTGTGCGTGATGTGGGCGCGCGTGGCGGCGACGCGATATTCGCCTTGCGTGACGCCGTGCGCCGCGGCGACGTAGACGGGCCGCGCATCTACGCATCGGGCTACACGATCTCGCCCACCGGAGGGCACGGACAGCAACATGCGTTGCGCGAAGACATCCTTCATGTGATCGATTCCTCCGGCGTCTGCGATGGACAGGACGCCTGCCGCAAAGCGGTGCGCACGCAAGTGCGCCGCACCGCCGATCATATCAAACTGGTCTCCACCGGCGGGGTGTTGTCAGAGACCGCTGCCGGCACAGGCCAGCAATTCTTCGAAGACGAATTAAAAGCGATCATGGACACAGCGCACGCCCTTGGCCGCAAGGTGACGGCGCACGCGCATAACGCCGATGGGATCAACGCAGCGCTCAGAGCTGGCGTCGATTCCATCGAACATGGCACGTTCGCCGACCGCGAGAGTTTCAACCTCTTCAAACGCAACAACGCTTACCTGGTGCCAACGATCCTCGCCGGCGTCACCGTCGCGGAAATCGCCGACGACCCGAAGTCGTTTTTCCCCGAGCCCATCCGCGAGAAGGCCAAACAAGTGGGTCCGCAAATTCTTGATATGACCCGGCGCGCGCACGCCGCCGGCGTCAAGATCGCGTTCGGCACCGACACAGGTGTTTCCAAACACGGGCAAAACGCCCGCGAATTTGCGCTGCTCGTCGAAGCCGGGATGACGCCGATGCAGGCGATCCGCGCCGCCACCGTTATCGCCGCCGACCATCTCGGCCAGTCGGATGCTTTCGGAAGTCTTGAGGTGGGCAAATTCGGCGATTTGATCGCCGTCGACGGCGATCCGCTTGCGGATGTTACGGAGCTGGAAGACGTCGACTTCGTCATGAAAGAAGGCGCCGTTTACAAGCAATAAAATATTAACTGCGTTTACGAGCCCGATCTTAAGCCTTCGCTTGCACACTCGCCCTTTGCAGAGTGGAGGGTGCGACGTTGGCGTTTGGGAAAAAGGGAGCGGCGACGCTTAATGACTTCGGGTCCTATTCTTCGACAGAACCGGGCGGCGCGTATGACCCGCGTTACGACGCGCGAACACCAGGAACCGACAACGCTTACCGTATAAAGGCCGGCTGGAAAGACGGGCTCCAGGGCGTTTTGACCGGCGCATTCGGCGCCTTGATGCTCGGCGTCGCCCCCGAACTCGATTCTGGCATGGAACAATTTTTCGTCGGCGGCGTCGGGCTCCTGTTTGTTCTTGGCGCCCTCGCCCTCCTCGGGATGGCCGCAACCGGCAAGGAAAAGCTCATCGTCGACGCAAACGGACTGCATCAATCAACGTTTTTCGGCAAAGCATCAGTGAGCTGGAGCGATCTTGAGACGTTCGAGGTCTGGACCGTGAATTTCAACAAGATGATCTTCGCTAAAAGCGCAAAACGCGGCATGGGGCTCATGAAAAAACAGATTTCCATCCCGGCGAAAGCGTTCAAATCCAGAGAATTTGAATTGGCGGAAATGGTTGCGAAATTTCGACCGGATCTGTTCGGCTTTGTGCCGGCGGTGATGGCGAGCGTCGGCGCGAAAAAACTCATTCCGGACCTCGAAGCGAAATTCAGCTAAATCGGGCCGGTCTTTCCGGGGCCTTAACGTTCTGTTTACCAACAAATAGGTTGAGCGGCTTACCGCGATTTTAACCACCTTGCGCCATGATCCCCGCACAATTCCAAAGGGAGGCTCCGCACCATGGCCACGGATCTCACAAGCGTCGGCGACGACGGATATGTCAGCGCGGAAGATGTGCGCTTTTTACGCCGCAACGTCTTCGCTGACGGCGTCGTCAGCGCCGAAGAACTCGATGCGCTTTTCCGCCTCGGGGAAAAGGCTGAAGCTGGCGACCGCGAATGGCCGCAATATTTCGCAGAGGCCGCCGCCGATTATTATCTGCGCGAGGAAGAACCGAACGGCTATTTGACCCAGCAAGAGTTCAATAGTCTGCAAGCGCGCGTCACCCGTGACGGCGCGAAGGCCAGCAAGCTCGAATTGGGTCTGCTGCTGCGCCTCATGGAGACCGCCATATCCTCGCCGGAAGAAATGTCAGGCTTTGTAGCGGAACAACTGAGCAGACATATTCGCAAAAAGTCCGGCGGCGCGGTCATTGACGCCGACGACGTCAAAATGATCAGCCGGTTTATCTTCGCAGCCGGCGGCGACGGGAATGTGGCCGTTACGCGCTCTGAAGCGGAGTTCCTGTTCGATATCAGCGACGCGACCGCCAAGGCGCAAAACGATCCGTCATGGAATGACTTCTTCAAGAAAGCTGTTTCCAATCATCTGATGGCGCATATCGGTTTTCAGCCTATGGGACGCGCGCATGCGCTCTCCCTTTATACGCCTGACCCGACGGATGGCCCCGCGTACGAAGCGCCGCGCCTTGAAAATGAAAACAATCTCGAACGGTCTGGATCAAGCCTGTGGGACATGGCGTTGAACGTATTCTCAGCGAAAGCGGCGCACCGGCGGCGCGTCGAACGGCGCCATCGCGCGACGAATGAGCGCCGGGAAAGAGAGGCTGCGGAAGCGGAAGTGGTCACGCCGGAAGAAGCCGACTGGCTCGCCGATCGCATTGGCCGCGACGGCGTTTTGCACCCGTCAGAAAAGGCGTTGGTCGCCTATATGCGCGACGAGTTGGACGCCGACTTGCCGCCGAAACTGAAAGCGATTGTCGAAAAAGCCGCTTAGATCATCGGGCGTCTTATTAGTAACGCCCGATGACCCAAGTTTTTCATTGCGCGCCGGTCAGCGCGAAATCCGGATTCCACTTTTTCGCCCGGCGCTCTAGGCGCCCGTATCGCCGCTTGAAAACTTCTGGACGAATGCGTCGATGACATCGGCCCAGCGGCTCACATTCTGCGACAGGTGCTCCGAAGAGACGCCGCCGCCAAGCTCAACCACATAATCGACCCCGACCTGATTTTGGCGCTCCAAAATATAGGCGCGCCCAAAAAGCTGGCTGTCGTTGAAATTGTTCACTACGCGGTAGTCGGTGGCGTTCACCGCACGTCCCAAATCGAAATTCGCGAAGAAGACGAGGTTCTCGCAGGCTGCCGGCGATCCCCCGCAATCCATAGCGCGCACCCAAAACATGATCTCACCGACCGTGGCGTTCGCCACCGGGGCGCCGGTCGCCGCATCCTCGGTCATCGTCGGCGTCAGCCCGGCCGCTTCGAGCGCGCTTTCAAGTTCGGCCGCGGTAACGGCGCTCGTCGTCTGAGCCGTAGCAACTGACAAAGACGCCGCCGCGCCGAAAATGATCGCCGATAGTGTCGATTTAAAGCTCATAACGCCCGTCCCAATTACCCCACGTGCAATACTGCGATATCGGCGCTGGGTTTGGCAACGCATCAATCTGAATCGATGGCGTTTTTGTTAAAAACGCCGCGTTGACACCCCTAGCGGCCCGCCTATTCTCGCACGCGCAACAATCGGCTTTTCTCCAGTGAGGACGACTTATGGCTAACGCCGCGCCCACCGCCGCGCCCCCAAGGGCGAGACCGCTCTCCCCGCACCTTCAGATCTGGGGCTGGACCGTGACGATGGCGAGTTCGATCACCCATCGCGCCACCGGCGTCGCCCTCTACACCGGCACAATCCTCCTGGCGCTCTGGACCATTGCACTCGCCGCGGGCGCTGAGACATTCGCGCCGGTCGGCGCATTGCTGACCTCGCCGTTCGGCGTGTTGATCCTTGCTGGCTACACCTGGGCGCTTCTCTATCACGCCATGAACGGCATCCGGCACCTCTATTGGGACACGGGCCGCGGACTTAACTATGAAACCGCGAAGAAAACCGCCTGGTTCATCTTTATCGCTTCATTCTTGCTCGCCGGCGCGATCGTTTATGCGGGGCTCGCCGCGCGGGGGGCAGCATAATGGCGCACAAAGGCACCTCGACATTTGTCCTCCAGCGCATGACGGCCGTTTTAATGCTGCCATTGGTCGCCTGGTTCCTGTGGAGCGTGATCGCCCACGCCGGCGGATCCTATGCGGACGCCTACGCGTGGGCGGGCAAGCCGTTGAATGCGTTGCTGCTCGGCGCGTTCGTCACCGTCGGGGCCGTGCATATGCGCATCGGCCTTATGGAAGTCATTCACGACTATATGCATGGCGGTTTAAGTAATGTGCTGAACGTCCTGAACTGGATCGTCGCGATCGGCGCCATCGCCGTGACCTGGTGGTCCCTTTTCCAGATTGCTTTTTAGAAGGCTCGTCTCATGTCGGACACGTACGAAATTGTCGATCATACTTATGATGTCGTTGTCGTCGGCGCAGGCGGCGCGGGACTGCGCGCCACGCTCGGCGCTGCCCAAGCGGGTCTTAAAACCGCTTGCGTGACGAAAGTCTTTCCCACGCGCTCGCATACCGTTGCGGCGCAGGGCGGCATCTCGGCCTCCCTCGGCAATATGGGCGAGGACGACTGGCGCTGGCATGTTTACGACACCGTCAAAGGCTCGGACTGGCTCGGCGACCAGGACTCGATCGAATATCTCTGCAAGAACGCGCCGGCGGCTGTTTACGAACTCGAACATTGGGGCGTGCCATTCTCACGCACCGAAGACGGTAAAATCTATCAGCGCGCATTCGGCGGCATGACCCGCAATTTCGGCGAAGGCCAGGTGCAGCGCACATGCGCCGCGGCCGACCGCACCGGCCATGCGATCCTGCACACGCTCTACGGTCAGTCGGTGAAGCAGAACGCCAAATTCTTTATCGAGTATTTCGCACTCGACCTCATCATGAACGATGACGGCGAGTGCCAGGGTCTGATGGCCTGGAAGCTTGACGACGGCACGATCCACCGTTTCAACGCCAAGATGGTGATCCTGGCCACCGGCGGCTACGGGCGCGCCTATTTCTCCTGCACCTCGGCGCACACCTGCACCGGCGACGGCAACGCCATGGTCCTGCGCGCAGGCCTCCCGCTTCAGGACATGGAATTCGTGCAGTTCCACCCGACCGGCATCTACGGCGCAGGCGTTCTCATTACAGAAGGCTCTCGCGGTGAAGGCGGCTACCTCACCAATTCCGAGGGCGAGCGCTTTATGGAGCGTTATGCGCCGTCGGCCAAAGACCTCGCCTCGCGCGACGTCGTCAGCCGCGCCATGACCATTGAAATTCGCGAAGGCCGGGGCGTCGGTCCGAATAAGGACCATATCCACCTGAACCTGAACCATTTGGACCCTGCGGTGCTCGCCGAACGCCTGCCCGGCATTTCCGAAAGCGCCCGCGTCTTCTCCGGCGTCGATGTCACCAAGGAACCGATCCCGGTGCTGCCGACGGTGCACTATAATATGGGCGGCATACCGACCAACTATCATGGCGAAGTCGTCACGAAGCGCGGCGACGACAGCGACGCCGTGGTGCCCGGCCTGATGGCCATTGGCGAAGCGGCTTGCGTGTCGGTCCACGGCGCCAACCGTCTCGGCTCGAACTCGCTGATTGATCTCGTGGTCTTTGGGCGTGCAGCAGGCCTTCGGTGCGGCGACATTGTCGATGGGACGACGCCCAACAAGGAGCTTCCCGCCGACGCCGGTCAGGAAGCGCTCGCCCGCCTTGATCGCTTCCGTTACGCCAAAGGCGCCACGCCGACCGCCGAGCTACGCCTCGATATGCAACGCGTCATGCAGAACAATTGCGCCGTATTCCGCACCGGCGACGTGCTTGAGGAAGGCCGCGTGAAAATCAAGGAAGTCCATGACGGCCTCCCCGACATAGGCGTTTCCGACCGGACCATGATCTGGAACACCGATCTGGTCGAGACGCTGGAGTTCGACAATCTCATCGCGCAAGCTGTCGTCACCATGGAATCCGCCGCCAACCGCACCGAATCCCGCGGCGCCCACGCCCGCGAGGATTATCCGGACCGCGATGACGCTAACTGGATGAAGCACACCGCGGCCTGGTTCTCAAACGGCGCCGCCACCATCGATTATCGACCTGTCCACGAATATACGATGACGGACGAAATGCATTACATTGAGCCGAAGGCGCGGGTTTATTAACCGCGCCTAGCCCCATAAAGATCTGGATGAAGGCGCCCTGCGCCCTCTTTTTCCGGGCTTATTACGGCAGTTAATGCTTCGCCGGCCTAAACGTAATTCCCGAGGCATATGACGGAAGTCGCCGACTCTAGGACACTGCGCATTAAAGGTCGTCGCTTTTAGATGAAGCCTATTAAGCTGGCCTTTACCGTGTAGGCCGGCGCGACGTAACACGGATAACCCCATCATTCATGATCAGCCGAAGCCCAAATTCAAAATGATTAGCGCCGCCATTGCCAATGCTAGCCTTTACGCCGCGCAACTTTGCTCAATGAGTTGATTTCTCCAGACTGAGCCGCAAGCGCAATAGCGTGTGCTTTGTTGTGCGCATTCATCTTAGTTTTTGCATTCTCAATATGATTTCGGACCGTATTGTGACTAATGTTCAGGACTTTCGAAATATCAATTTCTGTGACACCACATGATGACATCTGTAAGATTTCAGACTCACGTTTCGTAAGTTTATATTTCTCTGGCCAAGAGACGAGCGATGGCCATTTTCGGAAAATTTCTGCGATTGCGGCGTGAAAAAGCGATACGAATGTCGAACGGACAGATCTAAACGCTTCGTACTCACCATAGACCGTACCGATAAACATAGAATGCTCGTACCAACCCGGTATGAAAATGGCGTCATAATCGCCCGCCGCTGCAATGGCGTCTCGCACTGGATCCATGATCGCGTCGTCACAGAGGACAAATCGATGATTCCTCATGCCAATCGGCTTCATGTGATAAAGAACCTCATCGCAAACCGCCGTTTTGAGATGGTCAGGAAAATTGTCGACGCCAATGATCCCGCCGCTCATCGGTCGCGAATAGAAATTGTCCTTGGTCCTCGTTTCACCGATTTTACAGACCCCACAATGAATTAGTTCGAAATGCTCCCATCTCGAATGAGCATCCATCACCTTTTGCAACTCTTCTATTGTCTCTATTGGGTCAATATCGCGGATAAATGCTTGTAATCGGGCCAAAGCGACGCGAGTGGGAACATGGTCCGAAACTTTTTTTCTGGAAGAATGCATGATTTTTGTGCCGCACGAGGAATAAAACCGACGCTTTACTTGGATTTTTCCTTACGTCAATCAATTTCGACGTGCGCTATAGTCGAATTCAACTATTCAACTACCGGACCAACCTCAATAACAGTCTGAGAGGGTCCCTGCTTTGGAGCAGAATTTGAAAACCCGCACATAAATGAAATGTATTACCCTACGAAAAAGTAAGAGAAATGAAAAAAAGATGCTCTCCCGAAATTAAGCCTTACCGCTCGTGCCAAACTTCACACTCGTCTGACGAATACGTACGGTTTCGTTCTTATCTTGACTTGGGTGATGAACTCAAAGCGCTCGCTGGTAGTGCAAGCCTGACACCGGCCGGTGACCGACGAATACAATCAGCGCTTAACGCGCAAGCCGAAATAATCGCTACTGCCGCGCGTATGCCAGCGTCGGATTTGACCCAGATGTCTTACAAAGCCGCTTTATGGCGTTGGGAAACGTCCGAAATTGACCTGAATGGCGGTTTTGAAACGAATGCGGCCCTTATCGGATTTTCACTCTACCGCGATATTATAAACAAAACGGGGAGGGATGACCTTGCGCCCGACGTCGATATTGATCGGGGGATATTTTGATCCAAAGGCGCTTTAGCCCTTAAGTTTGGCTAATATGGCATCGGTCGATTGCACAATGTTTTGTATGCAACTGTCATTACCATGGAGTGAGCCGCCAATTGCGCCGAGTCGCGCGGGGCGAACGCTGACGAAGATTTTTGAACCTTGGCGAAGCAAATTGGATCACTCAGACCGTTGCTGCGTTCTAGACCCGCAGCGCAGCGGCGAAAACCGAGACTTTTACGTCAATCGTTATCGACAAACAGATCGAGAAATTTCGCTGCGAGCGGCGATTTGTGGATTTGCGCCTTGGTCAGCGTATCAATGTCGTGCCTGATGCCGTCCGTATTTCCAAGCGCGATGAGCGCCCAGCCGTCATCCGGCGCTTTCAGCAATAGTCCCGCATAAGCGTCCGGCCACCAACCGCCATGCCATACCAAACGATGGCCCTTCCAGTCCTGCACGTACCAGCCGTAAGCGTAAGGCGCGGGTTCTCCATTTGCGTCGACGGCGGGCGTCCACATCTTTTCAAGCACAGCCGGCTCCAGAATATCGCCCCTGTCGAGGGCGGCGGAGTATTTCGCGAGATCAACAACGCTCGCAATAATGCCGGAGCTCGCGTTAAGTTCAGGGTTGGGCAAGGCGGACGGGGCCAGCCCGTCGGATTCTTCCGGCGCATGGCGGAATGGCGGCGCAAGATTTGTCAACGCCGCCGCCCCCTCTGGATCGCGCCAACCCGCCGCGACATTTTCAAGGCCGCCAGGCTCAATAACATACTCACGCATCCATTCACGCCAGGACTTGTCCGTATTTTCTTCAACCCAATTCGACAGCCGGCCAAAGACGACGGGATTATATAAAAACGAGGTCCCCGGTTCGCCCTGCACGCGATGTTGCAAGACCTGATGCAGCGTTAAAGGCTTATCGCATGGAACCGGCTCGACCTTCCGGCCATCGTCAAGGACGCCGCCGCCGAAGATGATGCCGCTCGTGGCGAGCCACGCGCAGCGCCCGTCCCAGTCGCTGAGGGATGTAAACTCAGCATCAAGATCAAGATGGCCATCCGCCTCCATCGCCAAAAGCGTCGCGCCCGTAAATGTCTTGGTGATTGATGCTACAAGATAAGATGTCGCCGGCGTCGTTGGTTCTTCGGCGTCGTGGTCCTGCCAGCCAAGGCTCTCCGTCATAACGATCTCGCCGTCTTTCACAACGGCGACCGAGAAACTCAATACGCGGTTTTCCTTGCGAAACTCCTTGAGAAACGCCCGAAATTCTTCAACGCGGTCAGAGGGCACCTCAGCTAGGGCGGGGCCCGTCATTGCTACGCAAACCAACGCCGCAAGCTTCAAAAATTTCATCACTAAAACTCCTGGAGTCGAATCGTAGCAGCCCGCGACAAGCTGTGTTCTTGCGATGACGCCCTAGCATGTCTGCATTGCGATTGAAATTACGTTGAACCGGACGACCGTAAAAGGAACAGGTGAATAGAATTCTTTCTTTATTGAGCGCCGGCTTCTTCGAAAAACGCCGCCGTCGCGTCATCCTCAGGAAACATCAATTCGATGCGGATGTCGCCCGCATTGACGTCCTGCACGGTCGAAAAGGCGGCGATCGTGGAGAACACTTTCAGTCTCATATCGCCAAGCTGAAAGACTGTTGGAATGACGGCGCGCCCCAGATCAATTTGGTCATCCTGATCGCCGCGCTCGCGCAAGAGCTTCTCAACAACGTCAATTCTGGCTGCGAGAACGGGGTCGCCGCCGAGCGCTGTGTCTTCCGCCCGTAACCGGATAAGACTCAAACGGGCTGTTTCCATCCAGTTCTCGATCAGCCCCATCGGTTCGGCCGCAATCAGCGCATCGACAAGATTCGCAGGCTTATCGGCTGGTAAAGAAAGATGAGAAAAAAGAAACGCCGCCGCCTTGTTGGCGTCGATGACATTCCAGTGGCGGTCGATAACAAAGGCCGGATACGGATCATGGCGCTCGATCATCGCCACGGTAGCGCGGCGTACAGGCGCCAATTCGGACGCCGAGGCGTCAAGCGCCGGAAAGACCGGCGCGAAACCGGCGCTGCCGAGCGCCTGGTTCGCGGCGTCCTTCGGCATCGCCAGCGCATCGGCGAGCCGCAACACCATCTCCCGGCTCGGCCGGGCGCGGCCGGATTCCAGAAAACTTAAATGACGCGCAGAAATATCGGCGGCCAGACTAAGGGAGAGCTGACTGTGACGTCGGAGCCCCCGCCAGTGGCGCAAATAAGCGCCGAATGCGGACGACGCTTGATCATGGGTCGCCGGTTTTTGAGGAGAAATCGCCATGGGTGGAAAATTACCACATCGCGCATGCCCGAGACACTTACCTGCAACGTAATTGCCGAGCGTCACCCGATCGCCGATGTCTACCCCCCGTGTTCGATAAACGAAAGGAAATCGTCATGTCCCCCGAAGCCGCCGCCCGCATGATCCGCCTCGTCGCGCTCGCTTTTTTCCCAACCGCGCTCATTCTCTACACCAGCGCATTCGCCTCCATCGACGGCGCGTCCAGGTTGCTCCATGATTTTCTGGACTATCCCCTCGACGGCGACTTCACCTTCACGCCGGAAAGCCGCTGGATCGCCGCCATCGCCGGCGGCGTCTTCGCGGCGCTTTGCATCATCTTTCATCAGATCGTCGCCCCCGCCATTGAAGAAGGCGACGAACGCGTTCGTCGCGGCGCGTTGATCGCGCTGATCACATGGTTTGTCCTCGACAGCACGGGATCAATCGCCGCCGGCGCGCCAGCGAACGCGGCCTTCAATGTTCTGTTCCTCGCTCTCTTCGCCGGTCCGCTCGTCGCCGTTCGTAGACGCGCCGCGGCGTAGCGGAGGAAACGCGACCCATTTTACGCCCCGCCCCATTTGGCGGGGCTTTTTTTCACCACGACGCGCCCTAAGCTCCCTCAGCAATTGGCCGAATCGGAGACATCAATTGGGAGAAACCGTCGCGCTCGAACAGGCCGGTTTGACGATCGTCGCCGCCCCGCATTGCGGCGGCGCCATTCTTTCGATTGAAGCCAATGGGCGCGATCTGTTGCGGCCCGGAATGCTCGAAGCTGTCCGCGCCGATCGCCGTGCCGCCGCCTGCTTTCCATGCGTTCCCTATTTCGGCCGGCTCTATGATGGGCTGTCCTTTGGCGGGCGCCATTGGCGCCAAGCGCCGACATTTCCCGCGATCGACGCCGGCCATGCGCTTCATGGCGAGGGTTGGGTGTCGAAATGGGAAGTCACATCGCATACGGAAGATGCGCTGACGCTTCTTTTTCGATTTAATGCGGACGAGGCCGGGCGCTTTCCTTTTCCCTATGAGGCGACGCAAACCATCGCAATCGAGAGCAACGCCGTGCGCGTCTCCCTCACCTTGAAAAACACCGGCGATACGCCGATACCGGGCGGTCTGGGTTTACATCCCTATTTCGCGCGCGGAAAAGACATGGCGATCTCCTTCAACGCTGGTCAATATTGGACGCCGCCGTCGGCGGGCGCGCGCGGGACCATGGGACGCCTGCCCGACGGGCTCGGCTCCGGTCGTTTCGCACCGCCGCCGTCGGCCTTGCGCGATCATTCCTATGCGGGGTTCGCCGGCGCCGCGACCATTGTCGGCGCCGGCGGCGGCGTCTCGTTAGTGAGCGATGCGCCGATCCTCCACGTCTACGCCCCCGAAGGAGAGGATTATCTCTGCCTTGAGCCGGTCACCCATTTGCCGGGCGCGCTCACCGACCCGAGCGGCGGCTTCAGCGGCGCGGTTCTCAGTCCCGGCGAAACGGCGACGCTGACCATGACTGTGCGCAGCGCTGGGTAGGCTCGACGCTGCCGAACATGGTTGCGAAACGCGGGTAAATGCCCTCTTTTAAAGCCAGACCAGACCACGAGGTGCGCCATGAGTTATAGCTGTTTTTCACTCGATATCGCCGATTCAATCGCCCATCTGCGGCTTAATCGCCCGGAAAAAGCGAACTCGATGATCAAGGAATTCTGGACCGAGTTGCCCGCGGCGATCAACGAGATCTCCGACGAGGCGAAAGCCCGCGTGATCGTGATTTCTTCCGAGGGCAAACATTTCAGCGCCGGCATGGATATTTCGGTTTTCATGGACGGCGACCTCGACGGCGAAACCCACAATCGCCATGTGAACGCCGAAGCCTTTCGCCACCATGTGAAATCGCTTCAGGATACGTTTACGTGCCTGGAAGAAGCGCGCATGCCTGTGCTCGCCGCCTGCCAGGGCGGCGTTATCGGCGGCGCGGTCGATTTCGTCACCGCCTGCGATTGCCGCTACGCGAGCGCCGACGCTTTCTTCTGCATCCAGGAAACTGCGATCGGCATGACCGCCGATGTGGGCACTTATCCGCGGCTCGCCAAAGTGATCCCTGAAGGATGGGCGCGGCAAATGTCGTACACGGCTGAACGCGTGCCAGCGGAAACCGCGAAGTCGATCGGCCTCGTGAACGAAGTCTATGAGAGCGCGGACGCGATGCTGGACGGCGTCATGGGGATCGCCCGCCAGATCGCCGCCCACGCGCCGCTGGCCGTCACCGGCGCCAAACGCATGATCAATTATGCGCGCGACCACTCCACCGCAGACAGCCTCGACTATATCGGTCTGTGGAACGCCTCCATGCTCAATAGCGAGGACATCAAGAAGACCTATATGGCGAAGGCGCAAAAGGCGGCGCCGCAATATGATGAACTGAGGCCTGTGAAAAAGGGGTTTTAGGCCTTTTTCTCCTATCGACGTAACTGCCGATTCGGTGAAAGGTTAGGGTTTAAGCAATATTAGAGGCGTAATTTGAGCGCGGCAAAAGGACGGAACCATGCTCGCCTCTCTGAAACGGGCCGTGATCAATACGCCATTGCAGCCAATCGCCGAACATCTAATTCTTTATCCTTCGGCGCGTTTGCAGGGGCTAATTCATCCGAAGCTAAAAAAACTTTATACGGACGATTACCGTCTTGATCGCGCCGTCGAAAAGCTTATCGAGCCTCACTTCAATTGTATCGACATCGGTTGTCATATCGGCTCCATGCTCGGCAAATTTGTCAGGCTTGCGCCTGAGGGCGCGCATGTCGCCATTGAACCGACCCCGGAAAAAGCACGCCATCTGGACAGAAAATTTCCGAACGTGATCGTCCATCAGGTGGCTCTTTCGGATGCGCCGGGCGAAGCGCAATTTTTCGTCAATCCAAGCCAACAAGGCTTTAACAGCCTTGAGCAACGAAGCGATAAATTCGCCCATGCGGGATCGATACGCGTCGAAGTCGAGACTCTTGATCGGATTATGCCGCCGGACCACGAGGCGCAATTCGTCAAAATCGACGTTGAAGGCTTCGAACTTTCAGTGCTTCAAGGCGGCGGCGCGTTCATAACAAGATGCCGCCCAATTATCGTCTTTGAGTCCGGACCGGCGCGCCCAATCGACGATGGTGGCTTCGAAGGCGACGATTTGTTTCGTCATGTCACAGATACTCTCGGGTATAAGGTCTATAGCCCCACCGCCTATTTGAAGGGTGAAGGTCCCATGTCCCTTGAGCAGCACCGCGCTCACCGCACCTACCCGTTCGCGGGGTTCAATTTTATCGCCTTGCCAACCTGACGCCGCCCGCTCCCGCTGCGTCGTCTCGCACCCTTTTCCTGCGCGGCGAAAGTGTTAGGTATGGCGGCTAGAGCAATTGATGTGAGTGGCGCGTTCCATGGTTGAATTGACCCTTCCCCGTAACTCGAAGATTTCCGGCGACGGCAAATCCTATAAAGCTGACCGGTCTAAAGCGAACGGTCACACGCCGGAATACCGCACGTTTAAAGTGTATCGTTACGACCCCGAAACGCCGGGTAATCCGCGCGTCGACAGCTATGAAATCGATGTGGCCGACGTGTCGATGGTGCTCGACGCGCTCATCAAGATCAAAAATGAGACCGACGCCGGGCTCGCCTTCCGGCGCTCCTGCCGCGAAGGCGTCTGCGGCTCATGCGCGATGAACATCAACGGCGCGAACACGCTCGCCTGCACCAAGGGCATGGATGAACTCGGGTCCGGCGACATTACGGTCTATCCGCTGCCCCACCAGCCGGTGGTCAAGGACCTGATCACCGATCTGACCAAATTTTATGAGCAACATGCCTATGTGGAGCCCTTCCTGCAGGCGGACACCGGCGGCAAATCGTCGGAAATTCTGCAAAGCCAGGATGACCGCGAAAAACTCGACGGCCTCTATGAATGCGTGATGTGCGCGTGTTGCTCCACGTCATGTCCGTCTTACTGGTGGAACGGCGACAAGAATTCGGCCAATGGCGACGGCGAATATCTGGGACCGGCCGCGCTCTTACAGGCCTATCGTTGGCTGAACGACAGCCGGGACGAAAAAACCAACGAACGCCTCGACGCGCTTGAGGACGACTTCAAGCTCTATCGCTGCCATACGATCATGAATTGCGCGCAAGTCTGCCCGAAAGGCCTAAATCCGGCCAAGGCGATCGCCGAAATCAAAAAGATGATGGTCAACCGCCCTAATCCGAAAGGGGCCTAGACTTACCTTTCCTCAAGGCCGCCTCTAAACTTCGCTGATGGGGAATCTATACGGGCATCAGGGTCGTGTCAGCGAGTTCATCATCGGCCTTTGCGGCTTGCTGATTCTTCTGTCGCTTCATCGGCCCTTTCGCCGCGAAGCCGCCGCCTTCATCGGACGCGCCGGCGACTTCGTTCGCGCAACGGCGCCCATCCCGCACCATTGGAAACAAGCATTCGGAATACTGCGATCACGGCGTCGGGTATTTGGCCTTCTCGTCATTGGGCTGATTATTTTTGATTATCTTTACAACGCGTTTTATTCAACAATGTGGAGCTCCGAATATCTGGGCCTCGCCAGCGCAACCACGCAGCCCGATCCGGGATTGATTGCGCTGTTCTCAGTGAGCATGTCCCTGCTGTATTATTCGGGCGCAGGGCTATTTGGCTGGATCGCATGGCGGCTTGGCCAATCGAAAACCCTTGATGAAGCGACCAAGTTCTCTCCATTGCTCTTGTTTCTCGCCGTCGCTGCGATGCTTGCCGCGGCTGATTACGCCGCTTCGTATCTCAATCTGCGCTCTTTTCTCTACGCACGTCGCCCTGAAATTTTATTGGAAATAATCATCTGGCCGGCTTTTACCTTTAGTCTGTATATGGCCATTGGCGGCGCTTTGGTCGCCGCCGGAAGAATTCAAAGCTACGGTGCGCTCGCGATAGGGTTCTTGGGCTTTTTCGTTTGGTGCAGATGTGTCGACCTTCTCCATGAGCCGGCCTTTTCACGACGGACCGATATGCGGGATTTTTCCAGCCAGGCCCTGGAAGCAGTATCGAACCTGACCCATGCATCGCTTTGGTATATTGGATTCGTGGCGCTCGCTGTCGCGCTCGCCGTTAGCGCTCAGCCTAAGCGGTCTTGAACGCGCCCACCGGAAACTGGTTGCTGCGGCGCAAATACTTCATCCGCCACGCGAGACCTGCAAAACCGATAATCATCAGCGCCCAGACGGACGGTTCCGGCGCCGACGAAACGACGTTTGCAGTAAACGACCCGGCGCCGGTCACATTGAGAAGAACAGAATTACATCCGCCGATGCCCGTGCAGGCCGACGTAAAGACCGCGCTTGGCAGCGTAAACGTGCCCGGCCCTGCGATATTGATGACGAAATCAAGCGGCGAGGCCACGGGGAAAAAACCCGGCGCCGTATCGATGACAGTAAAGCCCGTAATGTCGAGAAACCGGATCGATACCTGCGACGGCCCTGTCACGCCGGTCACGTCGAACATGAATGTGTTGCCCGTGATGTCTTCGCCAAAGTCAAAAAGCGCAATTCCTCCGGCATTGAAGGTCGCCTCCGCCGGCGTATTGCCGAACAGGTTCGCCGCATTCGTCACGCCGCCATTTGCGAAAATTCTGTCCGGGAATACGGCGAATGTTGACGTCGCCGCCTGCGCCGGCGCGCAGAAAAAGCCTAATAACGCGATGACGAGCCCGAGGGGTGGTAAACGAAACATGAGAAATCCTGCAGGTTGTGTCCGGAAAATAACGCCCGCGTCCTAACCAACGGTTTTCCGATTGGCTCAAATTTTACCCACTATCGAAAAATCTTACCCATCTCGTAAACCAAAACCGCGGTGCGCTTAACTGCCTAAGCTTGACACGCTTCGATATTTCTATAATTATTGAATTATGGAAACAAAATCAGCAACCGCCTGCTTTTCTGCGCTTTCACAGGAAACCCGCCTCGAAACGCTCCAGCGCCTTGTGAAAGCAGGGCCCGCGGGGCTATCGGCCGGCGCGCTCGCCGAAAGCTTAGGAATTGCAGCGCCGACAATGTCCTTCCACCTGAAAGAACTCACCACCGCCGGCCTCGCACTTTCCCGCAAAGAGGGCCGGAGCGTCATCTATGCGGCGAACTATGGCGGCTTGCGCACGCTGATTGATTTCCTGATGGCCGACTGCTGTCAGGGCGATCCACGGTTATGCGGCCCCTATATCATGAAGGAGAAATCAGCATGAAACGCCTACATGTGCACCTGAAAGTCAGCGATCTTGACCAGTCCATGAAATTCTACGCCGCCTTGTTCGGCCGGGCCCCGGACAAGCTTGAGGCGGACTACGCCAAATGGATGCTGGACGACCCCCACGCCAATGTCTCGCTTTCAACCCATGGCGGCGCGCCCGGCGTCGACCATGTGGGCGTCCAGGTTGAGACTGATGAGGCGCTTTCGGAAATAGCCGATCGATTGCGCGAGGACGGGCATGCGCTGAAAGAAGAGAAAGCGACCACGTGCTGCTACGCCCAGAGCAATAAATATTGGGCGAAAGGCCCGGAAGGCGGCTTATGGGAATTATTTCACTCCTTTGGAGAAAGCCAGCTTTACGGCGCTGAACCCGAACGGCCCGCGCCTGAGACCGGGGCGACAGACGCGCGTTGCGGCGTGGATTGTTGAGAAGCGACGACCATGAAGAACATTCTTTTCCTGTGCACAGGCAATTCAGCGCGATCGATCATGGCTGAGGCATACATGAACCATGCGGGCCGCGGCGCCTGGCGCGCCTATTCAGCCGGATCGAAACCCACAGGTGCGCCTAATCCTTTCGCCATCGAAACGTTGGAGGCGGAGAATATCGATCCGTCGGGCGGCTTCGCCCCGCCGCGTTCGAAAAGCTGGGATGAGTTTGCGGGCGCGGACGCGCCAGTCATGGATGTGGTGGTCACGGTCTGCGACAATGCCGCCAATGAGACCTGCCCGGTATGGCCGAAGCGCGGAAAAGAGGCGCCGCAAACCCTTCACTGGGGGTTTCCCGACCCGGCCGCCGCCACCGGCGCCGACGCTGAAATCGCCCGCGAATTCGAAGCGGTCTTCGCGGCCATACGCGCGAAGATCGACACGTTCCTTCGAGCCGACGAGACGGCGCAGGTATGACCTTCTCAACATCGCAGAAACTTGGCGCAGAAGCGCTAGGGACAGCATTTCTGCTGGCGATCGTCGTCGGCTCCGGGATCATGGGCGAGACGCTGGCGGGCGGTAATACCGCCATTGCGCTGCTTGCAAATACGATCGCGACCGGCGCCGGACTGGTCATACTCATCCTGATTTTCGGGCCCGTTTCAGGCGCTCATTTCAATCCGGCCGTCACGCTCGCCTTCGCGCTCCGCCGCGAGATCGCGCCGGGTATGGCCGGGCTCTATGCAGCGACGCAGGTCGCCGCCGGCTTCATCGGCGTTCTCATCGCGCACGCCATGTTCGATCTCGATATTATCCAGATGTCACAGAAGGCCCGCACCGGCGCCGGCCAGGCGCTCGGCGAAGCGGTCGCTACATTCGGCCTGGTGGTGACGATCCTCGGCGCCGTTCGTTTCCGCCCCGAAAGCGTCGCTTACGCAGTTGGTCTATTCATCACCGCAGGATACTGGTTCACCTCATCAACCTCCTTCGCCAATCCCGCGGTCACAATTGCGCGAACCTTCACCGACACGTTCGCCGGCATTCGTCCGAGCGACGCGCCGTTGTTTCTTCTGGCGCAATTTTCTGCAGCGGCGTTCGCAGTTGGGGTCGCCGCATGGCTTTTCGCAGAAAAAGAGCGCCGCTATAGACAATCGGATGAGGGGACCGCTGAACCGCTACCGGGCGCTCGTTAAAGAGGGCGCGCTGACGCCTGATCCCGCGCAGGAAGCCGCGACCGAGAAACTGCAGGCCTTGCATGACGCGTTACGGGGGTATCGCGGCGCGCGACGCGGTCTCTTCAGGCGGCGCCGCGCCGCGCCGCGCGGTCTTTATCTGTGGGGCGGCGTCGGACGGGGCAAAACCCTGTTGATGGATTTGTTTTTCAACAATACGCAGACGGAGCCGAAACGCCGCGTTCATTTCCACGCCTTCATGAGCGAAACCCACGACCGCCTCGCCGCCTGGCGCAGCGCTGATGAAAAGACGCGGCGGCGCCATCCCGCCTTCGACAGAAAAAATCCTGACGATCCCATCCCCTACGCCGCGCGCGATATCGCGCAAGAAGCGATGGTCTTGTGTTTCGACGAGTTTCAGGTGAGCGACATCGCAGACGCCATGATCCTGGGGCGTCTGTTTGAGGCGCTTTTCGCCGAAGGCGTCGTCATCGTCGCCACCTCAAACCGACACCCGGATGCGCTGTACAAAGACGGCTTGAACCGGCAATTGTTCCTGCCCTTCATCGATCTCCTGAAGCGCAAGATCGACATTTATCCTCTGGAAGCGGCGGAAGACTATCGTCTGTCGCGGCTGGGAAGAGCGCCTGTCTATTACCAGCCATTGGGGCCGGGCGCCGACGCGGCGATGGACGCCGCCTGGTCGCAATATATTTGCGGCGCCCAGGAAAAAGCGGAGGTCCTGCGCGTGAAGGGGCGCGACCTAGACGCGCCGCGAACAGCGCGCGGCGCGGCGCGTTTTTCATTCGCGGCGTTATGTGAAGCCCCGCTCGGCGCCAATGATTATCTCGCGCTCGTCCGCCAATATTCGACGCTCTTTATTGATCATATTCCCCTTATGAGCGCCGAAAAACGCAACGAGGCCAAACGTTTCGTAACGCTGATTGATGCGATCTACGACAGCCGAACGAAACTAGTCTGTTCCGCTGACGGAGAACCGGGTGATCTCTATCCGGCGGGCGACGGGTCTTTCGAATTTGAGCGTACCGCGTCACGCCTGATGGAGATGCGGTCGGACGATTATCTAAGCGCCGAGCACGAAGTGCTGGAAGATGTCTGATGGTGCGGGCGGCCGCAGTTGAATGACCCCATTTAGAGATTCGTTTATACTCAGCGTTCCGTCTGAGGCCGAATAATAAAGCCGGAAAAGGCCGCCTATGATCAGTGAACCGCTCGCGCCGATCGCCGTCTGTATCGTGCTCTACGGTGCATTTTCAAATGTCTTGGGAAGAATTGGGATTTCCGCGCCGATGGCGTTCATGCTGGCCGGCCTCCTCGTCGGCGCCGGCGGTCTCGGACTTGTCGATATCGATATTGAAAATGAAACGCTGGAAGGGTTCGGCGAACTGACGCTCGCCTTTATTCTGTTTGCGGACGCGGCTTCAACGAATGGCCGGAAATTATTGAAAGACAGCGCCCTTCCTTTCCGCCTGCTCACACTCTCGCTCCCGTTAACGTTGCTCTTGGGGTTTGGCGTCGCCATCGTCCTCTTTCCCACGTTGTCGTGGCAAGAATGCGCGCTCATCGCCGCAATCCTTGCGCCGACCGATGCGGCGCTCGGCTACGCTGTTGTGACAAGCCCCCATGTGCCCGAACGTATTCGGCGGGCTGTTTTAGTGGAGTCAGGCCTCAATGACGGTCTCGCCCTGCCCGCGGTTCTGCTGTTTTCGGCGCTCGCCTATAATATGGACGGCGGCGAAAACAGCAGCTTCGCCTATTGGGCTCAATTCACGCTGACCCAAATCGTGATCGGGGCCCTTGTCGGCGTTGGCGTCGGCGCTGTCTTCGGAAAGTTGATCAGCATCGCAGAGAGAAACGGCTGGATCACCCACAGCTTTCGAAACCTCACTTGCGTCGGCGTCGCCGTGCTCGTCCTCTTCTGCGCCCACGCTCTCAATGGCAACGGCTTTATCGCCGCTTTCGTCTGTGGGCTGATTTTTGGAGATTTTTGCCGCGATCAAACGCGCACGCTAACAAACTTTGTCGAAGAAGAAGGGCAGCTTTTCAGTTTATTGATTTTCTTCTTCTTTGGCGCCGTTCTGTTGCCGTCAGCCACAGACTTCCTCACCGTCTTTTGTATCGCTTACGCCGCCTTGAGCCTGACGATTATCCGGATGATCCCAACAAGCCTCTCCCTAATCGGCTCAAAGGTCAGCCTTCCGGGACAGGCTTTCATCGGCTGGTTTGGGCCGCGCGGGCTGGCGTCGATCCTGTTCCTGTTTGTCGCGGTCGAACACCAGGAAGGCGCCCGTCTTTCGCAAGTGGAAGCCATTGTCTACGTCACGGTCTTTCTGAGCGTTTTCCTGCACGGCGCCACGGCGACGCTCTTTTCAGACGCCTATGGGCGATCAGCCGCCGCCCGCGGCGACGCGCAAGCTAAAACAGAGTGACGGTCGCCAGACGCTATTCGGCGTCCTCGCCTTCACCGGCGCCGCCAAGATTGAAGATCACAAGCCCGGCCACCAAGGCCGCATAGGCGCTGTAGGAGTAAACAAGACCCGTCAACTCGATCCCCAAAAGATCGTACCAGAGGTCCTTACCCATAAAGCTGAAACCGAAATCCGCCACGCCCCAAAGCGCGAGCGCGCCGCCAATAATTTTAAACGCCATGATTGCCGCCTCCCTTAATCAATCATCATCTTAAGGGTGGCTTCCTAAAATTTTATCGGAAGGGTCGCGACAATCGGGGCGGCGACGACAAGGTTTGGGAAACCATGACAGCCGCGACTTCCCACACACTGGACACTAGCGAAAAACCGCTCTTACCTCCTCCCCATGAAACCGATGCGTATTGTGAGCGGGCTCGTTTTCGCCGGGGCCGCAGGGGGGCTCGCCGCATTCGCCGGCTTGCCGCAGCCGATCGTCGCCACGATCGCCATTACAGCGCTGACCGCGTTCTGGTGGGTCTCCGAGGCGTTGCCGATTCCGGCGACCTCGCTTGTTCCTTTCGCGCTGTTTCCGCTTTCCGGCGTTCTGACCCAGCCGGAGGCGGCGCGCGCGCTCGGCTCTTATGTGATCATTCTCCTGATGGCTTCTTTCATGCTGTCGAAGGCGCTCGAAAAATCAAATCTTCACGAACGCCTCGCGCTTTACATGATCAATCTTGTGGGAACGTCGGGCCGGCGGCTTGTTCTCGGCTTTATGCTTGCGGCGGCCGTCCTGTCGATGTGGATTTCCAACACCGCGACCACGCTCATGCTGGCGACAATGGCGCTTGCCATCATTGCGCGGGCGCAAAATCCGAAACTCACCGTGCCCCTGTTGCTCGGCATCGCCTATGCTGCATCGTTCGGCGGCACGGCGACGTTGATCGGCACGCCGCCCAATCTCATTTTCGCTGACGCTTATCTGAAAGCCACTGGCGAAGAATATTCCTTCGCGCGCTGGATGGCGACGGCGACGCCCGCTGTTGCCATCGGCCTGCCGCTTATGGGGCTTTGGCTGACACGCGGCATGGGCGGCGTTACCGCGCCGGCGCTTCGCGACCCAGGCGCCTGGCGCAATGATGAAATTCGAACACTGATCGTCTTCGGCGCCGCGATTCTCGCCTGGGTGACGCGCACGGAACCTTTCGGCGGCTGGTCGGGGCTTTTCGATATGCCAGGGGCAGGCGACTCAACGGTCGCTGTCGCCGCCGTCATCATCATGTTCCTGGTCCCCAACGGCAAAGGCGGCGCGCTCCTCGACTGGAAAACCGCCAGCGACATCCCCTGGGGGATGCTGCTCCTCTTCGCAGGCGGCATCTGCATCGCCAGCGGCTTTCGCGAAAGCGGCCTCGCCGATTTGATTGCGGAGAATCTGAGAGTCCTCGCCGGCGCGCCCGTATTTATCATGATGATCGGGCTTTGTTTATCGGTGACATTCCTGACGGAAATGACGTCCAACACAGCGACGGCGAACCTCTTGATGCCCTTATTGGCGGCGGTGGCCACAGGCGCGGGGCTCGCGCCGGAACTTCTCATGATCCCGGCCGTCATCTCCTGTTCATGCGCATTTATGTTGCCCGTGGCCACCGCGCCGAACGCGATTGTCTACGCCACCGGCAAAGTCGAGATGAGCCGCATGGCGCGCGAAGGCGTCGTTTTGAACGTGATGATCGCTGTGATCGTCGCCAGCGCCTGCTGGCTCAGCTTGCGCTAAGGCGCGCCTTTATACCAGCGCGTCGACCGTCATGTGTCGCGCGCGCGCAGCGTGCTCGATCGCTTGTGCGCCATCGTCTGGCACGTTCAGCGTATTACGGATCAATTCGAGGACGCGTATTTCCGTCATGTCGAGATTTTCGTCCGCTGTCACCACATCGACAACCGCCGCATAGGCCGTTTCGCTCAGATGTTTCGGCAACGCCGACTTCGCCGCGGCGAGAACCTTGTGGAGACCGTCTTCCGACGCCATGAGCCGTCCGCATTGTTCAGAGGTCTGAACCAACGCCTGCTCATCTGAGTCGGAGAACATCGGGAAGGACCGCACAACGCGGCCGATGGTGCGCAGCTCCACCTCTTCTATATGGCCGTCGGAAGCCGACGTCATGACCATCAAATAGATAACGGCTTCCTGTGGGGTGAGTGGGGGCACGCCTTCGGCCATGATCGGTTCTCTCTCTTGAATGCACGCCCAAGCTAGCCCCGCCGCGCGAGAGCGGCAAGCGGCGTTTCCAATCGACATTGACCGCAAGGGATAAGCCCGCTTAAACCTCGCCTTTCGTCTCTATCCATTTGAAAGCGAAACGATGACCGCCGTGAAGGAATTTTCCAAAGCCGATCTTGACGCCGCCAAAGCCTGGCCGTTTGAACAGGCGCGCAATTTGATCAAACGGCTGGACATCTTCGAAAAACGGGGCGCGCCGAAGGAAGGTCCCGTGGTTTTCGAGACTGGCTACGGCCCGTCCGGCCTGCCGCATATCGGCACGTTCGGCGAGGTGGTGCGCACGACGATGGTGCGGAACGCCTTTCGCGCGTTGACGGACGACAAAATTCCAACCCGGCTGATCTGCGTTTCCGACGATATGGACGGCATGCGCAAAGTGCCGCCGACGGTGCCCAATCCGGAAACGCTGGAGCCCTATCTGCAAAAGCCGCTGACGGACGTGCCGGACCCGTTCGGCACGCACGATAATTACGGCGCGCACATGAACGCGCGCCTGTGCGCGTTTCTCGACAGTTTTGGGTTCGACTACGAGTTTCTTTCCGCAACCGACCTCTACCGGACCGGGCGCTATGACGAAATGCTCCGCCGGGCGCTCGCCAATTACGACAAGATCATGGATGTGATGTTGCCGACGCTGGGGCCGGAACGCCAAGCCACCTATTCGCCGTTCTTGCCGATCAGTCCGACGACAGGCCGCGTCCTCTATGTGCCGATGAAAGCGACGGACCCGGACGCGGGGACAATCACCTTCGATGATGAAGACGGCAAGGAAACCACCGTGCCCGTCACTGGCGGCCAGGTGAAACTGCAGTGGAAGCCGGACTTCGGCATGCGCTGGGCCGCACTCGGCGTCGACTTTGAGATGTTTGGCAAGGACCATGAAACCAATGCGCCGCTTTATTCGCGCATCTGTAAAATCCTCGGCGCCGAACCGCCGGTTCAGTATGTTTACGAACTTTTCCTGGATGAAAAAGGCGAGAAAATTTCGAAATCCAAAGGCAACGGCATTTCTGTGGAAGAATGGCTCGCCTATGCGCCGCAGGAATCGCTATCGCTATTCCAGTTTCAAAAGCCGCGGGTCGCAAAAAAGCTCCATTTCGATGTGATCCCGAAAACGGTCGACGAATACTGGACCTTCGTGGAGAAATACAAATCCCTCGACGGCAAGGCCGCGCTCGACAATCCCGCCTGGCATATTCACGCCGGGGAGCCGCCCGCCGCAACGCCGCCGGTCTCATTCGCGATGCTCCTCAATCTCGTGAGCGCCGCGGGCGACGCCGACCCCGATCTGCTGCGCGGCTTTATCAAAAAATATCGCCCGGATGCATCGGAAGAAGAGATCGCCGCCGCCGACGGCATGATCCATTTCGCGGGCAAATATTTCGAAGACTTCGTCAAGCCGACAAAGACATTCCGTACGCCCACCGAGACCGAGCGCGCCGCCCTTGAAATGGTCGCCGCCCGCTTCCGCGAAATCGGCGAAGGCGCGGAGGAAGACGCCTACCAGACCGCCGTCTTCGACGCCGGCAAAGCGCAAGAATACGAGAACCTGCGCGACTGGTTCAAAGCGCTGTATGAGGTCGTCTTCGGCCAATCCGAAGGCCCGCGCATGGGTCCATTTGTAAAGATTTACGGCGCAGAAGCCAGCGCGAAACTG
This sequence comes from uncultured Parvularculaceae bacterium, assembly GCA_963922595.1. Lineage (GTDB taxonomy): Bacteria > Pseudomonadota > Alphaproteobacteria > Caulobacterales > Parvularculaceae > JAJFFW01. The sequence continues at coordinate 35,104 of CAWUIM010000019.1, forward strand.
ATCGACGAGGCGCTGGCGCGGGGGTAAACGGAAAAGCGTTCCCGGGCGCGCCACTCGTATGCTCAACCCTTAAGACCATCGGCATAAAGATATATTTATTCCATAAAACGATAAAAATAATCCTCATCCTGAGGAGCCGTTCGCAGAACGGCGTCGCGAAGGATTTGCGGCTGGATTCCGAATTCGCCGCCCATCCTTCGTGACGCGCTTCGCGCTCCTCAGGATGAGGAGTGGAATAGGTTCAGGCGTTTAACGCTGGCGCTAAGTACGCCTAAAAACTCGTCACGATACTGAGTGACACATTATGGTTCGTACTGTCGTCCGCGCCAACTCTGTTTATGTGGTTCAACAAATACCCCCCTTCGAGCGCAAGGCGGCCAGCCGTTTTCCAGCGCAGGCCGACGAAGGTCCGGTTTTGATCGTAGCCGCTAGCGATGCCTGCATCCGTACCATTGAGGGCGATGAAGGTCTCGTTCCACCCGGTCACCGTCCAGCGCGGGCTGACCGGCTTTGAATAACGCACGAATTGCCGCAACCGGTGCGCGGTTTCATCGCCCGTGCTGAGGAACCGTTGCTCAAGGCGGGTGCGGCCCGTTAACGCGCCCCAATCGCCGGATGCGATCTTGTAAGTCGCCTGCTGCCAGATGCGATTGTCGGTGATGTTGTCGCGCCCGTCAGCGCGGGAGACCACATAAGCGTAACCGGCCCATAGCGACACGCGCTCGTTCACCTTGTAACCAACACCCGGTCTGATGATTGACACGCCGAGCCGGCTCACATCTTCGCTGTAACGCGCATGGCCGTCGAACCAAAGAAGGAAGCGCCCGTCTTCTTCGGCAGGGCCGTTTGCGAACAGCGCCGTCCAGAATTGGGTGTCCTGCGCTCTCGCTGGGCCCGTGGCGATTGCAAACGCAAGACCGGTGATCGCTATGTATCGCCAAATTGTCACCATTCGCCGGTTCCCCTCTTTCGTCACAGCAACATTCGCGCGCGGCGTCTGCGTGTCTCCATAGACCTCGCCTCGCCAGAGTCCTATTAGAGAGCCCTAAGACGGACGCGGAAAATTAATGCAAATTGGGAGAGCATGAATATGACGGCGAACACAAAACACGATGTTGTGATTTACGGGGCCACAGGCTTCACTGGGAAACTTGTCGTCGAATATATGGCGAAAACCTATCCGGCGGGCGCCGGCGTCACGTGGGCGATGGCGGGCCGGTCAGCCGAAAAGCTCGCCGCCGTGCGCGATGAAATGGGCGCGCCCGCAGAAACGCCGCTCATCGTCGCCGACGCCAGCGATGCGGCGTCCTTAAAAGCGATGGCGGAACAGGCGACGTGCGTGTTGACGACGGTTGGTCCCTATACGCATTATGGCGAGCCGCTGGTCGCCGCCTGCGCCGAGGCAGGCGCTGATTATGTCGATCTCTCAGGCGAACCCCTTTGGATGCGCGAGATGATCAGCAAATACTCCGACGCCGCCAAAGCCTCCGGCGCGCGCATCGTTCATTCCTGCGGGTTCGACTCAATTCCGTTCGATCTTGGCGTCCAGTTTCTCCAGGAAGAAGCGACGAAGAAATTTGGGGGCCCCTGCCCGCGCGTGCGCGGGCGCATGGTGAAGATGCAGGGAACTTTTTCCGGCGGCACCGCGGCCTCGGGCGCAGCAACCCTGGCGAAAGTAAAAGAGGACCCCTCGCTTCTCGCGCCGCTAATGGATCCGTTCTCCCTGTCGGAAGGCTTTACGGGACCGGAGCAACCGCCGCTTAACGATATCTACGAAGAGGACGGCGTCTGGCTCGCCCCCTTCGTCATGGCGACGATCAACACAAAAAACATTCACCGCTCGAACGCGCTGCTCGGCCACGCATACGGCGAAGACTTTGTCTATGACGAAATGATGATTGCAGGCCCAGGCGACAAGGGCAAAGCGGCGGCGGAGATGATCTCCAAGGTGCGTATGGATTCCAAAGATGCGCCGAAGCCCGGCGAAGGTCCGTCCAAAGAGGAGCGCGAAGCCGGCTTCTATGAGTACGCGGCAATCGGCGAGACCGCCAAGGGTGAAAAAATTACGGTGAAGGTAACAGGTGACCGCGATCCGGGTTACGGCTCAACGTCCAAAATCATCGCCGAAGCGGCGATCTGCCTTGCAACGGAATGCGCCGATGCGCCCGGCGGCGTTTACACACCCGCGCCGATCCTCGGCGCAAAGCTTCGCGAGCGCCTTATCAAAAAGGCCGGCCTCACCTTCGACGCCGTCAACTAGAAGAACAGCGCGGCGCCGGGCGCCAGTCCGGAGCCGCAAGCTCAAACGTTTCGAATTGAAATCCGGGCGCGACGGTACATCCGACCAGCGTCCAGCGGCCAAGGCTTTCCGCAGCCTGCCAGGCGCCGACCGGCACAATCCCTTGCGGACGCTCGCCGCCCGCGAGATTGGGCCCGAGCCGCAGCGCCGTTACGTCATGGCCGTTTTCAGAGACGCTCAAAACGAGCGGCCCGCCAGCGTAAAAATGCCAGATCTCGACCGCATCGATGCGATGCCAGTGAGAGAATTCGCCAGCTTTCAAAAGGAAATAAATCGCGGTCGACGCCGCGCGCGCCCCCCGTTTCGCGTCTTCACAGGTTTTCGCGTCTTCAAAAGTCTGCCGGTACCATCCGCCCTCGGGATGCGGCTCAAGCCCGAGAAGGCCGATCACCTCATCGGCGGTCATCGATTGATCGAGCAAGCGCGGTTTCCTTTTCGTCACTGGACTTCACCTGAAATCAAACTAGGTTTCGGGCGTCGGGGCAATCAGGGCTGAACTCATGTTTAATCGCGCACAAGGCATGCCGGGCGGACGCGTGCGTCTGAGATGGCCGATTTACTTCGTGCGCCACGGCCAGACCGACTGGAACGCGGAACGCCGCTTTCAGGGACACGCCGACATCGCGCTTAATGAAACCGGGCGCGCGCAAGCCGCGCGCAATGGCGGCGCCCTCGCCGACGATATCGCGAACAACGCCGCGCTCACCTTTTATTCCAGCCCGCTCGTGCGCGCGCGCGAAACAATGGAGATCATCAGAGAACGGCTCGGCCTGCCGCGTCAGCGGTTCATGATTGATGATCGCCTGATCGAAATCGACCTCGGCGCCTGGAACGGAAAAACGCCTGACGAGATCAACGCCGACGATCCCGGCATTTTTGAACGGCGCCAGGAATCGAAATGGGATTACACGATCCCCGGCGGCGAAAGCTACGCCGATGCGGCGACGCGTACTCGCGATTTTCTCCTCTCGCTGCGCGGCCCAGCGCTCATCACCGGCCATGGCGCGTCCGGGCGATTGTTGCGCGGTTATCTTTGCGGGATGAAGCGCGAAAAAGTGGCCCATCTAAAGGCGCCGCAGGATGTCGCCCATAAGCTGCAGCGCGGACGGGAGACCCTTTTATAGGGTCTTAACGTAGTAGCGCACGGTTTTGGCGCCGAGCGTTCTGTCTGCAACCGGCAAAAATCCCGATTGCATATGAAACGCATGCGATGCGGGGTTTGGCGGCTCGACATTTACTTCCGCACAAAGATGAGCGGCGCCGCGTTCGCGCGCAAAATCCGCCAAATCCTCATAGAAAAGCCGCGCCAGCCCGCGCCGTTGTAAAGCGTCGCCGATGACAATCCGGTCAATATACACAAAACGCCGATAGCGCTCCTTAAACCATTGAAAATTCTCGCTGTCATAGGCGCCGTCCTGATCGAACGCGATGAGGAACGCGGCGCCGTCGCCTGTCTGTTTGGCGTAACAGGCATGCGCCACAAGGTCAGCGAGACCTTCCAGCGTCAGTGGCGAAAGCATCGCCTCATAGTGCTGATTGAGAGCGAGAGAGGCGGGCGCGGTGCGCGCTGTCATGGGAGCGAAGTCGGCCTGCGTCATTCGGGTCTCTCATCTGCTTTAGCAATCAGACGGCGCCTGAGTTAAAGCCGATCGCCAAGGGCGTAGCGCGCTACGTCAACATAATCGATCACGAGCGAAATGCTCATGACAATGAAGAGCAAGACCAACCACTTGCCGCTGATCGTCTCGCTGACGCGCCACCGCCCACGACGGCGCCACAGATAAATGACGAACGGCGTCCAGAAAATAACATGGGCCAAACCGAGTAGCCGTTCATAGCCGACGCTCGCATAGAGCCACCCGCCAAAAAGTATGGTCCCGGCCATCACCGCCAGGAGCCAACGCGCCTCCGCCCGCACAAACGCAAACGGGACCGCGAGACCGATCACCACGCTCATGAAATTCACCCAAACCACCACCCATGTGGGGCCGGCGTTAAGATCGGTAAAAAAACTCTGCAGAAGTTCCATCATGGTAGCATCTTACGACAAGGCGTTCGTCGCATCTTTCCGACATTAGCAGTCGATTGGCTTTAGCGCTAATACCCACTGTCTTGTTTTGCGGCGCACTTTGCGCAGCCCGCGCAAACGAATCACATGCGGTTAGCACAATACTCCAACGGTAACTTTTGCGACAGCCACGCAAACATTTACGCAACAGGGAAAAATTTTCACCGTATGCGGCGGAACGCTCTGTCGTAACTTCGCCGCAATTCTGTTACTTTATCCAAAGTGAGAAAAAATTAAGAGCGTGCCGCTACGATCATGTCGGTTTGTACAGGGCGTGGTGGGAAGTACGCCTTTGGGAGAGACACAGGAAGAGAAGAGCAACGACGATTTAGAAACTGCAACAGGCGACCAATGACCCTTCAGGGACCGCAAAGCCGGATTACAATATTTCGCGAGCATGCTCGAATGCGCGCTTGCGTTTTGCCGGCGCAGCCCCAAATCAGAAGAATGGTCAACGCCGCGCTTCGTCATTGCGAATTGAAGTTGCGTCATCGCAATTCAGGAACGACAAATTTTTTTGGAATGATGTTTCGGCGAGGGACCAGATCAGGGTCGCTCGCCGTTTTTCGTTTCGGGGCTGCGCGGCCGGCGACAACCGGATGAAGACGGCTGTGCGAAAAGTAAGGTGAGCGTGAACACATGACTGGCGAAAATCTCGACGTATTTGATCTTTTCTCGGAGAGCTATCAGAAGGTGCGGCAGGACGCGATGTCCTTGCGCGATTACCTGCTGGCGGCGCGCGACGATGCGATGCTTTACGCGTCCGCCGCCGAACGCATGGTGCAAGCCATCGGCGAACCGGAGATGATCGACACGTCGAAAGACCCGCGGCTCGCGCGCATCTTCTTCAACCGCACCATTCGTCACTACAAAGCGTTCGAAGGCTTTTACGGCATGGAAGATACGATCGAGCGGATTGTCTCGTTCTTCCGTCATGCCGGACAGGGCCTCGAAGAAAAACGCCAGATCATCTATTTGCTCGGGCCAGTGGGCGGCGGGAAATCCTCGCTCGCCGAACGCCTGAAAGACTTGATGGAAAAACATCCCATCTATGTTCTGAAAGCGGGCGATGAAATCTCGCCGGTCTTCGAAAGCCCGCTTGGCCTTTTCCAGTCGGAAGAGCTGCAATCGCTTCTGGAAGACAAATACGGCATTGAAAAGCGCCGCCTCACTGGCCTGATGAGCCCATGGGCGGTCAAGCGCCTTGACGAATTCGGCGGCGACATTTCAAAGTTTGAAGTGGTGCGCCTCTTCCCGTCGAAGCTGCGCCAGCTCGCCATTTCCAAAACCGAACCGGGCGATGAGAACAATCAGGATATCTCCGCCCTTGTCGGCAAAGTCGACATTCGCAAGCTGGAGCATTTCAGCCAGGACGACACCGACGCCTATTCCTATTCGGGCGGGCTTTGCCGCGCCAATCAGGGACTTTTGGAATTTGTCGAGATGTTCAAGGCGCCGATTAAAGTGCTGCATCCGCTTCTAACTGCGACGCAGGAAGGCAATTATGTGGGCACCGAAGCGCTCGGCCCCATTCCCTTCCAGGGCATTATCCTCGCGCATTCGAACGAAAGCGAATGGCAGACCTTCCGCAACAATAAGAATAACGAAGCCTTCCTTGACCGGATCAATGTGATCAAGGTGCCTTACTGCCTGCGCGTTACAGAAGAGCGTCAGATTTATGAAAAACTCCTGGCGCACTCCGAACTCGCCGGCGCCAATTGCGCGCCTGAGACGCTTGACCTTCTGGCGCGTTTTTCCGTCCTCACGCGTCTGCGCGAGCACGAAAATTCGAACCTTTATTCCAAGCTGCGGGTCTATGACGGCGACAAGCTGAAAGACACGGACCCGAAAGCCAAAAGCCATCAGGAATATCGCGACGCCGCCGGCATCGACGAAGGCATGGACGGCATCTCCACGCGCTTCGCCTACAAAGTTCTGTCGGAGACCTTCAACTTCGACACGGACGAGGTCGCCGCCGATCCGGTCCACCTCATGTATGTTCTGGAAAACCGCATCAAGCGCGAACAGTTCCCGGAAGAGGTGGAGAAGAAATATCTCGACTTCATCAAATCGGAATTGTCGAAACGCTACGCCGACTTTATCGGCAACGAGATCCAGAAGGCCTATCTCGAAAGCTATGGCGAGTACGGACAAAATCTCTTTGACCGGTACATTTCTTACGCCGACGCCTGGATCGAAGATCAGGATTTCAAAGACCCTGACACCGGTCAGCTTCTTGATCGCGCAACGCTCGATGCGGAGCTTTCAAAAATCGAAAAGCCGGCGGGGATCGCCAACCCCAAAGACTTCCGCAACGAGGTGGTAAAATTCGCGTTGCGGGCGCGCGCGAACAATGAGGGCCGGAACCCGAAATGGACGTCTTACGAGAAGCTGCGCAACGTCATTGAAAAGCGCATGTTCTCTCAAGTCGAGGACTTGCTGCCCGTGATCTCCTTCGACTCCAAGAAGGACTCCGAGACCGCTGAAAAGCACGACAAGTTCGTCGAACGCATGGTCGATCGCGGATACACGCCGCGGCAAGTGCGCCGCCTTGTGGAGTGGTATATGCGGGTGAATAAGGCTGGATAGAAACGGAGGGATTAGGGATGAGGTATTAGGAATTTGATTAATTTGCGATCCCTAGTCCCCAATCCCTAAAACCTAATCCCTATGACGCAGTTCCACTTCATTGACCGCCGCAAAAACCCAAAGGGGAAGTCGCTTGGCAACCGTCAGCGCTTCCTGAAGCGGGCGCGCGCGCAGATTAAGGAAGCGGTGAACAAATCGCTCCGCGACCGGTCGGTGAAGGAACTCGACAAGGGCGAGAAAATCTCGATCCCGTCGAAGTCAACGAAAGAGCCGCGTTTCCGTCTCAATCCGGAAACCGGCAAGCGCCAGGGCGTCCATCCCGGCAATAAGGAATTCGGCGAAGGCGACCGCATCAAAAAGCCGCCGCGCGGTAAAGGCCAGGGCCGCGGCAAGGAAGCGTCGACCGAGGGCGATTCAGAAGACGAATTCGCGTTCACGCTAACGCAGGACGAATTCCTCGATATCTTTTTTGAAGATCTGGAATTACCGAACCTCGTCAAGCGATCGCTGAAAGAGATCAAATCGACCGCCTACAAGCGCGCCGGCGTCACCGTGGTCGGCTCGCCCACAAACCTCAATCTCGTCCGTACCATGAGGAACGCCCATGGCCGCCGCCTGGCGCTGGGCCGCCCTTCCACCAAGGAAATGAACGAGCTTAAAGGCCGCCTTTTCGAGCTGGAGCGCATCTCCGAACCTGCGCCGCACGAGGTTGAAGAGAAAAAAGCCATCATCATCAAGCTTGAAGAGATGGAAAAGCGCCGCCGCTGGGCGCCGTATATCGATCCGCTCGACGTGCGCTACAACGCTTATGAACCGACGCCGGTGCAGACGACGGCGGCGGTCATGTTCTGCCTCATGGATGTCTCCGGCTCCATGGGCGAGCGCGAGAAGGACCTCGCCAAGCGGTTTTATATGCTGCTCTATCTGTTCTTGAAGCGGCGCTACGAGAAAGTGGACGTGGTCTTCATCCGTCACACGCACCACGCCGAAGAAGTGGACGAGGAGACCTTCTTCTATTCCCGTCAGTCAGGCGGCACGGTTGTCTCCACGGCGCTCGAAAAAATGCTGGAGGTGCAGGAAGAACGCTACCCCGCCGGCGAGTGGAACATTTATGTGGCGCAAGCGTCCGACGGCTACACCCAGTCCGGCGACGCCCAGCGCTGCGTTGAAATTCTCAATGAAAGCGTGATGCCGATCAGTCAGTACTACGCCTATATCGAGATCCTCGACGAACGCGAGCTGGAGGTATTTTCTTCGGACGATTCAGGCGCCGAGCTTTGGCGCGCCTACCGCACCTTCGCGCCCAATTGGGCGACATTCGCACAGACCCGTATTGCGCGCCCGCAGGATATCTTCCCGGTGTTCAGAGAGCTGTTCGCCAAGAGCAATAGCGAGGCGGCGTGATGGGCGGAGTATTGTCGCTGATCTTTCGCGACGCGGCTGCGCCGCTCCTCAGGATTGAGGCGGCGCGAGGACGAGATATTAGAAGACGAACAGCGCGCGCCCTCATCCTGAGAAGGCCGCATTGCGGCCGTCACGAAGCATCAGCGGCGCTCAAGAACAGAGAACCCCTATGCGCATAGTCGGCTACGTCTATATGGTGAGATGCGCCGATGACAGCTATTACATTGGCTCCCATCGCGGCGAGGACCCACAGCATCGCGCCGCTCAGCACAATGACGGCGTCTTTAAAACAGCATACACCTATAAACGCCGGCCAGTGACTCTGGTTTGGAGCGAATTCTTTTATCGCTATGACGAAATGGTCGTGGTTGAACGCCAACTCAAAGGCTGGAGCAGAAAGAAGAAAGAAGCGCTGATTGACGGCGACGAAGCTCTTTTGAAACAGTTATCCGCCCGCGGATATAAACCGTCAATAGGCGCTGATCCTTCGCGACGCGGCTGCGCCGCTCCTCAGGATGAGGCGGAGGGCGCCGAAACATGAAAAAAGGAATCGCCACACACACCCCTCATCCTGAGGAGGCCGCATCGCGGCCGTCACGAAGGATCAGCGTCGATTCTAAATCTGCAGCTATTGGCGGGGCAGAATGATTCAAAAACAGGAATACGATTTCAAACCAATCAGAGAATTTGGAAAACTAACGGCCTTCAGAAACCTAAGGTTGTTTTCTGATGAGCTTCAATTGACTGTTGACTGCGTCCCCCCAGAAACCCGCGAAGTCCTAACCAATGACGAAGATGCAGCTAGCATTCTCTCCAATTTGATTGATCACACTACGAAGGAGATCACGGAATCGAATAAAGCGCTGAGATTATATTTTGCACCAATCGTAGCATGGACGGTTCATGAAGAGTTCGTAGAACACCCTTTTATAGAATACCAAGACAGCGTTGCACGACAGAATGATTGGTTTCCGCTCCTAAAGGCGAAAAATTCTGCATGGAAGGCTTCCATCGCCGACCATGATTTGCCGCCCGGAGACACGATCGATCATTTCCGCATTTTTAGCATGACAACCTATATCGATGTGTTGGCGGAATTGGTTTCAGGCGAATGGGTCAAAAATCAACCGCCTACTGGAATTGCTAACTGATGGTTATAGGACAACAAACCACCTCCCCCCTCCTCTTCGATGACGCCGAATGGACCTTCGAGCGCCTGAAACGCGCCTTTGACGCGATCGAAGACATTGCGCTGAACGATCTTGAGCTCGACGTTTACCCAAACCAGGTGGAGATCATCTCGTCGGAACAGATGCTCGACGCTTATTCCTCCCATGGCATGCCGCTCATGTATCACCATTGGTCGTTCGGCAAGCATTTCGCGCGTGACCAGATCAACTATCAAAAAGGGTTTACCGGTCTCGCCTATGAGATTGTGATCAACTCAAACCCCTGCATCGCCTATCTCATGGAAGAAAACACGATGACCATGCAGGCGCTTGTGATGGCGCACGCCTGCTTCGGTCACAATCATTTCTTCAAAAACAATTACCTCTTTCGTCAGTGGACGGACGCAGACGGCATCCTCCCCTATCTCGACTTCGCCAAGAAATATATCGCCAAATGCGAGGACGAATATGGCTTTGAAGAAGTGGAGAAAACGCTCGACAGCGCCCACGCCCTGATGGACCAGGGCGTCTTCCGCTATCAGCGCTCGCCGCGGCTAACGGACAAAGACCGCATTGCGAAGATCATCGCCCGCGCCGAATATGAGCGTGAGAACTTTAACGATCTCTGGCGCACGCTCCCCAATTCAGAAGAAGACGACGAGGACAAGGAAGAGCGTCAGGAGGAAGTGCGCAACATCCAGTTGCCGGAAGAAAACCTTCTCTATTTTATCGAGAAAGCCTCGCCGGCGCTGGCGCCGTGGCAGCGCGAGATTGTTCGTATCGTGCGCAATGTGGCGCAATATTTCTATCCGCAAAAGCAGACGAAAGTGATGAATGAGGGCTGCGCCACCTTCACGCATCATTATATCATGAACAAACTCTATGAGAGCGGCCAGATCGGCGAAGGCGCGATCATGGAGTTTCTGCACTCGCATTCGTCGGTGGTGTTTCAGCCCGAGTTCGACGATCCGCGCTATTCGGGGATCAACCCTTACGCGCTCGGCTTCGCGATGATGGAAGATCTAAAGCGCATGAGTGAAGAACCGACCGATGAGGATCGCGAATGGTTCCCGGAAGTCGCCGGCGCCGGCGACTGGCGCGATGTTCTAAAACAGGCGTGGGCGGACTATCGCGACGAGAGCTTCATTCTGCAATATCTGTCGCCGAAGGTAATGCGTGATTTCCGCTTTTTTGCGCTCGCTGACGACGCAGCAGAAAGTCACATAGAGGTGCGCGCGATTCATGATGAGCGCGGCTTCCGGCGCGTGCGCGAGACGCTAAGCCAGATGTATGATCTCGGTATGCATGAGCCGAACCTTCAGGTGGTGTCGGCCGACCTTGAAGGCGACCGCAAACTCACCTTGCGCCATACGGTCCACAATGGCCGAAAGCTCGACGACAAAACCCGCAAAGACGTTCTCGCTCATGTGAGACATCTGTGGGGTCATGACGTGGCGCTCGACGAAGAAGATGCCTGAGCGTTACTCCGTTGACGGTGGTTTTTCGCGTACGAGCGTGAGGCGCGGGCCGCCAAGCGTATCGATCACGCGCTGATTGTCGAATTCGAGCCCCTTGATCACCGCCTCGCCCTGATCCGAGACAGATAAGATAACCCCGAAGCGCAGGTCAGCGCCGTCGTCCGCAGGCGGCGCTTCGCACGCGGGCGAAGGGGGCGCGTCCGGATTTGCCTGCGCCCGCGCACGCCGTTCGAGGCAACGTTGATAGTTTTGCGCCGCCCGTCGTCGCTCGCCCGCCGCCCGTGATTTTTGCTGTAGGGCGAGCGCCGTTTCCTTTTCCGCATAATAGCGAGCCGGCAGATCAAATTTTGCCGAAACCGTGACCGGGCAGACGCCGTCGATCTCACTTTCCTCTTTACACCGCGTGCCGCGCCTGACGGTCACCTTTACTTTCAGGGGAACGCCGCTGGCGGCGGCGTCGGCGAGATCAACGGTCAACAATATGACTTCATGAAAGCGGCGCTTCGGCGCAAGCGCCACATAAGCGTCGCTCGTGCGGGAATAGTCGCCCTCTTCTGGCGCAAGAGCCGCGAGCGTCTCAGCGCTGGCGAGCGGCTTGAGGGGTGCGCTCTCAACATTATAACCGAGCGTCGCAAAGTGACCGAAAAAGAGATCGCGCGGATCGATGGGGCGCGTTTCTAAGATAACCTCAGCGCCCTCTGTGCGCGCGGCTTCAGCGCGAAAGAGCGAGAATACCAGAAACCCGGCGACCAGGAGGAAAGCGATCAGGGCGCGAAGCAAAGGCCAACGGACGGTCTTTTCATGCGGCTGTGTCATTGCGCTTCTCCTGTTGCGGCGAGGGCGTTGGCGCGGGCCCGCGTCAGCATCCGGTTGGTGGCGATAATCAGGCCCGCTAGGGCGATGCTGAAGATGATCAGCGTCACGCCTGCGGTCATCAGACTGTCGGCGAGCGTGAAAAAGATGAGCGCCGTGGCGATGAAACCGGCGACGCCCGCGCCGCGCAGCCAACGCCGCCCGGGCGCTGCGCCATAGGCGGTCAGGGCGCTAAAGATCGCAAGTGAAATTGTGGCGAGATCAAGCTCGGTGAAAAAGACCGGCTTGACGCGCTCGAACGCCGCCGCCGAGACGAGCGCGCCGCTCGCGGTCCATGCGGCCCAACCGGCGATCGTCCGTGTAGCCCATAGGTTCGTGGCGCGCGCGACACCTTCCGCAGCGGCGGCGACCCCGCCCCAGAAAATTGCGAGGAACAACGAGAAATAAACGCTGGAGCGTACTTCGTACCAATCGGCGAGGATCATTGAGACCCATAAGACCACGCCGATCGCAATCACGTGGACGAGACCGAGGGAGCGCCGGGCGACCGCGAGCACCCCAAGGCCCGCCCACATGACCGGGGCCCAAAGCGGCGCCGACAGCTTTACGCCGTCAACAAAAACAGGCGCGGCGTCGCCGGCATGGGTCAGTGTCCAGACGATCCCAAGCGCAGCAGCGAAAGCCGCCGCCAGAGAAGAGCCCAACAGCGCGGCGATGGCGCCGGCGCCGATCGCCCACGCCGAATAGAATGACGAGGTGGAAGCGCCGGAATGATAGAGCTGGCCGATGGTGATAATCCCGACGCCGAAGAGCGCCGCGCCGAGCAAGGCCGATAATGACGCGGGCAGGACCGAGCCGCGTTTTGACAAGGCGCCCGACGTGATAATGGCCGCGCCGAGAGCGCCGAACGCTAACGCCAACCGCGCATAGCCGCCCAGATCCGACCAATTGGCCGCGACCACCGCCAAAACGCCGACAATGAAAGCCGCCATCGCCAAAACGGCGAGAATCGGACTGGAGCCGCCGCCGGCGACCCGGTCGTGCGCCGCCGCGTCGGCGGCGAGACGATCGCGCAGCCCCGCGTCAATGAGGCCTTGCTCAACCCAGCGCTTGAGGTCGCCCTCGAGACGCTTCAGATAGCCGCTTTTCCGCACAGTCCAGCCTCCTCAACCCTTTGTGAACGTTGTTCATAATTCACTCGACGAACAATGTCAAGATAAATGAACCGCGTTCATAAAGTGGGAGTTTAGGCCTGAAATCCGTTCTCGACGATGATTTCGCTCAACGGAAGCTGCCCCGGTTTCGGCCATGGCGCTTTTGTTCCTTTGCCGACGGCGACCATCGGTCCCATCACATGATCATCGGGCAAATTGACGAGATCGGCGACCGCTTCGATATCGAAACCAATCATGGGACATGAGGCGTACCCCATGGCGGTGGCGGCGAGCATCAGGTTTTCCATCGCCATACCGATCGAGCGCTGGGCCTCGTCGCGCTGGAGCCAGTCGCGTCCCTCATGGAACGGGCCCATCCAATTTACGAGCAAGTTCGACACGTCTTCCGGTGCATTGCGCCAGTAACGCTCCGGCGATTTCGCCCACGCCTTCATATCCGCGGTCATCAGCAGCAACAAAGACGCATCGGTCATCTGCGCCTGGTCGTTTCCGAATTCTGTGCGGATGCGCGCGCGCAACGCCGGATCGCGCAGAATAACAAACCGCCAGTGCTGAATATTGAAGCTCGTGGGCGCCTGAATTGCGGCGTTGAGCAACTTCTCTTCCTCTTCGGGCGTGAAACGGTGATCTTTGTCGAATTCCTTGATCGAGCGTCTGCTCGTAATCGCTTCAAACGTATCCATTGTGAATTCTCCTTTTTCGGCGCCTTCGCCGCTGATTTCGATCCTGATCTGAAAGCTTCGATCTTTTGGTTCGCCCTGCCGCTTACAAGGGCGGCGTCTTCACGAGAACGGGAGCGGCGCGGCTTAATCGCTATCGCGGCCGAAGTTCGGCGCGTCCGTCTCCTGCCCCGCTTCGACGATGGCCCGGCGCAAGGCGCGTCCGCGAGAGAATGATTTTTCCAGCGCGTCAGCGTCGCCCCAGCGGATGGCGCGCTGCAGGACACTGAGTTCCTCGGAAAAACGGCCGAGCACCTCCAGGACAGCGTCTTTGTTGCTAAGAAATACATCGCGCCACATCACCGGATCGGAAGCGGCGATGCGCGTGAAATCGCGAAAACCGCCTGCGGAATATTTCACGATCTCCGCTTCGGCCACCGTCTCCAGATCATCGGCTGCGCCGACGAGCGTAAACGCGATCAAGTGCGGCAAATGACTTGTCACCGCAAGCGCCAGATCGTGGTGCGCGGCGTCCATGAATTCAACGTCAGCGCCGACCGCACGCCACAGCGCCGCCGCTTCGTCCACCGCCACCTTGTAGGCGTCGTCGGCGCGCGCCAGCGGCGTCAGAATGCACCACCGGCCATCGAACAGGGAGGCGAACCCGGCGTCGGGGCCCGATTGTTCCGTACCCGCAACAGGGTGGCACGGCACAAAATGTAACCGAGACGCCGCGTCCGCCGCCGCGCAAACCGCGCCTTTAACGGAGCCGACGTCAATGGCGAGCGTTCCTTCAGGCGCCGCGCCGTCCAGCGCTTTCAAAATATCGCTGATGGCGCCCACAGGGGTGGCGATGATGATGAGGTCGGCGCTTTCAACCGCCGCCGCCAGGCTCGGCGCCGCTTCGTCGATGACGCCGATCTCCGCGGCGCGCTGGCTGACCGCTGCGTCCGCATCATAGCCCGTGATGTGATCAGCAAGGTCCCGGGCGCGTAGCGCGCGCGCCAGCGACGACCCGATGAGCCCGGCGCCGATCAGCGCGACGCGTTCATAGCGGAGTGTCGATTGATCGCTCACGCACCAAATTTCTGGTTCAGGAGATCAACCAATGCGCGATTGGCGTCCTTGGGACCAACGGAAATCCGCAGCCAGTCCGGCAGCTTATAAGCGGCCATCTCGCGGACGATCACGCCATGTTCCCGCAGAAAAGATTGGATCTCCGCGGCGGACTTGCCAGGCGCGTCCGGAAACTGGACGAGAATGAAATTGCCGAAGCTCGGTTTGAAATGAAGTCCCATGCCGCCGAGCTGTTGTGCAAGAAAGTCCCGCTCTTCTTTGTTGAAGGCTTTGTTTCGGGCGACAAAGTCCTGATCGTCGAGCGCGGCGACGCCGGCGGCGATGGAAGGCGCATTCACATTAAACGGGCCGCGGATACGGTTGATGACATCGGCGATGGCCGCCGGGAAATAACCCCAGCCAAGCCGGACGCCGCCAAGGCCGTAAATTTTGGAGAATGTCCGCGTCATGACCACATTATCATGCTCATCCACAAGCGTCTCGCCCGCCTCATAGTCGGCCTCGTCCATATATTCTGCATACGCAGCGTCTATGACCAAAATAATATCGTCGCGCAATTCAGACCGCAGGCGCCGGATTTCGGAAAACGGGATATAAGTGCCGGTCGGATTGTTTGGATTGGCCACAAAGACGAGGCGCGTTCGCTCATCCACAAGTTTCAAGATCTCATCCACATCGGCGGTAAGATCGCGTTCCGGCGCGAACCGCACCTCGCCGCCGCATGATTTTGCGGCCAGCGCATAGACGAGAAAACCGTGATCCGTCTGGATAATGTTGTCGCCGGGCCCGAGATAGGCGCGCGTCAACAATTGCAGAATTTCGTCCGAGCCGGCGCCGCAAACAATCCGGCTCGCATCAAGCCCATGCAGACCAGCGATCTTCTCGCGCAACTGCCGGGCGCTGCCATCCGGGTAGAGATGAAGCTCGTCGCCGGCGGACCGATAGGCGTCGATCGCCTTTTTGCTGGCGCCGAGGGCGGATTCGTTCGACGACAGCTTGTAAATCTTCTGAGCGCCAGGCGCTTGCGCGCCGCCGGGCACGTAGGGCGCGATGTCGAGAATGCCGGGACGGGGCGTCGGTGTCGTCATGGGCGGCGGCCTTTTTGCGATTGCTTGCGAGCCTTTGGGTATACCGAGCCGTTCATAGCGGCTCAAGGCGCAAAGCCGATCGCCGATTAGACCGCTACGCGCCGCCGTCGAAGCTGGCGCCGGGCGCAGGCG
>CAWUIM010000020.1:0-50529 GCA_963922595.1 uncultured Parvularculaceae bacterium
CCTAAACCGACACAGGTGGACTGGTAGAGCATACCAAGGCGCTTGAGAGAACTGCATTGAAGGAACTCTGCAAAATACTCCCGTAAGTTCGCGAGAAGGGAGCCCGTTTAGAAGGCAACTTTTAGGCGGGGGCACAAGCCAGGGGGTAACGACTGTTTACTAAAAACACAGGGCTCTGCGAAGTCGTAAGACGACGTATAGGGTCTGACGCCTGCCCGGTGCCGGAAGGTTAAAAGGAGATGTGAGAGCGTCGAATTGAAGCCCCGGTAAACGGCGGCCGTAACTATAACGGTCCTAAGGTAGCGAAATTCCTTGTCGGGTAAGTTCCGACCTGCACGAATGGCGTAACGATTTCCCCACTGTCTCCAATGCAGACTCAGCGAAACTGAATTCCCCGTGAAGATGCGGGGTACCCGCAGTTAGACGGAAAGACCCCGTGCACCTTTACTACAACTTTGCAGTGGCATTAGCGTCAACATGTGTAGGATAGGCGGGAGGCTTTGAAGTTCGGGCGCCAGCTCGGATGGAGCCACTGGTGAAATACCGCCCTTGTTGTCGCTGATGTCTAACCGCGGACCGTTATCCGGTTCCGGGACCCTGCATGGTGGGTAGTTTGACTGGGGCGGTCGCCTCCCAAATGGTAACGGAGGCGCGCGATAGGTGGGCTCAGACCGGTCGGAAATCGGTCGTCGAGTGCAATGGCATAAGCCCGCTAGACTGCGAGACTGACAAGTCGAGCAGAGACGAAAGTCGGCCATAGTGATCCGGTGGTCCCGCGTGGAAGGGCCATCGCTCAACGGATAAAAGGTACGCCGGGGATAACAGGCTGATGATGCCCAAGAGTCCATATCGACGGCATTGTTTGGCACCTCGATGTCGGCTCATCGCATCCTGGGGCTGGAGCAGGTCCCAAGGGTTTGGCTGTTCGCCAATTAAAGCGGTACGTGAGCTGGGTTTAGAACGTCGTGAGACAGTTCGGTCCCTATCTGCCGTGGGTGTAGGAATATTGAGAGGAGCTGTCCTTAGTACGAGAGGACCGGGATGGACATACCTCTGGTGGACCAGTCGTCATGCCAATGGCGCAGCTGGGTAGCTATGTATTGAATGGATAACCGCTGAAAGCATCTAAGCGGGAAACCAGCCTCGAAACAAGTATTCCCTTGAGAACCGTGGAAGACCACCACGTTGATAGGTCAGGTGTGGAAGCGCAGTAATGTGTGAAGCTAACTGATACTAATTGTTCGATTGGCTTGATCGTCCTCATGCTATCGCTAGCATGGGCGAGTTCGTGCGCGGCGAACGGTTCATCCGTTCCCGTACTGAGCGTTAAATAATTGACTCTGAAGCGTTTGCTTCATCCTTCCATCCTCTTCCTGAGGAGCCGCGTAAGCGGCGTCACGAAGGATCGCATTTTAGTCCGCTTCGCCGGCCCGGTGATTATAGCGGGGAGCCTCCACCCGATCCCATCCCGAACTCGGTCGTTAAAGTCCCCAGCGCTGATGGTACTACGTCTTAAGGCGTGGGAGAGTAAGTCGTCGCCAGGCCTGCCAAGCGGATTAATGAAACCCTTCCAACACATTGTCGATAACTCAAAAATTAGAAATTTTTCGTGCGTGTCTGACTTTGCGCGCATTTCGAATGCGTCATCCGGCGTTCGCTATTCCTACGAAACTTTATCTCTCGCTCAGCGGCTAGTGGCGTTTATGGTCCGCCCACCCGATTCTTTACTCTCGGTTGTTTGCTATTGCGCATTAGGCCCCAACAAATCCGATCGCTTGCTGCTCAAATGCGGCGTATGCCTTGGCGACTTGTGAAAACGAGATGGTGGTGGGAACGGCTCTACGCGAATATTGGCGGCGGCGGATTTTCTGAAGATGATGCGATCGACTTGCGCTGGCCAGCGGGGGTGCAACCGCCTGTTAAATGTCGTCCCCACCCTTATCTGATGACGTTCGATCTCCAGGACTGGATGGAACGTCGCTATTACTTCAGCGGTGTTCTCTACCAGAACGAAGTGGAGCAAGTGCTTTCGAACCTGCTGCGGCGCGGTGATACTTTTGTGGATGTGGGCGCGAATATCGGCGTAATGACAATGATCGGCGCGGCGCGAATCGGACCCTCTGGGCGCGTTGTTTCGATTGAGCCGAACCCGGATGTTTGTGATCGCTTGCGTCATCACGTGGGCCTGAACAGTCTTGAAGAACGCGTATGGGTCGTGGAAGCTGCGCTCGGCGAACGCGCGGGGACCGCCGCATTGGCTGTCCAAGGGCGCCATCCAGGCGGCGGCACGCTGACGGGCGCGCCTGGCGCGAGCCGGAACGTTAGGGTTCAAAAAGGCGATGACCTCTTGCGGGAAGTAGACCCGGCGCGGCCGGTTGTTTTGAAAATCGACGTTGAAGGCTTTGAGAAAAAGGCGCTCGATGGACTGCAGAGCGTCCTTACGCGTTCGGAAATCGCGCTGGTCATTGAGCTGACTGATAAGTTTCTACGTCGTGTGGGCGATAGTGTTTCCGGGATCTATACCATGCTTTCCGATAATGGATTCGCCGGCTACCAAATTGTCGAAAAGTCTAACCGATTCGTCAGATGGCCTGCTTTAATTCCATCATCGTCGCCGGAACCGCACTGGCAATATGATGCGCTCTTCGTTAAACCACAGAGCGCTGTTGCGCGCCGGATTAAGCGCCTCATTAACTGATTTTCGGCGTTAAGCTGGCATTCTCATTGCGTTGGCGTAAAGGGATTGCGCGCGCATTCACGATCGCGCATGGCGGGACAATTATTCATGGGCGAGCCCAGCAAAAATATCGGTTTTGTCGCGATCGGCCGTAATGAGGGCGAGCGGTTGAAGCGCTGCTTGCTGTCGGTCACGCAGGTGACCGATCGCGTGGTTTATGTTGATAGCGGATCCTCTGACGGCTCCGTGCCGTTCGCGCGCGAGCGCAATGTCGAGGTTGTCGAACTCGACATGTCGATTCCGTTTACGGCGGCGCGGGCGCGTCATGCGGGGTTTGAACGCTTGCAGGAGAAATGGCCGGATACGGATTTTGTGCATTTTATCGACGGTGATTGTGAAATCGTCGAAGGGTGGCCCGAGAACGCGTTGGCCGAAATCATGCGCGATGACAATTTAGGCGTTGTCACCGGTTGGCGCAGCGAGAGATTTCCGGACGCCACTGTTTACAATATGATGTGCAATGTGGAATGGCGCGGTCCCGCCGGCGACATTGCGGCGTGCGGCGGCGACATGCTTGTGCGCGTTGCGGCCTACGAGGAAGCGGGCGGATTTAACCCGATCGTGATCGCCGCTGAAGATGACGAGTTTTGCATTCGTGTGCGCAAGGCCGGATACGCGATCCGCCGTCTTCCCGAAGAGATGACCCTTCACGACGCCGCCATGACGCGGTTCAGCGAATGGTGGGCGCGCGCCCGGCGCGCCGGTCACGGCTTCGCTCAAGTGGGCGCGATGCACCCTGACTATTTCCGCCAGGAACGCCGCCGCGTCATCCTCTGGGGCGCTGTAATCCCGGCGCTGGCGATCATCGCTGTTCTCATTCAGCCGTGGCTTCTTCTCCCGTTTGTCGCGCTTTATGGCCTGTCATACCTGAAATCACGGCGCGGGCTGATCGCCGGCGGCGTGTCGCCGGAAAACGCCAGCGCCTATGGCCGATTTCTCGTGCTATCGAAGACACCGAATTTCCTGGGCATGATGACCTATTGGCGGCGCAGGCTCCTTAACGATGACTACAAGATCATCGAGTATAAATAGGCTGACAATCCTCATAATGCACCGTCGATGAAAACGCTCGCCACCATCATCCTCAACTACAAAACCGCCGACATGACTTGCCGGTCGGCGGATCTGGCGCTTGCAGCCATGCGCGGGATCGACGGTATTCTGGTCATTGTCGACAACTTTTCTGACGACGGATCAATTGAGGCGCTTACAGATTGGCGGGACAAGCACGCGGAGAAAGATAGAATTCTTCTGGAGTTTTCGCCGACAAATACGGGGTTTTCCGGCGGCAACAATATTGGCCTGCGCGCTGTCGATGCGCATTATTACGTCCTGTTAAATAGCGACACGCTTGCGGGCGAGGGCGCCTTCGCGCACATGTTGTCGGTCGCGGAGGAAAATCCGCGGGCCGGTCTGATTGCGCCGACGCTCACAGGCGAAGACGGCGCCGTCCAGATCAGCCGGTTCCGGCATTTCACGCCGCTCTCGGAATTGATCAATGCAAGCGGTCTCGATATTGTGCGCCGCGCCTTTGTGAAGTCTGATATTCCGATTTCGACCGACAGGGAGGTATCACCGGGCTGGGTGTCGTTCGCCTGCGTTATGCTCCGCAAGGAGATGATTGATCAAATTGGCCTGATGGATGACGGCTACTTCCTCTATTTCGAAGACTCCGATTACTGTCGCACCGCGCAGGAAAACGGGTGGTCGATCGCGCTTGCGCCTGACGCCCGCATCGTTCATTTGCGCGGAGGCTCTTCGCCGGTGAAAAGCCGCGCCGCCGAGAACAAGCGGTTGCCCGCCTACTATTACGCGTCTCGCGCCCGTTACTATCGCAAGCATTATGGGGTTGCGGGATACGTTGCAGCGAATTTGTTGTGGTACGCGGGCCGTGTTCTAGCCCATTCAAAGCGATTATTTTTCAAACAGCCTTCGAAGGTCTGTGACCGGACCGCGTCGGATATCTGGATCACGCAATACCATGCTCAGCAGGACCCGCATGCGACTACCTGACTTCTATATCATCGGCGCCATGAAATGCGCCACGAGCATGGTCCAGCAACAACTCGTGCAAGACGATCGCGTCTTCATGAGCGATCCCAAGGAGCCGAATTTTTTTAGCGATGACGATATTTTCGCGAACGGCATGGAGTGGTACGGCGCGCTATTTTCTAAAGCTGGCGAGGCGCAACTGTGCGGAGAGGCAAGCACCCATTATACGAAATGGCCGACGCTGCCAATGGCGCCGGAGCGCCTGAAAGAGGCGACACCCGGGGCGAAGTTCGTCTACATTATTCGTCATCCGATCGACCGGCTCGTGTCTCACTATCTTCATTCCTGGACGATGCGGGAGATTACAGTCCCGTTTAGTGAAGCGATCCCTCAGCATCCGGAGCTCTGGCAGTACAGTCTTTACCATTCGCAGCTTGAACGGTGGTTCGCGCATTTTCCGCGCGCGCGCTTTTTGATCATGACGCAGGAGGGAATTAAGCATGCGCCCCATGAAAACTATGCGCGCTTGACCGATTTTCTGGGTCTCGATGGCGCGGTCTGGGTCGATGATCTGCCGCCGCAAAACGTCACGGCTGAACGCGTGAAGCGCTTTCCGTTTTATGATTTTGTAATGGACAATCCCGGCATGCAGGCGGTGCGGCGCGCGCTCGTTCCGCAGGGGCTCCGCCAGAAGATGGCGCGAAGGCTCCGGCCGCCGGAACGGCCCGTCGTGAGCGATGAAGAATACGCCTATCTCAATGAGAAGATCGGCCCGGATCTCGCGGCGCTTGGCGCGTTGGTGGGGCTTGATCTGTCGTTGGAGAATTATGCCGAGAAGGCGGCGCGCGAGGTCTTCGATATCCGCTGAACGCTAACCCTCGCGGGGCGTACGCAGCGCTGGCCTTTTCGCCCCGAGACGGGTTACAACCAGACCGGGCTGATGAATGGGCGTCGTGGATGATGACAGGGTTTGCGTTGAGAGCGCTTGCTTTTTTTGCTCTTATTTGTGTAGCGGCGGTCGGGTGCGGTCAACGCGCCGAAGACGATATTGCGGAAGCGCTGCCGCCTCAGAGCTATGGCGAAGAGACCGATTCCAATGTGGAGTTGTGGCTGGAGACGATGGAGCTCGGCAGCCGCGAGCTCTATTCTGCGCGCAATGATGTTGTATCGGCGCTACAGCTTGAACAGGGCGATCGCATCGCCGATATCGGCGCCGGGACGGGCCTATACACGGTGCTGTTTGCAGAATCCGTCGGCCAATCGGGAACTGTATTCGCGGTCGATATCGAGCCGCGCTTTTTGAAGCTGATCAATCAGCGCACGGCGGACCTTGACTTCACGAATGTAACGTCGGTGCTCGGCCGCGATAACTCGATTACGTTGCCTGGCGAGGCCGTCGATGTCGTCTTCATTTCTGATACGTACAATTATTTTGAGGACCCGCAAGCGTTGATGACGTCAGTGTTTCAGTCGCTCACGCTGGGCGGCGAGCTCTTTATTATCGATTTTGATATCGTCGAGGGAGAGCCGCGTAATGAAAACAACGAACATGTGCGCGTGGGGAAAACGGCGCTCATCGAAGAAGTCGAATCCATCGGCTTCATGCTTGAGGAAGAGGTCGGCGTTCCGAATTTGACAGCGTCATACATGCTCCGGTTCCGCAAACCGGAATAATAGGGGGAGGGTAGTTGAATGGCCGAAAAGCTCATATTCACCGTCATTGGCGATAATGATCAGTCCTATGAGGTCAGGATCGAACGCGATCCGTTAAACACCGCAAACCTTTCCGCCTCTTGTAATTGTGACGAAGCGGTCGAAGGAAAATTCTGCAATCACCGCTTTCGGATTTTTGAAGGCGATCATTCATGTATTGAATCGGACAATCTTGGCGATCTCGATATTCTCAATCGGTGGATCCGGGGCTCTGACATCGAAGTGGCGATGATGGAGCTGTCAAAGGCGAAGACGGATTTGAGCCTTGCGCGCGAACGGCTCGCCTATTGCCGCAGCGTACTCGTCAAAAGAATGATGGATTGACGGTGCGATCTATTGAGCGTCAAGCGCCGCCGCATAGGCCGGATCGACGCCGAGCCGTTTGGCGAGATTATCGAGTAAGTCTTTGCTCTTGGCCTGCGTGCGATCAGCGGTGAGCGCCGCGGCCGCGTAAAGTTGCGCCGCTCTGTTCGGCGTCGACGCCATGGCCGCGAGCGCGTCAATATCGTCCTGAAGCGAATAGTCGTGAACAAGAAGGCCCTGAACCGCGTCATTGTCAAAGCCGCCCTCATCGACGACTTTGCGGATAATCGTTTCTTCCCTGTCGCTTAAGGCGCCGTCAGCGTAGGCCCCGGCGATCATGGCGCGAATGAGCGCCAGGGCGAAGTCCGGGTCGGCGTCCGCGTCAATGACGAATTCGGGCGGCGTTTCTCCCCTTGACCGTTCCCCTTCTTGAGGGCCGCGCCGTTCATTCCAGGCTTTGTACGCAAGCGCGCCGAGCGCCGCGACCACACCGGTCTTCGCCACGTCGCCCATGAGACGCCGCCCGCCGTTGGTGCCTAGCAAGCCGAGCAATAAGAGCCCGCCAGCGCCGGCCGCCGCTTTGCGCGCGTCCGGGTCCGCTTCTAACCGTTGGCGCACCTTGCCGGCGGCGTCTTTGGCGTCGTCGAGCTTTTGATCCACATCGAATTCGTCGAGGGCGGCGCGGGCCTGACGCTGAAGGTCTTCGAGAATTTGCGATGCGTCGATCATATGCGGCCTCCGGCGCCGTCAGGTGGTTATCCCATGGACGCAATAAAGGCGTCAGCTTCGGCAATGGCGGTGTTCATCTCATCGATCAGCGCTCCGACGCGCTCTTCGATTTTGATTTTTTCAAGCTCCAACGAAGAGATCGCGCGCGCATTTAAATTGTGTTTGAGAAACAGAACTTGATCCTCGTAAAGCTCAAGAACGGGATCCATTTTGTCTGCGGCTTTGTTCATTGCGGCGAGGAGTTGGGTGTAATCAGCCTGTGTCGCGGCGAGTTGCTCGGCGCTGCGCCGGCGCAGGTCAGGGCTTTCGTAAAGGTTCAGCTCTTTTTCCCATTCGCGGAAGAGGCGTTTGCCCACATCGTCCACGGATTTTATCCGGCTGTTGACCTCGGCCGCCTGTTTTTGGGCGCGCGTGTAAGACGCGTTCATCTTGTCATATTGCTTTTCTAGCTCGCCGCCGTCGACCTCAACGAGGGCGCGAAACTCGTCGAGCGCACTCGCAAAGGTCTCCTGCGCCTGAGCCTGTTCACCGCGCGCCGCCTTCACGCGATCAACGAGGATGTCGCGTTTTTCAAAGCCGAATTGCTCCAGCGTTCCATAATACGCCGAGGCGCAACCAGATAGGGCCAGAACGCCGGCGACGAGAATGGCTTTGCCAAAGTATTTCATTGGGTGCTCCCGCTTTTTCCCTTAGTCTTTCATTGACCATAATCCGAACTGAGGGAAGCGTCACCCTCGAATCGCGGCGTCCTTGCCGTGATTATTCAGCGTAGACAATCGCTTCCGGCCAGGCGCCCCAAGCCATTCGCCTTGCGGCGCGTCCCGACGCTCCCTACATATGTAACGAGGGGCGCGGCGGCTGTCGCCGCGCGGCAGACGCATGGCGTCCGATCGGGCGGCGCTGAGACGGGAGGTTTCCATGTCGGGATTTTGGATATTCGTAGGGATTGTCGCCCTCCTGATATTCTTTGTGATCAATATCTACAACCGCATCGTTGCGCTCAATCAGCGTGCTGACCAAGCCTTCGCCGATGTCGATGTACAATTAAAGCAACGCCACGATCTCATCCCGAACCTTGTTGAAACCGTCAAAGGCTACGCCAGTCACGAAAAGGAAACGCTTGACGCGGTCATTACAGCGCGCAACAGCGCCGTCGCCGCTCAGGGACCGGCCGCGCAGGGGCAAGCGGAAGGCGTTCTCGGCGCAGCGCTGGGGAAACTATTTGCGCTCGCCGAGGCTTATCCGGACCTCAAGGCCAACACCAATTTTCTGGAGCTCCAGCGCGAATTGTCAGACGTTGAGAACAAGATTGCTGCGGCGCGCCGCTTCTTCAATAATGCGGTCCAGGAATTCAATACAATCATCCAGCAAATTCCCGGCAACTTCATTGCGCCGCTCGGTAGTTTCTCGAAACGCGATTTCTTCGAGATTCCGGAAGCCAGCCGCCCCACATTGGAGGCGGCGCCGGAGGTGGCGTTTTAACGGCCGGTCAAGCGACAGGATCGGGGCGTGAGCATGAAGCGCATAGGCCTCATCGGCGGCGTCAGCCCGGAGAGCACGGTCGTCTACTACCGTCTACTGAACGCCGCCGCCCGCCGCGTCTATGGCGGCGAGACGTCAGCGGACATTATCATTCACTCGTTGAACTACGGCCGGATGTACGCCTATTACAAGGCTGGCGACTGGACCGGATTTAAATCCGCTGTGGTGGCGGCCGGGCGCGGATTGCAGGCGGCGGGAGCGGACGTTCTGGCGATATCATCCAATACGACCAACATGGCGGCTGACGATCTCGCCGCCGCTGTGGACGTGCCGGTGATTTTTCTTCTGGAGACGCTGCGCGACGCGCTGCGGGCGCGAGGCGCCGTGAGGCCGCTTCTGCTCGGCACCCCGGTCGTTATGGAGGGTGATTTCTATCGGCCGACCTTGCGCGATCGCTACGGTGTGGAAACGCTTGTTCCCGATGCCGATGACCGCGCGGTGATCAATCGGATCATTTTCGATGAACTGGTGGAGGGCGTTGTTTCAGATAAGTCGCGCCAGGACTATGTGGATGTGATTGAGCGGAACAAGGCGTATGGCGCCGACAGCGTTATTTTCGGATGCACCGAAATCGGTATGCTTCTTGAGCAGCGTCATGTGGACTTGCCCGCGTTCGATACGACGTTGATCCACACCGAGGCGCTCGCGCAATTCGCTTTTATTGGCGAGACTGCATAATGGGCGCGTTCGGCCTCCAGTCCCATATCTGGAACAATAATCTGAAATCGTTGCTGTTGCTCGCCGGCTTTCCGGTGTTGCTGCTCGTTTTGATGTATGGCCTTTCCGTCGGGTATGTGGGGCTGACCTATCAGATTTATACACTGGAAGAGGGCCTGGTCGCCGCGCTCGATGTGATGGCGGGCGCATGGCCGTTCGCGTTTCTGGCGGCGTTTGTCTGGTTTGCGATCGCGTGGGCGTTTAATCAGCAGATGGTGAAGCTTGCGGTCGGGGCGCGAAGCCTCTCGCGCAAGGACGCGCCTGATCTCTACAACATGCTCGAAAATCTCTGCATCTCGCGCGGCGTGCCGATGCCCAAGCTGAATGTTATCAATACGAGCGCGCTCAATGCGTTCGCGAGCGGCGTGGACAGAGGCAGTTACACGATCACCCTCACAAGCGGGCTTATCCGCACGCTGGACGACGACGAGCTCGAAGCGGTAATCGCCCATGAGCTGACCCATATCATGAACCGCGACGTACGCCTGCTGATCGTTGCGGTGATCTTTGTGGGGATTTTCTCATTCTTCTTTGAAATCCTCTTCCGCAACATGTTCCGCACGGGCGTGCGCGTCGGCGGACACACCCGGTCGCGAAACGGCGACAGCCGCGGCGGGGGCGTCCTGATCATTATCGCCGTGGCGCTGATTGCGCTGGCCTATTTCCTGGCGATCACGATCCGGTTCGCGCTATCTCAGAAGCGCGAATATCTCGCGGACGCGGGCGCCGTTGAGCTGACCAAGGACCCGGACGCCATGATTTCTGCGCTGCAGAAAATATCTGGGAACAGTGATGTGGACGCGCCCGCAGACGTGCAACAGATGATGGTGGAGAACACCCACAAGTTCGCCGGCGTTTTCACGACTCACCCGCCGATCAAAAAAAGAATCGCTGCCTTGGTCGAATTCGCCGGCGGCGACGTTTGAGATAATAACTATGCTGATTGTTTCCTGACAATCAGATCGCGTGGGCGCCAAAATTTCAAACCTGAATTTTTGTAAACCTGAAATATTGTGATTAGACATCTTTTTAAATGTGTCTACCGTGGTTGACGTTGCGTAAGTCAATCAAACTAGACACAAGTCAGGCCAAAAACAGAGGCTCACATGAACAGAAAGTCTATTGCGAGCGCCGCGAGCATCGCGGCGTTAACGGCTAGTATTGCGTCAATTTCCACCATCGCCGGCTCACCGGTTTCGGCCCAGACGCTTGGGGCTCCCGGGCCACAAGGGCGCACGATCGAATTGGCGGTCCCCGCCGAGGACCGCCAACTGATTTCGTTTGACGGCGCCGAAACGTTCCGCGCGGACCGGGCGGGCGTCAGTGGCAGGGTGTTCGGCGCGACGCCGCGCGACGCCATCACCAATCGCTTGGCTGCGCGGTTGAACGCTCCCGGCGTCGCGAACTCCCTTGTAGAGACGGAAACGGCCATTGACGCCGACACGGGCGAAATATCCTCTCGCTTCGAACAGAGGCTGGACGGCCTAAGAGTTTACGGCGCTTACGCAAAGGCGGTCCTGTCTGACGCGGGCGAGTTACTGTTTGCGGCTGATAATTTGTCCTCCACCATCCTGTTGCGAGGTCCGGAGCCGGACACGTCGCCGTCCGAGGCGCTGCAAGCGGCGCTCGCCAAACATCACCCGGGCGTTCGCGCGCCAAAGAGCGCCGATGCAGAAGGGGCGATCACGACCTTTGGCGAGGACGACTTCTTTTTCCGGGCCCCGAGCGTCGAGCGGGTTTATTTCCAGCGCGGCCGGGCGCTGGAGCAGGGCTACCTCGTCGAAACTTGGGCGGATAAAGACAATACGCTTTACGAAACGCTTGTGGACGGCGACGGCGTGATCGTCTCCAGTGAATTGCGCACGAACGCGGATGTTATCCGCTATTACCCGACCCACCCTGACGCGAGCGGCTCCCGAACGGCGAACACGCCGAATCGCTGGACCAGCGGCACGCAATTCCAATTTGGCATGCAGGGGCCGAACGCGGTCGCGTATCTTGACCGCGACGCCAACAACAGCCCGGACGGCCTCGGGTCGGTGATTTCAAACGAAACGTTCACCGTCAGCGCAAACCTCTCCCAGTCGCCGACGACGACGCAAAACAGGCGGGCGGCGATCCAGAACCTATTCTACTGGAACAATCGCATTCACGACTACCTTGAGGCCCGCGGCTTCGGCGACAATGACGGCAATTTTGAAGGCGTCGACCCTGTTCTCGCCGAAGCGCAGGACGGCGCCGGTTTCAACAACGCCAATTTTGCAACGCCCTCCAGCGGCAGCCCGCGCATGCAGATGTTCTTGTGGAATCTAACCAATCCCAATCGTGATGGCGATCTCGATGCGGATATTATCTGGCATGAATATGGTCACGGCGTCACATGGCGCATGGTCGGCAACATGTCGGGCAGCATTGCAGGCGCGCTCGGCGAGGGCAATTCCGATGTGCTGGCCATTCTTTATACGAATAATGACCGCGTCGGCGAATACTCCGTCAACCGGTCGAACGGCATCCGGTCGAGCCGGTATAGCCAGCATCGCGACACGCTGGGCGATTTCAATCCGAGCCGGGGCGTTCATCGCAATGGCGAAATCTATGCGGCGGCGCTCTGGGAAATGCGCCGGCTTTATCGCAACGCCGGCATCCGGAACCGCAACACGATCATTGGCGATGTGGTGCGCGGTTACCGCTTCACGCCGCCGCAGCCCACTTACATCCAGATGCGCAATGGGTTGTTGCAGGCCGCGCCCGCAAGCCGGGATTGTTTTGTCTGGCGCGCCTTCGCCAGAAAGGGCATGGGGACCGGTGCGCAAATGACCGTTTCGGGCGGGCGCATCACCCTGCGCGAGAGCTTTTCCGTCCCTAACGGCTGCTGACGTGGACTGATACGAGACTGAAAACGGCGCGTCACAGACGCGCCGTTTTTTAGAGTTCGACAACGCGCGCAAAGCCGCCATAAATCATCCGTTTGCCGTCAAAGGGCATGGGCGCGTCCTTCGGGTCCATGCGCGGGTCGTCCATCATCTTTTTCATGCCGGCGTCGCGCGTCGCCTTATCCGGCCATTCAATCCATGAAAAGACGACGCTTTCATCGTCTTTCGCCTGAACCGATTTTCGGAAGTCCGTCACTTCGCCATCCGGCACGTCGTCGCCCCAACATTCCACAATGCGCAAGGCGCCATATTCCTTGAAGACCGGATCGATGAATTCAGCATGGTCGATGAACTTCTGCTTATTCGCCGTTGGCACTGCGATAACAAAACCGTCAACGTAACTCATAGCGTTCCTCCTGTCGGTTGCGCCTTGAGTGTCGCATGGAAAAAGCGCCTCGGGCGAATGGCGATTGCGACTACCCGTAAAAAAATGAAAAAATAATCGGCGGCGAGGCGCGTTAACCAGAATTCGGCGCGGGCGAAACCCCAGAGACAGCAAGGGTTTCGATGAGATACTGTACAATTTGTGGGAAACTTATCTTCCCCCCTTTTCGCGTCCCGTAAGATGGGCGCCATGAAAGAGGAATTGAAATCAGCGGTAGAGGACGCTCGGGAGCCATGTGGCGAGCCCGGGGAAAAGCGCGAGCAGCGCCAGCGCCAGAATCTGGATGGCGATAAACGGCAACGCGCCGCGATAAATGTCGCCCGTGCGCACCGCCGTGGGCGCGACGCCGCGCAGATAGAAGAGCGCAAAGCCGAAGGGCGGCGTCAGGAACGACGTCTGCAGATTAATCGCCATCATGATGCCGAGCCACACCGGATCGACGCCCATAGCGAGGAGCGGCGGTCCGACGAGCGGAACGACCACCAGCGTGATCTCGATGAAGTCCAGAAAAAAGCCAAGAACGAACATGACCAGCATGACGGTGATCACCGCGCCGGCGCGCCCGCCGGGCGTCGCCTCAAGCGCATGGCGCACGGTTTCATCGCCGCCAAGGCCACGAAAGACGAGGGAGAAAAGCGCCGCGCCGATCAGGATCGTAAACACCATGGTCGTGACCCGCGCGGTCTGATCCGCGATAGGGGCGAGCGTCTTTTCGCGCGCGAGACGCAAGAGGCTGACAAAAACGCCCCATGGCGCAATCAGACAAAGGGCGAAGGCCGCGACAATGCCAGCTTGTTCGAGAGCGCTGATGCTCTCCCTGCCAAGCCTCAGATCGAGAAACGAGGTGAGGCCGATCAGCCCGACAATCGCGAGCGCCGCCAGAAAGACGGGCGTGCGGCCCGTGATCAGGCTTCCGTCGCCGCCGATGCGCGCGCCTGCAATCAACAAGGCGCCGATGGCGCCGACGCTGGCTGCTTCTGTGGGCGTCGCAGCCCCGGCGAGGATCGATCCGAGGACAGCAATAATCAACAAAAGCGGCGGCGGCAGCGTGCGCATGGCCGCTTTCCAGACTTCTTTTCGGCTTGCGGCCATTTCAGCCGCGGGGATCGCCGGCGCCTTGGCCGGCGCCGTGACAGCGACGATAATCTGCCAGACAAGATAAAGGCCGACGAGCATCAGCCCGGGGATCAACGCGCCGGCGAAAAGATCGCCCACGGAGATCGTCTCCGGCGCGAAGACGCCCTGTTCCAGTTGCGCTTTCTGATAGGCGTTGGAAATAACGTCGCCGAGAAGAATGAGAACAATCGAGGGCGGGATGATCTGACCCAGCGTGCCGGCCGCCGCAATTGCGCCGCTGGCGAACGCAGGGTCGTAGCCGCGCCGAAGCATGGTCGGCAGGCTGAGCAGCCCCATGGTGACGACCGTCGCGCCGACAATGCCGGTGGAGGCGGCGAGCAACGCGCCGACGATCGTTACCGAAATGCCAAGCCCGCCGGGCAGCGAGCCAAACAGCTTCGCCATTTCATCAAGCAGTTCCTCAGCGATTTTCGCCTTTTCAAGGATGACGCCCATGAGGATGAACATCGGCACGGCGATCAGCGTTGTGTTGGAGACGGCGCCGAAGATGCGCTGGGGCAGGGGCTTGATGAAGCTGAGATCAAAGACGCCGAACGAGAGCGCGATGATTGCATAAAGAATCGCGACCCCGGCGAGGCTGAACGCGGCCGGAAATCCCGCCAGCAGAACAACGCACAAGGTGATCACCATGGCGATGTCGAGCCATCCGGCCGCCGCGCAAAAACAAAATCCGTCGATCGCGTGTTCCATCTACGCTGCTTCCCCCGGCGGTCCGGCTTTCAGCATTTGAGCAGCGCGTGCGGCGACGACGAAGCCCGCCATCGCCAGGAGAACCGCAAACATGGGAATAAGCGTTTTCAGGAGGAAGACGCCCTGAATGCCGGATTGTTCCGTGGAGCCTTCGCGCACGGACCATGCCTGCGCCACGTAGGGTGCGGCGGTCCAGAGGATGAGGAGGCAAAATGGAAAGAGGAACAGATAGACGCCGATGAGATCCACGAGCGCTTTGCGCCGTGGCGGCACCTCGCGATAAAAAATATCGACGCGCACATGATCGTCGGTCAAAAGCGCGTATCCGGCGGCGAGCAGGAAGACGGCGCCGTGCATGTAGGTGACGCTCTCCTGCATGGCGATAAAGTTCAGCCCAAAGACGTAGCGCAGGATCACCACCGCGAATTGCACGAGCGCCATGGCGAAGACGAGCCAGGTGATCGCGCGTCCCGTTCGCTCTGTTACCATACGAAAAACCGCCGACAGAGTATCGCACAAGAAGCGCGGCTCCATTGCGAGCCCGAGACCGCCCACAAGCATCGTTACGCCGGCGAGCCATGCGAGAGGGCGCCATGAATAGTCAAAGGCTGGCAGATCAACGGCGAAATGCGAGAACGCAAATCCGGCTGCGACGGCGCCAACCGACAAGGCGAGCCAGATCACAATGCTGCGCATGCGGTCGCCGCCGCCAAGCAATGCGGCGAGGGGTAACGCCATCAACGGCGTCAGCAAAAGAGCGGCGCTCCAAAATAACAGGTTTCCGACAGACGAGAGCATTAGAGGGAAAACACCCGCCGGCGCGCGGCCATATAGGCTTCATCGGAAATGCGGTTCCATTCGGTCGAGCGGCGAAACGATTCGCGATAGCTTTCATAAATTCGGCGCGAAAGGTCGTCGCTTTGTTCGAATTCTGCGAGCACCTCTTTCGACGCCGCGGCAAGCGCTTCAAGAACATCATCGGGCATGCGCCGCAATTCGACGCCGTGCTCTTCGATAAGCTGGGTCAGCGCGGTTCCGCTGTAATGCATATATTCCGCGATCGCCAGGTGGTTCGCCTGATGGCAGGCGCCGCGAATGATCGATTGCTCCGCCAGCGTCATATCATTCCAGACGTCGAGATTGACGCCGACGCCAAGCTGGGCGCCGGGCTCATGGAAGCCTGGCCAGTAGTAATATTTCGCCTCGCGGTGGAAACCGAAGGCGAGATCGTTCCATGGGCCCACCCATTCGGTCCCGTCGATCGCGCCCGATTGCAGCGCCTGATAGATTTCGCCGCCGGAAAGGGCGACCGCCGAGGCGCCGATGCGGCGCAACACTTCGCCGCCCATGCCCGGCATCCGGATTTTAAGCCCGCGCAAATCTTCCAGCGAGTTGATTGGTCTTTTGAACCACCCGCCCATTTGGTGGCCCGTGTTGCCGGCGGCGAATGGTTTGATGTTAAATTTCGCCGAAAGCTCATCCCAAAGCTCTTGGCCGCCGCCGAATTCTGTCCACGCCATGATTTCAGCCGCCGTCATGCCGAAGGGGACGGCGGTGAAAAACGAGTAGGCTTTGGATTTCCCAACCCAATAATATTCCGCACCATGATAAAGGTCCGCTGCGCCGTTCGAGACGGCGTCGAACGATTCAAAGGCGGGAACAAGTTCATTGGCGGCGTAGATTGTCACGCGCATGGCGCCGCCGCTCATTTCGGTGATGAATTGGGCGGTGCGTTCCGCCATCGTCCCGAGACCCGGAAAGTCCTTGGGCCACGTGGTCACCATTTTCAGCGTGCGCTGACGGCCCGTCGCGCCGTTTGCAGCTTCGGTTACCGCGGTATGGTCGCCGCAATCGCAACCCGCCGCGAGCCCCGCTGCGCCAATGGCGCCGCCCGCGAGAAATTTTCGCCGGGCAATCGCATTTTTGGGTTTTTTGTCGTCCATCCGCCCCGAGCACTTCTTGTGGCGCGGAGCAGGGTTCAATGTGAGCGCCGCACGATTTGTTGCGCCGCTCTTGCGAGACCGTCAGGTCTCGCGATCCATCCGAACCCATCCTGTATGAGTAAGTTTTTCGAGCGGCTGATAACTTTTTTTGTATTCCATTTTGTTGGAGCCCGCCACCCAATATCCGAGATAGACATAAGGCAGGCAAAGTTCCTGCGCCAGCGCCACATGATCGAGAATCATAAACTGACCGAGGCTGCGCGCCGATTCGTCCGGTTCGAAAAAGCTGTACACCATCGACAAGCCGTCAGTGAGGCGATCGGTGAGGGCGCAGGCGATCAATCGCTCTTCGCCATTTTCACGGATCGAATATTCGACGATAATTGTGTCGACCGCGGTTTCTTCGACCATCGACGCATAATCGAGAACGGTCATGTCCGCCATGCCGCCGTCGCCATGGCGTTCTTCGAGATAGCCGCGCAATACGGAGAACTGCTCAGACGTGGCGCGCGGATTGCGGAGGCGGCGGATCACTTCGGCGTTTCGTCCGAGGATACGCCGGCGCGATTTCGTGGCGCGAAATTCTTCCGCGACAATGCGAACTGGAACGCAGGATTGGCACGTGTCGCACGCGGGGAGGTAAATGATGTTCTGTGAACGGCGAAAGCCGCGTCTGGTTAACATCGAGTTTATCGACGGCGCCGCCGCGCCTCCAAGATAGGAGAAGACTTTGCGCTCCATTTCCCCATCGATATACGGACAGGGAGCCGGGGCCGTCATATAAAATTCGCCGCCTTCAAGACCCAAGCGGCGCGAAATATCTTCATTACTCATAAAGCGATCCTAAGACTTGAATCTTAGCGGGCGATTAGCGCCGCGGCAACGCTTGTTCCTAAATCCGTCATATCATGCCGATCATTCTGAAATAAATCGGCGCGATGATGGAATAGGCGATCCAGGTAACAATGATGAGAGGACCGCCGACGATAATGAAGTCGCGGAATTTATAGTGACCCGGCGTCATAACAAGGAGATTCGTTTGATAAGCGACGGGCGTCGCGAACGAGCAATTGGCGCCGAATATGACGGTCAGCACCAGCACGTGCGGATCGATGCCTGCCTGTTGAGCGGCGCTCACAGCAATTGGCGTGAACAGAACGGCTGTCGCATTGTTCGACAGAACATTCGTCAAAGCGGCGCATAAGATGAAAAAGCCGGAAATCAGCGCGACGATCCCGAAACGACCGGCCGCGCCGGCGAGCCCGTGGCCGATCAATTCAGCGCCGCCGGTTTGCTGCAATGCTGCGCCCATCGCGAGGCTGGCGCCGATCAGAAGATAAATGCGCCGGTCGATCGCGCGTGCGGCCTGGCGGATGTTTAAACAGCCCGCCGCGACCATGAGCGTCGCCCCGACGATCGCCGACACAGCGATAGGCACATATCCGGAGGCGGTCGCGCCGACGACGCCTGCGAAGATCAATGCAGCGATGCGCGCGTTGCGCGGGTCGGGCAAGCCTTGCATCGAACGCTCGAGGATGAGGATATCGCGGTCGGCCCTCAGATTGCGCACGTTCGCAATGTCACCGAGGATCAGGAGGACATCGCCGGCCTCAAGCCTGATCGTGTTCATGCGCGTGCGGATCATGCGGCTGCGCCGTTCAATGCCGAGAATGACGCAATGGGTTTTGAAGTGGAAACCGATTTGCGAAATGGACTGACCGATCATGCGCGAGCCCGGCGCCACCACCGCTTCGACCATTGTCAGTTGAGGACGGGCGTTGTTTTCCTCGTCGTCCAATTCCGTCTCGGCCATAACGCCGTCGAGAATTTCGGGGTTCGATTTCAAAAGGCTTGTGAGCGCCGACCGCGTCGCTGCAATGATGACGACATCGCCGCTGGCGAACTTGAATTCATCAAACGGCGGTAAGATCGCGCGGTCGCGGCGCTGGACCATTCTCACTGTGATGTCGGGCAGTTGTGGGAATAGCCCGGCCACCGGGCCTTCGCCGATCAACGGATGTCCGCGATTGATCTCGATCTGGGCGATGAATTGTTTGCCGTCGCGTTCAGCCTCGCGCTCGGCGTCCGGGTTCGCGTGTCGCGGCAAGAGATAGCGCCCGATCGTAAAAAGATAGACGATGCCGACGCTTGCGAGAGCAAGGCCGAGCGGCGTCAATTCGAAAAAACCGATGTCGCTTCCCGGCACCGTGGCGCGATAAGATTCGGCCGCCAGCAGGTTTGTCGACGATCCAATCACCGTCGTCATGCCGCCGAATATTGAGAGAAATGAGAGCGGCATCATCAATCGCGATGCGGGGATTTTACTCTGCGCCGCCATGGCCGCCATGATCGGAATAAACATGACGACCACAGGCGTGTTGTTCAAAAACGCGCTGACGACCATAACGAAAAGAAACACGATCGTTACGGTGAGTTTCGGTCGTCTGTCGTATGCGCGCAGTAAGTATTCGGTCGGGTGCTCAAGAGCGCCGGATTGAAACATCCCCTGGCCGATGATCAACAGGCCGATAATCGCAAACAGCGCCGGACTGGCGAAACCCGCCAGCAGCGACTGGAGGGGAAGCATCACGTCGCCCGCTTCGTTCAGGAGCGGCGCAAAATTGAAAAGCAGCAACAGCGCAACCAACGCGCCCGCCGAGACGAGTTCGAGCGAGAACCGGTCAAGCGCATAGAAAAGAACCGCCGCCGCGATGATGGCGAGGGTCATCCACATCTGCCAGGGGGCTGCGGCGGCCAATTCCATCGATCTTTAGCGCTTCTTTTCTGCGTCCAGCGATTTTGACAATTGTGTCGTATTTTCAATGATTGCTGACAAGCGTACAAGCAATAAGTTTTTCAATATGTTATGGGGCGGGTTCCATTTAAGGGGGGAAGTCCCATATGCCTGATTTGCCTGAAATGAGACTGAATGACTGATCCATACCGCCCCCTGAAGAACGCCTTTGGTCGTTTCGCAACCGGAGTGACCATCGTTTCCTGTAAGCCGGAGGGCGCAGACCCGGTGGCGATTACGGTGAACTCGTTCACGTCCGTGTCGCTTGATCCGTCGCTTGTGCTTTGGTGTCTGGAAACGCGCGCATCGACGTTTGAGGCGTTTATGAGCGCGGATAACTACGCCGTGAGCGTGTTAAGAGCGAGCGGCGAGGGGCTGTCAAACCGGTTCGCTGATCATGCGCCGACGCCGCTCAACGCTGATGAGCGCGAAGTCTGGATCACCGGCGCGCCAATTCTCAAAGACCGGCTCGCCGCGTTTGACTGCCGCGTCGTGGACCGGCACCGCTCCGGCGACCATGTCATTCTGGTCGGCGAGGTATTGCAGTTCGACGCCCATAATGGCGCGCCGCTCTTATATTTCGCGAGCAACTATGCGGAAGGTCCGGAGGCGGAGTGATGGAAGTCGCATTTCTTGGATTGGGCGTGATGGGCGGTCCGATGGCCGGCCATCTGGTTTCGGCAGGTCACGAGGTTACGGTCTATAACCGGAGCCCTGACAAAGCGAGCGCATGGGCCAACCAATTTGGCGGTCATGTGAAATCGACGCCGCAAGAGGCCGTCGCCGACGCTGAAATTGTTTTCTTATGTCTCGGCGATGATCCTGATGTCGCTGATATCGTCGAAAAAATCGCCGGGGCGGTTTCGAAAGGCGGGGTGATTGTCGATCATACGACAGCGTCGCCCGCGCTGGCGCGGCGGTTATATGTCGAGCTGAAAGAGATCAGGATCGGTTTTGTCGATGCGCCCGTATCCGGCGGACAGGCCGGCGCCGAGAACGGCGCTTTGTCAATCATGTGCGGCGGGGATGACAGCGACCTGGCGAAGGTGCGCGCGATCATGGCGGCATACGCATCGCGGATCGTCCATATCGGGCCGGCCGGCCACGGGCAATTATGCAAGGCGGTCAATCAGATTTGCATCGCAGGGCTTTTGCAGGGGCTGTCGGAAGGGGTGCATTTCGCCGCACGGTCCGATCTGAACATCGATCGCGTTCTTGAAGCGATTTCCGGCGGCGCCGCGCAAAGCTGGCAAATGGACAATCGTGCGAAGACGATGGCGTCCGATGAATTTGACTTCGGC
The DNA here is from genome assembly GCA_963922595.1 of uncultured Parvularculaceae bacterium. Taxonomy (GTDB): domain Bacteria; phylum Pseudomonadota; class Alphaproteobacteria; order Caulobacterales; family Parvularculaceae; genus JAJFFW01. The sequence continues at coordinate 20,917 of CAWUIM010000020.1, forward strand.
TTCGCCGTGGACTGGATGCGCAAGGATCTGCGGATCGCCCTCAATGAAGCCCGGAACAATGGATCCCGGCTCCCGGTCGCGGCGCTCGTCGATCAGTTTTACGCCGATATTCAAGCCATGGACGGCGGCCGTTGGGATACCTCAAGCCTCATAAGGCGCCTCAGCGATGCCGATTAACGCAAGGAAGCCGTGCAAGCCCGTTAACCTTTCGCCCGCAGAAAGCCTTATTTTAAGCCAGATTACATTGCCCAATTCTTAACGTGCCACATTTTCGCCACATTCTGTAACTATATAACATCTCTAAGGGGAGCAAACAGATACAGAAACACCCGGGCGTAGAAAGCTCGGCAACGTAAGGGTAACTGGTATGCTTTCTCTCACTGCCACATTGGGGCTTGCAAGCCTAAGCGCGCTTCTGATTTTCATCAGCGGCATTCTGAGGCAGTTGGGCGCGTCTGAAGTGGCGAAGGGATTGATGATTGTGACCGGCGTTGCAATCGTTTCAGCATTTGCAATCACGTATCTCCCCGGATTGTTACTTCCGTAACGGCAATTTCGATTAACTGCGATTCCCGTTTGCGAGCCTGAAAGCAAACAGGCACATTGCGCGCATCATTCATAGTGGAGCGTTGCAATGCTAGCTGTTCAAACCGAACAACCAAAATGGAAAACAGACGATCTCGTTCTCTTCGAGGAAGAGGTCGGAAAGTTTTTCAAGCGCGAACTTTATCCGCACGTGGAGAAGTGGCGCGAGCAAGGCGTCGTGGACCGCTGGGCGTGGGAGAAGGCAGGCGAGGCTGGTCTGTTGTGTGCGTCAATGCCTGAGGAGTTCGGCGGCGCGGGCGGTACGTTTGCGCATGAACAAATTCTTATTGAGCAGCAAATATACGCTGGCGTAGAAGGCTTCGGTATGGGCCTGCACAATTGCATTGTTGCGCCGTACATTGAGCATTACGGCACGCAGGAACAAAAAGAGCGTTGGCTCCCGAAACTTGCGACAGGCGAACTAATCGCAGCGATTGCAATGACGGAACCTGGTACAGGGTCAGATTTGCAGTCGATCAAGACGACCGCATTGAAAGACGGCAACCAGTATGTCGTAAACGGACAAAAAACCTTCATCACAAATGGCCAAACAGCGAATTTCGTTATTGTTGTTTGTAAGACAGATCCGGGTGAAGGCGCCCGAGGCGTCTCGCTGATGGTTGTTGAAACCGACGAAGCGGACGGGTTCAAGCGCGGCAGAAATCTCAAGAAGCTTGGAAACAAAGCACAAGATACATCTGAATTATTCTTTGACGACGTCCGGATTCCGACAACCAATCTTCTCGGCACGGATGAGGGTCAAGGCTTTTTCCAGCTTATGGAGCAATTACCCCAGGAGCGACACCAAATCGCTGTTCAAGGAATGGCTTCGATTGAGCGTGCGCTTGATTTGACCATTGAATATGTGAAGGAGCGCGAAGCGTTCGGGCGACCGATTATCAAATTCCAAAATACGCAATTTGTTCTCGCCGAGTGTAAGGCGAAAGCGACGATGGCGCGTGTTTTTGTGGACGATTGCACCCAACTTCTAATTGATGGAAAGCTGGACGCGACCCGCGCATCAATGTCGAAGATGCTGATCAGCGATCTTGAAAATGAGATTATAGACGAATGCCTCCAGTTATTCGGTGGGTACGGCTATATGGATGAATATCCAATCAGCCGGATGTACGCGGACGCACGCGTGCAACGTATATACGGCGGCACGAACGAAATTATGAAACTGTTGATTGCGCGATCACTTTAGCTGTCGCGAGTCTGTTAGAATGGCGAAGGGTATCCGATGAAGCAGATTTTCCTTGCTGGCTTGGCCATGTTAACGGCATTGATCTCTTATCTTCTCTTGTGGCCGATCGAGATTGATCCTCAGCAATGGGAACCGCCAGCGTCACAAGGGTTTGTAGGGCCTTTCGAGGCCAACCAGCGTCTGGCCGATCTTGAGTTGATCTCACTTGGCGACATTCATGGTCCTGAGGATGTCGTAGCTCGCAAGGAAGGGAGTAGCTGGAAGCTTTTTGTCAGCAGTCAGACGGGTGATATCCTTAAGATTGATTCAGAAACGAATTTCATTGAGAAATTCGCCAATACTGACGGTGTTCCTCTCGGTATGGAGTTTGACCAATACGGCCATCTCATTGTCGCTGATGCACATAAAGGCTTGTTATCGATCGCGCCTGATGGCTCGGTATCTGTTCTCACTGATACGTTTGAGGGCGCGCCGATTTTGTATGCGGACGACCTCGATATTGATGATGAAGGCGTCATTTATTTTTCCGATGCATCGACCAAATTTGGGGCGGAGGCGTCGGGATCAACGATGAACGGTAGCGTCCTTGAAATATTCGAACATGGCCGAACAGGCCGTGTGCTCGCGTACAATCCTGAGACTAATGCGACGACGCTCGTGATGGACGGGCTCAGTTTTGCAAATGGCGTTGCGATCGCGAGCGACGGGCAATCCATCTTGATCAATGAAACCGGCGAATACCGCGTGTTGCGGCGATTCGTGAAAGGACCGCGCAGCGGCGAGACTGAGATCGTGTTCGAAAATCTGCCTGGTTTCCCTGACAACATAAATCGCGGACCGGCGACGGCGCGCGGCGAAGCGACCTATTTTCTCGGTCTCGCCGGGCCGCGCGTCGCGAGTGTGGATGCGCTGGCGGACAAGCCGTTCTTGCGATCAGTGGCTTGGCGATTGCCTGATGCGCTCAAACCAGCGGCGGCGCCATATGGATTTGTGATGCAATTCACGGAAAGTGGCGAAGTCATTGAAACATGGCAGGACCCGGCCGGCGCTTATCCGGTCACTACCGGCGCCTTGGCGCCGGGCGACGGATATCTCTACATCACAAGCCTTGAGGCGCATGATCTCGGTCGCAGGCCTTATCCGTGAGGTGACGCATTGAAGACGGCCTTGCATCGGCGCAAAACACTGCTATCTAAAAAGCCGGAATGCGGGTATAGCACAATGGTAGTGCAGCAGCCTTCCAAGCTGAATATGCGGGTTCGATTCCCGCTACCCGCTCCATTTATCTTCCTGTTGAACGCCTCTTGATTTGCGCCGCCGCATCGCGCTTTATCGCGTCGTGATTGTTGGCGAACAGGAACGAGCATGAGCGAGCATCGAAATCTCTTGAAGGGCGAAACAGGCGATTGGGAAGTCGTTGTCGGGCTCGAGGTCCATGCGCAGGTCTCGTCCAAAGCGAAACTTTTTTCCGGCGCATCGGCGGCCTATGGCGCTGACCCCAACGAGAACGTGTCGCTTGTGGACGCGGCGATGCCGGGCATGTTGCCTGTGATCAATAAATACTGTGTCGAGCAGGCCGTGCGGACCGGTCTCGGACTGAACGCCAAGATCAATTTGTGGTCGCGTTTTGACAGAAAGAACTACTTCTATCCGGACCTACCGCAAGGATATCAGATTTCGCAATACAAAGATCCGATTGTTGGAGAAGGCGAAATTGAGATCGAACTTGATAACGGCGAAACGCGGACGATCGGCGTGGAGCGACTGCACCTCGAGCAGGACGCTGGCAAATCAATCCATGACATTTCTCCTTCAGATTCACATGTTGATTTGAATCGCTCGGGGGTCGCCTTAATGGAGATTGTTTCCAAGCCGGATATGCGTTCCGCTGAAGAGGGCGCGGCGTATTTTTCAAAATTGCGCACCATCGTGCGCTATCTGGGGACTTGCGACGGCAATATGGAAGAAGGGTCTATGCGGGCTGACGTGAACGTTTCGGTGCGCCGTCCGGGGGAAGGGCTTGGCACACGAACAGAAACAAAGAACGTCAATTCCATCCGATACGTGAAGCAAGTCATCGACTTTGAAGCGCGCCGTCAGATCGAAGTTCTTGAGGGCGGCGGTGAAATCGATCAGGAAACGCGCCTCTTCAATGTGGCGACCGGCGAAACGCGAACGATGCGGTCCAAAGAAGATGCGCATGATTATCGCTATTTTCCAGATCCGGATTTGTTACCGCTGGAATTGTCGCAAGCCTGGGTTGATGAAATCAGGTCGGGCCTGCCGGAGCTCCCCGACGCAAAGAAACATCGCTTCATGGATGAGTATGGATTGTCGAGCTATGACGCTTCCGTTTTGGCTATGGACAAGGAGAAGGCGGCGTTTTTCGAAGCGGTCGCAACTGGGCGCGACGGGAAGTTGGCGTCAAACTGGGTTACGACGGAACTGTTCGGCGCCTTGAACAAAGTGAACCGGGATATATCCGATTCTCCGGTTAGCGCTGCGCAACTTGGCGCGCTGATTGATCTCATTGCAGATCAAACAATCTCTGGTCGGATCGCCAAACAGGTCTTTGAAATCATGTTTGAGACGGGCGATGATCCGGCGAAGATCGTTGAAGAAAAAGGTCTGAAACAGGTAACGGATACCAGCGCGATTGAGGCCGTGGTAGACGAGATTATTGCGGCGAACCCGAAACAGGTGGAGCAGGTGAAAGAAAAGCCTAAAACCATGGGATGGTTTGTCGGGCAGGTCATGAAGAAGACAGGCGGCAAAGCCAATCCCCAAGCTGTGAACGAGATTTTGAAGAAAAAGCTTGGAGTGTGACGGGCGCAACGCGTATTATTTTCGTGGCTAGGGGCTGGTATGGAGAGCAGTTATGAAACATTTCAGCGTCGGTGCAGTTTTATTCGGAACGCTTTCATTGGGCGCTTGCGCCACGACGGTGTCTGACGAGAAAGCCGACAAAGCCGCCGAACGGTTAGCCGAGTTTGAGGCTACTGGTGAGAGAACGAGTTGCCTCAGCTTGCGGAGGATTACATCGATTACGCCGCTTGATGACAAGACGTTTCTCGTCCGCGCAGGCAATGATTACTACGTGAACAAAGTGTCTGGTCGATGCGCAGGCGCCGACAGCAATTTCAACCGGCTTCAATATCGTCTGAATGTCGCGCAGTTGTGCCGCAACGAGATCGTCACCGTGGTTGATAACACACAGGGTTTCACGGTCGGCTCATGCGGATTGAACGACTTTGAACGGCTTGAGAAAAAAGAGCCGCCCTCCGACGACGCTTCCTAAAGCCGGCTTTTCGCACAATCGCTGTGGCTGATAGTAAAACCGCCTTTCCGCCATGGCTTTCTCGCGCAGCGACGCTGCGCGGCGTTATTGTTGTTTTTCTATTTTATGGCCTTGTCCATGGCTGCGTGACGCTCATCCCCGGCGCTACGCTGGCGCTTGATGATGTAAAGCTCAATGTTCTCACGCAATCCTGGCAGCCGGGCTATTTGCGCGAGAATCCGCCACTCTTTGAATGGCTCCTAATGCTGACGCAGACCATGTTCGGGCCGACGCTATTCAGCTTTGTCGTGGTCAAATACGCCTTGATGACCGTCACCGGTATATTTGCGTTTTTAATCGGGCGTATGGTGTTTGGCGATCAGCGTTGGGCGGCGCTTGGAGCAATCGGATTAGTGCTGCTCTATCAGATTGGATGGAATTACCATCAGGCGTTCACCCATAGTCTCGCGCTTATTGCAACGGTCATGATATTCTGGTGGGCGCTTTTGCGTCTCGTCCGTGAGCCGATGATTTTGCAGTATGCCGTGTTGGGGTTTTCAATCGGTCTCGGCATGATCGCGAAATACAGCTTTGTCGGCGCTGTGGCGGCGGCCGTAATTGCGATGATGATCGAACGGGAATATCGTTCCATTATTCTATCGCCAAAAATTTTGATCGCCATTACCGTGGCTGGCCTGGTCATGACCCCGCATGTGATCTGGCTTGCAGCGACAAATGCAGCGGTGGCGAGCGATACGATCGGTCGATTGCAAGGGGAGGAGGCTGCATATCTTGTTCGCCTGGCGCATGGTGTTCCGGCGGCGATCTGGGCGTTCGTCTCGTTCTTTCTTCCCTTCGCCATTATTGCGGGCGTTTTGTTCCGACGACCGGCCTCGGGCTCCAAACTCTGCCCGCTTGAACGGTTGTTGCGAAATGCTTCGCTTGTTGGGACGGCGGGCGTCTTTCTCGCCGTTATCGCACTCGGTGTTCCGTCCTTACAGGAGCGGTATCTCATTGCATTTTTGTTCCCTACTTATTTCTGGGCGGTCCTGCTTTTGAAGGAGAGTGAGCCTTCTTCGCGACAGGTCGGGCTTTATGCGGCGAGTATCGCTATTGTGGTTTTCGCAATTGTCAGCGTGCGCCTCGTCCAGACGGCGACGCCCGGTAAACCATTTTGCAGCTCGTGCCGGCAATGGATTCCTTATGAAGCCGTGGCCGATGAACTGAAAGAGGTGGGCTTCAAGGACGGGACGCTTGTCGGGTATACGGATCATACGGCTGGAAATCTTAGGCGATTGTTCCCGAAGGCGCGTGTCCTCTCATCGCACTTGCCGGGGTACACGCCGCCGGGCGGGAACCTGTCGGAGCCCTGCTATTTTATCTGGTCGCCGTCTTTGGCGCCGCCGCCGTCTGAGGCGCTGTTAGCGCGTTTTGATCCGTCAACGACGAGAATGGTGACGGGCGAGTGGCGGCATTTTGCCCGCAAGAAGGGGTGGCGAAAAACGCACTGGTCGATTGCGCAAATCAATCACGACCCTGATCTTGTACGGGCGCTTTGTAAGCCGGAATTCGCAGATAATTCGAGCAGTCAATAGGGAAAGCGCCGTATAAAGAGTGAATTATAAGCTTAACCAATCGCTAACAACGCGTAAAAATATGCTTAAACACACGTTTACGTGATGTTAGGCTATAACCTTAAATCTTCTGCATAGCGAAACTGGTCGCGTCGAAAAAATGGCCGGTTCGCCATGCAAGGATGGAGAGGGTTTGAAATGTCAGTAACAGTAAGAGCGTCCGATGTCGCGGGCGCGGAAGCCATCATGTCGGACGAAGACATGTATCGTCTTGGGCTCGAAGCGTCGGTGGCGAGTAATGACACTGAGTTTGATCTCGTAACAGCGCACAAATGGTTCAACCTCGCAGCGATGCAGGGCAATGTCGAAGCGCGGTCATATCGCGCGGAATTGGCGCTGGAAATGACGGCGGAAGAAATCGCCGAAGCGCAGCGCCAGGCGCGGGCTTATCTCGCAACGCATCGCCCGCGGCTGCACGGCTAACGAAGCGTTTAGCGCAGGGCGGGGTCCACATTAATTTGACCCTGCTCTTTGAACTTTGAGCCGCCGTCGTCGCGCAATTTCGAACGGGCGTTCTCGATAATTCTGCGCACCTGGATCGGATTGTCGACCGCCGGCAATTTGATGACGCCGACGCCGGTGCCGCGCATGACGAGTTCGCCATAGCCGAAAAAACGTCCCCATATGGATTGATTGAGCGTAATCTCTTCAATCTTGTTGAGGCTCACCTCTTGCGTATTGCGCGCAATGAGGCCGCGCTTGTAGACGAAGCGATAGGTCGTCACCACGATTTCCGTGGTCCACAAGACGATCAGATGGAATAGCAAGATCAACAAACCGACAAGCGCTGCGCCCGCCGCAAAGGCCCATCCAACGCGCAACTCTGCGAAGTCGACGCCGGACGCAAACTGTAAGAGCGCATAAAGGATCAGCGGCGCAAGTCCGATGACGCACCAAAGGACCGGAAAGAAGCTGTAGGTCCAGTTGAAGTTCGCCCGATAGATGATCTCTTCATTGGATGCGAGCGTTTGTTCGACATATCCCGCCATAAAGCATTGCCCCGTAATCTGACCGCGTCGCTCTCTATATAGGGTGCGCCGAGCCCGCCGAAAACATCGCCGCCCGTTGAAACGATCACGCGAGCGCGATAAGACGCGCCGCTGTCTCTGATAAGTCACGGCTGCACAACGAAAAGGCGAAGCCCTCCCATGTCCAAATACCAATATATCTACTTCATGCACGGCCTGTCCAAGACCTACACGGGCGGCAAAAAAGTATTGGAAGACATACACTTGCAGTTTTTCCCCGACGCCAAAATCGGGATTGTCGGGGTCAACGGTGCGGGGAAATCGACGCTCTTGCGGATCATGGCCGGCGTCGACCAGGAGTTTAACGGGGAGGCCTACGCGGCGGACGGGGCCAAGGTCGGCTACCTGCCGCAGGAGCCGGAGCTCGACACGTCCAAAACGGTTTTCGAAAATGTCATGACCGGGGTTGGCGAGATCAAGGAAAAGATCGACGCCTTCAACGCCGTCTCGGCGGAATTGGGGGAAAATTACACCGACGAGCTGATGGAGAAAATGTCGGCCCTGCAGGAAGAGATCGACGCCGCGGACGGCTGGGATCTCGACAGCAAGGTGGAAATGGCGATGGGCGCGCTGCGCTGCCCGCCGGGCGACTGGCCGGTGGACAATCTCTCGGGCGGTGAGAAGCGGCGGGTGGCGCTCGCAGCGCTTTTGCTCTCCAAGCCCGACCTGTTGTTGCTCGACGAACCGACGAACCATTTGGACGCTGAATCGGTCGCGTGGCTTGAAAATTACTTGCGTGAGTTTCCGGGCGCCGTCGTCCTCGTCACCCACGACCGCTACTTTCTCGACAATGTGACGGGATGGATTTTGGAGTTGGACCGCGGACGCGGCATTCCCTTTGAGGGCAATTATTCCTCCTGGCTCGATCAGAAAAGCAAACGCATGGCGCAAGAAGCGCGCGAAGAAGCCAATCGCCAAAAATCCCTTGGACGCGAGCTTGAATGGATCAGCCAGTCGCCAAAAGCGCGTCAGGCCAAATCCAAGGCGCGGATCAACGCCTATGACGACTTGCTGGCCCAGGCCGGCAAGGAGGAAGTGGGCACGGCGCAAATCCAGATCCCGCCGGGCCCGCGTCTCGGCGATGTGGTTATCGAGGCGGATCATCTGCGAAAGGCCTTCGGCGAAAAGCTTCTTATCGACGATCTCTCTTTCAACCTGCCGCCGGGCGGCATTGTCGGCGTCATCGGCCCGAACGGCGCCGGTAAGACAACGCTCTTTAAAATGCTCACCGACAAAGAAGAGCCCGATAGCGGCGCGTTGCGCGTGGGCGACACGGTGAAGATGGGCTATGTGGACCAGACCCGCGAAGACCTCGATCCCAATAAGAATGTTTGGGAAGAGATTTCCGGCGGCCTCGATATTATTCAGCTTGGCAAACGCGAAGTGCCGTCCCGCGCCTATGTGGGCTGGTTCAACTTCAAGGGCGGCGACCAGCAAAAGAAAGTCGGCAGCCTCTCGGGCGGCGAACGCAATCGCGTGCAGCTCGCGAAAATGCTCACCGAAGGCGCGAACCTCCTGCTGCTCGACGAGCCGACGAACGATCTCGACGTGGATACGCTGCGCGAGCTGGAAAGCGCGCTGGAAGTGTTCGCGGGCTGTGCGGTGATCATCTCTCACGATCGCTGGTTCCTGGACCGGATCGCGACGCATATCCTTGCGTTTGAAGGCGACAGCCATGTGGAATGGTTCGAAGGCGGATTTTCGGATTATATGGAAGACAAGAAACGCCGCCTCGGCCCCGACGCGGATGTGCCGAAACGGATCAAGTACAAACCATTGACGCGGTAGGGTCATCATCGCTTACGGCGGCGAAAAGAAACGCCGCCGCCCGAAGACAGGCCCGAAAACGGGTTTGTTATTATCGGATGTGTCGCTGCCAACGCCGACGTCGCGTTCAGCCACACCGGCTTCCAAAATCTCCGACTCCCCACGGCTCGACCGTGGGGTCCATCTATAGACCGGGTGTTGCTGTATCAATTGCGCCGCGGCCGCCAAGTTCTCTCCTAACGCGCGCATGGACGCCATGGTCAAGCCATGGCGAGTCGGAGGAGGGCTACTAGAAATTTGCGTATGTCGCGACAGCTCAGATGCATCGATAAGCGAAGTCGCATCAACGTCGGGGATATCAAAGCGAACGCCGGCCTCGCGTTCAACCACACCGGCTTCCAAAATCTCCGACTCCCCACGGCTCGGTCGATTGAATTCAATCGACGGGGTCCACCCATCATCTGAGCGCGGCTCTGTCGATTGCGTTTCGTCTGCCGCGTTTTCACTTAGCTGAACCATGGACGCCATGGTCAAGCCTTGGCGAGTCGGAGAGTGGCAACTAGGGCCAAAACCATCCGCTGTCAGATTGGGCTCCGCCAGCGCGTCTATCATCGTGCCAAGCCCACGCCCGTCGTCATTAATGCTGTCGATCAACGCAGCTTCGTCGGCGCCGGGTGTGTTGCCGCAAACACTGCCGGTCCGTTCAACTCCACCACCCACCAAACCCGACTCCCCACGGCCCGGCCGCGAAGGCGCGCCTTCTCTTACGAAGGCCGCATTCGCGGAATTTCTCTGGTTGGCGGCCTTCGCCGCAGGGCTATGGCGAGTCTGAGATGGGTTGCTAAAATTTCGCGCATATCGCGAAAGGTCTGGTAGGCCGATCAACGCGGCTTCGTCAGCGCCAAGGATGTCGATCCGAACGCCGTCACCTCGTCCAACCCCACCACGAACAACACCCGACTCGCCATGGCTTGACCATGGCGTCCATCCGTCGTCTGGACGCTGCTCTGTCGGCGTATCAGCGTTCGCCGCGCCGCCCGCGTCATTCTTTCCGCAAGCCGCCCTCGCAGCAGGCGCGCCGCCCCGCTTTTTCGGTAAGCCGCCTTCGCCCCGCAACCGCTCAATCACACGATGCGCCCAGATCGCCCGCGTCATCGCCGCTAGACGCCGATCGAAAAACGCAGGCCGCACGCCCTTCGTGTCCACGAGAGAAAAGTTAACCGCGGCCTCGCCAGCCTCCTCGGCGAGATCAAGCGTCAACAGCGACAAACGCCGATAGCGCTCGGCCAGCGCCGCCTCAAAATCCGCGTCGCGCGCGCTCTCGTCCCCATCAACGGACGCCGCACGCCGCTCCACTCTATCCGTATGCCTATCGTCAACATTCATGACCCCCATCATAAAGGCGCCGCAAAGGGGGGAAGATAAGTTTCCCACAAATTGTCCAGTATCTCATCGAAACCCGCGAACGGCGCGGGTTTCAGGATTTCGGATTTTCCGAAAAATCGGTTGAGCGCGAAACTTTTTTCTCCACCTGCGGATGAATTTGTCTTGAAGCGCCTTCGTAGGGCGGGGTTCACCCCGCCGATAGGACGTCCGCCACACCCGCGGAAATGGCGGGTTAAAACCCGCCCTACAAGCGACCCAACGCCACGGACCCTTTCATCAGGACGACGGAGGGATGGACAGTGTCCTGATATTCCACGGTCAGATGAGATTCACCCCGCTGGCACGGCGTTCGGCGGCGCCTTTCGAAATGGTAGGCTAAAGCCGAAAATAATCTGTACACATAAACGTTTATCGGCCCATCTCTGACGCGCGCATGGGCATGGCGTCGATCAGGTCGAAAATGTCCTGCGCGGGTATGGGCGCCGTCTTGCGCAATTTGACGCCGCCGTCCTTGCCGGTCAGCAAGAGCGTGAAGGGCGCAGTCGTATCAATGTCGAGCGCTTGAATCATGCGGCCAGCGGGCGGCGCGGTATCATCGCCAAAGAGCGGGATGGATTTGCCGTCGCTGATCTGGATCACGACCATATGGCGGTCGCTCATGGCCGCTTCCTCGCCGCTGAAATAATCAAGCTGGGTCATAAGCGCGTCGGCGCTGCGCTCGCTTGCGATGACGAGGACGCGCTTTTCCCATTGGTAATCGTCAAGCGTGTGTGGCGTCCCGGCGGCCGCCGTGAGGCCGAGCATGGTTTGACACATGGCTGAGGCTGCAATGATCGCGCGAAGGCGAGGCGGGCGGGAGAGCGGCATGGTCCGGTTTCACAAATGGCTTCTGAATTCGGTACGTTCGAAGTCTGCGGAAGGATCGGTTTCGTTGCGGAAAGGCCCGTCGACGCCCGCGGCGGTTTGGCGTAAGCTTACCGAAAAGGGGCGTCATCATGAAAATCAAACTTATCCTATTGCTTTCATTCGTTGCTGGCGCAGCGGGCGCTGAGCCGGTCTTTCTCACCGCCGACCGCCTGATCGATCCTGTCTCGGGGCGCGTCATCGAGAACCCGGCGCTCATCATCGAAGACGGCGCCATCGTTGCGCGCGGCCAACAAGGCGTGTTGAGCGCGCCGGCGGATGCGCGCTCAATCGATCTCCCCGGCAAGACGCTGACGCCGGGCCTGATTGATATGCACACGCATCTTTCCAGCTCCGCCACCAAGGGCCGCGGTTATGCGGGGCTGGGGCTCGCCCGCGCGCGCAATGTGATCTGGGCGGTAAAAAACGCTGAGAAAACCCTGCAGGCGGGGTTCACGACCGTGCGCAATGTGGGCTCGGAGGGCTATGAGATGGTCGCCCTGCGCGATGCGATCAACGAAGGAGAAGTGGCGGGGCCGCGCCTCTTCGTAGCGGGCCCGCCTGTCGGGATCGTGGGCGGCCATTGCTCGGACAATAATCTTCTGCCGCCGGAATATGAAGCGGAAGGCGAGGGCGTCGCCACGGGGCCGTGGGAGATGCGCGCGAAAGTGCGCAAGAACATCAAATATGGCGTCGATCTCATCAAGACCTGTTCCACGGGCGGGGTCTTTTCAAAAGGCACAAGCCTTGGCGCGGCGCAGGGCACGGTTGAGGAATTGACGGCCATTGTTGAAGAGGCGCATGCGCGCGGGCTCAAAGTGGCGAGCCATGCGCATGGGACCGTCGGCATCAAGAACGCGATCCGCGCCGGTGTCGACACGATTGAACATGCAAGCTTCCTCGACGATGAAGCAATCCGCATGGCTAAACGCGCGGGCGTTTATTTGTCGATGGATATCTACAACACGGAATATACGCTCGCTGAGGGAGAAAAGCTCGGCGTGCGCGAGGAGGCGTTGGAGAAGGAGCGGTCAGTGGGGACCGTCCAGCGTGAGAGTTTTACCAAAGCGGTGAAAGCCGGCGCTTTGGTGGTCCTCGGCACGGATGCGGCGATCTTTCCCCATGGCGATAACGCCAAACAGCTTTCGCGGATGGTTGAGTTCGGCATGACGCCGATGCAGGCGTTACGCGCCGCGACCAACGTCGCCGCCGACGCCCTCGGTCAGACAGGAACGCTCGGCTGCCTCGACGCGGGCTGCGCGGCGGACATCATCGCTGTTTCCGGAGACCCGATGCGCGACATCGCCGCCCTCGAAACCGTCGAATTCGTCATGAAGGACGGCGTTGTGCACAAGGAGTAGGCGCGCCTACTCCGATCCGGCGGCCCGGAAGCGCTTAACAACAGGCGCCCGACACCGCCGCTTCCGGTGAGGCTTCACCGAACGGCGCCGGCGTGCCGCATCCGGGGAAGATACCATAATGGGTGGACCAGTCACCGATGAAATCAAAATACGCCGCGAAGCGCGACTCATTCAGCATGCGATAGGTGTTCCCGCAAACCGGGAAAATGCGGCCCGCTTCGATCGTGTGGTGATTGTCGAGGGCGAAGACCGTTTCCGCATGAGCGAGGCCGCCCTTGTAGACGACGGCCTGGCCGTAGTCCTCGCAGGCCGGCTCCAGCCCGTCGATGCGGAAGAGGCGATAGGTCGCCGAATAGAACCGCGCCGGGGCGAGGAGGTCTTTCAGATCCGCCGATCCGATGGCGAGGGGACGGTCGGTGACAAGGCGCGGGTCCGCAAAGCCGGACGATTTGGCGAGGTTCAGGAAATCGTTCCAGTAGAGCGCGCCGGAAAGGCACTCGCCATGCGCTTTGGGGTGGTTGCGCAAGTCTTCCGGCACGCGCCGGTCGGCGTAGACATCGGAGAAATAGAATTCGCCGCCAGGTTTCAGGAGCGCATGGGCGGCTTCGAAGACAGCCCGTTTGTCGGTGCAAAGATTAATAACGCAGTTTGAAACGATAACGTCGAAGCTCGCGGGCTCAAGGGCAAGGTCGCCAAGCTTCTCGATGTCGCCTTCAAGAAAGTCTACGTTCGACGCCCCATAGCCGTAGCGCTCCGCGTGCCAATCGCGATGTTCGCGGGCGACCGCGAGCTGTTCCGGCGTCATGTCGACGCCGACAACGGACCCGCTCTCGCCCACAAGCCGGGAAAGCGCGTAAGCGTCCTGACCCGCGCCGGACCCGAGATCAAGAACGCGCGCGCCTTCAAGAGCCAGCGGCGCAATGAGCCCGCAGCCATAATAGCGCGAGGAGACGTCCGGGTGGATATCGGCGAGCAGGGCGCGCACATGCGCCGGCGTGTCCTCAAGCGTGCAGCAAGCGTCCGTCGCGAGGTCTTTAGAGCCCTGCAGCGTCTTGCCGTAATATTCTTTTACGTTGGCCTGGATATTCATGAGGTCTTGTCCCTTCGTCGCCCCGCGGTCCGCCCGCTATCAAAATCAACAAGCAAAATGAAAGATTTGCCCTGCGGCTGCAACGGGATTATGGGTTCGGACACTATCTTGTGAATGAAAAAAATGACCGAAATAACGCCTGATATTGTCGCCGAGCATGGGCTCAGCCCTGAGGAATATGAGCAGATCAAGGGCCATCTCGGCCGTGAGCCGAACCTTCTGGAGCTCGGCATCTTCTCGGTCATGTGGTCGGAGCACTGTTCCTACAAATCCTCGCGCAAGCATCTGAAAAAGCTCCCGACGTCCGCGCCGTGGGTGATTTGCGGGCCCGGCGAGAACGCCGGCGTGATTGATATCGGCGAGGGGCTCGCCGCCATCTTCAAGATGGAAAGCCACAATCATCCGAGTTTCATCGAGCCCTATCAGGGCGCGGCCACCGGCGTCGGCGGCATCATGCGCGACGTCTTCACCATGGGCGCGCGCCCTGTCGCCAACATGAATGCGCTGCGCTTCGGCGCATGGGACCATCCGAAGACGCGCCACCTTGTTTCCGGCGTGGTCGCGGGGATCGGCGGTTACGGCAACTGCATGGGCGTGCCGACGGTGGGCGGCGAGACAAACTTCCACGCCGGCTATAACGGCAATATCCTCGTCAATGCGATGACGGTGGGCGTCGCCGACAAGAACAAGATCTTCTATTCCGCCGCGCGCGGCGCCGGAAACCCGGTCGTCTATGTGGGCTCGAAAACCGGTCGCGACGGTATCCACGGGGCCACGATGGCGTCCGCTGAATTCGATGACGCGTCGGAGGAAAAACGCCCGACCGTACAGGTAGGCGATCCGTTTACGGAAAAACTTCTTTTGGAAGCGTGCCTCGAACTGATGGCGTCCGACGCGATCATCGCCATACAGGATATGGGCGCGGCGGGCCTGACCTCGTCGTCGGTGGAAATGGCGGCCAAGGGCGGGCGCGGGTTCGAGCTCGACCTCGATCAGGTGCCCCAGCGCGAAGAGAACATGACCGCCTATGAGATGATGCTTTCCGAAAGCCAGGAGCGCATGTTGATGGTCCTGCGCCCGGACCGGGAAGCGGACGCCAAGGCGATCTTCGACAAATGGGGGCTCGATTTCGCCGTTATCGGCCACACCACCGAGACCGGCTTCCTCACGATCAAACATCAGGGCGAGGTGCGCGCGCAATTGCCGGTGAAGCCGCTCGCTGATGCGGCGCCCGAATATGATCGCCCGACGAGCCCTCTTGAAAAACCGGTGCCGCTTGACGATCCGCATGTAACCGTGCGCGAGGCGATGGTGACGCTGACCGGCGAGGGCAAATCGCAAGCCGAGATGGAAAGCGTCGCCGCGGCATTCGTGGACGATCGGATCGCGACGCTGGAAGGCGCGGACGGCGCTGGCTGGTCGGCGATGGACGGCGAGGCGAAAATCTATGTGCGCATGGCGCCGAACGCGACGCCGGAGATCACGTCGCTGGAGGAAGCCGCGCGCAATCTGAAAGAAACCGGCGTCATCACCGGGGCTCATGTGGAGACCCACGACGAGGAAGTGGACGTCGCTGACCGCCCCGGCGCGGACTCTCACTTAACGGCGCTCAGCCTGCTGATGGAATCGCCGGACCTTTGTTCGCGCCGCTGGATTTGGGAGCAATATGACCACACCGTCATGGGCGACACCGTGATTGCCCCGGGCGGCGACGCGGCGCTCGTGCGCGTCCATGACACGAACCGCGCGCTTGCGATCTCCACGGACGTGACGCCGCGATACGTAAAGGCCGATCCCCATGAGGGCGGAAAGCAGGCGGTGGCCGAGACCTATCGCAATATTTGCGCGACAGGCGCTGCACCCCTCGCCATCACCAATTGCCTTAATTTCGGTAATCCGGAACGCCCGGAAATCATGGCGCAGTTTGTCGGCGCCGTTGAGGGGATCGCCGAGGCGTGTGAGGCGCTCAATTATCCCGTCATCTCCGGCAATGTGTCGCTCTATAACGAGACGAACGGCCAGGCGATCCCGCCGACCCCGGCCATCGGCGGCGTCGGCGTTCTGGAAGATGTGGGCAAGACCGTGCGCATGGGCGGCGCGGTGGCCGGCGACGAGCTGATCGCGATCGGTGTGACGCGCGGGCATCTCGGCCAGTCGCTTTATCTGCGCGAGCTTTTCGGGCGCGAAGAAGGCCCGCCGCCGCCAGTGGACCTTGAGGTCGAACGCAAAAATGGCGAGTTGATCCGTAAGTTGATCAATGAAGGGCTGATCACCGCTTGCCACGATGTGTCGGACGGCGGGATTTTGGTGGCGGCCGCAGAAATGGCGCTCGCTTCCGGCGAAGGGCTGGAGCTGACGACGCCAGTGAAACAGCGCCGCGCCGCCTTCTGGTTCGGCGAGGATCAGGGGCGCTATCTGATCGCCGTTGCGCCCGGCGCTGCGGACACGCTCCTCCTGAAAGCGGCGATGGCGGGCGTTCAAGCCTCCAAGATCGGCCGCTTCGGCGGGCAGTTCCTGCGGCTTGACGCTGACGACGCGATCGGTCTGATCGATCTTTCAACCCTTACCGAGGCCGCGCTGCCTGACTATATGAACGCCGAGTTTGAAACGGAGACAAGCCCCATGCCCATGGCCGCCGACGACATCAAGAAAATGGTTCTGGACGCGATGCCCGACGCCGATGTGGAGATCGAAGACCTCGCGGGCGACGGCGACCACTATCGCGCCCGCATCGTTTCCTCCGCCTTCAATGGTAAGACCCGCGTTCAACAGCACCAGTTGGTGTACAGAGCGCTCAAGGGCAAGATGGGCGGCGAGCTGCACGCGCTGGCGCTGGAGACTGAAGCGCGGGAGTAGGGGGTGACTCCTGAAAAGGCTCGAAGGATTGATTGGTTGCATGCCTTTACGCATGCGTCGCTCAGGTTTTCACTTGCGATTAAAGTCGCCGAATTGGACGATTCGGCTGTTAGTTCATTGAGTCGCTACGAGCATAAACAAATTCGTTCAGCTTTGGTTGTAGACGCCATTGTGAGTGTTGGTTCGGCGTACAAGACTGGCTCGGATTCTGAATATGTCGCGCGGAACAATAAATCATTATTAGAAAAAATTGTCACGGAAGCCTTTCCTAATCCGGAAGAAGAAATTCTTGCACGACAACTCCTTAAAAAGCTTCAGGAAATACGCGACAAACGTATATCCCATCGAGATTATACTCAGTTGTATTTTGCGTCTGAGCCGGCAGATTCAAAGATCACATTAAGTAATCGGGATGTCGATCTTGATGTGGAATCCCTGAAAGCAGCGCACAGTATTTGCTTGAGAATATCGCAAAGAATCGCGGATATGACGAGTTTTGACTGAGCACTTTGTGCAACGTTACCCCGTTCGATGTCTCGAGCGGTGCATTAGACGTTTTCTGCAAACCACTACAGTCCAAGCATATTCGTCGTCATCCTGACGAAAGTCAGGATCCAGGGTGGCTGTCTCCATTGCTAACGCGGTCCTGAAGAACACGCGTAGACTGATGTCCCTAACCCTGGATCCCTGACCAAGCCCGGGATGATGGTAATGTGAGCAGCATACGGAATATAGTCCGTAGAGCGAGGTTTGCCCCCGCTGTAACCAGAGGTATCCTTTTCATCCTTCGAAGCCGATCTGCGATCGGCGCCTCAGGGTGAGGACCTTTTTCAATTGCACCCCATACCGAACCTCATCCTGAGGTGCGAACGAAGTGAGCCTCGAAGGATGGCCGTATATTCGGGTCTGTAAGCGGATTAATATTCCCCGTTACACCCGATTCCCCGCGGCCCGGCCGCGAAGGCGGCCGAACATTGAGTAAGCGCGCTTTCGCGCGCGGGCGCGGGGGCCATGGCGCAATGAGCACTGGCGGTCATTAGTTTAAGAGGCAGAACGGACGCGCCGCAGCGAAAGTTTCTCCAAACACTGACTGCGTTCCGCGCCGCCCTGGATCCCGGATCAAGTCCGGGATGACGCCCGTGGCGCCATCAATGCCCCGTTGTCAGCCCCAACACCAAAATCGCTGCAATCGCCAGCGGGGCGGCGAAGCGGATGATCGCGCGCCATAAGCCGAACATGGCGCCGTTGACGCCGGCGAGTTCGCCGCGCATCGCGTCGGGGGCGGCGATCCATCCGGCGAACACCGAAACGAGAAACGCGCCAATGGGCATCATCACCTGACCGGCGGCGAAGTCGATCATCTCGCTTAACGCCGGCCAGAAAATGCTGGCGGCGCCGATGGCCCAGGCGAGCGCCCCGAGGCCGAGCGTGGCGTCGCGCCGCGTAAGGCCGAATTGTTCCTCGCCCACAACGACCGCAATCATCAGCATGGCGATCGAAGAGGAAAGCGCGGCCACAAAGGCGAGGAAAAAGAACGCGCCGCCGATGAGCCCGCCGAAGGGCATCGCCGCGAACGCCTCGGGCATGGCGTTAAAGATCAGCCCCATCCCGGCGGCGGGGTCGAGGTCGAAGCGGAAGACGATTGGGAAAATCATCAGCCCCGCGACGAGGGCGACGAGCGTATCGGCGCCGACGATCAGTGCGCCGTTGGAGGCGAGGTCTTCGTCGGGGCTGAGGAACGCGCCGTAGGTCAGCATCGCGGCGCCGCCGACGGCGACGGAGAAAAACGCCTGGCCCATGGCGGCGAGCACCACGGGCGGCGTAATCTCGGAAAAGCGCGGCGCGAAAAGATAGCGGACCGTCTCCACCGCCGCGCCGGATGCGAGCGCGTAGACGCTAAGCCCCACGAGCATCACGAAAAATAGCGGCATCAGGATGACGCTGAAGCGCTCGATGCCGTCGCGAAGGCCGCGCGCGACGATCGCTATCGTGAGCCCCATGAACACCGACTGCCAGAAAAACGCCTGCAGCGGTCCCGCGTGGATCGATTGCGCGTCCGCCCAGACGAGACCCGCGAACGAGCTGACGGCATAGGCGAGCACCTTGCCCGCGATCACGCCATAGATCGTCAGAACCGAATAGGTGGCGACGACGCCCAAGAGACCGACGACGCCCCACAAGGCAGGTCGCCCGGCGTCGCGCGCGAGCCTCGCCGTTGATCCGACTGCGGAGAGACCGCCACGCCGGCCGATCGCCAGTTCCGCGGTCAGCACGGGAAAGGCGAGGAGGGCGATGCACAGGAGATAGACCAAAACGAACGCCGACCCGCCATTCTCCCCCGCCTGGAACGGAAAGCGCCAGAGATTACCGAGCCCCACCGCCGCGCCGATAGACGCCATAAGAAAGGCGAAGCGCGAGGTCCATTGGCGTTTGGTTTTTGTTTGCGCACTCATCGTCGGGTCCCCGTCGGACATGGTTATTTATCGCGGTTTTTTATTCGCCGATGTGTCGCCGATCACATAGCGCGGCCCCGGACCGCGGGCCGCCGCGCGATCGTGCGGATTATAGAGCGCGCACTTTTTGAGCGATAGACATCCGCAGCCGATACAGCCGTCCAGATTATCGCGTAGCCGTGTCAACATGTCGATGCGCGCGTTCAGGGTTTGGCGCATTTGCCGGCTGATTTGGGTCCAGTCCTTCTGTGTCGGCGTGCGCTCTTTCGGCAGCGCCTTCAGGTGTGTCTTAATATCGTGGATGGTGAGTCCCAATTGTTGGGCGATCATAATAAATGAGAGCCGGCGGATGTCGGAACGCAGAAACCGCCGCTGGCCGCCCGCATTGCGCATCGGTGCGATCAGGCCTTTGTCTTCGTAGAAGCGAATGGCGGAAACGGAAAGGCCGGTCCGTCTCGCAAGCTCGCCGATGGGCAGGAGATCATGGGCGCGCATAACAGCTCCAGATAATACCTTGACCTCAACTTAGGTTGAGGAATTAGATTTCGCAAATCAGAAATCAAGCGAGGAGACAAACCATGACGGACGCTGCAATTGAACATGTCAACATAACCGTCAGCGATCCCGCAAAAACCGCGCAGATGCTTTGCGAGATATTCGGCTGGCGCGTGCGGTGGGCAGGGCCCTCCAAAAATGGGCGGCCGCACGGTCCATGTGGGAACGGAAAAGGATTATCTGGCGGTTTATACTTACGACGCCGCTCAAAAGGCGCAGAATTCATTCTATAGCGTGACGGGCGGGTTGAACCATGTGGGCGTCGTCGTCGATGATCTTGAGGCGGTGGAGGCGCGCGTTAAAGCGGCCGGGCATGAACCGTTCAATCACGGGGAGTATGAACCGGGCCGCCGCTTTTATTTTAAAGATCACGATGGGATCGAGTTTGAAGTGGTGAGTTACCAATGAGCGAAAAACCTGACTTCAGCGGTGGCGTCGATCATATCCATCTTTACGCTCCGGACCGGGACGCGGCTGCGCAATGGTACGAGCAAATGCTCGGCTTTACGGTCGTCGAGGAAATGGCGTTCTGGGCGAATGATTCAAACGGGCCGCTCACAATTCAGAATGCCGCCGGCTCTATTCACCTGGCAATTTTCAAGTCCGATGTATCAAAACCCTTTTCGATCGCCTTCGGCGCCAGCGGTGAAGAATATCTGCAATGGCGCGCCTATCTCGCGGACGCGCCCTTAGACGTGGCGGAGCGCGCGCACCAAATTTCGTGGTCGCTCTATTTCAACGATCCCTACGGAAATGAAATTGAAATCACGACGTATGATTATGACGCCATCAGCGCCGCTGCGTGATGGCGCAAATGGTCTTCCATGAATGTGGCGATGAAATAGTAGGAATGGTCATAGCCTGGCTGGCGGCGCAGGGTGAGGGGCTGGCCCGCCCCTTTGCAGGCGGTCTCGAAAAGTTCCGGCTTTAATTGGTCGTCCAGAAACGTGTCCGCCTCGCCCTGGTCGATCAGAATATGCGCCTTAGAGGGCCGGTCTGTGACGAGTTCCGTTGCGTCATACTGTTTCCAGTTATCGCGATTGTCGCCAAGATAAGCGGTGAACGCCTTTTCGCCCCACGGAACGCGGGCGGGCGCGACGATAGGCGCGAAGGCGGAAACGGAGCGATACGTATCGGGATTTTTTAAGTGCAGGGTCAGCGCGCCGTGCCCGCCCATGGAATGGCCCATGATTCCCTGGCGCGTCATGTCTGCGTTGAAGTTTTCCGCGATCAGGGTCGGCAATTCTTCTGTGATATATTGGTCCATGCGGAAATGTTTCGCCCATGGCGCTTGCGTCGCCGTCAGGTAAAAGCCCGCGCCTTGTCCGAGATCGTAAGCGCTGTCGTCAGGAACGTCGTCGCCGCGCGGGGAGGTGTCCGGCGCGACGACCATGAGCCCAAGCTCAGCGGCGACGCGCTGCAGCCCGGCCTTTTCCATCACGTTCGACCAATTGCAGGTGAGGCCGGAAAGATACCAGACGACGGGAACGGGGCGCCGCTCCGCTTGCGGCGGCGAGAACACCGCAAACCGCATCGCGCACTGCGTCACCGCGCTGTCATGATCATGGACGCAAAGCGTTCCGCCGAAGGAGATCCAGGAATTTATCTGTTTCATTTACCAATCACTATACTGCGGATCGTGAAGATTGAACGCCGCGACAGCTTCAACGTCTTCAAGTTTTTTCACGAGCTTTTTGTCTGCGGTTATGAGCGGGCATTTTTCACGGTCGGCGAGCGCGATGTAGAAACAATCATAGGCGGCATGATTGAGCGCGGCGGCCAGCCGCAGCGCCTCTTCGGCAAGGCCCGCGTCATCGCGCAAATCCAGGCGGTTCATGGTTGCGGTGAGCGCAAGGTGGGCCGCGTCCTCCGGCATGCGGTCGAAGGCGACATATTTCCAATAGACGTTCGTTAATTCAGCGACGATGAGGCCGGGCGCGATGAGCGTAAAATGTTGGAACACGCGCTCTGCAACCGCTGTGGTGTCGTGAGGGAGAAAGAGCCGCGCCGCAGCGCTCGCGTCGATCACCGCAACGGGGCTAGAGCGGGGATCGGCCATGATCCGTATCGCGATCTTCCCGGATGATGTCAGCGGGGTCTGGTCCCGGTTTCACCTGCGCGCGCACCCGCTGGGCGATCGCCAGCAATTCATCATCGCTGACGGATTGCGCGCTTTGCGTCAGGAGATCGCGAAGATATTGCTCAAGGGATTTGTTCGCATCGGCGGCCTTGCTTTTAAGCCGCTCAACGACGCTGTCTTCCAGATTTCGAACGAGAACCTGTCCCATACAATTATGCTATCATAATGATAGCATAAAGTCAATACACCACCACAGACCGAATACTCTCGCCTTTATGCATTAGATCGAACGCATCGTTGATCTTCTCTAGCGGCATGGTGTGGGTGATAAGGCTGTCGATATTGATGCGGCCGTCCATATACATGTCGACAATTTTCGGAACGTCGGTGCGGCCCCTGGCGCCGCCGAACGCGGTGCCGCGCCACACGCGCCCCGTTACGAGCTGGAAGGGACGGGTGCGGATTTCTTCGCCGGCGCCGGCGACGCCGATGATGACGCTCTCGCCCCAGCCTTTGTGACAACATTCGAGCGCCGCGCGCATCACATCCACGTTGCCGATACATTCGAAGGAATAATCCGCGCCGCCGCCAGTGAGCTCCACGAGATGACTCACAAGGCCGTCATGCCCATCATGGTCTGTGGGATTGACGAAATCGGTCATGCCGAATTGCGTTGCGATCTCTTTGCGCGCCGGATTTAAATCAACGCCGACAATCTGGCGGGCGCCGACAAGTTTTAGCCCCTGAATGACATTGAGCCCAATGCCGCCGAGACCAAATACGACAGCGGTGGAATTCGGCTCCACTTTGGCCGTGAACATGACCGCGCCGACGCCGGTGGTGACGCCGCAGCCGATATAGCAAATCTTGTCGAAGGGGGCGTCTTTGCGCACTTTCGCGAGCGAGATCTCCGGCAACACGGTGTGGTTGGCGAAGGTCGAGCAGCCCATATAGTGCAGAATTTTCTCCCCCTTATAAGAAAAGCGGGAGGTGCCGTCCGGCATCACGCCTAGGCCTTGCGTCGCGCGCACGCGCTGACAGAGATTGGTCTTCGGGTTGAGGCAGTATTCACATGTCCGGCATTCAGCCGTGTAAAGAGGGATCACATGGTCGCCCGGCTCCAGCGAGGTGACGCCGGGGCCGACTTCCAGAACGACGCCCGCGCCTTCATGGCCGAGGATCGCGGGGAACGCGCCTTCGGGATCGGCCCCGGACCGTGTAAATTCATCGGTGTGGCACACGCCTGTGGCCTTTAGCTCCACCAGGACCTCGCCCGCCTTGGGGCCTTCGAGATCAACCTCGACGATTTCAAGCGGTTTGTCCGCCTCAAAGGCGACCGCTGCGCGCGTTTTCATGGGGCTCCCTCCCGCTTATTGTTGGTTATGCGTTCTCTTCGGTCTCATACGCCGGAACAAAAGCCAACACCGTCTGAAACGCCGCCGCGGCGCCGGCGCCGCCCGCGATGCACAAGAGGCTACCGCTGATCAGCGTGCCGACGATCGGCGCCCCAAAGCGCCCCAGGAAAAAAATAATCAGGAGGGACAATGCGGCTTTGAAATAAAACCGTAAAAGGTCGGAGAACGCGTCGCCTTCCGGTTTGAAATGGGCGGCGAAGCGCGGCCGCGCGATCCATACATACATCCAGCAGCCGAAACCCGCCGCGATCACCGCCGCGATCAACGACCGGCCATGATAGAGATCGGCGAACACGCCGCGCGCTTCATTGAAACTGAGGGCGGCGACGGCGGCGCCGATCACGCCGAAGGCGGCGGTCACCAGTAGCGTGGTGACCGGTTTTTCGGTCCGTGCGCTGCGGAAGCCTGCGTCGCCTGGCTTTACGGGTAAGCCGAAATTGCGGTTCATCGCCTTGTCTCTCCGTTGCGTCGCGCCGCTGTCGGCTCGCGCCTCAAGCAGATCCGATATGGTCTCTTACGGACGCAAATACATCCTCGAACATCTCAGTCGTCAGCCGCCCCGTGTTCGTATTGTACCGCGAGCAATGGTAACTGTCGAACAGCTTGAAGGCGCGTCCTTCAAGCGTATGGGCGCCGCCGTGGCCGAACGGGGCGTCTTTTTGGCGAACGCCAAGAGCTGCGAGCGTTGAATCATGGGCGATGCGGCCAAGACAGAGGACGGCGCGCAGCTTCGGCAGGCTGTTCAGACGCGTTATCAGAAACGACCGGCAAGTCTTTATTTCCGCAGCGATTGGTTTGTTCTGCGGCGGCACGCAGCGCACTGCGTTTGTGATCATGGCGCTAACAAGCTCGACCCCGTCGTCGGGCCGAGCGTCATAGGCGCCGCGGGAAAAGCCGAATTTGTGAAGCGTCGCATAAAGAAGGTCGCCGGCGTAGTCGCCGGTAAACGGGCGCCCGGTGCGGTTCGCGCCCTGAAGGCCGGGCGCCAGACCGACGATCAACAACGCCGCGTCATCGCCGCCGAAGGAGGGCGCCGCGCCGTTAAACCAGTCCGGATGCGCCGCCGCGTTTTCCGCCCGGAAGGCTGTGAGGCGCGGACACAGGGCGCAATCGGCCGGCGGTTCCGGCGTGTCGGCGGGCGGTGTCTTGGCGGGAGCGGCGGGCATGGGCGAGCCTAGTCGTCGTAATCGTCGAGCTCGTCATCATAGTCGTAATCGTCGTCATCATCGTCGGCCGGCGCCTGCTTGCGGGCGCCGCCGGCGCGGCCGATCTCGTTTTCAATATCGGCGAGATCGATGAAGAGGTCGGCCTGGCGGCGTAATTCATCCGAGGCCATGGGCGGCTGCGATTTCACTGTGGAGATCACCGTTACGCGCACACCCTTGGTCTGAAGCGCCTCGATGGCCCGTCTGAAATCGCCGTTGCCGGTGAAGAGCACGATATGGTCGAGCCGCTCCGCGAGGGTCATCATATCGACCACCAGTTCAATATCGACCGAGCCCTTGAAGCGTTTGCGGCCCTGGCTGTCGGTGAACTCGCGGGTGATCTTCGTCACCATCGTGTAGCCGTTATAGTCGAGCCAATCGACCAGCGGGCGAAGCGGAGAGTAGTCTTGGCTCCGGTCTTCCTGAATGGCTGTGTAATAATAAGCGCGAACCAGGCTCGTCGCTTCGCGCGCTTTGGCCAGGAGACTTTTATAATCCATGTCAAAGCCGAGATTGCGGGCGGCTTTGTAGAGATTTGCGCCGTCGATGAAGATCGCCGTGCGTTCATGGGGGCGCATATTGAGGAAGGAGGGCATTAGTTTGGCTTTCTAATTATTATTGTGACTATGTGTTTATGTTACGCACGAACTCAACCTCTCTAAAGACATGATTCTCATCGCTTTTGGATCGAACATGCCGTTTTGGCGGCGCGCGCCGGTTGAAATTGTTCCAGCCGCCATTCGCGCGTTGGGCGGCGTTGCGGAATTGGAAGCGGTTTCAAGTCTTTACGCCTCGCCGGCATGGCCGGACCCGGCCGATCCTCCTTTTGTGAATGCAGCGGCGGCGATCCGAACTGACCTGCCGCCGGAGGCGCTCTTGTCGGCGCTGCATGCGATCGAAGCCGCCTTCGGGCGGCGGCGCAGCGTGAAAAACGCGCCCCGCACTCTCGACCTTGATCTTTTGGCGTATGACGGCCGGGTGATCGGCGCGGCGGGCGGGCCGGGCCTCATTCTGCCGCATCCGGCCATCGCGGCCCGGGATTTTGTGCTCGCGCCATTGTGCGAAATTGCGCCCGATTGGGGCCATCCGCAAACGGGCCTCACGCCGGAAGAGATGTTGGCCGCGCTCGCCGAGCGGACGGCGACACGGCTGGAGGGCCGCGGCGCTTAAGTTTTTGCGCCGCAGCAGTTGTCTTTCCACGCCGACAGGGATAAGTCAGGCAGTCCCGTTCCGCCCCAAGGAGATCCGCCGCTTATGGCTCGCGTCACCGTTGAAGATTGCGTCGATAAAGTTTCAAACCGTTTTGATCTGGTGCTCCTGGCCGCGCATCGCGCGCGGGTCCTGTCATCTGGCGCGCCGCTCCTCGTGGAGCGCGATAATGACAAGAACCCGGTGGTCGCCTTACGCGAAATCGCCGATGACCATCTGAAGCCCGACGAGGTCGAGGAAGACCTCGTGAGCTCGCTCCAGAAACAGGTCGAAGTGGAAGAAAACGAAGAGCTGGATGCGGCTTCGGAAAAAGCGGACGCGCCTGAATTCGACAAGACGAATGAGGACGAATATCTGCAGGCGATCAAAGCCGCCGGCATGACCACGCCGCAATCGCTGCCGAAGGGATAAAGCTCAAAAGCGCCGCATCGCCCCCGTCACTCCGACCCCCCTTGCGGCGCCTCTGAAAGGCGAGGGCGGTATGGACAAACGTCAATCACGAAGTCCCGAAACGCAGGCGGTCGCCGCCGGCGCCGCGGGTTCTGTGGACCAAGCTAAGAAAGATGGGGAAGACCATGCGCAAGACGCGCGCACGGCTGATGCGCCGGCGGCTCCACGCCAAAGCGGCGGCGCGGCGAAAACTGGCGCTGAACGATCGCAATCGAAAACGCCGCCAGTGGGTGATGTTGAGCCTGATGCGCCGGCGCATCTTCAGGCGCCGTCCGACAGGTTGATCCGGCAATATGAGCTTGTGGACATGGTCAAAGCCTATGATCCGCAAGCGGACGAAGACCTCCTCAATCGCGCCTATGTCTATGCCATGAAGGCTCATGGCGGGCAAATGCGCAAGTCGGGCGATCCCTATTTCACGCATCCGCTGGCGGTCGCCGCCATTCTGACGGAATTGCGCGCCGACCCGGCGAGCGTTGCGACGGCGCTGCTCCATGACGTGGTGGAGGACACGGACGCGACCATTGACGACATGGAGCGGATTTTCGGCCCCGAGATCGCGCGGCTTGTGGACGGCGTCACCAAGCTCTCCCAGATCGAATTAAAGTCCGACGCCAGCAAGCAGGCGGAGAATTTCCGCAAGCTCGTGGTGGCGATGGCTGACGATGTGCGCGTGCTTCTCGTGAAGCTCGCCGACCGTCTCCACAATATGCGCACGCTGCAGCATCATCCGAAACCGGAAAAACGCCGGCGGATCGCGCTTGAGACCATGGAGATTTTCGCGCCGCTCGCAGGGCGCATCGGCGTGCACCGCATTCGCGAAGAGCTTGAAGAATTATCGTTCCGCGAGATCAACCCGGAAGCCCATGAGACCATCAGCGGACGGCTCGATGAATTGCAGCGGTCGGTGGTTACGAGCGTCGTGGCGCTGGCGACGCAATTGCGCGAGAAACTCGCCGCCGCCAATATCGATGCGCAGGTCTATTCGCGCGAGAAAAGACCCTATTCGATCTGGCGGAAAATGTCGGCCAAGAACGTATCGTTTGACGAGCTGGCCGATATCTATGCGTTCCGAATTCTGACGCCGCGGATCGAGGATTGCTATCGCGCGCTCGCCGTCATCCATATGGGCTGGCGAATGATCCCGGAAGAATTCGACGATTATATTTCCGCGCCGAAGCCGAACGGCTACCGGTCGATCCATACTGCGGTGATCGGTCCGCCGAACCCCGAAGGCGGGCGCCAGCGCATCGAGGTGCAAATCCGCACTTTTGAAATGCATGAGGCGGCCGAACGCGGCGTCGCCGCGCACTGGCAGTACAAAGATCCGGGAACGGATGACGGCGCGTCGTCAATCGTGCTCGCGCCGCTCATCCAGTACGATCCCTACGAGACGCCGCGGCGGCTGGTGGAAATGTTCCAGCAGGGCGAGGACCCTGACGAAGCGCTCGCCTACGCCAAGCTTGAGCTTTTTCAGGATCAGGTTTTCGTATTCACGCCAAAAGGCCGGGTGATCGCGCTCCCAAAAGGGGCGACCGCGCTCGACTTCGCTTACGCCGTTCACACAGATGTGGGCGACAGTTGCGTCGGCGCCAAAATCAACGGCGCCCAGCGGCCTTTGCGCACGCCCTTGCGCAATGGCGATGTGGTTCAGGTGCTGCGCTCGGAGAACGCCTCGCCGCCGGCGGAATGGGAAACCATGGCGAGCACGGGCCGCGCGCGTGCGGCGATCCGTCGGCGGATCAAGAAAATGCAGTTTGAAGAACAAGCCGCCATGGGCCGACAGCTTGCGGAGAACAGCTTTTCCGGCGCGCATCTTGAATTCTCGCGCAAAGCCGTGCGCGAAGCCCTCGACCGCCTCGGCGAAGCGAGCGTCGACGAGGCGCTCGCCAAGGTCGGGCGCGGCGAGCTCAGCGTCAACGATCTGATCGAAGCGGCCTATCCGGGCGCCTCGCATGAAGTGGAGGCGGAAATCCGGGCGCCGGGCGTTGAGCCGTTCAAGCCGCGCCTTGCGATCGAAGGGCTGACGCCTGGCGCGGCGGTCTCCATGGGGCGCTGTTGCACGCCGGTGCCGGGCGAGCGCATCGTCGGCATTCGCGGCGGTGCCAACGATATTACGGTGCATACGATCTATTGCGATACGCTCGCCGAAGAAGACCCGCCGCAATCGCGATGGCTTGATCTCAAATGGCGCACGGGCAAGGGCGAGATTAAAGCCTATACCCAAATCTCCATTTCGACGCGCAATGAGGTAGGCGTTCTATCGGACATCGCAGCGATCATTGCGCGCTACGGCGTTTCCATCGCCAACATCAAACTGGAGTCTGGCACCAGCGATTTCGTGACGCTGCTTCTCGATATTGAAGTCACCGACACCAAACAATTAACGCAATTGCTGGCGGGCGTGCGCGCCTCGGCGAGCGTTCTGTCTGCGGAAAGAAACGAGCCCCATGAACACTGACGATGTATTGGCGGAATTTGAAAGTGTGGGCGCCTTGCAGAAAGGGCACTTCGTTCTTTCGTCCGGTCTTCACAGCGACACCTATCTGAACAAGTCGATCGTCTCGATGTATCCGGCGGTCACGGAAAAACTGTGCCGCGCGCTGGCGGAGAAAGTAACTGCAAGCCTCGGCGAGACCATCGATTATGTGGTGTCGCCGGCCATGGGTGCGATCATTTACGGCTACGAGACGGCGCGGCATTTGAACGTGCCTTTCATGTTTGTGGAGCGCGTCGACGGCGTCTTTCAGTTACGCCGCGGCTTCCACATTCCGGACGGCGCCAAAGTGCTGGTGGTGGAGGATATCGTCTCCACCGGCCTGTCGGCGCGCGAGTGCATCGAGGCGATTTCGAAAGTTGGCGCGGACGTGCGGGCGCTCGCCTGTTTCATCGACCGGTCAGGCGGCGAGGCGGATGTGGGCGCGCCGATGATCCCGCTGGCGTCCATGGCCGTAGAGGC
This sequence comes from uncultured Parvularculaceae bacterium, assembly GCA_963922595.1. GTDB lineage: Bacteria > Pseudomonadota > Alphaproteobacteria > Caulobacterales > Parvularculaceae > JAJFFW01. The sequence continues at coordinate 50,337 of CAWUIM010000020.1, forward strand.
TTGGGCGGCGGACGACCTGCCGCCGCATCTGAAGGACACGCCCGTCACCAAGCCCGGCAGCCGCGGCGTCAGTCAGTAGGGGGGAGACCCGCCATGAGTAAGCCGCCGCTGCGCCTCGGCGTTAACATCGATCACGTCGCGACGATCAGGAACGCCCGTGGCGGCGACCACCCTGACCCCGTGCGCGCGGCGG
>CAWUIM010000021.1:0-47311 GCA_963922595.1 uncultured Parvularculaceae bacterium
GGATACATCCCGGTAAGTTAGCTGGCGCCGAAAAAGAGCATGTGGTCGCGACTTGGTGGAATGGCGTCAACGTCCTCGTCCATGATCCAGACGACAAATATGAAAACGTTGATTTACAATGGGACAATGCGATCCGCGATCAACTAACAAAGAATGGCCAGGCCGGTTGCGATGCTCGGTCGATAAAGTCGCAAATCAGTTAGAGACGTGTATAACGATGTGGTTACGTGACCGATCCGCGAATTGCCCTTCGGTTAGAAAATAAAATCGTCGCCCGACAATTGCGCAATCGTCACGCCGACAAGCGTGATCGAATCGCCATTGGCGAAGTCGATAACCGTATCGCCATTCACTTCGCTCGCGAGAGAAAGAACATCGGCGAATGTTTCTGCGGAGGTGTTTTGCAGGTCAATAAGATCGTCAAAGCCGCCGCCATTGAAATCATCGATCCTGTCGGCGCCAAAACCCTGATCGAAGACAAATGTATCGTTGCCGTCGCCGCCAACCAGAACATCGTTACCGGCGCCGCCATTGAGCGTATCCGCTCCGGCGAGCCCAAACAGAAAATCGCGGCCATCTTCACCGATGAAGGTATTGCTGCTGCTTGATCCCACGAGCACATCGTTTGAGTTCGACCCCCGAACACTTTCAATGCTGGTAAGGCTGTCGCCCTCCGCCGAGCCGCCCTGCCCTGTTCCGTTGAACAAGCGAACCGTCACGGCGCTCGCTGAGTCAACATATGAGGCTGTGTCGAAGCCGGCCCCGCCGCTAATGATGTCAGCGCCGGTTCCGCCCGTAAGAACGTCATTGCCGGCGCCGCCTTCAAGCGTGTCATTCCCCGCCAGCCCAAACAGGAAGTCGCGTCCGTCTTCGCCAATCAGACTATTGCCCGAATTTGAGCCAACGATCACATCATTGGAATTCGAGCCGCGAACGCTTTCAATGCTGGTGAGACTATCGCCTTGCGCGGAACCGCCCTGACCGGTTCCATTAAATAAGCGCACCGTCACCGCGCTAGCGGAGTCGAGATACGACGCCGTGTCAAACCCGTCGCCGCCATCGATCATATCCGCGCCGGTTCCGCCGGTGATGACATCATCGCCAGCACTTCCGTTGAGCGTATCCGCGCCAGCAAGCCCAAACAGAAAGTCGCGACCGTCTTCGCCGATCAGACTATTTGCACTGCTTGATCCCACAAGTATGTCATTCGAATTAGATCCGCGAACACTCTCAATGCTGGTGAGGCTGTCGCCTTGCGCCGACCCGCCTTGACCAGTTCCATTGAACAAGCGAATCGTAACCGCGCTGCTCGAATCCAAATAAGAGGCAGTGTCAAATCCGCCGCCGCCAACAATGGAGTCGGCTCCGGTCCCGCCTGTTAGCGTATCATCGCCGGCGCCGCCTTCGAGCGTATCTGATCCTGATAGTCCGAACAGGAAATCCCGGCCATTTCCACCCGTGATGGTATTTGCGCCGCTGGAGCCGACGATCGTGTCATTCAAATTTGAGCCCTGAACATTTTCAATGCTCGTCAAGCTGTCACCCTGTGCAGACCCATTCTGACCAGTCCCATTGAACAACCGCACCGTGACGCCGCTGACTGAGTCCGAATAGGAAGCGGTGTCGGTCCCCGCGCCGCCATTGATTGCGTCAGCGCCGGTTCCGCCGGTTAGAAAATCGTTTCCAAGACCGCCCAAAAGGGTGTCGTTTCCGGCGCCGCCAAATATGTTGTCATTGCCCGAGACGCCGTCAAAGAAATCATCACCGCCCTGAAGATCGACAACATCATCAAAAAGATCAAAACCGAAAACTCGATCAGCGGTTTCGGACGGCTCAGGAACATCGATGCCCAAATCGGCCAAAACCGCCACGTCAAGTTGCGTTACATACTCGCGAGTCCGCGGCGCGAATACCGGATCCAATATCGGAGAAAGCCCGGAAAGTGGGAAAATCAAGCCCTGTTCAAAATGAGAGCTGTCCGCGTCAAGCGGCACGTTTCCGCCGAATGCTGCCACAGCGTTGGCGCCAGTGAATACGCGGTTGGAGCCGGATCCGGTCGCCAACGTTTCAAAAACAGAATCGTTCGAACCGCTAAAAGAAATGAACCCTAGAGGGTGACCCAGCTCGTGTACGATAATCGAAAGAAGATCGAATTGACCAAATGGGACCGGCGCCGTGCGCAACAACGGATCGGGATCAATGAAATATTCGTTCGCATCGAAGCTGGCGCTATTCAGAACAACTTCAGCATCCGGCGCTGATCCGTTGATGTCGATACCAGTCCTGATTTCGTTAGTAACGCCGGAATCAAAGACGCCGTTGCCAAGGCTAACGCTCGAGTTCGGCCCAGCTTCAGCGAGCGTTGTGTCACCAAGATCCTCGAGACTGATTTCCACTTCAATAGTTGCAGTCGAGTCGCCGAGATAACGCGACCAGATCTCGCCGGCGATCTGAAACAAATTCAGCACTGCGTTTCGCGTCGCTTGCGGAATGCTGCTGTTCGTGAACGACGACGCAAATGTGAAAACCCAATTGACCATTGACTGCTCCGGATGAATGAAATCTTTATATCGTTATCGCAAAAGCGAATGCACGTGAAGTTTCCGCCTACGGGCAAATTGCGTCTATTGTACGATTTGACGCGATTAAATTCTGGTTACATCAAAGCGCGCGACTCTTCGTCAGACTAATCAGAGTATTGAAATACCTTGTTTTTTTCAAGGTTCGCGTTTGCCTTCAAACAGAATAGACCGCCTGACTGAGGCGATTGCGAAATCACATTTTCGTTAAGTCCTATCGACGCCGACGTTACGTAGAGGCGGTCTGCAACGATCGCGACCGACGTGGGTCTGGGCACGCCTATCGCAACCTGGGAAAGCAATTCGCCCTCCGGCGAAAATCGGCGCACAATGCCGCCATCCCAAAACGCGACCCAAAGACATCCGAACCGATCAATATCCATTCCATCTGGAAATCCATCCTCCGGTTCAAATTGTAGAAATACCTCAATCTCACTGAGGCTTTGGCCGTCCGAGCACGCCCTAAATATTCTCTGTTTGGCGGAATCTGTTAGGAACACGCAACCGCGCTCATCATCGAAGACTGGACCGTTCGTCACCATAAAGTCTTTAAGCAGATTGCCGGCGTCGCCACCCGGCGAGAGCCGCCACCATTGGCCCGATGCGCGCTTTTCCGCATTATCCATCGTGCCAGCCCAAAATCCGCCAGCGGGATCGGTTTTCCCATCGTTAAATCGATTGCCAGGAAGATCTTTCTCCGGATCGATAATTTTCTCAAGCAGCAGTGAGTCGTCTTTGATCTGTAAGCGGTGAAACCCCTGCCTGTTCACACAGATATAGCCGCCGCCCTTCGCCAGTCCAACGGCGCTGATCATATCGGGAGCTTCGTATCTTTTATTTGAAAGTGTGACTGGATCAAACAGGAACAGCGCGCCGCCCTTGATGTCGAGCCAAATCAATCGGCCGATACGAGAGTCCCAGAGCGGACCCTCACCAAGCAACGCTTTTTCGTCGGCGACGCAATCAATAGATAAAATTTCAACAGGGGGAACCATCAGACAGGATCGTGCAGCCGTGAAAGAATACCACCGTCTGCATAGAGCGTTGATCCGGTCATAAACGACATCGCCCCTGACGCCATCATAACGGCAATCTGTCCAATCTCTTCTGGCGCGGCGATGCGACCAATCGGATGAAACCGTTCGAGTTCCCGAAACGCTTTTTCGTTGCCTTCAAAACCAGCTTTTAACATGGAGGTCGCTGTGGCGGCGGGCGCGAGCGTGTTCACGCGTATGTCCGGACCAAGATCAACCGCCAAAGCGCGCGTGAGCCCATGGAGCGCTGTCTTCGATGTTGCGTACGCGGCGAATTCCGGTTTGGTGGCTTGCGCGTGCACCGATCCGATATTGATGATCGCGCCTTTGCTCGCCCGTAACTCAGGAATGAACAGTTTACACAGGACGAATGGCGCAACGACGTTGACCGACAAACTTGTGACGAGATCTTCAACGCCCAATTCCTCAGTCGGCTTCACGATTTGCGTCGCGGCATTGTTGATTAACGCGCCTAATGGTTTTTCAACTGAAGCAGCACGAACCTCCTGCGCAAACGCTTCCGCGGCAGCCTCGTCCGCAGCAACGTCAGCCAAGTCGACACAGATATACTGGTGCGCGCCTTCACCTTCAAAACGATCCGCTTGGCCGGTCGCAATGACATTGTAACCCGCCTTGAAGAACGCACCCACGAGAGCAGCGCCAATTCCGCCGGTGCCAGTTACGCCCGTGATTAAAACACTTTCCACCATTCATGCCGTTCCAAGAAATCCCGCGATTTTGTCAATGGCGAGCAAGCTGACGCGGCGGACCGCATCGACGCTATTTGAACCGTTATGTGAGCCGAAGATGCAACGATCAAATTCTCGCAGCCTTGATGTCGCCGGTAACGGTTCAACCTCAAAAACGTCAAGCGCCGCCGAATGAACAACCCCAGTATCGAGAGCCTTAAGCAGAGCTTCTTCGGCGATGACCGGGCCGCGGGCTACATTCACAACGCGCACACCTGGCTTCAGCTTTTCCAGGATGCTGGCGTTGAACATGCCGCGCGTTGCCTCGTTGAGCGGACAGGCGAAAATCAGAAAGTCCGCTTCACCCAATCGGTCCGGCCAGACCGCGGTCTCAACATCAATGTTTGAGACGGGTCGATACGCGGGATCGTAGACAATGATTGACGCACCGCATGCATTTAGACGACGCGCGATCGCAGCGCCGATATCGCCAAACCCAACCAATGCCACTGTTCGTCCATGAACACTGACGCCGCTTGGTTTAGGCCAGGCGTTATTCGCGCGAATTTCACGATCAATCCGATATGTCTCGCGCGCCAAACCCAACGTGTAAGTGAGCGCGACGTCGGCGACTTCTTCGCCGAAGACGCCCGGTGTGTTCGTTATAGGGATATCTCTCGACCCAAACGCGGCAAAATCGACATTGTCAACGCCAACTCCCCACTTAACCGCAGCCTTCAAAGCGCCAGCAGCGCCGGCGTCGACGACACGGTCCGTTGCCGGGTCATCGCCGATGATCCATCCGTCAAAAGCAGGAAGTGTTTGGATCAACTCTTCCTCAGTCATGATTTGAGTCACGTCGGCGGCGACGCCGTCCAAGTTTTTTGAGTCAAACGCGCTTTGAAATTCATCCATCAATCCAAGCATTGGCGGACATGTAACAAGAATTCTCATTTTGCGCATTGCTAACCCTCCGGCAACGTTTCGCCGGCCGCCACACGCATCAATAATGACTCGGCGACAAACCAATCGGACGGCTCATCGATGTCAACCGATTCAAGAGCCGGTGTTTCGAACAGCATTGGCTTGACGCCGATCCTAGCGCCCGTTCGCGCAAAGCTGTCCGGTGAAAAAAGATATGATACAGAGTTTTCCTCAAGATAGGGCGGCAGATCCTGGGTGCGGATCAGGTTATCCGGATCATGGTTGATCGCCGATCCGTCAGGACGATAAAAACGCGTCTGATGCTTCGTGACCGTGAATGCGGAGTCGCATTCGCTCTTTTGCTCTGCATGAACGAATTCTTTCAAGAATTTTTGGATTGTTTTCGTGGTCAGTAACGGGTTGGTCGTATGCGTCATCAGATAGAAATCGGAAGACGTGTTTTCCACGTCGTCACCGATCACAAGATTCATAGAAACGAAGTCTCCGCAAATTTCCGGCTTCCGGTCTCGAATGATAACGCGCCCGTCAGCATCGCCGTCATTCAGACCGTTGTCTGACAAGATCCCTCTTGCGTCTGTATTTATAACCACTTCATCGATCTCGGGGGTCGACAGCAACGTATCCAATATCCAGCGAAAAAGTGGTTTGCCCGCGATGTCCCGAAAGTTCTTTGATGTCACCCGCGCGCTATGCGCTTTCATCGGCAACAACGCCGTCAGGCGTTTTGATCCTAATATCATTCTAAACCCTCATCCTGGCATGCGCCCTCAGGAACGAGGATTACTTCGCAATCGTTGACGGCGCCGTCAATGTCGCTTCAGTTTTTTCACCAGAGGGCGCGCCGCTTTTATAAGCCTTCGGAAAATAGTACCGCTCTTTTTGAGCCCGGGAGAGTTTCCGGTGTTCATTGTGCCCGCGATAGGATCCCCAATATTGCATCAACCGGAACGCCATGATGTCGCCGGCTTGACCAAAGAATTCCTTACCGGTTAGCGCTTCAGAAAAATCATGAAACACGCCCGCCGTGAAATAACGCACAAAATCGCCAAAGTTAAAATGAACTTCGGGCATAATCTCGCGCAGGGTCAAGGCCTCCCGATAGTACCGGCGCTTCACTTGGGAAAGGCTTTCTTCATGAATATGGATGACGGGCGCTTCGGCGACGTATGCGATTGCTCCGCCCAAGCGCACAATCTCCTTACCTAACACCATATCTTCAAGACCGGTCACATTTTCATCAAAAGGCGTTTTGCGCCACACCGCTTTTGATAGGGCGGAATTGGCATTGTTGGCGAAAAAATCAGTGGAGGAAATTTTACTCTGATCAGGAAAGTATTGTGCAAAAATCTGATGCTCGGAAAATCGCGTCACGTCGTGACCAATTTGCTTCCCATAAACATATTGCGCCTCAGCGTTCAACAACGGCGCTAACAGATTGCGAAGCCAGTTTTCGTGCGCTGGGATGCAGTGAGCGGAAATAAAAACCAGATAATCTCCTGACGCTGCCGCACAGCCGCGGTTTAGCGACCGACCAAAAGTGAATTCAGATTTGGGAATATGCTCGATTTTGCAGCCGAACGACTCCGCGATTTCAAGCGTGCGGTCAGTCGAGCCGGAATCGACGAGAACAATCTCCAGATCGATATCCGTCAGGTCCTGCGACCGGCATGCGCTAAGCGCCTGCGCAAACCATTTCTCTTCATTCAACGCCCTGAAGACGATACTGACACGATGCGGGGTAGCGGCAGTCATGAACGCAGCCTTTTCCTGGAACTCATCACTTGCCTGATTTGACGCGCGAATTCAAACCTTCCGATCAAGTGTTCGTATCCGCAACGCCCTTATCAGCACGCGCCCGTTTTAGGTCATTCTGAAGGCGGTTCAGGGAATCAAGCCGCTCGGTTTCGAAAACCTCAAGACGTTCAAGGCCGTACGCGATAATTAGGTGAACAAGAGCCATGCTGGCCGCAACAGCCCACAGTAGCGCCCACCAGGCCGGCGAGACCGTGGAAACAATTGCGCCCAAAAGGGTGAATAAGGTCGCTATGGTAAGCCACAACAAAACAAGCCGCTGGCGTCCAGCAAGCGCCCGCGGCGCCCACCGTAGAATTCGCAGGAGCTCCGCCTTCACAGGATGGTGGGTAATCATTTTCTGTAGGAGCCTTTCTTTAAGTGACGGCGTCGGCCGTGCGAATTGATCGATTGTGTTTTTACGTATTGCCATATCGATCTGATCGTCAGTCGGGGCATCCTTAAAGGCGATAAGATTGCCCCACGCACCCGGCGCGGTCACGCAAGGATATTGAATAAGACGTCGCCATGTGTGATCGGCGCCGTATTCCGTTATCGGCGCCCACTCGCTTACAAAGACCTCGTATCTGTAGTCGCGAAGGAGTTTAGCGAGGTCATGCATCGCGTAGCCGAGTTTTGTGGTTTTCGCATCATCAAACTCGGCCACAACAGCGCGCGGTGTAAAACGAGCGAGATCAAACCCGTCTAATACCGCCTTCTCATAGCCCTCCACATCAATTTTTAGAAAATCTGCAGCGTCAAAAGACTCGCCCTTCAAAGCGGCGTTTAGCGTCGTCATATCCACACGCGCCGATTCAGAGTGACTGTTATGAAAGGCATGAAGCCCGCTGATACCGGTACTGATCTTTGACGTAAAAAAAGGAACGCCTTTTTGTTCGTGATCGCCAATCGCTTGCGGAAAGATGAGGACATTGTCTCGCCGCCCATAAGCAGAAATCAGGGCGCGCCTATTTCTCGGATCAGGCTCAAATGCAAGCACTTTCCACCCCGCCGCCGCAAATGGAGCAAGCGCGGCCCCCTCGTGGGCGCCGACATCCACCATCACGCCAGTATGTTTTTCTGCGCCAAGAACAGAATAAACAAAACCGCTTTCGTCAATTGTACAGCCGCCCTTCCAAACCCTCGGTTTACGAGCGGCGACCGACTCAATTTCAGCGAGAAAAGATGTTTTTGCTCTTTGCAATTCGAATTCAGAAAACGCCAAATTCCTTGCGCTTTCTCCGAGCCGTCGCTGCTTTGCATCGTCGGTGATCAGCGCGGCCAACTCAATTCTCAATTGGTCCGGTTCATTTTCAGTCACCGCGACAACGGCGCTGGTTTCCGTCAAATACCGGACCGTTTCGATAGATTTCGGGCCAAAGACGACGATAGCAGCCCCCGACGCCAACGCCTCAGGAACTTTGTTCGCAAACGAGTACTTTAAATATCGCTCGGTCTCATCGTCAAAATTATAGGCAATCAGGAGAACGTCCGCGGTCATCAGCCATCGGCGATATTCTGCGGGCGTGTCGTTTGATGCTTCAATCGACACGCCGCCGAATTGGTCGAACTCTTTGCAGTATTGATTGCACCAGTGAGCTTGCGTTCTAATTTCGAAGCGAAATTTTGGGTTTTCATCATGAAGGGCGGCTGCGACGGCGGCGGCCGTCAGCACGCTGTTCTTTGTTGTATCCGGCGCTAATGATCCAGCATACCGCATGATAATTTCGTCCTTCCGCGAAGGACCGAAATTCCTCTCCCAATCGGATCGACGAACGCCGTTGCGCGCAGTGCCGAAGGACGCATCATATCGTTCGCTAAACACTCGCGCCATTGGTTCGGAGATGGCAAAGTTTCGAGCGGCGCTCTGCACCAAAATTCTCAAATCTCGATCCATGCTTTCGAAATGCGCCGGGTCGGTTTGGCGCAATCGATCCGGCCAATCGTCCATCATCCATATAATGTGCGGCGCGCCCAGCGCCGCGATGAGCGTCATCGCTCTCGCATGGAGTGCGGGCCTGTCCGCTACCGGCCGATAAAGGATCACCTCTGGGTCGAAGCGCGCACAGGCGTCCGCGATGGCGTCGCCGTTCACGTCTTTTCCACTCGATGCGCCTGTGGGGTTGATCAGCGTCGGCTTGCCTGGTGCGTCTTCGTGGAGCTGAAGAATGCGGTCGCCCGGCCAATCGCCGAAATAAACCTCCTTCAATGCGCCCGTCGCGGACACGCCGCCCATCGGCGTCATATCAATGAGTAAAAGCCGCGGCAGCGCACTATTAATGGACATCGGAATAAAATGATCGATATTCAGGACTGCAATTCACACCCTGCACTAATCGCCATTCGGGATGACATTGCAAATTTTGCCGGCAACAGAGCCCACGCTTGCAACGAACGGCGCGCCTGCCTTAGGGTCCGAGCAATTCTCACAACGGGAGTGAAGCTTGAAAAAGACCGCCCTCATCACGGGTGTCACCGGCCAGGACGGCGCCTATCTCGCGCGCTTTCTGCTCGCCAAGGGCTATGTCGTCCATGGCGTGAAGAGGCGTTCGTCCTCCTTCAACACGGGCCGGGTAGATGCGATTTATGAGGACCCCCATGAGGGCTCGCCCGATTTCTTTTTACACTACGGCGATCTTACTGACGCCACCAATCTCATAAGATTGATGCAGGAAACGAAGCCCGACGAGATCTATAATCTCGGGGCTCAAAGTCATGTCCAGGTCAGCTTTGAAACCCCTGAATACACCGCAAACTCTGATGCGCTCGGCGTATTGCGCCTCTTGGAAGGCATACGCATCCTTAAGATGGAGGATAAGGTTCGTTTCTATCAGGCCTCCACTTCCGAACTTTACGGCAAGGTCCAAACGTCGCCGCAGACCGAACAGACGCCATTTTATCCGCGGTCGCCATATGGCGTCGCGAAGTTGTATGGCTATTGGATTACCGTCAATTACCGGGAGGCCTACGGAATTCACGCATCCAACGGCATTCTCTTCAATCACGAAAGTCCGCTTCGTGGTGAGACGTTCGTTACGCGAAAAATCACACGCGCTGTCGCCGCCATAAATGCGGGCCAACAATCCGCTCTTTATCTAGGCAATCTAAACGCCCGCCGCGACTGGGGACATGCGCGCGATTATGTGGAAGGCATGTGGGCGATTTTGCAGCAGGAAACGCCCGACGATTACGTCCTCGGCACGGGCGAAATGCACTCAGTTCGAGAATTTACAGAACTCGCGTTCAAGGAAATTGGCGTTGATATTGAGTGGCGCGGCGAAGGCGCTGACGAAAAGGGCGTTAACGCCGCTTCCGGAGAGATGCTTGTCAGTATCGATCCCAAATACTTCCGGCCGACCGAAGTCGATGAATTGCTGGCGGACGCCTCTAAAGCAAAGAAAAAACTCGGGTGGGAACATAAGACCACTTTTAAAGAATTGGTGTCTGAGATGGTGGCTGAGGACCTGGCGATCGTGCGGGGGTCAGGCAGGATTCAATCTACGTGACGACACGGTGCTTTGAACTGAAGGAAAAAAGAGTCTGGATCGCCGGGCACAACGGCATGGTGGGCTCCGCGCTTGTTAGACGTTTGGCGTTGGAAGGGTGCGCACAAATTCTAACGGTCGATCGGCGCGCGCTCGATCTGACGCGTCAAGCGGACGTCGAGGCCTGGATGCGAAAAGAGAAGCCTGACGCAGTATTTCTGGCCGCCGCCCGCGTTGGCGGCATTTTAGCGAATGAAACGTACCCGGCTGATTTTCTCTATGATAATCTGATGATCGAGACCAACATAATCAATGCTGCGTTTCATGCTGATATTCAGAAACTTTTGTTCCTTGGGTCTTCGTGCATCTATCCAAAGCATGCCCCGCAACCAATCACGGAGGATAGCTTGCTGACGGGGCCACTGGAGCCGACGAATGAGTGGTATGCGATCGCGAAAATCGCCGGCATAAAACTCTGCGAGGCGTATCGCCGTCAGCACGGCGCTGATTTTATTTCGGCCATGCCGACAAATCTATACGGCCCTAACGATAATTTTGACCTCCGAACCAGCCACGTCGTTCCGGCGCTAATTCGAAAGGCGTTGAAAGCTAGGGAGAATAACTCGGCGGCAATTGAAATTTGGGGGTCGGGAACGCCGCGCCGCGAATTTCTTCACGTAGACGATTGCGCCGACGCCCTGGTTTTTTTGATGGAACACTATTCCGGCGATAGGCATATTAACGTCGGGATCGGCTCTGACGTAACGATATCATCGCTTGCCCAGATGATTTGTGAGGCCGTCGGCTTTGAAGGCGAAATCAAAACCGATACCACCAAGCCTGACGGTACGCCGCGAAAACTCATGTCTAGCGCAAAACTGAATGAACTTGGTTGGTCGCCAAAGATTACGCTTGCTGAGGGATTGCGTGATACGATTAATTGGTACCTAGACAATGGCGGCTGATACCGAAGCGCATCATGTGAGAGCGGATAACGAAACGCTTTTTCTCTTGGGTAACGGTCCCTCGTTAAGAGATATTGATCTTAGGTCGCTAGAGCCGCACGCGACACTCGGAATGAACGCCGCCTATCGTTATTGGCGCACGATCGATTGGCGTCCCACCTACTACGCCTGCCTCGATACCGTTGTGGGGATTTCGCACAAAGAGGAAATTTCTGCCCTTATTCGTGAAGCAGGTCCGAACGCGATCGAAAAGTTCCTGCTGCGCAGAAACCTCATAGAGGCGCTTGGCGCATACGGGGACACAGACAAGGTGGTAAATTTCGACGCTCTCAGGCCGCAAAGCGAACTTCTCGCCGTTGACCCGATCACGACCGGTAGCCACGCGGCGCTTTGGGCTATTGGCGAGGGATATCGTCAAGTCGTGCTTCTTGGGGTCGATGGGCGGTATAAAGAAATTGTCGACGGCGCGCAGCAGAAAGAGGGAATTGAACTGGAAATTGTTGAGGCGGGAGAAAACCCGAACTACTTCTTTGATGGATATCAACAGCCGGGCGACCGCTACAATATTCCTAATCCTCGTCCGGACCTTCACCTATCGGCGTGGCGCCAGTCCGCACTCAGAATTCAGAATTTGAGCGCACGTATTCTGAACGCTAATAAGGCTTCGGCCATTCAATTCTTCGACTTTATCGATCTGAGCGCTTTCCTTTCAACTGGATGCAAACCGCTTCACGCCACAGAGGCAATCAATACTGACGATGATTCAGTTAGCGCGAAGGAAAAGAGCAAATCAGAGTTTCCGTCAAACGGATGGCTGATGGCTCGACTTTTGCTCATTACGCTTATCATCTTCCTTATCGCAATCGTTTCGATATCCGCTTCACTGATTCACGCGGGAATAATATTAGCGAGTCTTTCCGGACTCATGATGTTTGGCCTCTTCAGTCGGCGGCAAATCAACCATTCGATTACGCGGCGTGTGGCGCAAAACGCTTTAAGCGACGAGATTGAATTCGAATTGCGTCGCCAATTAGCGATCGCCAAAAAGCAAAAAGGGCTGAAAGCGTAGCGCATGTTTTCGCAAAGGCTTCTATAATGTATGAGCATCCGATGAACCCGAGCAATCATTCCGCACAACGCTTATTCACCTGGTTCAAGGACACGGCGACGCCGCTATGGATGAACATTGGTTATGACCATGCTCGTGGCGGCTTCTTCGAAGCGTTGGACTTTCAAGGCGCGCCAATCTTAGATCGACCTAAACGTGTTCGCGTTCAGACACGCCAGATTTATGTTGCTTCTTGTATTAGTGCTCGCGGATGGAGCGCCGATGCAGAAGTACTTTCCCACAAAGCGTTTGATTTTTTTCTGAAGAACGCCTGCCCAAATGACGGCGCCCAAGGGTGTGTCGCCATGCTGACATCGGAAGGTGCGATCGCTGATCATACTCGTGATCTTTATGACCAGGCATTTTTGTTACTCGCTTGCGCTCTGCGATATCAGACGTTTAAAGATGAAAGAGCGCTGGCTTTAGCAGAAAAGACTTTGATCTTTTTGAATAATAATCTCGCTACCCCGCACGGCGGATGGCTCGAAAATAATGTCGGCGCCCTACCCAGGCGTCAAAACCCGCACATGCATTTGTTCGAAGCCTTTATGGCGCTTTTTGAGGCGACACAGGACGAGCAGTATCTTATTGAAGCCGACAAAGCATACCGGCTTTTCACTGATCATTTTTTTGATCGCGATAATTCCATTCTGCGTGAATATTTCAACGTTGACCTGAAGCCCGCTCCGGATCGACAGGGGCTTTGGCTGGAACCAGGGCATATGGTCGAATGGACTGCTTTGCTGAATACATATCAGAAGCTTCGACGCGTCGACACAACCGAGCGTCAAAAACAACTTTTTGAGAAGGCCGTCGCTATTGGTTCGGACGAGCAGACGGGATTTCTCGTAGACGGGTTTTTCTTCGGCGAGACCGCGAGCGGGCCGCGTCGATTATGGCCCCAGACTGAATATCTGAAAGCGTGCGCAGCTATCGGTGATGAGAAAAGCGCCGGTCGGATGATCGGCAAGTTATTTGACACCTATCTTGATCAACCCGTTAAGGGGTTGTGGTGCGATCAATTTGACGAAGACGGAAACCCGTGCGTCGACCACGTCCCCGCCAGCATTCTTTATCATCTCCTTGATGCGGCGCTCGCAGTCGAAAAATTTCTGTCAGCGGATTGAAAGCGGTCCGATCAGCGGCAAATCAGCAGCGACATCGACGTCGCTTAAGGTGTCGATCTCAGAGACTGTGTATTCGTTGGGGAGAGTCGCCCGCGTATCGTCATATGCATGCGCTGTCGACCAGCGAACTTTTTCGAACAGATTTGGCGCGCCCCGTCGCCGCGCCAATCCGATCAACCAGTAACCGCCGTCTTCGGCGGGACCGAACACGGCATCGGCGCCGCTTAAAATTTGAAATGCGCGCCGAATGTGTTGCGGACGAAGGCCTGGCGCGTCCGCCCCTATGATGATGACAGGTCCTGTCGAAACGGTCTTTATCGCATGCGTCATGCGCGCACCCAAATCGCCGCAGGCTTGCGCCCGGCGTTCCAAATGCGGGGGCCAGAGCGTGCTATATCCCGACAATGCCGACGGCGGATCAATCGCCAAGATTGTTCGCCAGGATGGCGACGCAGCGCGCCTGATCGTGTGACGCGTCAGAAGCCGAAACAGGGCGGCCGCACGCCCATATCCAACTTCCTTGCCGAGCCTTGTCTTCACATTTCCGGCGACGGGCGCTTTCAGCATGATGATCAATGTACCAAGCGTCACGAAGAATATTCTCGCTCAAGCAATGCAGCAGGCGTTCCGGTCTTATAGCGAATCAAGCGCCAAAGGTTTTCAATAACCTGGCGGCCGTATCCGTTTCGCTCGTACTTCTCCGCTGATGTCACCACGCAAGTCTTAAAGACGTGGAGCGCCTTGGGTCCCTTGAGGCGCACTAGGCGTTCGATGATGTCCACGTCCTCAAACAATCCCTGCGGATTATATCCGCCCACAGCGTCATAAAGATTTCGGGAAATAAGCAACGCTTGGTCACCGTACGGCATTGAAAGAAGCCGCGTACGCGCCATCGCGCCGGCTGCGACCAATTTCGCTTTCATTCGCTCACTGTCGAAACGCAGCGTGAATACGCCAAAATGTTGGTCGTCTTCCAAAAAATTTTCGGTTTCGTCAATCCAGGACGGCTCAACGATAGTGTCAGCATGAAGAAATAACATCCAGTCGCTTCGAGCCGCCTTTGCGCCAACCGCTAACTGGCGGCCCCGCCCAGGATCGCTGGTCAATATGCGGGCGCCAGCCGCTTCTGCAATTTGGAGCGAAAGGTCCGAAGAGCCGCCGTCGACAACAATGACTTCCCTTATGAATCCGAGGACGGCGGCAGGCACAAGCGATGCCAAACAATCGCCGAGCCGTGTTTCCGCGTTCAGGGTTGGAATCACAACAGAAATCATCCGTTTGGCGTAACGCCATCCTCGTTTGAGCGGAAGAGCGGCCAAAGCGTTCTTACGAAAAGTGGAAAATATGTTCTTGATATGTTCTATTTTTTGAGTCACGGTTGCTCATGGCACGCGCTGCGCACCTTTCCCTAAACCCTCCTCGTCAGAGCCCGACTGACGCCATCGCCCAGGATGGTCGGGAGGGCCCTCCGCCTAACCGGGAAAAGGGGCGCGGCGCGTGTTCCAACACGACAGGCCGCTACGAGGCCGAGAAGCGCGAGGCGTTCGACGACGGATGGGGGTTTGACGAAAGTCTCGAACCCTCGCGCACTTCGGTTACGATTGAGGCCCCAAGAAAAATCATAACAACGAACAAGAGCCCGTATGTGGGTTTTGATCGTTCGATCAATCCGTATCGCGGCTGCGAACATGGTTGCATTTACTGCTTCGCGAGACCAACGCATGCGTATATGGGGTTGTCGCCGGGTGTTGATTTTGAACGCGCCCTTTTCGCTAAACCGTCTGCCGCGAAACTACTCGAAAAAGAGTTGATGAATCCGAATTATCGCCCGCGTGTCGTGGCCATGGGCACGAATACCGACCCGTACCAACCTATAGAACGCAAATTCAGAATAATGCGGGACGTCTTGTCCGTATTTTCAAGGTTTGATCATCCGGTCACCGTACTGACGAAGTCCATTTTGGTGACGCGCGACATAGATATTCTAGCGGCTATGGCGAAAAAAAACCTAACGCGCGTCATGGTGTCTATCACAACGCAAGACAAATCCCTCGCGCGATCGATGGAGCCCCGCGCCTCGTCACCCGCCAAACGTATTGATGCGATTAGAATGTTGGCGGAGGCTGGCATACCGGCTGGCGTCATGACGGGACCCATGATTCCCGGTCTTAATGACGACGAGATGGAAGCCATTATGGAAAAAGCCGCGAAGGCGGGCGCGTCCTTTTCGGCCCACACAATCTTACGCCTGCCTTTAGAAGTGTCGCCGCTGTTTCAGGAATGGTTGGGCGCATATGCGCCGAACCGCGCCAAGCGCATCATGAGACATATCCGGGAGATGAATGGCGGACGCGATTATGATCCGCAATGGTCGCGCGGCGGAGAAATCAAGACGCCCTACGCTCGGTTGATCAATCAGCGATACGCGGCGATGCGTGCGAAACTCGATTTCGACAAAGAGAGATATGCGCTGGACCTGGGGAAGTTTCACGTCCCGGAAGATTGCACGCCGCAACTATCTCTTTTCGCCGAATCGGAGGTCAAATGATGGTTAATTATTTCTTAACCGCCCTTTTTGAGCTCTTCGGATCATGGCTTCCAAAAGTAGACTGGCGCCGACTTTCGATATCGAAAACAATTTCGACGGCCTTATCGCCGGCATCGACGAGGCCGGTCGCGGCCCATGGGCGGGGCCCGTCGTGGCGGCGGCGGTCATCCTCAATCCTGACTGCACCCCCGCTGGATTACGCGATTCCAAGACCCTTACAGAAAAACGCCGGCGTCTGCTCGCGGACTCGCTCTGGAAAACAGCACGGATCGGCGTCGGCATCGCCACTGTTGAAGAGATCGACCACATCAACATTGCACAGGCGACGTTACTCGCCATGACGCGGGCGGCTGCGAATCTTCCGTCGCCGCCTGCGGTATGTCTAGTGGACGGCAATCTGAAACCGAAACTTCCTTGCCCCGCCTATACGGTGGTGAAAGGCGACGCCAAGTCCTTTTCGATTGCGGCAGCTTCAGTCATCGCGAAAACCACACGCGATAGAATGATGCGCGAGCTTGCCCGCGATTATCCGCAATATGCGTGGGAGAATAACAAGGGATACGGCGTCGCCGCGCACCGTGAAGCGCTTGAAGCATTCGGCGTCACGCCTCATCATCGCCGGTCGTTTGCGCCGATCCACAATATGTTGTGTGCGGACTCTTCTTCGACTCTATGCTGAGCGTTAACCAATCTTAACAGCCTGACTCCAAAGGATTTTTTTCGTCCGCAACGTCCGTAAACGGTTGACGGGGCGACTCCGCCGACTCAAAGTGCGCGTCTATTCTTTGGAAGGCTGGCGAAATGGCTTCAGGCGAAAAGAAACTGACAAAAGCGGCGCTCAAGAAATCCTACGACAAAATTATCAACGGGGATTCGATTGATGTCATGGCGCGCATGCCGGACAACGCCATTGACCTTATCTTCGCCGACCCGCCTTACAACCTTCAACTGGGCGGTGATCTCTCGAGGCCCGACAATAGCCGCGTCAACGGCGTCGACGATGATTGGGATAAATTTGACTCCTTCGACGCGTACGACGCTTTCACGCGCAAATGGCTGACGCAAGCGCGTCGTATTTTAAAACCCAACGGCGCGATCTGGGTCATCGGCTCGTACCACAATATTTTCCGCGTCGGCGCCGCTGTTCAGGACACGGGTTTTTGGATTCTCAATGACATTGTCTGGAACAAGACGAACCCAATGCCGAATTTTCGCGGGACGCGGTTCACAAACGCTCATGAGACCTTGATCTGGGCGTCAAAATCTAAAGAAAGCCGCTATACATTCAATTACACAGCGCTGAAAACAGCGAATGACGATTTGCAGATGCGATCTGACTGGTCGATACCGATCTGCACAGGAAACGAACGCCTTAAAGGAGCCGGCGGCGCCAAAGCGCACCCGACGCAAAAACCCGAAGCCTTGCTATATCGGGTGCTGATTTCGTCGACAAACCCCGGCGATGTGATCCTGGATCCATTCTTCGGATCGGGAACGACCGGCGCGGTTGCAAAAATGCTAGGGCGTCATTTTATCGGCATTGATCGCGATCAGTCCTATATCGCCGCCGCCAGCAAGCGGATTGCGAATGTGGATTCAGCGTGCGCAGACGATCTGAAAATAACCCCGTCAAAAAAACATGCGCCCCGGGTGCCGTTCGGCGCTGTCGTCGAGCAGGGATTCCTACGCCCCGGAAAAAAACTTTACGCCAAAAACAAAAAACACACTGCCCGTATTCGCGCCGACGGATCGATTGTGGTGAAGGATAAGGATGGAACTGACGTCCAGGGATCGATCCACAAAATGGGCGCCCATGTGCAACAGGCTGAGGCCTGCAACGGTTGGACCTATTGGCATTATGAGGAAAAGTCCGGCCTGAAGCCTATCGATTTTCTCCGTGAGAAAATGCGCAAAGAAATGAAGGGCTAAACCCGCGCATTCCGAATACGCGCATACCGTGGACGAAAACCGCTATCATTTTTCTCGCAGCCATTTTCGCTGTCGTTCGGCTAACAGCTCTGATTTCACAACATTAGCGTCACCGAAATCGCCAATAGCTGGCATTCATGTTGATCGTTCACACGTGAAATTTTCGGTTTACTCACAAACCGCTTGCATGATCATATCGCCATTATGTCGTGGCAAAAAGAATTGGAAGAATTGCGCCGCCGTGAAGCGCTCGCGGAAAAAATGGGGGGCGACGAAAAGCTCGCGCGCCAAAAATCCAAAGGCAAGCTAAACGCACGCGAACGACTAAGCGTTCTCCTCGACGAGGACAGCTTTCGTGAAATTGGGAAAATTGCGGGGAAAGGAGTTTATGACGGCAATGGCGATCTGAAGGACCTATCGCCATCCAACTTTATTTTCGGCCGGGGGCGGATTGATTTGCGCCCCGTCGTTGCATCCGCTGACGATTTCACGGTGCGCGGCGGCGCCGCGGACGCCGCCATCCACAGGAAGTTCGTCTTGGCCGAACAGATGGCGCACGAGTTAAAGTTGCCGATCATCCGACTAATCGACGGAACGGGCGGCGGCGGTTCTGTAAAATCGCTGGATGATATGGGGTTTACTTACGTTCCTTTCGTGCCCGGTTGGGAGCATATCGTTCAAAACCTGAAATCTGTTCCTGTTGTTGCGTTGGCGCTCGGCCCAACAGCCGGCCTTGGCGCGACGCGGATGGTGGCGAGCCATTACTCGATCATGGTGAGGGACATTGCGCAGGTCTTCACGGCAGGACCGAAAGTCGCCGCCGCCATCGGCGACGATTTGCGCGACAATAATGCGCTTGGCGGCGCAGACATCCACACGCGCAACGGGGTTATCGACGATGAAGCAGAAAATGAAGATGAAGCCTTCGCCATGGCGCGGCGTTTTCTTTCGTTCCTACCTTCATATGCCGGCGGCGCGTTAGAGCGCGCGCCGACGAACGATCCAGCCGACCGCCGTGACGAGGGTTTAGTTTCGATTGTTCCGCGCGAACAGGACCGAGCCTATAATATGCGCAGGGTTATCGCCGCCGTCGCAGATAGAAGCTCCGTCTTTGAGATGGGCAAACGTTGGGGCCGTTCGGTCATAACGGCGTTCGCCCGCCTTGATGGCTGGCCCGTCGCGGTCCTCGCCTCTGATCCGACTTTTCTTGGCGGTTCGTGGACGGCTGACGCGTCCGAAAAAGCGAAACGATTTGTGCAGCTTGCTGACTTATTCCGCTTGCCCGTGGTCCATTTTGTGGACAACCCCGGATTCATGATCGGATTAGAGGCTGAAAAAGCCGCAACAATACGGCGCGGCGTTGAAGCGATGAACGGCGTTTATGAAGCGACGGTCCCGTGGGCGAGCGTGATTGTCAGAAAAGCATACGGTGTCGCGGGCGCAGCGATGTCAAATCATTCGCGTTTTCAATATCGTTTCGCCTGGCCTTCCGGCGACTGGGGGTCGCTGCCGATGGATGGCGGCGTTGAGGTCGCCTACAAAGCGGTGCTCGAAAAATCGGAAAACCCGGAGGAAGAGCTCGCCGAGATCAAAAGCCGTCTGTCAAAAGTGACGTCGCCATTTCGAACAGCTGAACAGTTTTTAATCGAGGACATCGTTGATCCGCGAGACACCCGGCCTTTGCTTTGCGAATTCGCAGACCTCGCCCATCGCACCGCCAGCGAATAAACGTAAATTAGTCCACTTTGACCGCTAATGTATCATGGTGGCTGGAAATCAATGACCGAAGGTAAAAAGAGATGTCGGCCAGATCTTCGAAGCCCGACGCTTTCGCCGCGGCCTCCTTTTCGTCAATGGTCACTGGCGCCGGGGCCGCGAATGTTTCCAAGCTTTTGTGAAATCCGATTGTGAAGACGTCAATATCCGAGCCAGCGGCGCGCCGAAAAATCATATTGGGCGTTTGACCTGTTACGATCAGGTACGAATTTTCCATTCGGCGTTGTTCAAGAAGTTCTTTTTCCTTGCCGGCGACAGCCGCGAACATTTCAATATGAAAAAAGCCGTTCGCTGTGAAAGCGGAGATCATATCGGCGATCGGAGGCCCATAAGCGAAGTGATCTTCCTCAAAGGCGATCAGTCCAATTTGTTTTTTCAGCAATGCGTCATGCGCCGCACGCGCTCTTTTGCGTTTCGCGGTGCGTGAACGCGCGTGATAGGCCCGCCAGCTTTCCATCGGACGAATGACCAACAAGTCCCATTGATCGCCCTGGCTATGGCGCATGATGAACGGATATGGCTCGCCGTTGTCCTCGAAATATCCGGAATCTCGGGCTTCCTCCGCCCATTCAAGCAGAGCCTCAAATTTTCCCGGCGCCGCGCGTATCGCTTCAACGCGATAGAGATAGTCGCCTTCAAGTTCCTGCGCCGCGGCTGCCGTAAACCCGTTGATTAAAAACAGTACGGCGATTAATCGAATAAGCATTGCTGATCCCCTTGATCCTCAAGCGCAAGTTCTAGCGCTTTTTTCATAACAGTGGGAAGCTTCGCCTCACTGGGCGCAATCCACCGCTCTCCGGATTTTGGTCGTTGATCGCTTTTGGCGCAGTGCACCGCAAGCTGAAGATGAAAATGGGTGAATGTGTGCGTTATCACGCCTGCGCGCCGCCACGCTCGACCAGAGGGCGGCTCCGCGTCGGTCTTATTCTCAGACCAATCGGTCCCCGGAAGACCTAACATGCCGCCCAATAGCCCTTTCTCGGGTCGCCGCTCAAATAGCACTGCGCCATCTTGATTTGTAAATACATATGCCGAGCCATATCGCGTCGGCTTGACTTTCTTTTTCGCTTTGCGCGGCAATTCGGAAACGATACCCTTTCGAAAAGCAGCGCAGTCGGATTGAAACGGGCAGTCGGCGCATCGCGGATTACGCGGCATAC
Source organism: uncultured Parvularculaceae bacterium (assembly GCA_963922595.1). Taxonomy (GTDB): domain Bacteria; phylum Pseudomonadota; class Alphaproteobacteria; order Caulobacterales; family Parvularculaceae; genus JAJFFW01. The sequence goes on from CAWUIM010000021.1 coordinate 21,137, forward strand.
AAATTGTCGCCCCTAGATCCATCAGCGCTTGTGCGAAGTCGCCGGATCGCTTTGAAGGCCATAGAGCCTCGGCTTTGCGCCTTATTTCAGGTTTCGACGCCGGCAGAGGCGTCTCAATTGCGTAATAGCGTGAGACGACGCGCTCGATGTTTCCATCAACAACAATTGCGCGTTCATCGAAAGCGATGGCCGCGACCGCCGCCGCGGTATAGGCGCCGACGCCAGGTAGATTAAGGAGTTCTTTCTCCGTTTGCGGAAAAACCCCATCAAATTCCGTAGCAACAGTAACGGCGCACTTATGCAAATTTCGCGCACGCGCATAGTAGCCCAAGCCGGCCCATTGCCCGAGTACTTCATCCAGAGGCGCCGCCGCGAGTCGGTCGACCGTCGGCCACCGTGTGAGAAATTCGGCGAAACGCGGCGTCACCGTTGCGACCGTTGTTTGCTGCAGCATGATTTCCGAAAGCCAGACAGCGTAGGGGTCGGGTCGGACGTCCTTTTTTCGCGCCGCGGGTCCCGTGCGCCATGGAAGGTCGCGCGCGCAGCGATCATACCACCGCAAGAGGCGCGCGCTGGGTTTTGCGGATCGTGACTTGGCGTCTGACATAGGAAGAGAGTTATGCTAATCTCGCGCACGTAATTAAAGATCGGGACCAGATGCGATATAGCCGCACCGTGAATACGAAGCCTGCGCGTTCGGGCCCGCCAGCGGTGGCGAAATACTCGAGCAGGCTTTTCGCCGATCTGGCGCAGCGGACCAAATTTGTCGATCCACAACTCGGCGCGCAATGGCGGCGACTGGTCGGCGACGAGCTCGCGGCTCTTTGCCGGCCTGGACGGCTGACAGGCGGTCGAGGCGGGCGCACCCTTGAAATCTTTGCACAAAACGCCGCCGCCGCCGCAAAAGTCCAATTTGAGGCGGAAACCATACGCCAACGCGTCAACGTTTTTCTGGGCCCTGACACGGTTGGCCGCATCAGCATTCGCCACCGCGAAAACGCCTGTTCTTCAACGGAATCAGGGCTTGAGTCAGCGCTTTCCCGATTCCGGTCCTCGGTCGCCGATCGGCAAGACTAATTCGCGGCGCCATAGGACTTGCGCTTATCGAAGCCATGCGCGATTTTCCCCGAAATTGCGCAAATGAATTGCCGTATCAGGCAGAAAGGTCTTCCCAATGTTTCGAGCACTTCGTCAGGCGGCTCTTGCAGCCCCCTTCATTCTGGCCGCGTGCGACGGCGCATCTTCTGACGCGCCCACGGGCGATGCGAAAACGGAAACGCCGGCGGACGGGGCTGCGCAACCAACCGCCGAGAATTCTGGCGACGACGTCGTCATCGCCGCGAGCGATATGGTGCTCGGCGATGAAAACGCCCCCGTGACGATTATTGAATACGCCTCTGTAACGTGTCCCGGATGTGCGGCGTTTCATGCGGGCATGCTTCCGGAATTAAAGGAAAAATACATCGATACCGGAAAGGCGAAATTCGTCTTCAGAGAGTTTCCGACGCCCCCGGTCGAATTCTCCTATATCGGTTCTCTGCTGGCGCGATGCGCCGCCGATAAATCCGGAAAGGACAGTTACTTTCTGATTATTGACGCGCTGTTCAAGAACCAGCGTCAATGGATTTACGGCGACGACCCAAAATTGGAACTGACAAAAATCGCCTCTCAGGTCGGCATGGACGAAGCGCAGTTTGACGCTTGTCTTCAACGCCAGGAGCTGATCGACGCCATGAATGAACGCATCGAAGAGGCGCGCACGAAATATAATGTCAGTTCAACGCCAAGCTTCGTGATCAACGGGGAACCGACGCGGATCGGCAGTCTGGAAGATTTCACTAAAATTCTGGACGAGGCGCTCGGCGAAGACGCGCCGGCGCCTGAGGAAACTGGCGAAAACCCGCAATAACGGGAAAAAGCGCTGTTGGCGACGCGCAAGAATCGGCGATCATGCGTTAAGAGTTTTTTAACGACTTGGACGGGGTGTAACCTCGCCCGTCCGGGCCGTTAGGATAGTTTTCCGCGCTTGGACCTGGGACAGAGCCTGTGAAATTCACCAATATGCGCCTTGTGGGCTTCAAGTCCTTCGTGGAAACCACGGACTTTGAGATCAAGGACGGCCTTACGGGCATTGTCGGTCCGAACGGATGCGGAAAATCAAACCTTCTGGAGGCGCTGCGCTGGGTCATGGGGGCCACGTCCGCCAAGGCGCTTCGCGGCGGCGGCATGAGCGACGTTATCTTCTCCGGGACCTCGATGCGGCCTGCGCGAAACTGGGCCGAAGTCACGCTGACGCTCGACAATTCTGATCGGTCGGCGCCGGCGGAATACAACGATAGCGAGACATTGGAGGTATCGCGCCGCATCCTGAACAAGGAAGACGGCACCCAGTCGATCTATCGCATCAATAACAAGGAAGTGCGCGCCAAGGACGTGCAGCTGCTCTTCGCTGACGCATCAACTGGCGCGAATTCGCCCGCGCTTGTGCGGCAGGGCCAGGTCGCAGAGCTCATCAATGCAAAACCGCAAAATCGTCGCCGTCTTCTTGAAGAAGCGGCCGGCATTACCGGTCTGCACACACGCCGGCACGAAGCGGAGTTGCGTCTGCGGGCGGCTGAAGCGAACCTCGAACGGCTCGAGGATGTGACGGGCGAGCTTGAAACGCAAAAAGCAGCGCTCGCAAGACAGGCGCGCCAAGCCGTTCGCTACCGCAATGTTTCCGGCGATATCAGACGCGCCGAAGCGATGGCGGCTTATTTGCGTTGGTCCGAGGCGGTTGAAGCGCAGAATGAAGCCGCGAGCGCCCTGGAGGAAATTGGCGGGTTAATCGAGGAAACGGCGCGCGCCGCCGCACTCGCAAGCACGGCGCAAACAGCCGCTCATGAGGCGCTTGATCCGTTGCGCCAAGCTGAAGCCGAAGGCGCGGCTGCGCTTCATCGGCTGACAGTCGCGCGTGAAAATCTCGACGAAGAGGCCGAGCGCGCGAAAACCGAACTCAACCGTCTGTCTGCGGATATTGAACGGCTGAGCACCGACGAAGCCCGCGAAAGTGAACTCTATAAAGACGCAGACGAAGCGATCAATACGCTCGCACGCGAAGAGGAAGGCCTAAAGGCGCGCGAAGCGTCTGAATCGCAACGCCTTGAGGACGCGGCGCAAGAGATGCGCGACCGCGCGGGCGACCTTGAAGCGGCGGAAAAAAAACTTGAAGCGAAAAACACTGAGGCCGCTGAGATTGATGCGCGCCGGCGCGCGATTGCGGATACAATCAGCGCAACGGAACGCCGCAAGGAAAAAATCGCGCAACAGATTCATGAGCTGACAGTCGAACGCGAGAAGATCACGCTGAATGATGAGCAGCGTCGCGCCCTTGAGGCCGCGACAGCCAAATTTACGGCCGCTGAAAAGGCCACACGCGCGGCCGAACAAGCTTTCCACCGCGCCGAGGAAGAACGCGTCGCAGCCCAGGAAGAGGAGCAGGCGGAGCGCGGCCCTCAACAAAAAGCCGACCAAAGCTTGTCGGAAATAAACGCTGAATGCGAAGCGCTGAAGCGTGTCCTGAATACAAACGCGAACGGGGCCGACGGGGAAACGTGGCCGACACTGATTGAGTCGGTCGAGGTGCAACCGGGCTATGAGAATGCGTTGGCGGCGGCGTTGGGCGACGACTTGTCGGCCGCGCTTGATCCAGCGGCGCCCGCCTATTGGTCCGACGCGCACCACCATCAACGCCCGGAAACGTTACTGCCGCCAGAAGCCGCGCCGTTAAGCCGATTCGTGAAAGCGCCGGCGCAATTGATGCTGCGGCTTGCGGCGATCGGCGTTGTCCAATCGGAATTGGGCGCGCGCCTTCAGGGTTCGCTGAATTCAGGCGCCCGCCTCGTGTCGCGCGAAGGCGACCTCTGGCGATGGGACGGCTTTGTCGCAAGAGCCGAGGCGAAAACGGCGGCCGCCATCCGGTTAGAACAACGCAATCGCCTCACGGCTTTGGCGCAAGATCTCAACATCGCCAGAGAACGCGCCGAGGAAGCGCGCGCGAAATACGCCGCCGCCCATGAGAAAGTTGTCAAGCGACAAATCATTGAGCGTGAAGCGCGGAGCCTTTTCACCGACGCGCGCCGTACCTTTGATAATGCGCGCACCGCGCTTTCAAACCTTGAGCGCGAACATGAACGCACATCAGCGAGGATCGCTTCAATCGATGAAAACCTGCAAAGGTTTAGCGACGACCAAAATGAGACGAACGGACAGTTAGAAGCCGCGTTCGCGCAAAGAGACAGCCTACCCGAAGCATCGATCGTCAGCGACGGCGTCAGCGCCGCAAGAGATGAAGTAACCACTGCGCGGAGCGCAGCGAGCGAGGCGCGCGCATCGCACAACGACCTTGCGCGCGAAGCGCAAATGCGCGCGCAACGGCTCGAAGAGATTGCGCGCGAACGCGGCGTGTGGCGCACGCGCGCGGAAACAGCGACCCAGCGCATTAAGGACGTAGAAACGAGATTGGTCGAGTTACGCAGCGCGCACGAAACCGCCGAGCGAGCGCCCGCCGCAATCGAAAAGAAAAGAAAATCCCTGCTGGACAAAATCTCCGCGGCTGAAACAACGAGAAATGAGGCCGCGGACGCGTTGGCCGAAGCAAGTCAAAAGGCGTTAGACGCCGACAAAGTCGCGCGGCAGGCCGAGCAGTCGGCCGGCGAGGCGCGCGAAGAGCGGGCGCGCCTTGAAGCGCAAGCCGAAAGCGCGTCGACGCGCGTTGAGGAAGCCACGCTTCTGTCGCAGGAGACATGTTCAGCGCCGCCAGAAGAACTTCTCACAATCGCGGAGCACAAAGAAGGCAAAGACTTGCCGAGCCGTGAAGACACGGACAGGAAGCTTGAACGCTATAAACGTGAGCGCGAAAACCTTGGCGGGGTCAACCTGCGCGCCGAAGAAGAAATGCAGGAAGTCGCCGGCAGACTTGAAGAATTGACGATTGAGCAAGAAGACTGCGAGGCGGCGATTCGCAAATTACGGGCCGCGATCAGCGGTCTGAACAAGGAAGCCCGTCAGCGCCTGAACGAAGCGTTCGAAACGGTAAATCGGAATTTCGCGTCGCTCTTCACCCGGCTTTTCAATGGCGGCCAGGCGGAATTGCGCATGATCGATTCAGAAGACGTGCTGGAGGCCGGTCTTGAGATATTCGCCTCGCCGCCCGGAAAGAAGCTCGCATCAATGTCGCTCATGTCAGGTGGGGAACAGGCGTTGACGGCGACAGCCCTAATCTTTGCGGTATTTATGGCGAATCCCGCGCCGGTATGCGTCCTCGACGAGGTCGATGCGCCGCTCGACGACGCAAACACGGAACGCTTTTGTCGGATGCTTCATGAGATGGCGCAAGAAACAGATACGCGCTTTATCGTCATCACTCACCATGCGCTGACAATGTCTCGCGTCGATCGCCTGTTCGGCGTCACCATGATCGAACGCGGCGTGTCGCAACTGGTCTCGGTAGACCTGACGAAAGCCGAACAACTCGCGGCGGAATAATCGCTTTAAACAGAAGCACCGGCGACATACGGCCTAACAATCGCGCCGACGTTAACTCTCGCCCGAAGCGTTGACGCCAAGAGATAGACGCCGCCGAATTTCCGATGAAAGAAGACGGTAGCCGGCGGCGGCACATGGTGAAAGCCGCCGGTTCGCAGGGCCATGCCTTTGTCACGCAACCGCATCGCTATGTCGGTTGCGCCAAAATCGAAGGTCCCGTCTTGCTGGATCGGCTCCATAATGACCTGAAATGTTTCGCGCATGAGCGCCTCGAGGCTCTCAGGCGATTTATCGCCCATCAGCCCCATCGTCACCGCTGTCGCGCGCGCGGCTTCCCAGTCCGATTTGAGCCCGGCCGCCAACAATGCGCGGTATCCGCTTGAGAGGGCTTCCGAGATTTCCCGGGTCGCGCCAAAGTCCAATAGCACAATTTTTTCAGCGTCATCCGTATAAAAATAGTTTGCGAAATTCGGATCCGTCTGCATCAGCCTGAAGTCGAACAATTCGCGCATCATCAGCGTGATCAGCAAACTAACAACACGGTCCCGGACCGCCTGCGGCGCGCTGGACAACGTCTCAATGGGATTGCCGTCCATAAATTCCATGGAGAGGATATTTTCAGTGGTCAGCGCCTCATCTAACTGGGGCAGCAAGAAATCATGGTCGTCAGCGAGAAGCACGCCGAACCGCCGCAGGCACGCCCCTTCCCGCTCGTAATCGGCTTCCTGTTTGAGTTGTCTTTTCGCCTCGTCCAACAAGGGCGCAATGTCGACGCCATTCGGAAGCAGGCCGGATACTTTGATAAGCGCAGCGACATTGTCCACATCACTGTCGATGCTCCGACGTACGCCCGGATACTGCACCTTCACCGCCAGTGTGCACCCATCTTTTGTTTGGGCGCGATGCACCTGACCGATTGAGGCCGCCGCGATAGGGCGCGTATCAAACCGTTTGAAATTCTTCAGCCAGCCCCTGCCCCAGTTGTCGTTAAGGACAGTTTTTAATTGATGAGGCGGCATCGAATGCGCCGAGGAACGCAGCCGCGCCAGAACCGATGCGAACTCAGGTGGAAAAAAATCCCCGGCGTCCATGGAAATCAATTGACCAAGTTTCATGGCGGCGCCGCGGAGCTGCGATAATTGATCAGCGACCTTTGCCGCATTTGACGGCGTTAGAAGGAGATCCTGAAGATCGGGCCGTTCGCCGCGCGCTAGTTTTCCCGCGCCGTCCGCGATCATGTTCCCGGCGATGCCCGCCCCCAAACCGCCGAACCGCGCGAGACGCGTAAAGCGCTGGCGTGGCACCGCCAGACCTTGACTGTCCTCGTTCGAATTCGCCATCGCGCTGCGCTCCGTCGCTGGTTTAACCACTCAACGTTTATACGCAGTTAGATATGGGTTTAGACCGGCGCGTTTAAAGCTGATATCCGGCTGTCGATTTCGAAATCGCGACTTCCTCGTCGCTCATCTCCGCCTCAACATCGGCGAAAAGCGGCGTCGAAAGATACCGCTCGCCAGTATCGGGCAGCATGCAAAGAATGCTCTCGCCGGGCTTCGCCGCCTCCGCCACTTCCATCGCTGTTGCGAAGGTCGATCCGCCCGATACGCCAGTGAAGACGCCTTCCTTTTTGGCGAGAGCTTTTGACCATTTCATTCCGTCGGCGCCGGTGACTTTTTTGACCGCATGGATCGCGCCTGAGGCAAGCACTTCCTCGGCGATGTTTGGAATGAAGTCCGGCGTCCAGCCTTGTATCGGGTGCGGCGACCAGGCCGGGTGACTTTGCGCCGGCGACCCGTCGGCGTTGCGAGCCTGGGGTGAACCATCTGAGAACAGGGCCGCCACATCGGGTTCGGAAACAATGATTTTCGTATCGGGCGATTCTTTCGACAGGACGCGCGCGACGCCCGTTAACGTGCCGCCGGTGCCGTAACCCGTGACCCAATAGTCAAGACGCTGATCTTTAAAGTCATCAATAATCTCACGCGCCGTCGTGCGTTCGTGAATATCGGGATTGGCGATATTTTCAAATTGCCGGGTCATGAACCAGCCATTCGACTCAGCCAATTCTTTCGCCTTCTCCACCATACCGGTTCCCTTTTGGGCCGCGGGCGTGAGGATGACTTTGGCGCCGAGAAACCGCATCAGTTTGCGGCGCTCCACTGAAAAGCTCTCCGCCATGGTCACCACAAGGGGATAGCCTTTCTGTGCGCACACCATCGCCAACCCAATGCCGGTGTTGCCGCTCGTGGCCTCAACGACAGTCTGGCCGGGCTTTAGGGCGCCGGATTGTTCGGCTGCTCCAATCACCCCGAGAGCGAGCCGGTCTTTTACAGAACTGAGCGGATTGAAGGCTTCGCATTTGACGAACATGTGAACGCCGGACGGCGCCAACCGATTTATGCGCACCACCGGCGTGCGCCCAATCGTTTCCAGAATATTGTTGTAAATCCCGGCCAAGTTGCTCTCTCCCATGGTCAAATTCGACTGATCGCGCGTCAACACCAACTCGTCTCACGGCCTCGGCCGCACCTGCCGAGCCAGCTTGCGTCTCGGGTGTATATTTGGTCGATTGCCCGCAAGCAAATCGCAATTGGAACGATTTGAAAACAAGGGAATTTTCTTGTGCGCAATACACTTTTGATTTCGGCCAGTCTCGCAGTTTTGTTGGTTACGGCATGCTCTAATGAGAAGGAGGCGTCCGGCGCGGACGATAGCGCCGCCGATCAGGCCGCCGCCAGCGAGCCCGCGCAGGACGCGGCGCAGGCTGACGAAAACGGGAATATCCTTCTCGCCGAATGGACAGGCCCCTTCGGCGGCGTGCCGGCCTTCGACAAGATGGATCTCGACGCTCTCAAATCGGCGCTTGAGGCCGGCATGGCGGAAAACTTGGCCGAGATTGACGCTATCGCGGACGCGTCTGACGCGCCGACATTTGACAACACCATTGTTGCGCTCGAACGCGCCGGGGAAGAGCTTGGGCGCGTCTTCACTTATTGGGGCATCTGGAGTTCGAATAAGTCATCGCCTGAATTCCGCGCCATTCAACAGGAAATGGCGCCGAAACTATCCGCCTTTAATTCCAAAATTACGCAAAATGAAAAACTCTTTGAGCGCGTTAAGGCGGTCTTTGAGGGTGAGGAAATGAAAGGGCTGCGTCCTGATCAGCAGCGGCTCGTTCAACTCACTTATGACGGTTTTGCGCGCAATGGCGCGACTCTCGGTGACGACGCGAAAAAACGGTATGCGGATATCAATCAGCGGCTCGCTGAATTGCACACAAAATTCGCCAACAATGTTCTTGCCGACGAAGAAAATTATGTGCTCTATCTGGAAGCGGATCAATTGAGCGGCTTACCGGAATCCTTCGTCAACGCCGCAGCAAGCGCCGCAAGCGAACGCAATCAGGACGGCAAATACGCCGTCACGAATACGCGCTCGTCCATGGATCCGTTTCTGACCTATTCTGACGAACGCGCACTGCGCGAAAAGGTTTGGCGCACCTATTACAATCGCGGGGACAATGGCGACGAGCATGACAATAACGCCATCATCGCCGAGATACTCACCCTGCGCGATGAGCGCGTCGGCCTCCTGGGCTATGACAATTACGCACAATGGCGTCTTGAGAACAGAATGGCGAAAACGCCGGAACGCGCCCTGGAGCTGATGGAGGCGGTCTGGCCCGCAGCGACCCTTCGCGTCAAAGAAGAAGTCGCCGACATGCAAGCGCTCGCTGATCAGGAGGGGGCCGATATCACCATCGAGCCGTGGGATTACCGTTACTATGCGGAGAAAGTTCGGAAGGCGAAATACGATCTCGACTCCGACGAGGTGAAACAATATCTGCAACTCGATAAGCTGCGCGACGCGATGTTCTTTGTTGCGGGCGAGTTATTCAATTTCGCCTTTGCGCCCGTGGAAGAAGGGTCCGTTCCTGTTTTCCATGAGGATGTAAAAGTCTGGGAAGTAACAGACAAATCATCCGGCGATCATATCGGCCTGTGGTATCTCGATCCCTTCGCCCGCCAGGGGAAACGCTCCGGCGCATGGGCCACGACCTATCGCAGTCATACGACCTTTGACGGTAAGAAAACCGTATTGTCCTCGAACAATTCAAACTTCATCAAGGGCGCGCCTGGCGAGCCCGTGTTGATCTCATGGGACGACGCGGAGACGTACTTCCATGAGTTCGGCCACGCGCTTCATTTCCTCGCATCAAATGTCGCATACCCCACATTGAACGGCGGCGTTCGCGACTATACGGAGTTTCAGTCGCAACTCCTTGAGCGCTGGCTTTCAACGGACGCCGTTATCGACAAATATCTCGTTCATCACGAGACCGGCGAACCGATTCCGGCGGCGCTGATCGAAAAGATCAAGGCGGCGGCCACGTTCAACCAGGGTTTTGCGACCACGGAATATTTGGCGTCGGCGCTCGTTGATATGCGCTATCACACAACTGATCCCGCAGGAATCGATCCGGACGCGTTTGAGCGCGCAACCCTGTCTGAGCTTGGTATGCCGTCGGAATTGGTGATGCGCCATCGCTCGCCCCACTTCGGGCACATCTTCTCGGGCGAAGGGTATTCTTCCGGCTATTACGGGTACATGTGGGCGGATGTGTTGACGTCAGATGCGGCCGAAGCCTTCGCCGAAGCGCCAGGCGGTTTCTATGACAAGGACGTCGCCAAAGCGCTTGTCGACAATTTGTTCGCGCCGCGCAATGCGGTTGATCCCGCTGACGCATATCGCGCCTTCAGAGGCCGAGACGCAGATATTGCGCCCTTGATGCGTGATCGGGGCTTTCCTGTTCCCGGCGAATAATCGGTGCATTCGTCGATCGATCAACAATTCCCCGCGTCGAGACGACGCGGGGAATTTTTTCTATAAAAAACAGCCTCTTACCGTTGAAATTCGCGACTTGACGCTGCGGTGCGGCGTCGTTAAGTTCCCGCCGATTTCACAAAGGCGCTTGACAACAACTCGAGCGCTTCTCTTCGGGCAAGCCAATGGCGCACGACGCCGGAAAGCAAGAACCGCCTTCATTGGACGAGTTCTCAAATCGCCTTAACGCCATGCGCGGCGATAAGGAGACTGAGAAACCGTCGAAGCAACGCGAAGGCGCTCAGATGGGACAAGGTTTGCGCGTCGCATCTGAGTTGCTGGCCGCATTGCTTGTCGCAGGCGGGATCGGCTGGGGGCTGGACCAATTGTTCGGGACGAAGCCCTGGTTGATGATCCTGGGCGTCTTTTTGGGGTTTGCGGCGGGACTCATCAATGTCGGCCGAGCGATGGCGGAAATGGATCGCGGTTCTTCTGATGACGGATCGCAGGATGGAAACGGAACGGACACGGCATGAACTGGGCATTTGATTTCATCGCGGCTGACCCAATGGAGCAATTCGTCATCCAGCCGATTGTGCAATTGCCGACCGGCAGCAATCTGCTGGCGTTTTCGAACTCTTCTCTTTGGATGGTGATCACGGTCGGCGTCGCCGTCTTTTTCTTTTTCGCCGCAACGCGCTCCCGGTCGCTCATCCCTGGACGCCTGCAGTCGATCGCCGAACTGTCCTATGAATTTGTCGCGGATATGGTGCGAGAGTCCGTCGGGTCGAACGGCATGAAGTTCTTCCCGTACGTGTTTACGCTCTTCATCTTCATCCTGCTGTCAAACTGGCTTGGATTGATGCCGAGCATTCCAGGATTGCCGCATCAGTTTCACACCTTTACGACCACCAGCCATATCATCGTGACGTTTGCGCTCGCGATGCTCACCATCACAATCGTCATCATTTATGGCTTTGCAAAGAACGGCTTCAAGTTTTTCAACATTCTGCTGCCGTCCGGGACGCCCATGTGGCTGGCGCCGCTCATGATTATCATCGAAGCGATCGCGTTTCTTTCGCGGCCAATTTCGCTGGCGATCCGACTATTCGCAAATATGACTGCGGGTCACGTTATTCTGAAAGTTTTCGCGGGCTTCGTCGTGTCGATGCTGGGCGCCGGCGCAGCCATGAAAGCGGTGGCTGTGGTCCCGTTTCTCGGCATTGTCGCGGTTACGCTGCTTGAGGTGCTTGTCGGGTTCTTGCAGGCCTACATCTTCGCCATTTTGACCTGCATCTATCTGGGCGATGCGGAGCACGCCGCGGATCACTAAAGAGTTCCCACGCGGCCGCAGGGCCAACCGCGACACTGGGATAAACGGCTCAATGAAACTAGGAGTTTAAAGACAATGGAAGCAAATGCCGCAGCACTGATCGGCGCCGGGATCGCCTCACTACCGCTTTTGGGCGCTGGTATCGGTCTTGGTCTTATCTTTGGTAACTTTCTCGCAGGCGCATTCCGCAACCCTTCAGCAGCCGCTGCGAACCGCACGACGATGTTTATCGCCTTCGCGCTGACTGAATTTACGGGCCTCCTCGGCTTCGTGATCGCGTTGATCATTCTCGGCAACGCCTAAGACGCTTTACCCGCGGCGACGGCCCGCGGGTCAACAAGGAAGACGAAAGAGATGACGATCTTGCAAACGATCGCGGCTGCAGCCGCCGCAACAGCCGAAACGGCTGAAGAAGCCTCCGGCGGCGGCGGGCTGCCGCAATTTGATCCGTCATCGTTCTATAGCCAGCTGTTCTGGCTCGCGATCACATTCGCCTTTCTCTACTGGGTCATGTCTTCCTTCATCCTGCCGCGGCTTGGCGGCGTGATTGAAGAACGGCGTGACCGGATTGCAGACGATCTCGATCAAGCGTCAGAGTTTAAGCACCAGGCGGAAGAAGCGGAGAACGCTTACAAAAAGGCCCTCGCCGACGCGAAAGCAAAGGCGCAATCGATCGCCGCGCAAACGCGCGACGAACTTGATGCGGAAATCGCCGGCCTCAATGCCGACGCTGACGCCAAAGCGGCGGCGGCTGTTGAAGCAGCCGAGGCCCGTATCCACGACATGAAAGAACAGGCGAGCGCAAAAGTGCGTGACGCCGCGGTCGACACCACCAGAGCTATTGTGGAAGCGTTGATCGACGAACGTCCAACCGATGACGCGATCACTTCCGTTATGCCGTCCGCGCAGAACTGACAGGAATTAATCAGATGAAAACGTTCGGCATCGCTCTCGTCACGCTTCTCTTCTCTGTCGGTTCTGCGCTCGCAGCCGACGACGCCCACGCACTCGCCTGGTGGGAAGACACAGCGATTTGGGTCAGCCTCGGCTTTATCGTCGTCGTCGGGCTTTTTGCGTATCTCGGCGTTCATAAAACCGTCGGCAAAGCGCTCGATGAACGCGCGCAAAAAATCGCAGATGAACTTGATGCGGCGCGGCGCATGCGCGAGGAGGCGCAAGAGTTGCTGGCGCAGTATCAGCGCCGCCAACGCGAAGCCGAAGACGAGGCTCAAGGCATCATCGATCAGGCGAAGAAAGACGCCGCGAGAATGGGCCAGGAAATGCGCGACAAGATCAAAGATCAAATCGCCAGGCGCGCGAAAGCAGCGGAAGAAAAAATTGCCCGCGCCGAGGCCCAGGCTGTTGCAGAAGTCCGCGGCCAGACCGCAGATCTGGCCGTCGATACGGCAAGAGAAATCATCAAAACACGGGTCGATCAGGGCGCTCAGTCAGCCCTCATCGAAAAAGCCATTGATGAGCTTCGCACCAAGCTCCATTAGCCGCCGCGGCGAAAAGTGACGGAATTTGAGAGCCGGCGCCCGCAAGCGCCGGCTTTTTTTATAGGCGTCACAGTTTTTTGAACCGAAAAGCGCCGGAAAAGCGTTAGCGGAACGTTTAATGTGAGCGTATAGACAATCCATATTGTCGCACTAGGCGTATGTCCTACGTTGAGGCGCAAATGCGCCCACCGGGGAAAATGGTCCGATGAAACTGACGAGCCAAATCATTATCGCCGCCGCTGCAGGGTTGCTTGTGGGCGCGCTCGCAACGGGCGGGTATTTCTTCAGCCAAGCGGACGAGCCGACAGTGAAATCCGGCGAGAGAAAAAGCGGCGGCCCACGCGGTCGCGGTCAGGGCCGCGGGCGCGGCGGCTATGCGCCGACGGTCGCGATGGCCGTCGCGGAAAACGCCGCCATTAAGAAGACCATCGACGTTCTTGGCGAAGCGCGGGCGCAGAAAAGCATTGCGATCACGTCTGAAGTAACCGGCCTTGTAACAGCGGTGAATATCGCGCCCGGCCAACGCGTCAAACAAGGCGACGCCTTATTGAAGGTTGAGGACGAAGCGCAAGTGATCGCGCTGAACCGGGCGCGCGCGCAATATCCGATTGCGAAGGCGAACGCTGAGCGGTACCGCGAACTCGCCGCTGAAAACGCAGCGTCCGACCTGGAAGCGGAACAGGCGTTTAATGCGCTTAAAACGCTGGAGGCCGAACTGCGCTCAGCGGAATTCGCCTTGAATCAGCGCGTCATCACAGCGCCGTTTGACGGCATCGCCGGGATCACGACCATCGAAGCCGGCGACTATATCCGGCCAGGCGACGTCATCACTACGCTTGACGACACGTCGTCGATCGTCGTTGAACTGGCGATCCCGCAGGAATCCGCCGCATACGTATCGCTCGGCCAAGCCGTCACAGCCAATTTAACTGGCGACCTTGGCCGTACGCACACGGGTGAGATCACGGCGATTGACAGCCGCATCGACCCGGCGAGCCGAACGTTGCGCGTCGAAGCGACAGTCACAAACGAAAATGCGCTCTTACTGCCGGGCGCGGTCTTCACCGTTTCCACCTATAGCGATGGCGCGCCGGCGCTCGCCGTTCCGGGTTTGTCGGTCCAATGGGACCGGGCTGGCGCTTATGTCTGGAAACGCGATCAGGACGGTAAAGCGGTGCGCGCATCGGTTCAGATTCTCCAGCGCACGGATAATGTGGTTCTCGTCGAGGGCGACCTTAAGGCGGGCGACGCGATTGTCGCCGACGGCGCTGATCGCGTACGCGCAGGCGTTCCGTTGCCGGGCCAAGGGGCGAAGAAGCGCACGGCGCCCGCGCGCGGCGGCGTCAGCGCAGCGGCGAACTGATCTATCGTGACGCAAACAACAGGCAGTCCTGAAATGACATCGCCGACCGGCGGTCTTATTGGCGTTTTCATCCGCCGGCCCATTCTCGCCGCCGTTCTCTCGCTCCTGATTGTTCTCGCCGGCCTCGCCGCGATGAACGCGATCGAAGTGCGCGAGTTGCCGGAAGTTGATCAGCCCGTCATTTCAATCCGCGCAACATATCCTGGCGCATCACCCGAGACGATGGATGCGGAAGTGACCGCGATCCTAGAAAGCGCTGTGGCGCAGGTGGACGGCGTTCTGTCGATTTCATCATCGTCCAGCTTTGCGCGAAGCCGGATTACCGTCGAATTCTCAAACTCCGTCGACATCAATATTTCCGCGACGGATGTGCAAAACGCGATCTCGGCGATTTCACGGGACCTGCCGGAAGGGGTTGAAGAACCGCAGGTGCGCAAGGCCGACACGGACGCCTCGCCGATCATGCGCCTTTCGGTCGCCGCCGAAGATATGGAGCCCGGCGATCTCGCGAACCTCGTTGATGATGTCATCCTCCCGCGCCTGCAAGCCGTGGAAGGAGTTGCGCAAGCTGACGATTACGGCGTGCGCAACCGCGTCATTCGTGTGCGGATTTCGCCTGTGTCGCTCGCGGCGCGTGGCTTCACGGTCGCCGATGTGAACCGATTGCTGGCGACGGCAGGGCAAAGCGCGCCGAGCGGCCGTCTTCGCAACGATACGCAACAGATCCTGATCCAGGCCGAGGCGCAGGCGACGACCCCCGCTCAAATTGCAGCGCTTCGCCTTGATGCGAACACGCGGCTCGCCGATGTGGCGATCGTCGAATGGGGATTTGAAGACGAGACGACAACGGCGCGGATCAATGGCGATCCGGGGATCGGCATCGGCATCATTCGACAGGCGCAATCGAACACGGTGGCTGTGTCGGCGGGCGTGCGCAGAGCGGTCGATGATTTACGCAATGTGCTTCCATCAAACGTGAAGATAAAAGTATCGGTCGACGATTCGATTTTTATCAACGCCGCGATTCAGGAAGTGTTCAAGAGCCTGTTGTTGGCGACCGCGATCGTCGTTCTCATTATTTTCGTCTTTTTACGCAGCCTGCGCGCAACGATCATTCCGGCCGTCACCATTCCGGTTTCGCTCCTCGGCACTGTCGCGGCCCTATGGCTCGCAGGGTTTTCTATAAACCTCATAACGCTTCTGGCGCTGGTGATGGCGACAGGCCTTGTGGTCGACGATGCGATTGTGGTGACGGAGAATATTCAGCGTTGGCGTTTCAAGGGAGCGGGCAAACGCGCCGCCGCCGTTATCGGCGCGCGCGAAATCGTGTTTGCGGTTCTCTCGACAACGGTGACGCTCGCCGCGGTGTTTATCCCGATTTCATTTTTGCCCGGACAAGCGGGCCGGCTTTTCTCCGAATTCGGTTTTGTTTTGGCGTTTGCGGTGATGGTGTCGTCGTTTGTCGCCTTGACGCTTTGCCCCGTGCTTACCGTCCGCTTCGGGCGTGACGTCAGAAAGGGCGCGCTCGAAGACCCTTCCCTGCCCGCGCATAAGCGCAAACCCGAAGGGCCGCTGTCAGCGCTTTATCAGCACGTCTTGAAGTTCTGCTTACGGATGCCTGCGTTACCCGTCGCCGCGTCACTGATCTTTGCGGCTGGCGCGTGGTTTGTTTATCAATCGGCGCCGAAGGAGTTGACGCCGGTTGAAGATCGCGGCCGCGTGTTCGCTATGGTCGTCGGCCAAAACGGCGCCAGCTTCAACTATCTCGACCGCCGGGTTCTCGAAATGGAAACGAGAATGCAGCGCTACGTGGAAGAAGGCGAAGCGACGGAAGTGATTTCCATCAACGGCATTGGCGGCGGCAATCGTTCCTTCGTCATCTTGCGCTTGCCCGATTGGTCGGAGCGCCAGAAGTCGCAACAGGCTTTCGAAGCCGAGATCCGTCGCGCACTTGGCGACATCCCGGGGGCGACGGCGATCGTGCGCAGGGGCAATTCGCTCGGCATTCGCGGCGCTGGACAGGGGCTACAATTCGCGGTCGTCGGCGATGATTACGGCGCGGCGGCCGATGCGGCGGAAGGCTTGGCGGCGACATTGAGCGCCAATCCGATCTTTGCTGACGTGCGCCTCAATTTCGATACGTCGCAACCTCAGATCTCCATCGACATCGACCGGGAAGCCGCGACGCAACTGGGTGTTCCGATCGCTGATATCACCACGTCCATCCAGGCGATGGCGGATGAAATGAGGGCCGCTGAAATTTTCGTCGGCGACGATATTATTGAAGTTCTTGTTTCGGGCGCCGGGGAGCCCGTCAATGATCCCACCGATCTTGAAAATATCTTTGTGCGCACGAATGACGGCGCCACCGTGCCGCTTTCGTCAGTAGCGACAGTGCGCGAGACGGCGGTTGCAGCGAATCTGACGCGCGAGCAGCGGCGCCGCGCCGTCCCGGTAACGGCAAGCCTCGCTGAAGGCGCCCGCCTCGGCGATGCGGTGATCGCGCTGCGCGAAGCGGCCGACGCCAGCCTTGAAGGATCGCTTTCCGTTGCGCTTCTCGGTGAAGCGCGCCTTCTCGATGATTCCTCAAGCGCAACGACGCTTGTCTTCGGTTTCGCCGCGCTGATTGTCTTTCTGGTGCTCGCCGCTCAGTTTGAGAGTTTCGTCAGCGCTTTGATCATTATGGTGACCGTGCCGTTCGGTCTCGCCGCCGCGGTTTATGCGATCAGTCTCACCGGCGGATCCTTCAACTATTACAGCCAGATCGGCCTTGTTTTGCTGATCGGCATCATGGCGAAGAACGGCATTCTTATTGTGGAATTCGCGAACAAGCTTCGCGATCAGGGCGAGAGCGTCGCAGAGGCGATCGAGCACGCGGCGATTACGCGATTGCGTCCGGTATTAATGACCGCGATTTCAACGCTGCTAGGCGGTTTGCCGCTTATCCTGGGAAGCGGCGCCGGCGCGGAGTCGCGCGCCGCGCTCGGCTGGGTCGTTGTCGGCGGACTTGGCTTCGCCACCTTCTTCACATTGTTCCTGACACCAGTTTCCTATCGGCTGTTCGCCGGACTATCAAAACCGCGCGCCGCTGAAGGCAACATCGTTGAAGCGGAGCTCGCCGAGATGAACGCCCGGAGCGCGCCCGTCGCCGCCGAATAACGACGACGCGCGCCGCCCCTAGGGCGAGGCGGGCACGCACCCGTCAATCGAGAAATTCGGCCCCACATTTTGATAGCCGAACCGGGGACGCAAGAACCGGCGGTCGCCCGTAATCAACGGCGAGTTATAGGCGTCGTTGAAAAGGAGGTTCGGCACGCCCATTTGTCCGTCCCAATCCGTACACCACACGCCGGTGGCGCGCTCCAGACTAATACTGAAGGTGCTGAGCGGATCCGTTGTCGAATAGAGAGCGTCTAACTCAGCGTCCGTCGCGTTCAAGAGCCGCGTCACATCTGCGGTGAACCCGCCAATCCCGTCACGCCGGTTTACGGCGATCGTTCGCCGGGCGCCGAGCGCTTCTAAGGGCAGAATACGCAATGGATCGGCCCATCCGCCCACGGAGAGGACGCCCGCCGGCAATGGAATCGCGGGACTGAAGCCTGGCTCGGCGGGCGACGCCGCGAGCACTTCGCGCCAGGTCGCCTCCCCAATCGGCACGAACTGCATGGAGCCGAGATCATTGAAACGGCGGCGCAAGCGGCGATCCATCACGCGCAACTCGCGCGCCTGACCCCAATAGCCGACACCGATATCGTCAAAGTCCGGCTCAAAAGGAATAGGCGTCGCCGCAAGCCAGGCGTTTCGCGCCTCCTGCCAAATGCCGATGGACCGTCCGGTAATAACGCCGGTGACGCCGAAGACAGGAAGGTACGCGCCCACATCGTCATTGATGCGTGAGCGGCCGCCCTCTTGCGCGACGCGCTCGCGATATTCATTAAACAGGAAGACTAGCGTCTCCCCGCAGGTCCGCCCGCGCGGTCCCGGCAGTTCCGCCACTTCCTCCCAGGTGAGGCCGAGGCCCGCTCTGGCGCAACGGCGCAGCCAGCGATCGAAAAGGTCCTGATTGATCGGTCCGTAGCCGGCGTAAAATGATCCGTAGAGACCAAAAAGATCCGCCACCTCGTTAAAGTCGAGAACAGAGGTGCGTAGGAAGACGCGCGGGTCGTCAACGATGAATTGGACGCCCTGCTGCAAACCCTCGATAATATCGGTGGCGTGAAAAACCGGATCGGGCGAGGTCGCCAGCAACGCAATGACCTCCGGGTTGATCAAGGGGCCGAGATCGCGCAACAGCCGGATCAGCGCATCGACGCCGTCGAGCGGGTTTGGTCCCTGCATCCTTTCCAGAATTTGTTGATCGGAAATCCCCTGCAACAAGGCGCTGATCGTCGCCGCATCTTCAAAAAGTCCGGCTTCGGATAATCCGATAAACGATTTCAACATAAGCGACATGCGTGCGTCGCGCGCACGAGGGCCGCAGGGACGATCCGGCCGGCATTGATGGAGCGAGGGGTTCGCCCAGATGCTTTCCAGAATGAACACGGTGATGCTGCCGGAACTGCCGCCGGCGGCGCAGGTGACAGCCCCATATTCTTCAACCTGGCGCGCCAGCACGCCATAGTGGGCGAACAGGTTTTGGCCGTTGCCGCGAACGCCGGCGCACGTTGAGGCTTGGGCGGGCGGGCGCGGCGGCGTTCGGCCTTCTTCCGGTCGCGGTTCCCCTTCGCGCTCACGCTCGCGTTCCTCTTGCGCCAGCGCTGGCGAGAGAGCGGCGACGGAAATTGCTGCAACAGCGAAAAGCCGTACAATGAACGATAATAGACGAGACATTTAAAACCCCCAGAGGTTACAAGTCTCGGATGATTTCATAGAAATGTCAGGCCGTCAAAGCGGCGTTCAGCACGCGCCCTCAAGCGACCTTGCCGCGGACTGTGCGCACGCTCTTCGGTTCCTCGTCGAAAAGCTCCGCAAGCTTATCGACCATGGCGCCGCCAAGTTGATCCACATCGACAATCGTCAGTGCACGTCGGTAATAACGCGTCACATCATGCCCGATGCCGATTGCAAGCAGCTCGACCGGCGAGCGGTTTTCGATAAGCCCAATTGTCTCACGCAAATGTCGCTCAAGGTAAGCGCCGCCATTCGCCGACGATGTCGTGTCGTCAACCGGCGCGCCGTCGGAAATCACCATCAGAATGCGCCGCGCTTCGGGCCGGCCGAGCAATCGTTTGTGCGCCCACAAAAGCGCCTCACCGTCGATGTTTTCTTTCAGGAGGCCTTCCTTCATCATCAATCCGAGAGAGGTGCGCGCGCGCCGCCAGGGCGCGTCGGCGGCCTTATAAATCACATGGCGCAGATCATTAAGCCGGCCGGGATTGCCGGGCCGGCCGGCCTCCACCCACTTTTCGCGGGCGCTGCCGCCCTTCCATGCGCGCGTGGTGAAGCCGAGAATCTCCACTTTGACGCTGCACCGCTCGAGCGTCCGCGCGAGAATGTCCGCGCAGATGGCGGCGATGGTGATCGGCCGGCCGCGCATGGATCCGGAGTTATCGATCAAGAGCGTGACGACCGTGTCGCGGAATTCCTGCTCGCGTTCCTTTTTGAACGACAAGGGCTGCATGGGATCGACAACGACGCGCGCCAGGCGCGCCGCGTCCAGAACGCCTTCGTCGAGATCGAAATCCCAACTGCGGTTTTGTTGCGCGAGCAATTTGCGCTGGAGCTTGTTGGCGAGCCGCGAGACGACCGCATGCATATTCTCAAGCTGGCGATCAAGGGTGCGGCGCAGCCGGGCGAGTTCTTCCTCGTCGCACAATTCGGCGGCGTCGACGGTTTCATCGAATTCTGACGTGTAGACCTTATACGTCTCGCCGGAATCGCCTTCAAAGCGCGCGCGGATCGACGAGATCTTCGCATTCTCCGCGGCGCCGTCGGCGTCGTCTGTGACTTCATCGAAGTCCTGTTCGGAAAACTCCGACTCTTGGTCCGGCGCCTCGCCGCTGTCGGGCATGGAATCTTCCGCTCCGTCGGCGACGCCTTCTTCGTCATCGTCTGACGCGTCCTGGTTTTCATCGGGATCGTCGTCGCCTTCAGCGTTGGACTCGTCTTCCTGATCGCCTTGCGCATTATCGTCGAGCTGCAGATCGCGGATCACGCTTTTCGCCAGTTTTGCAAAAGCCTCCTGATCGTCGAGATCCTCCGCCGCCGCCAGCGCATCAAGGGAAGCTCCGGCAAGCGATTCCACATCTTCTGCGCAGGCTTCCATGATTTCGCGCGCTGACGCCGGCGCATCGCGCCCGGTCAATCGTTGGCGCAAAAGCAAGGCCGCCACATCGGCGAGGGGCGCTGCTTCCTTGGCGTTGAGGCCCTGATAGCCCTTGGCCCCAATTGTTTTATCGAGCGCCGCGGCGAGATTGTCGCCCACCCCTTTAAGGGCTTTCGCGCCAATCGCTTCAATGCGTGCGTCTTCAAGCGCCCTGAAAACGGCCTGGCCCTCGGCGCTGCGCGGGGCGAGCCGTGCGTGGGCGCTTTCGTCATGATGCGCGAGCTTCAACGCCGCGAGGTCAGATTCACCGCGCGTGACGGCCGCGGTCTCAGGATCGATCTGGCGCGCTGGGAGCGGAATGCGCGCGCGCCGCCCGGCGACAGCCGCATGATCGCCGCCGAAGGAAACCTCCACATCATCCTGCGCGGAAAGCGCCCGTGTCGTTTGCAACAGGGCGCGTTTGAAATCTTCGCGTATTTTCTCTTTCGGCGTCATACGCACAAGGTAGGCACTGGCGACGCGAATGCCAAGGAATTCAAGCTGTTTGGACCGTTTGCCGCGCGGAATTTTAAAGGTTAATCTTCGCTTCGCATCCGACAGCGCGCCCTCGTTTGCGTATCCTTTCCGGCGCCCCTGTCCCAACCCCTGGGAGACGCCCCCCGTGAACTTCATTCCTCGCACAGCCGCCGCCACTCTATTTGCAACCGCCGTTTGCGCGCCGGGCGCAATCGCCGCCGAAGACGCGCCGCCCAAATATCCGGCCGAGGCGTTTTTCCAAACCACCAGCTACGCCATTGCGGGAAGCGCCCGCGCCTTTTCGCCCGACGGCGAAAGTCTTCTCATCACCACCGATGAAAGCGGCATTTTCAATGCGGCCCGCCTCGACCTCAAAACGAGCGAAATCACGCCGCTGACCACGTCCGAGACAAACGCCACGTTCGCGGTAAGCTATTTTCCGGACGGTGAACGCTTCCTCTACACGTCGGATAATGGCGGCGATGAGCTCAATCATGTTTATGTCGGCGGCGCGGAGGGCGGCGCGGTCGACCTGACGCCAGGCGAAAACCTGAAGGCTTCCTTCGTGAGCTGGATTGATGACGGCGCGGCGTTCGTCATCGCCACCAATGAACGCGACTCCAAGTTTTTCGATCTTTATCGGTATGACACGGATGATTACGAACGCACGTTGCTGTTTCAAAACGACGCCGGCTTCGGGCAAATGGCGATCTCGCGCGACGGCTCCTACGCCGCCGCCGTCAAAGACCGCACGTCAGCGGACAACAATCTCTATCTGATCAATCTGAAAGACGGCGTAGAGCCATTGTTGATCACCGAGCATAAGGGCAACATCGCCCACGCGCTCTATGACTTCACGCCGGAAGGCGACAAGCTCGTTTACGGCACCGACGAGTATGGCGAGTTCGCCGAAGCATGGACCTATTCGATTGCGGACGGCGCCAAGGAAGCGTTGATCAAAAAGGATTGGGACGTGTCTTACATCGGGTATTCGCCCTCCGGACGCTATCGCGTGAGCGGGGTGAATGAAGACGCCTCAACAAAGGTGACGATCTTCGACCGCGAGCGCAACAAAGCGTTGAAACTGCCGAAGCGACTGCCGCAGGGCGATCTACGCAATGTGCGCTTTTCGCCGGACGAAAAGAACCTCGCTTTCATCATCAACGCGTCGAAATCGCCGTCGAATATCTTTTCTGCGCCGATCAAAGGCCGGAAGTTCACCCAGCACACGCAAGCGCTGAATGCGGAGATCAATCCGGATCATCTCGTGGAAAGCGAAGTCATCCGATATAAGAGCTTTGACGATCTTGAGATCCCAAGCATTCTTTACAAGCCCAAGGGCGCCAGCGCAGAAAATCCGGTTCCGGCGCTCGTTTTTGTGCATGGCGGCCCGGGTGGTCAAACGCGCACGGGCTATTCAGCGCTCATTCAGCATATGGTGAACCACGGCTATGCGGTCCTCGGCGCAAACAACCGCGGATCCTCCGGATACGGTAAAACCTTCTTCCATATGGATGACCGCAAGCACGGCGAGGTCGATCTTCAGGATATCGTCTACGGCCGTAAATATCTTGAAAGCCTCGACTGGGTCGACAATGACAAAATCGGCGTCATCGGCGGCTCCTATGGCGGCTATATGGTGATGGCGGCGCTGGCCTTCGAGCCGGAAGTCTTCGATGTGGGCGTCAATATTTTCGGCGTGACTAACTGGCTGCGCACCCTCACCAGCATTCCGCCCTGGTGGGAGTCGTTCCGCGAAGCGTTGTTCGACGAGCTCGGTGATCCCGCGACCGACGAAGAACGCTTGCGCCGGATTTCACCGCTCTTCCATGCGGGGAACGTCACTAAGCCGCTGCTAGTGGTCCAGGGCGCCAACGACCCGCGCGTGCTCCAGGTTGAAAGCGATGAGATCGTCGAGGCCGTTCGCGCCAACGGCGTGCCGGTGGAATATGTTCTGTTTCCGGACGAAGGCCATGGCTTCCGCAGCAGAGAAAACCGCATCACCGCGTCGAACGCTTACGTGTCGTTTCTCGATCGCTATCTGAAGGGCGAACAAGACGGCGCCGCGCCAGCAGCGCCGACTGAATAATCAAGGTCGCAAAGGAAAAACGCATGACCACCGCCAGAATGTTGACTGCGCTTTTATGCGCGACCGCCGGCCTGTTCTCGACCGCGTTTGCAGCCGAGCGCATCGAGAAGGGCGCGCTTGTCCTTGAGAATGTGCCGGAAACGCCGCCGCCGCTCGCTGAGCGATTGCGCCAATATCAGAACACGCGCGGCGCGTCATTCAATGGCTTCCGCGCGGACGGAAACGGCGTTTACGTCTCCACGCGTTTCGGGGAGACCACGCAAATCCATAGGGTGGACACGCCCATGGGCGCGCGCAGCCAGCTCACATTCTTTCGCGAGCCCATTGGCGGGGCTGCAGAGTCGCCGACGGAAGCGAACCTCTTCGCCTTCGTCCGCGACAATGGCGGCGATGAAAATTATCAGATCTACCTGTTCAACGAGGAAACCGGCCGCGCGGACCTCGTCTCCGACGGCGAGGGACGCAAAGGCTCCGTCGGTTGGTCCAATGACGGACAAAAGCTCGCCTGGTACACGACCCTTGAAGGCACGACGCGCGGGATCGTCGTCGCCGACAAAGACGATCCGGCAAGCCGCCGCGTCGCGTTGACGAAAGCGGCGTGGATGGCGCCGGGCGAATTTTCACCGGACAATAAAAAACTCCTCTTGTTCGAGTATGTATCGATCAACGAAAGCACCATCTCGATTCTTGATATTGAGAGCGGCGCGGTGACGCCGATTAATCCGTCGGATCAAAAAATATCCTATGGCGATGTGGCCTTCAGTCCGGATGGCGATGCGGTCTATTACACCGCCGATGAAGAAGGCGAGTTCCGCCGGCTTTACCGCTACGATCTCGATAGCGGTGAAAAGACCGTCCTCACCAGCGATATCGACTGGGACGTTTCCGATATCGAGATTTCACCGTCGGGCGACACCTACGCGTTTGTCACCAATGAAGCGGGCCAATCGAAACTTTATGTGCGCACCCTGAAGAACGACCGCCCAGCGCCGGCGCCCGACTTGCCGCCGGGCGTTATCTTTGGGCTTGATTACGCGCCGGATGGGCGTGCGCTTGGCTTCACGTTAAACGCGGCGAACGCGCCGAGCGACGCTTATGTGTGGTCGCTCGGCCGGCGCGGTAAGCTGACCCGCTGGACGCAAAGCGAAGTGGGCGGGCTTAGCAGCGACACATTTGTTATTCCGCAAGCTTTCGACTATCCGACGTTTGACGCGGTCGACGGCGCGCCGCGGCGCATCCCTGCTTTCATCTACAAGCCTCAAAACGACGGCCCTCACCCGGTAATCGTCGCCATTCATGGCGGGCCGGAAGGGCAAGCGCGGCCCACATTTTCTTCGACCTATCAGTTCTGGGCGCGCGAGCTTGGCGCGGCGGTCGTCGTTCCCAATGTGCGCGGATCCTCCGGGTTCGGAAAAACCTATGTGGCGCTCGACAATGGGCGCAAGCGTGAAGATTCCGTCAAGGATATCGGCGCCCTTCTCGACTGGATCGCCGAGCAACCGGACCTCGATAAGGATCGCGTCATCGTCTATGGCGGCTCCTACGGCGGCTATATGGTGCTGGCGTCGATGGTTCATTTCAACGACCGGCTGGCGGGCGGCGTCGATATTGTGGGCATTTCAAACTTCGTCACCTTCCTTGAGAATACGGCGGAATACCGCAAGGATGTGCGCCGGCCCGAATATGGCGATGAGCGCGATCCTGAGATGCGCGCTTTCTTGAATGAGATATCGCCGCTGACGCGTGCGGACGAAATCGCAAAACCGCTCTTTATTATTCAGGGCCTGAACGACCCGCGCGTGCCGGCCTCAGAAGCCGACCAAATCCTCGCCGCCATGCGCAAGAACGGCGCTGAAGCCTGGTATATGGCTGCCAAAGATGAGGGCCACGGCTTCCGGAAGAAATCCAACCGCGATGCAATGACCGAAGCGGTCGCGCTGTTTTTGTCGAAACTGTTCGAGGACGGAGAATAGAAAAAGCGCGGCGAAGGCGTAAGAGCCGCCACGACTTCAATGCGCCTGCAATTTTAGACACGAGAATACAATTTTCATTCAGTAGAACGACTTCTAAACACACTCACTCCTCATCCTGAGGAGGCTGCGGAGCAGCCGTCACGAAGGATCGGCAGCTGCCTACTGCGCTCGCAGCATATCCTTCGTGACGCGCTTCGCGCTCCTCAGGATGAGGATGGGCTACTGGCATGGTGTATTTGAATTGCCAATTACTATGACAGTTTTATTAGTCAGTAGACAGATATACCTCCCTAAAGAAAGCATCAGGTCTAACTGACTTTTGGATCCCAATCCTGCGGCGCCGTTCGAAGAACGGGTCAGACGGATGGATACGGACGAAACCGACAACCGCCTTACTCCGCCGCCGCTGCGGCGCCGATCTCGCGTTTGACGCCTTTCGGCTCGTAAACGCGCCAGGACCAGTAATGATTGCCGCCGTCGCGTTCGACGCGGTCCCAGCCTGTTGCGCGCAGGCGGCGGTCGATCATCCAGTTTAAATATCCGTGTGCGCACAAAAGAACGTCGCCGTCTTCTGCATGCGCCGCTAGCCGGTCGGCGATCTCAGCGACGCGCCGCCACGCCGACAGGTGCCCTTCCACGCCGTCGGGCGCATAGCCCCAGAACCAGAAGGACCGCGAGATTACGCCCCAGGCGCCGGGCTTTAGCTTGAGAAACGGCACCGGCGGCGGCGGCAGGGGCGCTTCCACAAAAATCGGATCGGCCGGCACGTCGCGCGCGCCGCCCGTCG
>CAWUIM010000022.1:0-46902 GCA_963922595.1 uncultured Parvularculaceae bacterium
CGCCCACGGCCGCAGCGTCGCCGCGATCATCGCGCCCGCGGCGTTGTTCCTGATTACGGCGATCTGGCTGTCAGTCGGCGCACAGATGGCGATCTTCGGCGCCGGCGCCATGACCCTCGCCGCGAGCGCCGCTTTGTTTCTCGCTTCCAGACAATTGCAGCAATCAACCGCGGTGCGCTTCCCGCGCACTGGATTGTTGCGGCGCGAAACAGCCCGCGGCGACGTGTTGAAACCGAGCCGTCTCGCACCAGCACGCGCCGCAAACGCCAGCTAGGCGGACACGCCTGATAACCGCCAAATCACTAGCCGCCGGAGCGCTATTCGTTAGACTTCCGCAATCCCTTCGCGCTATGAGGCTTTAAAACAATAATGCGCCCGGAGGAGCCGCCATGGCGGAAGGTTTTCACGTAGATGATGATGAGAAAACGCTCGCTGAGGTTATCGATTTGGCGAAAAAGTCACCGGACGAGAAAAACGGTCCGCTAACCCCCGCCTTTGAACATTATTTGACGCAAATGGTGCGTTACGCCACCGGCGAGGACCGCAATTGGGACGAGCCGGAATCGCTTCTTGAGCGGGCCGCGGAGGCCTGGAGCATCAGCGAACAACGCGCCCCCGGCGCCAGCATTGTTCTCCTTCGGCCAAAAGAATCCAAAGGATGGCGTTCGGAGCGTCTGGTTTTGGATATTGTCGCAGAAGATAAACCCTTCCTCGTGGACTCAATCTCCGCTGCGCTGAGCGACGCCGGCAAACCGGTGTCGTTTTTTGTTAACGCCATCGTCGATATTCATCGGGATACGGACGGCCGCCGCGTGGCTAAGGACGGCGCTGCAATTCGCGAGTCCATGATCCATGCCGAAATGGACCCGGCGTTTAATGAAGGGGAAATCGAGGCGCTTCAGCAAGAGCTGGAACATGTCCTTAACGACGTCACCGTCGCCGTTGAGGATTGGGAGCCCATGCGCGCCCGCCTTGCAGCTTGTATTGCGCAACTGGAACGCGCCCAGACCATCGGCGTTGACCGCGAGGATCAGCGTGAAGCGGTCGAGTTTTTAAAATGGCTGTGGGACAACCGCTTCGCCTTTCTCGGCGTTCGCCATTACGAATATTCCAGCGACAGCGGCGACGTCTCCTTCCGTCACGATGAAAAAGCCGACCTCGGCATTTTGAAAGATAAGTCGCGACGTGTTCTAAAGAGCACCTATTCCGAACAAGGACATTTGTCGCCTGCTGTTGAAGATTTTATGCAGTCGGGTGAGCCGATCCTGGTGGCGAAAGCCAACGCCAAATCGCTCGTCCACCGCCGCGCCTACATGGACTATATCGGCGTCAAGACGTATGCGGCGAACGGCGACGTCATCGGCGAGGACCGGTTCGTCGGCCTTCTCACCGCCGAGGCTTATAACCGTCCCGCCACGGATATTCCCCTGCTGCGCGCCAAGGTGCGTAAAGTCGTTGAAAACGCGCGTTTTGCGCCTGGCGGACATAACGAAAAGGCGCTCGTAAATATCCTCGAGACATATCCGCGCGACGAAATGTTCCAGGTGGATGTGAATACGATCGCCGATACGGCGCTTGGCATCTTGCGGCTCTACAAGCGCCCCCGCGTAAAGCTGTTTTTGCGGCGCGACCGGTTCGACCGGTTTATATCTGCGCTCGCTTTCGTGCCACGCGACCGGTTCAGTTCTAATGTGCGTGAAGCGATCGGACGCTACCTCGCCGCCACGTTTAACGGACGCGTCTCCGCTTTTTATCCGTTTTTCGGCGACGCCGCGCTCGTCCGCGTCCACTTTATCATCGGCATCGACGCCGGTGCGCCGGAAGGGCCCGGCCTGACCGTGATGACGCGCGACGTCAGGGCGATCTGCCGCGAATGGCGCGATGATCTTCTCGACGCCATGCGCGAAGCGGGCTCGCAGGCGCCCTCGGCGCTCTTTCAACGCTATGAGCGGGCGTTCGATCCGGCCTATCAACATCAAACAAGCGTCACCGAAGCGCTTGAAGATGTCGCGATAATTGAAAGTTTGAAGCCGCAGGATCTGAGCCCACACGTCTTTCGCAGAACAGGAGACGGCCCCGGCGAAATTCGTCTCAAACTTTACTCCGCCGCCGGCCCGATCAAGCTCTCAAAACTTGTGCCGATCATCGAAAATCTGGGCCTCGATGTCATCCAGGAAGCAGGCTACGCAGTCACGCCGTCTGATAATGGACAAACCGCTTTATGGATTCATGATATCTATGCGGAAGAAAGTCACGGCCGCGATATTGATATCGATGCGGTCAAACCGCTCCTGGAAGATACGATCTCGGCGATTCTAAACGGCGCATGCGAAGATGATATGTTCAATGCCCTCGTGGTTCTATCAGGGCTGAACTGGCGTGAGGCGTGGATGATCCGCGCCGCCTCAAGGCATCATATTCAAGCCGGCTTTCCTTATTCGCTGCAATATATGGCCGAAGCCTTGATGAATAACGCCGGCATTGTGCGCGATCTGATGGGCGTCTTTCACGCGCGCTTCAATCCGGCCGGGCCCAAAAAAGCGGCGGAACGCGAAAAGGAAGTGGCGGCGGCCGAAGAGAAAGTCCTCGCCGCTGTGGAGGCGGTCACAAGCCTTGATGAAGACCGCATCATACGCCGGTACCTAAACCTCTTCGCTGCAATTACGCGGACGAATTTCTACCAACGGCTCCCGAAAGATGTGGTCAAACCCTACATCTCGTTCAAAATCGACAGCGCAAAAATCGCTGAACTCCCCGATCCGAAACCTTACCGCGAAATATTCGTCTCCGGTCCCCGCGTCGACGGCGTGCATTTGCGGTTCGGCCCCGTCTCACGCGGCGGCTTGCGCTGGTCGGACCGGCGCGAAGATTTTCGTACGGAAGTGTTGGGGCTTGTTAAGGCCCAACGGGTCAAGAACGCTGTCATCGTGCCAACCGGCTCAAAGGGATGTTTCTACCCCAAACAATTGCCCATCGGCGGCGACCGCGCGGCAATTTACGAAGAAGGCCGCGAGGCCTACAAAGTCTTTATCTGCGGATTGCTCGATCTGACGGACAATATCGTCGACGGAAAAATTGTCTCTCCATCCAACCTTGTTCGGTGGGATGACCACGACCCTTACCTTGTGGTCGCGGCGGACAAGGGAACAGCGGCTTTTTCCGACACGGCGAACGCGATTTCGCAAGACTATAATTTCTGGCTCGGCGACGCTTTCGCATCCGGCGGCTCGGCGGGCTACGATCACAAAGTAATGGGTATCACTGCGCGCGGCGCCTGGGAGGCGGTGAAACGCCATTTCCGCGAAGCAGGCAAGGATATTCAAACGCAGCCGTTCACAGCAGCGGGCGTCGGCGATATGTCCGGCGACGTCTTCGGCAATGGTATGCTTCTTTCAGAACAAACGAAGCTTGTGGCGGCGTTTGACCACCGCGACATCTTTATCGATCCGGACCCGGACCCGGCGACGTCTTACACAGAGCGCAAACGTCTCTTTGATATGCCGCGTTCAAGCTGGGCCGACTATGATCCGAAACTGATCTCGGAGGGCGGCGGTGTTTTCTCGCGAAACACCAAGTCAATCGCCCTCACGCCGCAAATAAAAGCGCTGCTCAACATTGAAGACGACAAGCTGGCGCCCAATCAACTCATCCAGGCGATCCTCAAAGCGCCGGTCGAACTTTTCTGGCTCGGCGGCATTGGCACATATTTTAAGGCGTCCGACGAAGAAACCTGGCAGGTGGGCGACCGCGGCAATGACGCCGTCCGCATCGACGCGCGCGACGCCGGCGCGAGCGTAATCGGCGAAGGCGCCAATCTCGGCTTGACGCAAAAAGCGCGTATCGAATTCGCGCGCAAGGGCGGGCGCATTAATACGGACGCCATCGATAACTCCGCGGGCGTTGATTCATCCGACCATGAAGTCAACATAAAAATCTTGCTCTCCGGGGCGATTGAACAGGGCGAGTTGAAAGCGGCGGACCGCAATGCGCTTCTCAGCGACATGACCGAAGATGTGGCGCAACACGTACTGACGCACAATTACGCGCAAACCCGCGCTCTATCGCAAATGGAAGCCACTGCCGCCGACGACCTCGATGCGCATGTGCGGCTGATGACGGCGCTTGAACAATCGGGACGCCTCGACCGGGCCCTTGAAGATCTTCCCGACGCGGAACACATCGCACATCTGCGCGGTCAACGCCATGGGCTGAGCCGGCCCGAACTGGCCGTGCTTCTGGCGTATTCGAAAAACTGGCTTTTTGAGGAACTCGTTGAATCGAGCGCACCGAACGATCCTTCCCTCGAGCGCGAACTCTTTGATTATTTCCCGGAAGCATCACGGCGGTTTAACAGCGCCATCGTCAAACACCGTCTCCGCCGGGAGATTATCGCAACGCGCTTGTCAAACGAAATCGTCGATACGTGCGGGCCGAGCTTTCCCTATCGCGCTGTCGAAGCGACCGGCGCGCGTTTTTCTGACATTGCGCTTTCCTATGAGGCGGCGCGGCGCATTTTGAACCTCACCGAATTCGCGCAAAGCGTTGACGGGCTCGATAATCAGATTAATGCGGGCGTTCAGCTTGAGCTCTACAACGCCGCATCGACATTGTTGCGCGAGCAACTTTACCGGATCGCCAGCGGCGCCAAAACGAGCGCTATCCTGGAAAAACGCGGCGTAGACGGTTTGATCACTGAATATGCAGCGTCCGTCGGAATCCTGAAACAGGCGCTCCCGTCGACGCTGCCCGACCGCGCATGCCGCCTTCTCAACGAGCGGATCGCAAACTGGCGTGAGCTCGGCGCGCCGGACGAAATCGCCAAGGAGGCGGCGCTTATGCCGTCGCTGGAACTCGTATTCGATATTGTCAATCTGTCCAAAGAAACAGGATGGAAAGAAGACGCCGCCAGCGCCATCTTTTTGGGCGTCGGCGACAGGCTGAATATTGATGTTATTCGCACCGCAACCAAGAAATCACCGCCTACGGACTATTATGATAAGCTGGCGGTGCGCCGTCTTTTGGAAGATCTTGCCCTCAGGCAAACCGGTCTTGCGAAAAACCTGATCCAACAAGCGGGAGACGCGCCTGACGGTCCTCCGGGCACGTGGGTTGGCGGGCTCATCGACGCCTGGTGCGATCATGACCAGGTCGGCTTCAGACGGTATCAGCGCTTTATCGACGAGCTGGAAGTCAAGTCCGGCATGAGCGTTTCGAAATTGTCGCTCCTGAACCGCAAACTCTTCGACCTCGAGGAACGGCTTCTCACGCTCTAGCTCAATATTAGTGGCGGAAATGGCGCATGCCGGTGAAGACCATGGCGAGGCCCGCCTCGTCCGCGGCGGCGATCACCTCTTCATCACGCATTGACCCGCCCGGCTGGATAACCGCGGTCGCGCCAGCCGCGGCGGCGGCGAGCAACCCGTCAGCAAACGGAAAGAACGCGTCGGAAGCGACCACAGATCCCTGCGCCAGCGGTTCGGCGATCCCGGCGGCTTTTGCCGCTTCGGCGGACTTTTGCGCGGCGATGCGGCTGGAGTCGATACGGCTCATTTGACCGGCCCCGATCCCGACGGTCGCGCCGTCCTTCACGTAAACGATGGCGTTCGATTTCACATGCTTGGCGACGCGGAACGCAAACAGAAGATCATCCACTTCTTGTTCTGTGGGGCGCCGTTTCGAAACGATTTTCAAGTCGTCTCTTGTAACGCATCCATGGTCACGCGTCTGAGCCAGGAAGCCGCCCGCGAGCGGTTTGATCAAATATCCGGGCGCCGCCGGATCGGGAAGTCCATCCGCGAGCAACACGCGAATATTCTTCTTTTTCGAAAAAACGTCGAGCGCAGCGGGGTCAGCATCCGGCGCAATAATGACTTCCGTGAATGTCTCGATGATTTTTGCGGCTGTCTCCGCGTCAATCGATCGATTGAGCGCGACAATGCTGCCGAACGCCGACACGGGATCGCAGCGCAACGCCATCTCATAAGCATCAATCAGCGACGCCCCCGTAGCGACGCCGCATGGATTGGCGTGTTTGATGATGGCGACCGACGGGCGGTCGGCGCCAAGCTCAGCGACCAGCTCATAGGCCGCGTCCGTATCGTTCAGATTGTTGTAGGAAAGCTCCTTACCCTGAATTTGGCGAGCAGTGGCGACGCCGGGCCTGGCGTCGCTCGTGCGATAGAACGCCGCTTTTTGATGCGGGTTTTCACCGTACCGCAGCGTTTGCGAAAGCGCGCCAGCCATCGTGAAGCGCTCCGGAAACGCCTCGCCAACCTCGCCTGCCATCCATGTTGCAATCGCGCTGTCATAGGCGGCGGTCCGCGCATACGCTTTCGCCGCGAGCGCCCGGCGCGTCTCATAGGAAAGACCGCCCTCTTCCAGTTCCTCAAGGACGCAAGCATAATCGCCGGGATCTGTCACCACCGCGACGCCGTCATGGTTTTTCGCGGCCGCGCGGATCATCGCCGGACCGCCGATATCGATGTTTTCAACGCATGTCTGATAATCGCCGCCGGCCGCCAACGTCGCTTCGAACGGATATAGGTTCACCACAAGGAGATCGATGGGAAGGATGCCGTGCGTTTCCATCGCCGCGACGTGTTCGCGATTGTCACGCAAGGCGAGAAGGCCGCCATGAACGTTCGGATGCAACGTTTTGACCCGGCCGTCCATCATCTCCGGAAAATCCGTCAGGCTGGAAACATCGGACACGTCTAGCCCTGCTTCGCGCAGGGTCCGCGCGGTGCCGCCGGTGGAGACCAGCGCCACCCCTTTCGCGGCCAGATTTTGCGCAAACTCGACAATGCCGTCCTTATCCGAAACGGAAAGTAGCGCCCGCCGGACGGGTCTCATTTTGGACATATCGCGCTCCTGAATTGCGGCCTGCGCCCTAGCGAGTACGAAGACTCCGCGGGCGGGTCAATCGCGATCGCAGATCAGCGCATCGCGGAGCGATTGTCGGCGGTCCGGGCGTCGCTTTCGGTCGGATTGAATTCCGGCACCAGATGATGCACCGCCTCGTCAAGCGCCTGCCGGTCGCCATCCGCGGCGCTGTCGATCACGTCGGAAAAGCGCGGGTTCAGGATCGGCAGGTCGATCATGGCGGGCGATGCGAGTAGGACGCCGTCGGCGCCGGTTTTGATCAATTTTTCGGTATCGAGGAACATTTCTTCAAAGAGCTTTTCGCCGGGGCGTAACCCGGAGAACTCAATTTTGATATCTTCACCGGGCTTAAACCCATGCGCCTCAATCAGCCGCTTCGCCAGATCGAGGATGTGCACGGGCTCGCCCATATCGAGCACGAAAATGCGCCCGTCATGGGTGACGACGCTCTTGGCCGCATTATCAAGGCTTGCGGCTTGAAGCACCAGTTGGACAGCTTCGCGCGTTGTCATGAAGTATCGGCAAATGTCCGGGTGCGTCACAGTGACGGGCCCCCCTTGCGCGATCTGGCGCTCAAATAGCGGGGCCACAGAGCCGGTCGACCCCAAGACATTGCCGAACCGGACCGTAACGAAGCGCGTGTCGTTCTGCGCAACGTCCAGCGCCTGTGCGTAAAGTTCTGCAATCCGTTTGGTCGCGCCCATAAAGCTCGTAGGGTTTACCGCTTTGTCAGTAGAAATAAAGACGACGGATTCTGCTTTGACCGTCAGCGCTGCATCGAAGACATTTTTGGCGCCCAGAACATTGGTCAGCGCACCGCCGCACCGGTTTTGTTCAACGATGGGCACATGTTTATACGCGGCCGCGTGCAGAACGATATCCGGCCTTACTTCTTCAAACACGCGGGATAAGTGCTCCATCCGGCACACATCCGTCAACGCCGTATAAAGACGATCGCCAAGCCCAGCCTCGCGCATTTCAAGGTCGATTTGGTAGAGATTGAATTCTGCATTATCGAGCAGGGCGAGCCGTGAGGGTTCGAACGCCGCCGCCTGGCGCACCAGCTCCGAACCGATTGTACCGCCGGCGCCAGTGATCAAGACGCGCTTACCAGCGATAAGACTTTGCGCGGCGCACTGATCAATTTTTCGCGAGGGACGCTGCAGCAACGTGGCGAGATCAACAGGCGGCGTATGAGCTGAGGGCGTTTGCGGCGTTAATGTCGCCGCCAGTTTTCGAAAAAGTCGCACCCGTTAAATCCCGTCCGTTAGATCAGTCAACTAATGCGGCCTGCCGCCCTTCTCGCGCTTTATCCTGCGTCAACGCGCCGGAACCCCCATTTAATAACCATATCGCCGTCGCGCGCCGGTTCCAACCCATCGGCGCGCAGAACAATTTGCTCGGTCGCCTTTGGCGCGCCGCCCTCGCCGCAGTAAATACTTTTTTCAATATCTAAGTGTTTGCAATTGGTCCGGAAACGCCATCCTTCGTGGTTTGGGGCCGCCAAAATTACGGATTTTCCATCTCGCGCGCGCGAGGCACGCACCGCCGGGTGCAGATGGAACCGGACCACGAGACTTTGCGCAAAGGCTTCGCTGAGACCGCTCAACCGTTCCTGGCCACGCAGATCGTCGCCGCGCGCGGCCACAAAAAACCGGCGAATATAACGTAACGCTTCAGCGTCGACGGACCGTTCAATTTCCAGCAACTGGCCCCGCGCATCTTCACCGCGGCGATGGGTGACGCTGCCGCCGGTCAGGATGACGCTCTCTTCCGTTTTTAGATCGGACGTAAGACAGGAATGCGCATCTGGTTTGCGCAGCGCCTTCACCCAGTCCCCCGACAGATGTGCGCCGCTGCCGCAATTCAAAACGATCCGCGCACGCCCCGAAGAGAAATGAAACGAACCGCCGCCTTTGAACCGATGGTCAGGTTGCGCGTCGCTCGACGCGCCAGCGCGCATGGCCGCGCCCGTATCGGCGATCAGCGTCAACCGCCCGGCGTCAAGCCGTTGAAATCCGCTATGGCGCGCGAAACCGATCGGCGTGTCGTCGCGGTCGCCGTCGCTTAACGCCGTCACCAGCGCGCGGCCATCATCTTCGTAACCGCCGTTGAAAACCGCGAGCCCGCCGTCCCCACTGCGAAAAAGCTGAAGAAACGCTGTTGCGCGCGCCGACACATGACGTAGGAATCCGGGGGCGGACAAGCGCCGCGCATCCAAAGCCTTCAACACCATTTGCAGACGGATGATAATACTGAGCTGATGAGACGGATTCCGGCTCACATGGCCGCCGTCAGGGCGCATCTGCAACCGTAACTCACGCCGCAGCATTTCGAGGCCACGCTCCGCAGGGGCGTCGCACCCCGGGAGGCAAAGCGAGGCGATGGTGAGCCCCATGGCCGTCATCAATCGTTCATAGCCGGTGTTCGCCCGGTGAGAGGCCTTTACGAGGTGTCGCGTTTGGCGCGCCATGGAGGTCAAGACGCGGCTGCGCCATAGTGCGTCGCCGCCGCGCAAAATAAGCCCGCCATGGCAGCATAATTGCGTCAGACGTTCCGCCGTATGATAAGGGGCCCAGGCCTCGGGCGACCATTTTTCATAGCGATCAAGCCACCCTTTCATGATCGCGCGCGCCGGCGCTTTTCCCCCATCGCCAAGCGCCGTCATATGTCGAAGCCAGGAGAAGTCCTGAAGAAACGCATGCAAAGCGCCCGGCGCGGACGCCTTGTCCCAGATATCGGGGAGTTCGCCTTCGCAATCGATCGACTGCGATCCGATCGTGAGCTTTCCCGCGGCCAGCATTTTCGCCGCCGCCTCATCGGGCGTACGCGGATCAACCGGCATGAAATAGAAGCGATCGGGCGCCGGTCCCTTTAATTGCGCCTGATAGAACGGGCTCTCGCCCCAAGCGCGCTGGAGGCGGTTCATCATGCGCGCGCGCGGCGGGCGGCTCTCAGTCAGCTTTTTTGCGGAGGGGCCGGACACAATTCATCACCCCCGCAACGCATCAATATTAGCGGCGTACTCATTCGGCGCGCCCTTAAAGACGGCCGAGCCCGCAACCAGCACATCGGCGCCGGCGGCGATCACCTGCGGCGCGGTTTGCGCATTCACGCCGCCGTCCACTTCCAGCATGATGTCGCGGCCTGAATGATCGATCATGGTCCGGAGCGTCTCGATCTTTTTCAGTTGCGAGGAAATAAAGCTCTGACCGCCAAATCCCGGATTAACGCTCATCACCAGGATCAGGTCCGCCTCATTGAGGACAGGCTCCACGAGCGATGTCGGCGAACCGGGATTAAGTGCGACGCCGGCCTTGACGCCGGCCCCTTTAATCCTTTGCAGTGTGCGGTGTAGATGCGGTCCCGCTTCGGGGTGCACGGTCAAGATGTCCGCGCCGGCGTCCACGAAAGCGTCAATATAGGCGTCCACAGGCGAAATCATCAGATGCACGTCGAACGGCTTTTGCGTCACTGGCCGGATCGCCTTCACCACCATCGGGCCGATGGTCAGATTCGGTACATAATGACCGTCCATCACATCCACATGAATGAAGTCGGCGCCGGCGGCGTCGATAGCCGCGACCTCCTCGCCGAGACGGGCGAAATCAGCAGACAGAATCGATGGTGCAATACGCGCGACGCTCATTTCATCGGTCTATCTTGATGCGCCTTCCATGCGCAACAAGCGCCGTCTGAATTCAGCGTAACGGGGATAAAAAAAGCCCCGCTCGATGGGAGCGGGGCAGGTATTGGATGCAAGATAGAGTGTGTCTGCAAGTCGTCAGTCGGGAGGGGGACGTCAGCGTTTGCCTTGTCCCATCGAATAACAACTATGACTATGCATCGGGAATTTGGCCGAATTGAGGCTGAAACTTGAATTAATTCCGATAAAGTTCTGATTTTATTGGTTAATAATGGATTAATCTCCTACGCCGCCTCGGCTTTCTCCCACGCGAATTCGGCGAAAGGCGCGTCAACCGGCGTTTTCATGAGGTGATTGGCGTAGTTGGAGATCGTCTTGTGCGCGATCACCAGAACCAGCTCCAGGACGTGCTGTTTGGCGTAACCCGCCGTCAAAAACTCTTCGACGGCGGAGGCGTCAACGGCGCCGCGATCTTCGACGAGTTGGGTTGCGAAATCGTGAAGCGCCTGCAGTTTCGGATCGGCGTAACCGCCGCCCCGCCGGGCCGCCTCGACCACGTCGTCGGCGATATTCTCACTCTTCGCGATCGCGGTATGCGCCGGCATGCAGTAGTGGCAATCATGGTAGAAATTGACCGCGAACCAGGCCACATGGCGCTCGGTCGGCGTGAAAGAGGTTTTTGTCACTTCGCCGCCCAGCGCCATGTAGGCGCGCGCGGCCGCCGGCGCTTCCGCAAGGCCGGCGAGCAGATTGGGCACAAAGCCGTAATTCTTCTGAACCGCCTCGAGCGTATTGCGGCGTTCGCTGTTGGTGTTTTCGACGGTGTGTAATTCAAAATTAGCCATGGGAATCTCCGTATTCGCGCCGGCGTGCGGCGCTCCAAAGTTGCGATGCGCCTTCAGATAAGGCCGCCACGCCCTGCGAAAAGCCGCGCGGACTTCACATGCTTGCGATCAAGGAAATATCAGGGGCGCCGGTCAGAGGTCGGCTTGACCGTTTCAGGTTTCCCCGCCCGCCGGATTTTCTCCGCGCCAAACCAGGCGGCTGCGACCATCGCCGCGCCGATCACGAGGCCCCCGGCCCATTCGACCTGAAAAAGCCCAAGGCCAATAAAGGCGAGCGCGCTTGCGCCGGAGAAGAACAAAGCGAACTTGAAGGGTGTGGCGATGGCCCCGCCGAGGGATTTCGCGACCTTCAGCGGTGCTTTGACGGCTTCTTTCGCTGACGCCGTGATCACCGGCGCCGCCGCAGCGATTTTGTCGGCGAGCTTTTTCGCGCCGAAGAGGCGCACCAGACCGGCGAGAGCGCCGGTCGCAAAGGCTGCCATGAGCCATTTGTGGGGGATGTTTGACTGATCGGCATCCGCAGAAACGACAGCAGCGGTGGGCGCTTTTTCCACATGGACAATTTCGGTCGCGACGCGCGCAGCTGGCCCGTCGCCTCGCGTGATATCTGCGGCATGCGCCGCGCCGGTCGCCGCGGTCAGGGAAGCGGCGGCTAAAAGCCCGGTTTTCAGGGATCGCAAATTTTTCAACGCATACAGCTCCGTCTGGATATCAGGGATATGGTGGCGCGGCGCCGCAGGATCAACCCGTTGCTCCATCCGTCAAAATTCGGCAAGGGACAACGCCTCAACCATAAAGGAAGATCCCGTGGAAAAAAGACGCCTTGGCCGCACCGATCTCGATGTTTCCGTCCTGTGCCTCGGCACGATGATGTACGGCGAGAAAACAACAGAAGAAGAAGCCGTCCGGCAGATGGACGCTTGCTACGACCGCGGCGTCAATTTTTTCGACACAGCTGAACTCTATACGATCCCGCCGCGCCCCGAGACCCAGGGCGAATCGGAACGCATTGTGGGCCGATGGGTGAAAGCGCGCGGCCTGCGCGACAAAATAATCGTCGCCACCAAGATCACCGGCCGATCCGCCCTCACCTATATTCGCGACGGCGAGCAGCCGCGCCTGTCCGGCGACCAAATTCGCACCGCCGTCGATCGCAGTCTTAAAAATCTGCAGACCGACTATATCGACCTATACCAAACACATTGGCCGGACCGAAAAGTCCCGATCTTCGGCGCCGAGCTAAAGGGTTATCGGCACTATCCCGATGATGCGATCGCCATTGAGGAAACGCTGAGCGTTCTGAGCGATCTGCAGCGGGAAGGTAAGCTTCGCCATGTGGGTCTCTCAAATGAGACGCCCTACGGCGTTATGCGTCACGTGCATGCGTCGGAACAGCGAGGCCTGACGCGGGTCCAGTCCATACAGAACGCTTATAATCTGGTGAACCGAAATTTTGAGCTTGGACTGGCGGAGATCGCCCACATGGAGCAAGTGGGCCTCCTCGCCTACTCACCGATTGGGCAAGGCGCGCTCACCGGAAAATATCTCGGCGGCCAAAAACCGAAAGGCTCGCGGGGCCAGCTTTTTGGCCGTCTTGATCGGTATGAAACCCAGTCCGCCGATCAGGCCATCGCCAGCTATGTGAAACTCGCCGCCGACCTTGGCGTCGATCCGGCCATTCTCGCCATGCAGTTCGTCACCACGCGGAGTTTCGTCACGTCCAATATTTTTGGGGCAAGCACCATGGCGCAATTGGAGACGATTTTTGCGTCGCTCGATTTCCCCTGGACGGATGACGTCGAGAAGGCGGTCAACGTACTCCATGCGCGGCTGCCGAACCCCTGCCCTTAACGGCGCCGCCCGTAAGAATTGACGATTGTCCCGTTAGCACGAGACAGGCGAGGATCGCAGCGGGCGCAAAGTTGAGGTGTGTGAACGCCGCATGAATCTGCGAGTGATTGGATAAGGCCTCCAACCAGAGAATGGGTATCAACGCAATGGCGACAAAGATGCGCCCGTCGCGCCAAAGCGCCGCCCAGGCTGACCGCCGTTTCGCCGTTATAAGCGGCGCGATGACAAAGACGATAACCGCAACCGCGCCCCACAGCGTTTTGAGGGCTGCAAAATTCTTGTAGAGCGCAGCGCCGGGCAGAAACGTGTCGATCTGGTCGGATGCGCCGCGCAAGCGAAATATCGTCGCTTCGGCGACGTCGCGCCAAACCGGCAGATCAAGCACCGCCGCCGCAAGCGCGAACTTGGCGCCCCAAAGCCCGAGATAGCCGACGCTCCAGAATGCTCCGAGCAGCAATAATGATCGCCAACGCCCCTCAGCTTGCGCCCGCCCCCCGTAAAGAAAATAGACCAGGATCGGCAGCGCGAAGATCAACGCTGGCGTGGTGAGGAAATCAAAAAAAGCCGTCAGTGCGCCGATCACGAAAAACACAATAACCGGCGGCTCGCCGCCCGTTTGGCGGCGGCTCAAATAAAGCGCAGCCCCGATCGCCAGGAACCACGTCACAGCCTTCGTCACGACGACCCAGAAGCCCATGGCGTTAAGGACCACGAAGGGCAGGAGAAAAGAGAGCCCGGTCAATGCCGAAAAATCCACGCCGAGACGCCAGACGAGCGCGCCCAACAGGAACGCCGAAAGCGTGAATAAAAGCCCGCGCACATCATTATACGGAAGAACAGATAACAAAGACCGCGAGACCAACGTATGGCCATGCCAATATCGGAAATAATCGCGGTGGGCCGCCCGCGCCTCGCCATCGAGCCACTTCAGAAAATCGCCGCACCCATAGAGGCTTTCAGCGTGAACCGCCCGTTGGAAAGCCGTTGGCCCAGTAGCCTCTGACCCGAAGAGACCGACGCTAAGGCCGATGCATTCGGTATCGGCGTCGATAACGCGGCCATTGTCGGCCCGCCGGTCGAGCAAAACTGACGGACGCTCCAGAATATTCTCTGCGATCGGTGCGTTCGGCAGGGAAAATGCAAGCGTCAGCGTGACGGCGAACAGCGCGGTCAGCAGCGGCGCGAGGAGCGCCGCGATGCCGAGCTTCTTAAGCGCCCACTTCGCCGTCACGATTGAAACGGCGGCGGCTTGATCCGCAAATAAGCGAGCCGTTTGGTTTCAGAGAAGTAGCGCGCTTGGGAGTCCAGGATGACCCCCACCGCGAACAGGACAAAAGCGGCGAGCATGATCGCAGAGGAGACAATCAGCGTTGGATAGCGCGGAACCAGTCCTGTTCTGAAATATTCCATCACGACCGGCGTCGCCAGAATGATCGCAATCAGCGCCGCGATGATCGCCAGAACGCCATAGACAAAGCGGGGCCGATGGAGCCGTAGAAAACTCAGCATGCGCCTCAAAATCCGTAGGCCGTCCGCATAGGTGTTGAGTTTGCTCTCCCCGCCCTCGGCGCGCTCGCTATAGTCTGTCGGAATTTCCGCCGTCGGCAGGCGCAAAAGCGCTGCATGGGTCGACATCTCAAGTTCAATCTCAAAGCCTTTGGACGTTGATGGGAAACTCTTGACGAAACGCCGCGAAAAGACGCGATAGCCGCTTAAGATGTCAGTGAATTCAGACCGGAAGAGATAGCGGAACATGCCGCTGAAGACGCGATTGCCCAATACGTGACCGGGCCGGTAGGCGGCCTGCGCCTGCGTCCGGCGCACGCCCACGACCATATCGAGCGATTGGCGGCGCAAGGCGTTGATCAGTTCGGGCGCAGAAGCGGCGTCGTAAGTGCCGTCACCGTCCGCCATCACGTAGATATCGGCGTCCACATCAGCGAAGGCGCGGCGAACGGCGTTGCCCTTTCCCCTTTTGGGCTCTGTACGGACGAGCGCACCTGCGCTTTCCGCTACTGAGGCCGTATCGTCAGTAGACGCATTGTCGAATACGTAGATTGCCGCTTCCGGCAGCGCGCTTTTGAAGGCTGCAACCACATCCGCAATTGCGGCTTCTTCATTGTAGCATGGCAGGATGACGGCGACGGAAGCTTCGGTCATTGGGACGCCATAATGGTCGGGATCTTCGGTTCTTCGACCTCTACAAACCCTGACGGACAAGCGGCCCGAAAATGTAGGCGTTCGCGAAGATCTGCAGCGCTTGCAAGCCGATCAGCAGAATAATCGGTGAAATATCAATCCCGCCAAGGTTGGGCATCATATTCCGGATCGGGGCCAGGGCTGGTTCCGTCAGCGAAATGCAGGTGCGCCATATACCATCCACAAGCTGATTGCCGCGATTGATGACATTGAACGAGAGCAGCCAGCTCATGATCACCATTACAAAAATGATCACCATATAAAGTTGAATGACCGAGTTGAAGATGAATTGAATCGCGAGCATGGGGCTTTCCTCGTTCAGGGTTTTACCCATGTACGGCGCGTTGGGGGCTCACGCAATAAGCCTTACTCCGCGTCCACCTGGATGACGCCGCTGTGCTCACAGAGGAGCGGCGTCGCGAGCCCGCCCACTTTCACGAAGCCGACGCCGTCTTTTTCATTGATCAGGAGGGTCACCGCCGCCTGGACCATATCGGGATTGGTTGAAAACCGGACGCTGTCGGCGGTCCACAGGGTTCGGCCCTGAACCGCCGTCACCGTGGCCGCGCCGTCCCAACAACCCGTGTAGGCGCAAACGGAAAGCGTGCCGTCGCGGCCTGCGCTAACGTCCATCGGCGTGAAATTCTCCGGTTCGCTGGCCGCGCAGCCATCGGCCGAACACCAGACCTCCACCTGATTGCGACACCGCCATTGCGACGGATCAACAGGCGTTTCCGCCGGTACTTCCGAGATCGAGGCTCGCACAAGCGTCGCCAAGACGGTGATAAACATGATGTCCCTCCATTTTTCCGCAAGTTAAGAGCGCAATCACGCCGAAATTGGGGCGCGCTGTTCCATTTACTGGACACCATCGGTGGGAAAAGGGATGATATCAATGCGTTAGAATTGATCGAGGAGGCCCGACCCATGGCGCCAGACACGGCTCGCCCGCTTTCCACCGAAACGCCGCCATCACAGGACGAAGAACTCAAGCGGATTTTCAGGCTTCAAAAGGCGGCCTACGCCGCTGACCCGTTCCCGGATAAGGCGTTGCGCGCTGAACGGCTCGACGCCCTTATTCGTGTGCTTGAGCAGAATGAACAGAAAATCATCGAGGCGGTGAACGCCGATTTCGGCAATCGCGCCCGCGTCGAAACGTTGATGTCGGAAATCGTCATCAGCATCGCCGCCGCGAAGCTCGCCAAGAAGAGCCTCGGCAAATGGATGCGCCCGCGTCACGTTAAAACGCCGCTGCATATGGCGCCGTCAAAGAGCCGTCTCGAACCGCAACCGCTTGGCGTCGTCGGCATCATCGCGCCCTGGAATTATCCGGTGCAGCTCGCCCTGTCGCCCGCTTCCGCCGCCCTCGCCGCCGGCAACCGCGTGATGATCAAGCCGAGTGAATTAACGCCCATATCGAGCGCCCTTTTAAAAGAAATTCTTACGCCCGCATTCGATGACTCCGTTCTTGCTGTGATCAATGGCGGCGTCGATGTGGGCAAGGCGTTCAGCGAAACGCCCTTCGATCATTTGCTGTTCACCGGCTCGACGCCTGTGGGCCGCATCGTCGCACAGGCCGCCGCGAACAATCTGACGCCGGTGACGCTTGAGCTTGGCGGGAAATCGCCCGCCATCGTCGACATCAGCGCAGACCTTGCGAAAGCCGGCCAGTCCATCGCGCAAGGCAAGGCTTTTAACGCGGGACAAACATGCGTCGCGCCGGATTATGTGCTGACCATGAAAGACCGCCTCGACGACACCGTGGACGCCATCGCGGCGGGTGCGCGCAATCTCTATCCCGAAATCGACACCACAACCGATTACACGTCCATCGTCTCCAATCGCCATTTCGATCGGCTGAAAGGGCTCGTGGAAGAGGCCCGCGACGCAGGCGCCCGCATCGTGGAGGTCGGATCGTCAAACGCCCTGCACCCGCAGCGCAAATTGCCTGTCACGCTGGTGGTCGATCCGCCTGCGGACACAGGGATCATGAAAGAGGAAATATTCGGTCCGATATTACCAATCCTTGGCGTCGGGTCGCGCGAAGATGTGATCGCCCATGTGAACGCCGGGGACCGACCGCTGGCGCTTTATTGGTATGGCGACGACAATGACGCGCGCGACGATGTTCTGCAGCGGACCGTCTCCGGCGGCGTCACGGTGAACGACGCGCTGTGGCATGTGGCGCAGGAGCACCTGCCCTTCGGCGGCGTCGGTAAGAGCGGCATTGGCGCCTATCACGGCGACGCGGGGTTCGACACTTTTTCCCATCTGAAGCCCGTTTATTATCAGAGCCGGTTCACCAACTCGACGTTGCTTCATCCTCCCTACACCGACAAAACCGATAAGATCATCAATCTTGTTCGGAAAATCATGTAATGGACCGAACATTCGATTACGTCATTGTCGGCGCGGGATCGGCGGGGTGCGTGCTCGCCAACCGTTTGAGCGAAGACCCTTCGGTAAGCGTGTGCCTGCTTGAAGCAGGCGGACCAGACAAAGACCCGCGCATTCACACGCCCATGGGCTTTGCGTTTTTTGGCGACAAATCGCCGGTAAGCTGGAACTTCGACACCGCCCCGCAAAAGCATCTCAAAAACCGCAAAGGATTCCAGCCGCGCGGCAAAGTCCTCGGCGGCTCCAGCTCC
Source organism: uncultured Parvularculaceae bacterium (assembly GCA_963922595.1). Lineage (GTDB taxonomy): Bacteria > Pseudomonadota > Alphaproteobacteria > Caulobacterales > Parvularculaceae > JAJFFW01. Next base: position 18,072 of record CAWUIM010000022.1, read on the forward strand.
ATTAACGCGATGATCTATATTCGCGGCTCGAAGGCCGACTATGACGGATGGGCCGCGGCGGGCGCGCCCGGCTGGGCGTATGACGACGTTCTGCCCTATTTCAAAAAAGCGGAACATCAGGAACGCGGGACCGACGCCTTTCATGACGAAGGGGGCCCGCTCAATGTCGCCGATCTTCGCTTTAAAAATCCGTTATCGGATATTTTCCTGAACGCCGCCGAAGAATTGCAACTGCCCAGCAATAACGACTTCAACGGCGCCCGCCAGGAAGGCGTCGGTTATTATCAAGTGACGCAAAAAGACGGCCGGCGCTGTTCCACCGCGCGCGGCTATCTGGAGCCGGCGCGGTCGCGCCCAAACGTCACGGTCCTGTCAGAGGCTCACGCCACGCGTATCAACTTCACCGGCCGGCGCGCCACCGGGGTCGATGTCATCCTCGACAAAACCAAAACCACGATAAACGCCGACCGCGAAGTCATCCTTTCAGCAGGCGCGTTCCAGTCGCCGCAACTTCTTTTGCTCTCGGGCGTCGGCCCTGCAGATCAATTACACAAGCTTGGCATTGCGCCCGTCGCCGACCGGCGCGGCGTTGGCAAAAATTTGCAGGATCATGTGGATTATTGCGTCCTGCACCGAACGCCGTCGAAGGACTCAGTTGGCTTCACCTTGTCCGCCGCTGTGAAACTATTCCCCGCCTTGCGCGATTTCCGCGCCCGCGGCGAAGGCCTTCTCACCTCAAATCTCGCAGAGGCCGGCGGTTTCCTGAAAACAGACCCCGCGCTTGATGAACCTGACATACAGCTTCACTTCGTGCCCGGACTTGTGGACGATCACGGCCGCAAACGCCATCTGGGCGGCGGTCTTTCCTGTCATGTCTGCGTTTTGCGGCCGAAGTCGCGCGGCGAAGTACGGCTTGCATCAGGCGACCCAAGCGCCCCGCCCCAAATTGACCCGAATTATTTCGACGACCCAGACGATCTGGCGCGCACCGTCAAAGGCGCCCATATCGTTCATCGCATTTTCGCCGCTCCGGCGTTCAAGGGCGTCATCGGCGATCGCCTCTATTTGCCGGAAGGCGCAGATGAGGCGGCGTTAATCGAAGATATCAGAAACCGCGCCGACACGATTTATCATCCTGTGGGCACCTGCCGCATGGGAACCGACGAAGACGCCGTGGTGGATACGGCGCTGCGTGTTAATGGGCTCGATAGCTTGCGCGTAATCGACGCCTCCGTCATGCCGAATCTGGTCTCCGGCAACACCAATGCGCCGACTATCATGATCGCTGAAAAAGCCGCCGACATAATCAAGGCAGACGCAAAGCCCGCACAGTCGGCGGCGTAACCGACGTCGGATGGTCGCTACTGAGGATGATCCTGTTTGCCCGTTGTGCGAACGGCCTATTCCTCCCCATGCGAAGCAAAGTATCCATCACCTGATCCCAAAATTGAAAGGCGGTAAAGGCGGCCCGACCGTGCGGCTACACGAGATTTGTCACAAGACAATCCACGCCCACGCCACGGAAACGGAACTCGCCCGTCTCTACAATACGATCGATGCGCTAAAGGTGCACCCTGACATCGCCGCGTTCATCAAATGGGTCGCCCGGAAAGATCCGGCGTTTCATGCGCCCACGCGCGGACGGTCGCGCGGCAGACGACGTTGAGCGCAGCACGCGCCGCGAGCGCTCTAAAGACGGGTTTCTTCACGCGTTATCGGATTGAGCCAAATCGCTGATCGCCTGCGTTCCTTCGCATAGGCGACGATATCGGCGGTGCCGCCCTCGCCCTGCGCCGGGCCGCCGTCCCACACAAAGATCATCAAATCAGCTTCGCGGACAACGCGTTCACCGGCTTTGCGAAAATTCGCCGATGTCGGTTCATCGCCGATACGAATAATCCTTTTTGACCGTTGGCGGAGTATTTCATATTTGCGCAATTCGTCGCCGTCGAATGTCTCGGCGTAACCGCCGGCGCCAGGAACGACCGCAATGTGCCCGGCGCCGTAAGCGAGCGCGACTTCAGCGAAAATCTGATCGGCGCCGGCCGCCAGCGAAGAAAGACCAACAGCGTGCGGCGCAGAAAGAAAGAAATCGATAAGGGCCTCGCGCGTCCAGTCCCAGTCTGCGCCGTCGCGGTGGCGATGTCCCGAAACGCCAATTCTTTTGGGCTCGCCCCCGAACCAAGACCTCTTTAACACGTCGCCGCCCTAATAATCTTGTTCATTTAATTCTTTCAAAAATTATCCGAACACATACTGGCGTTGATTACTATCTATTTTCTGTGTGGATCAAACGGCGCAAAGATTATGCGCTGTATAACAGTAAACAAAATTGTCTATTTCGGGAAATTCAACGTAGCCAGCCGGCCTGTTTCGATCTGCGGAACGCCGTCAACCGTTGAGGCAGAAAACCGCATACGCCGAACGCTGGTCATTGCGGCCTGGTTGAAGCAATCATTCGTCGTGCTCTTAATGCCGATATTCGCCGTGCGCCCATCCGGCAGGACATCGAATATGACGGTCACAGATTCAATATCACCGGCCTGGCGCGCGCATCGCGATGGATATTCGAGGCTCGCGCGGCGGGTCACTTTCGCTTTCACGATGACCGACTCCGGAACAGACTCAGTGACCGGCGCGGAAGCGGGCGTCGCGGTCGCCGGCTCTGGATCAGCCGGCTCATCCGCTGACAAATCATTTGTCGTTGCTGGCGTCCCATCTGGCTCAGCACGACCGGCGACGCCTGGCTCCAGCAAACTCTCAGTTGTCGCAACGCTAAGCTCGGCAATTGCGGGGTCTGCTTCTTCGACCGCTTCAGTGACTTGGGATTCCGAGGCCGCCTGCGGTAAAGCATCCGCCGCCCCTGCTGTTTCCGGAATAATTGCGGCGCTTTGTTCAACAGCGCCCGAGATTTGCGGCGCTTGCGCCAGCTCGACAGCGTCCGCCGCCGTAGACGCGTCGGCGGCGAGCGTCGGCGGCTCTGCAGTCGCTTCTGGCGTCAGAGCGATTGGTGCGCTTTCAGCAGCTGCTTCCGCCGTAGAATTACTTTCCTCAGTCGTCGGATCACTATTTTGCGCAACCGACGCAAGCTGCCCGCGATTGAGATCATCAATCGTCGGCTCCGGCGCAACCGGTGGAACGGTCTCAGCCGGGATCACAACAGCCAGTTCGACCGGCTCATCGACGGCGACGGCCTCAACGGCGCTATCGGCAGCGAGATCGGTTTGCGCCGGTTCAGGCTGATCAACAATATCGGCGATATCAAACTCGGCGGCGGGCGGTTCGGCATCCAGCGCCGGTGTCGCAGGCACTTCGTCTGCGGATGCGGTTACGGGTGCAGCCGTCGTTTCGGTGGCGGCGTCCTCTGTGGCAGGAGCGACAGGCTCGGCAAGCGCCGACGCATCAGTTTCAGCAGCCGCAACAGTCTCTTCAACGGGCGGAAGGATCTCTTGCTTCAAAGTCGGCGCGGCTAGCGTGCGGTCAAGCGCGCCCGCCTCTATTAGGGGCAGCGCGTCAGCGACCTGCGCCGGAGCGGGTGCGTCCGGATCAAAGACGTCGAAGAAATCTTCCGCCACGGCGACGTCCGCCGCTGGTTCCGCCGCGCCGCTTTCCTCGGCGGCGCCCTCACCAGCGACCGCGATGTCAGACACGGATGGTTCTGATGACGCAGAAGGTTCGAGTGCGGATAATTGCGGCGCAGGCGACGGCGCATCGGTGACGATCACGGACGGCGGCGCGTCCTCGGCTGACGCGAGCGACGTGTCGTCGCCGGGCCCTTTGAAGACCTGGAAAAGCATCCACAACGCGAACAGCCCAATCGCGCCGACGCCCAGAAGCGAGGCCAGCTTGGTTTCGCCGGTGACGCCAAGCGACGGCGCCGCAGCCGGACTCACCGGCGCCTCAGCCGGGCGATCACGTTCCGCCACCTCATCTTTGAAGCGATTGACCAAAGCGGGCGCGTCAAGGCCCAAATGGGTCGCGTAAACCTTAATGAATCCGGACGTAAACGGAACCGCAGGGAGCGCCTCCATATCCGAAGCCTCGATCGCTTCCAGATGAACCTGCTTAATTTTTGTCGCCAAAACGACTTCCGACAGGTCGAGCCCCGCCTCCGCGCGCGCTTTCGCAAGGGTCTGGCCGACCGTTTCCGCCCGCGCCGCCTCGTTGCGAGCGGCGTCGAGATCAATAATATCCGCAGGCTTTCGCTCCTGCGGCGCCTCAAGGCTATTGTCTTGCGTCACTGCCATACGCAGCACTCCATACCCTGCCAAACGGCCCATCGACATACGTCGACCCCAAAGGCCTCAAGCATGGTTGGCGCCAACGCCGAAGCGCGCGCCATCCCTCACGTCCGGCTTCACAATAGAATACTTGATCGATTCCAACCAGTGGCGGCGCGAAAAGAGTATAATTTGCTGTTAGCTGGCCGAATTGTAATAAAATCAGCGAATTGGCGGCGCCGAACTTCCGTCATGGTTGTCGGCGCGGGCCGGTCTCAATGGACCGCCCTCCACAAAAAAGAGGGCGTCGCCGCCCTCTTTCTCACATAGGTTGTGAGACCGCGTTAAGCGTCGGCGACGACCGACACATATTGGCGCTTATCTTTCTTGGCGGCGAATTTCACGCGGCCGCCGGTCAGCGCGAACAATGTGTGATCTTTGCCCATGCCCACATTCGCGCCGGGGTGAAACTTCGTTCCCCGCTGGCGAACAATAATGTTGCCGGGCACGACGACTTCATCGCCGAATTTCTTCACGCCAAGGCGGCGTCCGGCGGAATCGCGTCCATTGCGGGATGAACCGCCTGCTTTTTTATGCGCCATGACTTAACTCCTATTCGCCTTTGGCCAGCTCTTTGGCCTGCTCAACCCAATTATCACGCTCGATCCGGCCTTTGAAAGACAATTTGTCGTCAAAATCCGCGATTTCTTCAGGGCCCCACGCTGCAATCTGCGCAAAGGTCGTGACGCCGAGATCATGCAGCTTCGCTTCCAGCGCCGGTCCGACGCCGGACAGTTTCTTCAGATCGTCGCCGCCCGCTGGCGCTTCCGCCGCCGGGGCTTTTTCCTTCGCTGGCGCAGCTTTTTTCGCCGCCGCTTTCGGCTTGGCGCCGCTGGTCAGGATGTCCGTCACTTTCACTTCCGTCAGATGCTGGCGATGGCCCTTCTTCCGGCGGTAATTCTGACGCCGGCGCTTTTTGAAGATGACCACTTTCTTGTCGCGCATCTGGCGGACGATTTCCGCCGCGACGCTCGCGCCGTCCACCAACGGCGATCCGACCGTGACGTCATCGCCGTCGCCGACGAGCAAAACATCGGACAATGTAATAGTGTCGCCCTCGTCGCCTGGGAGACGTTCAATTCTGAGAATATCGTCTTTGGCGACGCGATATTGCTTGCCGCCAGTCTTTACGACTGCATACATAATCGACTCCTGGCGCATCTTCCGCGCTCTAAAGGTCCTTTTTCGCCCCGGTTTCTGCCGCCCGGTTGTGATATGAGCGGCGGGAGGTAGCCCGTCGAACTGACCCCGTCAAGGGATTTGACCGCCAAATCAACGAATTTACGCCGGCCCGACCCTATGCCATCCTCGCCTCACAATTCTAAGGGGGATCTGATGCGACATGTCATGGCCGCAGCGCTCACCGTCAGCGCTTTTTCAAGTCTGGGAACCAAGACGGCCGAGGCGCGCACCCACTCCATGGCGTGCCGCGGCGGCGGCAATATGGAAATCACATTCTTTGTGGACACGCGGCACGATCCGCCCGGTCGCGTGGCGGGCGTTCCGATTGGCGAGCTCCGGACGTCGTTCGAGATCATCATCCAATTCAATAAGGGACGGCGCCGCTTTTCCATCCGCGAGGGCGAACCGCCAGCGGGCGTGTGCACCTTCATCGACCGGGGGTTACGCGAGAGCGAGCCCAACGCACTGCGCCTCACGGTCGATCGGGCCAACCTGACCTTGAGCTACAGGCCGGCCGACCAAACGGTGACGACCCGTTACCTGAATGCAGGTCCGCAACAGTTCGTAGACCTCATTGAGAGCGGCGCCCCGTTTTTTGTAGAAGTCGAAAATGAGCGCGGCGCCTTCAACGTGAGCAGCTGGACGCAGCTTTCAGACGAGTGAAGCGGGATACGGCGTCGCTTGAAACTTGTCTCACACGTCGCTAAGTCCTACGCTCTCGGAGAGGCGCCGGAGTGGGCGCCCAGCGCGAACGCGCTGTTCTTACATTAGTTCAACCACTCCCCTCACCCACACCGGCGCCAGCTTGAAACTTTCACGACGCGACGCTAAGACCAGCGCTCTCGGAGAGGCGCCGGAGTGGGCGCCCAGCGCGAATGCGCTGTTCTTACATTTGTTCAACCACCCCTCTCACCCACGCCGGCGCCAGCTTGAAACTTTCACGACGCGACGCTAAGACCAGCGCTCTCGGAGAGGTGCCGGAGTGGTTGAACGGGGCGGTCTCGAAAACCGTTGTGCAGGCAACTGTACCGAGGGTTCGAATCCCTCTCTCTCCGCCATAATTTCGCTCCCGGATAATCGCTTCGCGATATCCTCCGCGGGGGCGGCGTGGCCAGCCGAGCCGCGGTCGCGGCTTGGGACGTCCGAGTTCGGACTTTCTCCCTTCCCTTTGTCAGCCGTTATTTTCTTTGTGTTTTTCGATGCGTCTTAACAGTCTGCCGACTTTCACGAAAAATAGGGTCTCAAATTGTCTCTACGCCACGCAATCGATGCTTGATGGATAAACATTTTTTACTGAGATATTCGATAGGCGAATGTGACGACGGTCACATAACAATTCCTTTCTGAGCGTTATTATAACCCAGCGGTGACGTCCATCGCGCCAGTTTCAGTACGAAAATTTATAAAAACTGTCTGCTATTGGAGAGAGAGCCATGGCGATGTCATTGCCGTCAATAAAACGCATCCTTGTTACATTTTTCGGCTTCTTTGGATCGCTCTATGCATGCGCCTTTGCGTTTCCTGTTGATATTGATCCGCAACACTATCCGCATCGATATCAAATACGTAATGTTACTGGCGCATTGTTTGGGCCACAGACAATCGATCTCGATCCCGGTAACTACGTATTCAACTTTGGCGACAGTTCGAACATTGGTTTCACGGTTGACGCTTCAGGAAATGTTACAACTTCAAACTCTGGCGCGTTAGTGACAGGCTTTCAGAGCATCACGTTCAAAAATGTGGATATAACAATCGATCCCGGTGATTTCGAACTAAACAACTCAGATAGGTGGGGCTTTCGTTTTATTAAAGAATTCTCTAGCGGCGCCGGAACATTGGGACCACAAACCGTAACAGTTATTCCGAATGTAAATTACACAATCCTAGTTGGGTTCCAGCGCGCCTTTTCAGTTGCAGTTGACGCAAATGGAAACGTCACTGTGCCAAACGGCGTATCGGCTGTTGGAGGCGCTCGATCTTTCACACTGAACACTCGGCTCGTGACAATTGATCCCGGAAGTTATTCGTTAAACACCAACGGTGCTTTTGCAATCCGATTTGTCCATAGCTTTAGCCCAGCCCCAACGGGAGGCGCACAACAGGTTTACCTTGTCCCTGGAACCGCACCCTATCGTTTAGTACTTGGGCCGATTGGAGGATTTGCAGGATTTTTCATTACCGTCGATGAGAACGGCCTCACAGAAGCTGTCAATGGCGTCTCTGCCACAAGCGGTACTGATTATTTACTCGTAAACACCATTCCCATTTCGGTCGACTTACGCGATTACGCTATGAACAATATCGCCGCTGCTGCAATTCGATTCGTTCATAGTTTTCAAGCTGGAGTGGTTGGTCCGCAAACGGTTCACCTAGCACCGGGTGGCGACAACTATCAATTCGTTGTTGGAGCTCTAACCGGACCGCAAATATTCACCTTTCAGATTAGTGAAACAGGAAATGTTGTAACAACAAATGGTGTCTCAGCAATTGGCGGCAATGGTACGTTGGACCTCAACACCGTCGATATCACGATTGACCCAAATGGTTATACGGGCCGGTGGGATTTACGTTTCAACCACTTCGACTTTGGGAAAACTACCATAAAGCTTGTTCCCGGAGTTGGGGGTTATCAATTACTGCCGTTTGGCGCCGGGGCGCCGCTACAAGTATTCAGTATCGATGCAAACGGAGACCCATCCCCGTCAACAATACCGTTTGTAATCAACAATGAGCAATTTGATTTTCTACTTTTCGCTGGATCAAGCGCTCCAATTGCAAATGCGGGGTTAGACCAGGTTGTTAATGAGGGCGCCCTGACGACACTTGACGGCAGCGCTAGCCTTGATCCGCAAGGCGACACATTAAGCTACACCTGGACCCAAATCGCAGGACCAACAATTTCGTTGATCAATGGCGCATCTGCATCGCCAGAATTTCAAGCCCCCGCAGTCGGGGCAAACACAACAATCACCATGCAGTTGGTGGTTAGTGACGGTAGCACTGACAGCGCGCCGGACACAGTCGATATTGTTGTCAAGAATGCCAATAACCCTCCGATTGCTGATGCCGGCGACAATGCATCAGTCAAGGCTGGCGGCAGTTTTCAATTGAATGGGACCAATAGTTTTGATCCAGACAGCGACGCAATCACATTCAGTTGGACGCAGGCGTCTGGGCCGGTCGTTGTTTTGCCAGACGCTACCGCAGTGCAGCCAACGTTCAATGCACCTAACACGTCGGGCGTAGACTTGGTTTTCAAACTTGTCGTGAGTGATGGCTTTGAAGGCAGCACCCCATCGGCGGGCGCGGATGCTAGCTTCGATGATACTGTGGCAATATCGGTAGTTGATAACTCAGCACCCATTGCAAACGCTGGGGCCGATCAAGCAAAGGCTGAAGGGACGCTAGTTCAACTCGATGGTTCGCTTAGCAGTGATCCTGACGGCGATGGAATTGAGTTTTCTTGGACTCAGATTTCAGGGCCAAGCGTGATATTAGTTGATGCAACAACCCAGTCCCCGTCATTTTCAGCACCCCTCTTAAGTGGTTTAGACGATAGTGTAACCTTTCGCTTGACGGTCACTGATGAAGACGGATTAAACCCGTTGTCGGCAACTGACGAGGTGACTATCAACCTTGTCAATGTGAATGACCCGCCGAGTTGTGATTTAGCTGAGACAAGCTTGGTTAGGCTTTGGCCTCCGAACCACAAATTCGTGGATGTCGCGATAAATGGTGTTGAAGATCCCGACTCAGGCGTTTCAGGCGTCACGCTGACCATTAGTGGCATTACGCAGGATGAACCAATCAATGGAACAGGTGACGGCGACACATCGCCGGATGCATTGATTGTCTCTGATGATTTTGAGTTCGACAGAGTCCAGCTGCGTTCCGAACGCAGTGGCAATGACGACGGTCGGGTTTACGAAGTCAGCTTCACCGCGACAGACGGAATCGAGTCGTGTGATGGATCAGTCAGCATCGGCGTTCCCCATAATCGGAAATCAACGCCAGTTGACAGTGGGCAATCCTATAGCTCTATAGAGTGAAGTTAGCTGATATTGGTCCCCAAGGCCGAGATTGGATTTAGGGACCAATGAGTAATATAAAAACGATCAACTAATCAGTATATTATATATTTTAAGCGAAGCTTTTTGTTAAGAAATCTGTTAAGGTAGTATTCTCCGCCAAAATCTTTGCCGACGTAATGCGTCGAATTAATTGAAAAATATTCCCGAATAATAACCGGTACGGCAGTTCCCTCTCTCCGCCACTATGTTGCATATTCTCTTGAAAGACTTTCTTGGCATGCGCCAACGTCGCCCCAGCGGAAGCGCGACGTTGGCGCGGAGCGCCGTCGCTTTCGCAAGCTACGTAACGGTTTTAAGCGCAAACAATTAAAAATTGGCATGAGTCGCGGGAAATTAACACTTTTTATACCGAGAAACACCTGTTCGTGACGCGACGAAGCGGTCGCAATCTCCCCCACGAATAGTACGCCGGTCTATTAGATTGAAAATCTTACTCAAGATGGTTCGCGGGGCCAAAATTCATAAGCGCGCCGAATTCCGAACGCCGCGCCTTCCAAGAAATCCCGCACGCCAAAAAAAGAAAAGCGGCGCGCCGCTTTTCTTCTTGCTCTCTCGATTGTTTCAGAGTTTAGAGGCTCAAATTTACACCCACAAAGATAAATCGACCTGCGGGATCGTAGTATCCAGGGAATGTATCGCCGTTCCCTGGCGCAGTGCCCGCTTGCGTTGACAATTCAGGGTCCCGGCCGAGGAGATTGTTGACGCCAGCCCGCATGGCAACGCCTTCACGCACATACCATTGCGCCGAAAGATCGAGATAGTTCGCCGCGTCCAGCTCATCGTCCAGAATGTTTCCGGTGCTGACGAACGTGCCGCCCTGCGAGAGGAACGGGGCGCCCCCGGCGACGGCGGCGTCGAACGTCGTGCCGCCGACATAGCGCCACGTTGCGGTGACATCAATGTCGAAGGGGGAGCTCCAGGTGGCGAACATGCGATGGACGTATTCGGGGTTCGGGCCGCCGCAATTGCCTCGATAAAGACCCTTGCACTCAAAAGGCGCTGTCACGCCCGGAACCGGGACGATGGATTGCTCAAACAATATGTTGGACGCGTAATTGAACAGCAGCGACCCTCCGCCATTAACGCCGATCTCATCAAGATCAAAATCGTAGCGTGCGTTAATATCGAGGCCCCGTGTCGAGATATTGGCCACGTTTACGTTGGTCGCCTGAACCCCCGCGAATTGGAACGGTGATCCAGGGGGCGGAACTGGGCTAGAGAACAGTGATCCGTCAATATCCCGAACAACATTATCGCAAAAGAGCGATTGACCGGTGCTTAAACATTGCGACAGCGATGTCTGCGGCGGGACCGTCCCGATAGCGCTATCGATTGAAATATCATAATAATCGACCGAGAGCGTAAACCCATCTACGAAACGAGGCTGCAAAACAACACCCGCCGTATACGTATCAGCCGTCTCCGGTCCGAGTAGCGGATTGCCGCCCGTGACAGAATTCAACTGAACGGCCGGGTTGTCGCCAATCGTTCCAAACAAGGACGGATCAAGACCTGTATTGGCGCATTGGGCGGCTGTCGCTGTAGGCATGAAGCCGTTGCTCGCGAGGTTTGAGCAAGGGTCCGAACCATTAAACAGGCCGGTATTCTGACCTGTGAATAAGTCAAACACAGTGGGTGCCCGGAGTGCGCGCTGGAATTGGAATCTAAAGCGTGCATCGGACACGGGCGACCAGGCAGCGCCTGCAGCAAACGTATTCGTATTGAATGAATTTGAAACGTTATTGCCGTCCGTCGAGTAATCCGAATAGCGGAATGCGCCGCTGATTGACAGCTCTTCAGCAAACGCCGCGCCTTCAATGAGCGGAATTTGCGTCTCAAAGTAAAGTTCCGTTACAGCGACTTCACCAGCCACCGGCAGCGTGCCGCCACCGACACCCGTCAGCCCAAGCCCGCCCGGAATACGCGAAAGCTCATCAGGAACGCGATCGAGTTCATCACGCCGATATTCGATACCGATGAGCGTTTGTATATTATTTTCAGCGAGCGGAAAGCGTAACCCGGTGTCGCCGCCGATATTACCGCCTAACACGATTTGGTTTGTGGTTCCTGTGACAATGCCCGTGCCTTGAAGGTTGAGTGCAACGTCACGCGGAATAAGGTTTGTTCCATCCGTGTTCGTGAAGAAGTTTACGGGCACGCAACCAGCATTGCCAGAGCGGCATACAGGGCCATTGCCGTTATCAACAACAAAGAACGCATCTTGCAGACGTTGAAAGCTGATATCGCCTGTGGAGACCGTGTTGAGCGTTGTTCTTGAGAATTGTCCGAAAGCTTCCCAGTTCCAGCGATCAGCAAACGACCCGCGGAAACCGCCGACCGTACGGAACGTTTGAATGCCAATAAAGGAACTTCGTGGGTCGCCCGTCACATTCCGGTAGCCCGGCCCGCGGGTTACGCCGCCAAAGCTGACATCCGCACCATCCGCAATTTGATCCGGTGTACAACCGAAAAATCCCGTGTTGAGAGGCCCTGTGCCGTTGGGGCTGTCCACTGTCAGGAATGGGTTGTCGCAATTGATCTGAAACGTACGGAAGAATGTCCCGGAAAAGGCGATTTGAGAGTCAGTCGTGTTCTCGACGAATCCGAGGTCAAGAAAGGCTTCGATATTGTCGGTGACATCATAACGGGCGAATGCAGCGATGTTGAACCGCTCATTGTTGCGTTGGATGAAATTGTCCGGCGCAAAATTAAATAGCTGGTCTGGCGATCCGGTGAACGGCACGAGCGACCCATCGTCCGCGACAAAAATCGGATCGGAGCCGAACGGACCAATCGAACGGAACGTAGAAGAACCCGCGCATGTAACGCCGCCAATCGCCCGAGGGTCGGTGTTCGAGGTTCCGAAAGCGCATGCTGAATAATCGCGCGCGGCCTGACGGATTTCGTTTTGATCCTGATATTGCAAAAAGGCGGTAACATTGCCGCGGCCATCTGCCGTGTTGGCGCCGAAAGTCGCGCTTACATTAACGCCGCGACCGTCAAGTTCCGCGCCTGGTGGTGCAATACCAAAACTGTTCAGAAGGTCGTTTGCGAACTCTCCCCCGTTGCCGTCCTGGAAGAAGCCGACCTGGCCATCGAGTTCAAGCCCTTCAAAGTCCCTTTTCATCACGAAGTTGACAACACCGGCGATCGCGTCAGAGCCGTAAACGGCGGACGCGCCGCCCGTGACGATATCAGTGCGCTCAACCAACTGGGCAGGAATGAAGTCGAGGTTTGCGCCGACACCCGTTCCCTGACCAATGCCATAAGGCAAACGCTTGCCGTCAAGAAGCACTAGGGTGCGTTGTGCGCCTAACCCGCGCAAATTCACAGTCGACGTGCCAGTAGCGCCGTTTGCTAGGCTTGATACCTGAGCCGGCAGCGATTGCGGTAGAATGTTGATCAAATCCTCAATGCGCGTGACGCCCCGACTGTCAATCTCTGCGGCGTCGACTTGAAAAACCGGACTGGATGATTGCAGATTCGCTTGGTTCAGCCTCGAACCTGTGACGATCACCACATCGCCGTCTTCTTCGTCACCAGACGTGCTTTGTCCGTAGACGGCGGTTGAAAATAGACTGGCGGCCGCCATCGCCGCGACCGACGTCTTTGATAGGAGATGCGACCGGACGGCGCCATTACTCTTCATTGTCATGATAAGCCCTTTGTTAACGTTAAAGTTCGAGCTGCCACTTGGGTTGAGGGCAGACACCCCCCCGCTCCCGACGACGCAGATTGCTCAAGGGCTAAGACAATCGAAGATGAATGCGCCTCATCGCACGCTTCCATGGTTTTTCGTGTTGTGATGAATTAGTCACACCATATCGCTTCCCACTTGCGTAACGGCGATGACACTGGTTACAATTTCAAAAGGGTCGAGACGCATTAAGCGCCCCGACCCTCATGTGTTTACCGGATTGTTTGGATACTAGGGGCTCAACCTTATCATCCAAACCAGAACATCTCAGGGCTCACCAAGATGTTCCGCCTATTAAGACAGCCATGGGGCTCCGCCCCTCAAAAAAACCTTCGGGGTTTTTTCGAAAAATTGGCTGGCGAATAAGGCGGGCGATACCCGTGCCGTTACTATGCGGCCGGTTAACACGAGTATGCCGATGGTAAACAAAGAAGAACTGAGTGAGCGCAAAAAGAAGACCCAACTGAAAAAACTTGAAAAGGCGTTCAATCAACACGACAAAATGTTGATCGGCTGGCTCATCCAAAAGCTTGGCGACCCGGAAGCGGCGCGTGACATCGCTCAGGATTCCTATTTGCGTCTATGGCGCTACGCCCAACGGACAGAAATTGAAAATCCGCAAGCCTTATTGTTCAAGACGGCCGCTAATCTCGCCGCCAATGAATTTCGGGCGCGCCGGCGTTTTAGGGCGAACCATGCTGAAACCGGCCATGACTCAGAAAACCAACATCTGGAGAATTTGGCCTCAGAGTCGCCTACGCCAGAGGCGGCAGTGAGTGCGCGCAGCGACGTCGAGATCTCATTATCAGCATTAAAGGCGCTGCCGGAAAAAGTGCAGCGGGCTTTCATTTTGAGCAGGTTCGAAGATTTGAGTTACCGCGAAATTGCTAAAGCAATGGATGTTTCCATAAGCAGTGTCGAAAAATATATAATTACTGCACTGAGCGCTTTGCGAGACGCCGTTCACGATACGAAGAATGACACGCAAAAAGTTGTTCCATTCAAAATCAATAAAAAATAAACCGAGGGCAAGGGAATGAAACCGATACAGGAAAGAGATGAGGCTGCAATTGCGTGGCGGGCCCGCAAAATGTCAGGCGAAATGTCGTCTTCCGAACGGGCGGCGTTCGAAGAATGGCTGAACGCCGACGCGGAAAACCGCATCGCGTTTGAGGAAATCGAAGAGGCGGCGGCCAGTTTGGACAGTATGGGGACCGAATTGCTGGCTGAATCGTTCGAAAGTGAGCTGACGCAAGAAAGTTTAATCGATCGCTCGCCGAGCCGAAAACGTATGGCCATCGCCGCGTCAGTATTTCTTGTCGTACTGAGTTCCATCGCAGCAACATTTTTCTTGGCTACAACAAATTCGATCAAACAAACATATGCGACTCGCATTGGCCAAAATGAAATGTATTCGCTGCGTGACGGCAGCGCCGTTCATCTGAATACAAATACGGCGCTCTATATTGAGTATTCACGACGAAAACGACTTGTCGAATTCGCTTCTGGAGAGGCTTTGTTCAATGTTGTTCAGAATCCGAAACGGCCCTTTATTGTTAAAACGGCCAACGCCGAAGTCTTTGTCACCGGCACCGTCTTCAATGTGTTTACCCAAGGACAAGAGACGATCGTTAGCGTGGTCTCCGGAACCGTCGATGTCACCGCCAAAGACGGTCCAATGGTTACGCTATTAGCAGGCCAAAGAGTTTCCTTTTCAGAAAACAAATCAAGCGACGGGGTCACATCCTTTAATCCAAATGAGTCACTTGCCTGGCGCAGCGGAAAGGTTCGATTTGATCGCGCACCCCTCGCAGAAGCCGTTGCGGACCTCAATCGATATTTTGCACGCCCGATTATCCTCGACGATCCCTCATTACACGATCTTTCGGTGACAGGGGAGTTTGACGTCAATGACCAACAAACTGTTGTCAATGCGCTTGTGATTGCATTTGCCCTAAATCAAACACCGACAGAGTCAGCGATAAAACTCACTCACGAGCAAAAGTCCGAATGAGAAATACCCCCATCAGCCTCTATTCGTTCGTACTCGCTCTCTGCGCAATTGGAGCGCGCGACGCCGCGGCTGAGACACTTCTAAGCACGGAATCGATCGAGGAGAACTCACAAGGCGCTCGATATGCGACCTTGCGCATCCCGCTTGAGGACGTTTTGAATAGCCTTGCTCACCGGTTGGACGTCTCCTTCGTATTCAACAGTCAATTGATTGAAGGCGTTTTCATCGCGCCGCTGGACAATGAAAAAGCCCCTGATGAAGCGCTACGCGACCGGTTACGCACCGCCGAACTGGACTTGCACGAAATTAACGACGCCACATTCGCCATCACCAGGCGTACAACTGCACAGGAAGAAATCGTTCCCCAAGCGCCGATCTTCGAACAAACCAGTGGCCTCCGGCACGACACAATTGTCGTGACAGCCTCCGCGGAGGCCGCGTCACAAAGAGCCGGCGCACGTCATTTCTTTGTTCTTGATCAACAAAACCTTGAAACCCTTTCTGTGGTGAACCCTGCCGACGCAATCTTCGATCTGCCGCAGTCGCTTGCATCCGTCACCGCTTCAACAACTACTTTTCTCGGCGCTACAGCTGGATTGAACTTGGCCGACTTGCGCGGATTCGGCCCCGAACGAACGCTCGTTTTGATCAATGGGCGGCGGCGTGCGATGACGTCCGGCGGTAATGGCACGATCACTGGGTTCGACCTAAATAGTCTTGGGGAACCATTTCTTGAGAGAATTGAGATCGCGCCGCGATCCGGCGGCGGTCAGTACGGACCCGAGGCGGTCGCAGGCGCCATTAATTTCGTAACGCGCAGGATCGCGAACGGCGTTACAAGCGGTGTTCGATATGGCGTTTCCGAAATGGGGGATGCGCAGGAGTTTTCAGCTCATCTACTGGGCGGGCTTCAATTCGATAATGCTGCGGGCGAATTAACGCTGGGAATCAATCACACGCGCCAGGAGGGATTGCTTGGACGGGATCGCCCCATAACATCATCTCCTTACGGATTTACCCTCGATGGCGTAACCCGAAGCGCACCAGCGACGAATGCGATCTTTGCGCCTGGATTCGGGGGCAGTTCAATCGCACAAACCGGGCAAGTGGTCGGTGTGATCAACGCCGACGAGGCCTTTCAATTTCTGACTATTGACGGCAGCGACGCCTTTCTCGACGGTAATGGCGGCGTGCGGCCATTTACAGGATCGAGAGATCAATTATTCAACTGGTTAGCCGATACAAACACGTTTATCCCATTAAACAGGACGCTTGGCCTCGTTGACGCAACTTACGCCTTGTCGGCGAAGACGACGCTATTCTGGGAAACAAACATCGGCTATTCCGAGAGCCGAACGAGACTCGCGCCGATACCGAGCGCATTTTTTCAGGGCGTCGACCCAATTATTGGCGACGCTGCGCTTGTTCCGATCACAAATGACAACATACCGCCACCGGTCCTCGACCTTGTGGGCGATGTTAACGCCCAGGCGCTTGTCATAACGCGGCGTTTTTCCGAAGTCGGACCGCGGCGGCGCAATACCGATCGGCTGAATTTTGAAACGATCGTCGGCGCCGACCAGACCGTCGGTGACGCAAGTTCTCTCCAAGCCTATTTTCGGTTCAGCAGGAACGCCGCAACAACCGAACAACTCGGCCGCATTGACCGGAATCGCCTGCTCACAAGCCTTGATAGCAATCAATGCCCGCTAGTAGCGGAATGCACTACAATCGACCTGTTTCGGAGCGGCGGCCTTTCCGATCAGGCCGCCGACTATATCACCGCTTCCGCGGCCATCAGAAAATTGCGACTTCAGGAACAAGAGCTCGCTGCTTCCCTTACGACGCCAATTGACAAATCCGACAAGGAACGTGGGTCTTTTACTGCAGGGTTCAGTCTGCGACGGACAAGCTTGCGCGACATCGACCAGAGCAACACTGGGTCGCCGACGATCGGTTCATTTTCTGACATCGATTTTAGCGGCAGCGTTAGTATTGCGGAGGGCTACGCAACGGTCGACTACGCCCTTTTCGATAATACTGCGACCGTTGGCGGGCTCAATTTTTCCGGTAACGTCAGAATAACAGCAAGTTCGCAAAGCTCGACGGCGGAAAATGTTGGCGCTGCTTTAACGTGGCGTCCTTTAGATAGTTTATCGATATTTGGCGGATTCGATGACGGCGAACGTCAGCCGAACGTGACAGAGTTGTTTGTCGTCGGTCGCGAAACCGAACGCTTTTTCATTGATCCTTGCGAAAACCCTTCATCGCAGGCGGCGGCGAACTGCGCCTTGGATAGTCCGCTTGCTGTTGATCCGGGGTTTTCCCAGAGCAGATTTCTGGCAAGCCAAGCGGTTTACGGAAATCCAAATTTGGACAATGAACGCACCCGCGGCTATCGGTTTGGAACAACTATTCAACCAACCCAAATTTTTGGCGCAATACCTGGCGATATCAATCTAACCGCGACCTGGCTTTCATACCGCATCGGAAATATCGTTTCTGGGGCGGAAGATGCCTTATCAAATTGCTTTAACAGCGTGAACTTCACTGACGCCGCCTGCGGTGACAATCCCCTCACCGGCCAACCGCTATTACAACGCGATCCGTCGTCACAGCAAATCATATCGATTGACACGCAATTGACGAACGGCGGGGCCCGCAGCTGGCGGGGGCTCGACCTTGAAGCCCGGTATATTTTTGAACCGTTAAACTGGGGCGCCCTTGACCGGTTCTGGTTTAACGGCCTTCACACATATACTCACCGAACAACCGCCACCGACCCAAACGGCATTGTGACCGATGAGACAGGTCTTGCGGATTTTCCTAAACATCAGTCGCTCATTATTGCGGGATTAGATTTTGAAAATCTTCAACTCTCAGGCCTGATGAGAAGGCGCGGACGCGTCCAAAGCGTCCGAACCGATATCGCCCAAGCATCAGCGCCAGTCGTTAATACATTTGACGCGACTGTGCGATACTCATTTCAAGATAGCGCCACGATTTTTCTAACTGTCGAAAACCTCACTGATCGCGAGGCGCCATTGATCGCATTCGCGAATGGGAACAACACATTTCCCCAATTCTACGACATCATCGGGCGCAGATTTTCATTTGGACTAAAGACATCCTTCTAATTTAGTTCACAATAACGAAGTTGATTGAGTTTTCATCATGGCCGATCCGGTTTCTTTCAGCATCCTCAAAGCAACCTAATCAACCTGCACGCCGTTTCGCTCGCCAATCCTCGGTAGACTGAGTTATTTTCTGGATCTGCATGGCTAAATAATTATCGGTCAGAGAATTTTTTCATTTGCGGGCTTGCAATCGTCCTAGCTTGCCGCTACACGCCTCGTCCCGCGTTTAATAACGCGAAAGGAGCTATGGATGAACCGCAGTATACAGAACTGGCTGAACGCCCGCTGACTGCGCCCCTTCTCTTCACAAGGATAGGGCGGCGATAAGCGCGTACGCCCTTGGACGGAGATTGACCGTCCCCCCCTGATAAATTTGAAGAGAAACTTTCCAATGACTTTCCAACCTGTTGCGGGCGTGACGCCCGCACGCGGCGGGCTTTATGGTTGGCTGACGCCGGCCGTCGCCGCTATCGCCGCCCATGACGCGGCTTTCGCCGCGCGCCTTTTATATTTGCCGCGCGCGGAACAGCATTTTATCGCCTTCCTTCTGGCGCTGATGGGCGAGAATGCGAGCGACGCTGATCATTTGGCGTCTTTCGCTAGAAATTATGGCGTTTTGTCGCGTAAGACGCTGTTCGCCGCTTATGGGCCGCAAACGAACCCGGCGCTCTTGAAGCTTGCGCCGAAATTCGCTGGCAAGCCGTGGCGCGCGCCCACCTATCGGCGTTTGGCGTTGCTGTTTGAAGACCGGCAAGCGCGCAAGACGTTACGTCACCTGGAAGCGATTACGCGCCGTACCGTGATCATCCTGTCGCGGCTGCCAGAAAATTTCCGTACAAAATCCGTGCTCGATGAATTGTACCGGCCTAATCATTTACCCGAACTCGTCTTCGCTATTAATCTTGTCCGCAATATCCGCAAGGATTTGGATGACCGCCGCATCCTCAGATCGTTGGAAGATTCCACCCATTGCGAGCCGCGCGATTGGGTGATGCGTCATTTCCAGCGCGTCCCCTTCCCCGCTGCGCCGACCGAGAAGCTCGTGCTGGGCGACCGCATACTGGAGCCTCTGTGCGATTTCAACGCACTGTCGAAAGCTGCGATTGAGTTCGACAATTGCATTCGGAGCTATCTCTGGAAGGTGCAAAAGGGCGATCGCTATTTCTATCGCTACGCCAAGATATCGAACAATGTTGGCGTCGCCATCATCGAGCTGCGCCGGCTCCCCGTCGCCGGATGGGTCGTGCATGAGGCTTTGGGTCCGAAGAATAAGAGCATTAACGGACGCGAGCGCCTCGCCGTCATCGGGGCTTTCGAAGCCCATGGCGTCGGCGCCGCGCCGCAAGCGCGATGCCCCAATGGTCCATGGTTCGATCTCGGCTAATCGCGCCGTTAACGCCATGATTTCCGGGGAATATTTAGGGCAGTCCCCTGCGATAATTCGCCCTTGCGACAATTGTCACACGATGCTACAAATGTCGCTGGAGAGATCATTTTCCCGATCAGACAATAGGAGTGACGCGTATGTCCGCCGATCCCAACGCCCAGCCGACCAAACCGGAATTGGCGATCCTGAAGCTGTTGTGGCGGCGCAAGGCGTTGAGCGCGCGCGCGATCAGCGATGAAATCGCCGAAAGCCTCGGCTGGTCTTATTCGACGCTCCGCACGGTCCTTGAACGGATGTTTGAAAAAGGGCTTTTGAGCAAGAGTCACCAGGACGGCGTCAATGTCTATGGCGCGCGCGTCGGCAAAATCGCCCTGCTCGGCCGGATGATCCAGGACTTTTCCGACCGCGTCCTCGAAATGGACGCCACACCGTCTGCGGTCATGTTCGCGGACTCAAAACTTCTAACGGAAGATGAGTTGGAAGAGCTTGAAAAAGTTCTGCACGCTGAGGGGGAGGACTGATCGTGTCATTGTTCCAATCGGAAGCATTTCTCCTCTGTTTGCTCGCCTCGATTGTCTGGGCGCCGTTCGTTTGCGCCGGCGCGCTTATGCTCGACCGGCGTCAAACGCTCGCCGTGTCCGAAAAAATATGGCTGTCGGCGCTCGCGATCGCGGTCTTGCCGACCATGCTCGCGCCCGCTTTTTCATCGGCCGGCTTTTCGTTGCGCCCGGCCTCGATCGCTTATCCGCTTTCAACGCCCGCGCCGCCCGGCCCCGCGCCGACGCCTTTAACCGAGCCGGCGGTCTTTGCGCCCGTCTCAAGCGCTGACGCAGCGCCCGCCGCTGATGACCCGATTATCATTGATCCCGCGCCCATTGTGGCGAGCGACAGCAGCGACCCAGTCTTTTTCTCCGCGCCTGAATTAATGTCGTCGGTTTCCGGCCTGTCGCCGGAAACGATCCTCAATATGGTGGGCCTTCTTTATATCTATGGCGCGCTTCTGGCGTTCGGCATTTGGCTCATGCGCAGCACCGGCTTTGCGCTCAACGTCTTGCGCGCCGACCCGGTCGCCGACCCGGCGCTCTTTGAAGCCGTCGGCGCGTGGCGGCGCCAGATGGGCGTTCGCCAAAAATTGCGCATCAAACAGTCTCATATGGTGTCGAGCGTTTGCGTCACCGGCTATTTTCAGCCCGTCATCCTCATCCCCACGGACATCCGGCGCAAAGTCACGTTCGACGATCTCGTTATGATGTGCGCGCATGAACTCGCCCACATCAAACGCGGCGATGTCCGCCTGTTTACCATCAGCGCCGCCGCGCGCATTCTCTTCTGGTTCAATCCGTTCCTCAAGCGGATCACCGCCCGCGCCGAATTGGCGGCGGAACAATGCGCAGACGCGCTCGTCGTCTCAAGCGGCGTCAACCGCCGGGATTATGCGGCCTGTTTCGTAGAAGGCTTGCGCTTCGCCGCGAGCCGCCCGGCGCAGGCGTTTGCGGCGTTGCCCACATTTACGCCGCTTGACCGCAAAGGCCGGCGCAAGCGCCTCGATTCAATTCTTTCCGCCACAGCGCAGGCGGCGCTCCCCACACGGACAAAACTATTGCTCGGCGCGGCTGCGCTCAGCGCCAGCGCCGCTGTCTTCACCCAGGCCGCCGTGGCGGTTCATCCGGCGACACCGGAAAACAGTCACGGGCTTCTGACGCAATCGCCGCTCGAGGGCCGCCTTACGCTGACGCACGGCGCTCAATGGAAAGACCGCAAGACCGGCAAAATTCGCGGACCGCACCAGGGTGTCGATATCGCGGCCAAGCGCGGCGCGGATATTGTCGCGCCGGGCGCAGGCGTGGTTGTGGAAGCCACCGACCTTTACGAAAACAATCCGGATTGGGGCAAAGTCATCGTCATCGATCACGGCGATAACGTGAAAACCCGCTATGCGCATCTCGACAGCTACGGCGTTTTGAAAGGCGACCGGGTTTGGGCGGGAGACGTTATCGCCAAAGTCGGTTCGACCGGCCGCTCAACGGGACCACATTTGCACTTCGAGACAATTGTGGACGGCGAGACGATCGATCCGCTGACTGTCCTCAAGCTTGACCCGCCCGAATCACCGAAGGCGCCGAGCCCGCTGCAAAACCCGTCGCCAGTCCCGTCACCAGGCCCGTCGCTGGAGACCGCCCTCGCTGCGCCAGCGGACCCGCCAGCGCCGAAGCCCGCGCCCTCTGCGCTAAAGGTCTTTACAGACGGGGATATAGACGAGGAAATCGAGGCATTTGTCGATGAGCTTGGCGACATCGAGATCGCCGTCGTGGAAGACGTTGAAGAGATTGTGGAGACGATTGTCGAAAACACGCTCGTCGAAGCGCGGATCGAAACGGCGCCGCGCGCACGAACATATTCCTATTCTTATTCGGGCGGCGAAGAGTTGAGCCGCGCGCAACGCGAGAAAATGGAACGCGCGCTCGAAAAAATGCGCCGTGATGTGCGGAAAACCAGCAAAGAGCGCGAGTACGCCAAGCGCAAAGCGAAATACGATAAAGACAAAGCAAAGCACGCCAAAGATCACGCGAAACACCAGCGCGATGCGGCGCTCCATGCGAAAAAGCATGCGCAAAAACTTGCCGAGCAGCAACGCCAACACGCTCAACAACAATTGCAATACGCCTTCCAGCATAATCAGATGACGCGGGAGCGCGTGTTGAGCATTCGTGATGAAGCGCTGGAATCTGCACGCCGCTCGCTCATCGACGCTGAAAAGCATATCCAGCAGAGCTTGCGCCAGGCTGAGCGCAGCCTTGATCAATCGGAACGCTCGATAAAATTGGCGAAGCTGCCCAAGAAAGACATTGAGGCGTTCAAAAAAGATATCGAACGCGCGCGCAAGGATTTGCGCCGCGAGAAGTCGGACCGGCTCGAAGCGCTTCGCGAGGCGGAACGCACAATCGCCGAGCAACAAGACGAGATTGAGCGTTTGCGCGCAGAACTGAAGCAGAAAGAGCTTGCCGCATCGGCGCAATAAGCGTCCGCCGGCGCGGCCTGCTTCCGTTCATCTCATACGGGCCTCGACTAAACGAATTCCCGGCGCCTCTCCCTTGATCGGAAGCGCCCGATCGTCGAATATTCATTATACGAATCATTTACCCCCATGAGGCGCATCCGATGGGCCTGACGAAGCTTTGCCTAAAGAACCCTGCAGCGGTCGCCGTTGTCCTCGCGATAATCGGCTTGCTCGGCGCTCTCTCGATTACGCGCCTGCCCGTGCAGCTGTTTCCAAACATCGAGCGGCCCGTCATCGGCGTCTGGACCGGGTGGCGCGCCGCCTCTCCGCGCGAGGTCGAAAGTGAGATTGTCGAGCCGATTGAGCGCGAATTGCGTGGCATGCCGGGGCTGAAATCCATGCGCTCCTGGTCAAATCCCGGCGGCGGTTTCGTGCGTCTGGAATTTGCGCTCGGCAGCGATATGGACGCCGCCTTCACCGAAGTGACAAGCCGGCTTCAGCGGGTGCGCGGCCTGCCGGCGGAAGCGGACCGTCCGCGCGTTCAGAACAATGGCGGCGGCGACGCCGGCGAAACCCTGATCTATCTGTTCCTGCAACGCCTGCCCGGCAATGACGTGGACGGTTTCGGCCTGACCCAATTCGCCGAACAGCGCATCGCGCCCGAGATTGAGTCCGTTCAAGGCGTCGGCGGCCTCGACATAAATTCCGACTATGGCGAAGAGGTCATCAAGATCACCTTCGATCCGTTTCTCGCTGCGCAATACGGCGTCACGCTGGGCGACATCACGCGGACCGTCAACCGATCCTCCGACGTCACCGGCGGCTCGGTCGAGGTGGGCCGGCGCGACTACACGCTCCGTTTTGAGGGACGCTTCACCGCCGACCAGCTGGAAGAAACGATTGTCGCCATGCGCGACACAGTGCCCGTACGCCTCGGCGACATCTCGACCGTGGAGGTCGCGCCCGAAAGCGGCGGCGGCGTTGTCTATCAAAACGGCAACCCGGCGATCGGCATGCGCGTCATTCGCGATCCGGGCGCCAACACGCTGGCGGCCATCGACGCGCTGACGGTCAAGCTGGATGAGTTGAACGACGGCCCGTTAAAAGAGATGGGCTATTCTATTCAGAAGAGTTTCGATCCTTCCGTTTTCATAAAGCGCGCAATCTCGCTTCTTACCGGCAATCTCATGATTGGCGTGATGCTCTCGATCCTCGCCTTGTGGCTGTTCCTGAGGCGGACGAAAGCGACATTCCTGATCGCATCGGCGATCCCGATCTGTCTCACGGCGACGGTCGTGGCGCTGAACCTCTTCGGGCGCTCCATTAACGTCATTTCCCTCGCGGGCCTCGCCTTCGCCACCGGCATGGTGCTCGATGCGGCAATCGTCGTGCTCGAAAATTTCGTGCGCCTGCGCGACGGCGGTGAGAAACCAAAAGAAGCCGCCGCCAGTTCGGTGGCGCAAGTGTTCGGCGCGCTCTTCGCTTCAACGGTGACGACCGTCGCGATCTTCATTCCCATCATGTTTTTCGAAGACGTTGAAGGACAGCTCTTTGCGGATCTCGCCCTGACCATCGCCATCGCCGTTTCGGTAAGCCTGATCGTCGCGATCACCGTCCTGCCCACCGGCGCCGCGCTATTCATGCGGCCAGTGGAGAGCGGCGCCGCACGTGTGCGGCCGCGCTTCGCCGACAAAGTTGCGGGACTGATCATGCGGCTAACGGGGACGCCGCGACGGCGCTTCGCCTGGATCGGCGCCCTTACGGTTTTACCCGTCGCCGTCGGCTGGCTCTTATGGCCGCAATTGAACTATCTCCCGCCAGTGAAGCGCGATGCGGTCGACGCGTTTATCTCGTTCCCCTCCGGCGCCAACGCCAACATGATCCGCGAGGAATTCGCCGAAGTCGTCGTCGATCGCCTCCAACCCTATATGGATGGCGATAAAGAGCCAGCGCTTAGAAACTACTATCTCTATTCCGGGTCGTGGGGCGGTAATATTGGCGTACGGATTAATGACCAAAGCCGCATCGAAGAGATGGTGAAAATCGTCAATGACGAGATTCTATCGGGTTTCCCCGACACGCGCGTCTTCGCGCAACAAGGCAATCTGTTTGGCAATTTCGGCGGCGGCGCCTCCTTGCGACTGGAGTTACAGGCCGCGGACTTCGATGCGCTGAACGCGGCCGTCCCTGACATCAGTGCCCTCATCCAGGAAACGCTCCCTGGATCGAATGTGTGGCCCAATCCGGACCCGCAAATTGTCAATCCGGAAATTCGCGTCATTCCCAACGACCGGCGCATCGCCGAAGTCGGCATGACCCGCAACGACCTTGCGCGCGCGGTGCGCGCTATGGGCGACGGGTTATGGCTTGGCGAGTTTTTCCACCGCGACGGCCGCATCGACATTATTTTGCGTGCGCGCGAGTGGTCGGAACCTGAATATCTGGGGGCGACGCCCATCGCCACACCTTCCGGCGCCGTTATTCCGCTCGGAGAATTAGCAACGATCACCCGCAGCGTCGGGCCGCAGCAAATCCAGCGCATCGATGCGCGCAGGACCGTCTCCCTGGGGGTTAACACACCAGACGGCACGCCCCTTGGCGAAGGGCTCGCGACGCTCAAAAGTCTGGAGGCGGAGATTTACGAGATGCTGCCCGACGGCGCCAGCATCGTTTATGCCGGCGAAGCGGACGCGCTCGCGCGCGCCGTTAAAAATCTCGGCGCCAACTTCTTTCTGGCGATCGCCATTCTCTTCCTGATCCTGGCGGCGCTCTTCAAGTCCGCAAAAGACGCCGCCTTCGTCATCGTCGCGCTGCCGATGGCGGCGGTGGGCGGGGTAATCGCGCTGCGGCTGTTGAGCCTGATCGCGCCGACCCCGCTCGATCTTCTCGGCATGATCGGCTTCATCATCCTCCTCGGATTGGTGGTGAACAATGCGATCCTGTTGGTGGCGCAAACGCGCGCCGGCGAAGCCGCGGGCGCGGCGCGAAGCGACGCTGTTCGCGATGCTCTGCGTTTGCGCGTCAGGCCGATCTTCATGTCAACGACCACATCGCTGATGGGCATGCTGCCGCTCGTTTTGTCGCCCGGCGCCGGCTCGCTCATCTATCGCGGTCTGGCGACAGTTATCGTCGGCGGCATGGCGATCTCGACCCTTTTCACCCTGATCCTGTTGCCGTCGCTCTTGCTGCTCGGGCAGCGCGCGCCGGCCCGCGACACCGCCCTCACCCCCGCCCTGCAGCCGGCTGAATAAAAGGAAACCCAGAAATGAAACCCGCTCGTTCTACGCTGATCATCGCCGGGACGATTTTCCTCGCCGCCGCCGGCGGCGGCGCCTATTTCCTCGGCATACAGAACACGAATTCTGCGCAGGCGGCAAACAATGACGCCGGGGAGGACAGCGGCGGCGGCCCGCCGCCCGCCATCGTCTATGTGGAAGAGGCGGTCTCCACCGAACTTGCGCCGCTTTCCGAAGCGCCGGGTTCCGTCGTCAGCGTACGCGACAGTTTGATCGCCGCCGCTACCTCAGGGAAGATCGACTGGGTGGAAGAAGTGGGCGCGGAAGTGGACGAAGGCGCCGTGATCGCGCGCATTGATCCGGCGGACGCGCGCTTCGCCCGCGACGCGGCGGCGAGCGACGTCGAACAAGCCGAAGCGCGCGCCGCCTACCTTGCGCGGCTTTACCAACGGTTTGAAGACCTTGGCGACGAAGGCGGCGAGTCTGAAAGCTCCCTCGACGAAATGCGCACCAATCGCGACGAGGCCGAACAGACCCTCGCCCGCGCCCGCGCCACCTTGCGTCAGGCGCAGACGACGCTCGCCCGCACCGAAGTGCGCGCGCCTTTCGCAGGCCGCGTTGTCTCGCAGGAAATTCAAATCGGCGAGTTCGCCACGCCCGGCGCGCCCGTCATCCGTCTCGTCGACACCAGGACGCTGGAAGTAACGGCGCAGGTGCCGGCGGCGCTTTTGAACAATGTAAGCGCCGGCGACGAGATCGCGATCCGTAATGGCGAGACGACCGTGCGCGCGCCGATCCGCGCCATCGTGCCCGTGGGCGACGAAGTCTCGCGAACGCTAGAGCTGCGCGTCGCCCTCGCTGACCCGCGCTGGCATATCGGCAGCGCGGTGCGCGTCTACCTGCCGACCGCCGCGCGCAAAACCGTGATCGCCGCCCACCGCGACGCCCTCGTCCTGCGCGCCGACCGCATCAGCGTCTTCACGATCGATGAAGAAAACAAAGCCAAACAGATCGACGTGGAACTCGGCGCCGCCGACGGCGACCTCATCGAACTGATCGGCGACATCACCGCCGGACAGCGGCTCGTCATCCGCGGCGGCGAACGCCTGCGCGACGGACAAACCGTGGAGATCGCTGACCCGGCGCCGCCCGCCGCCAGTTAACCGGCGCGCCGCTGTTGCTTCCAAGCGGGGCCCAGCGCCCCGCGTTCGCGCGCTTGCCGATCCCGCCAGTTTCCCCTAACAGTGACGAAGTGGCACCCGTAGCTCAGCTGGATAGAGCGCTGCCCTCCGAAGGCAGAGGCCAGAGGTTCGAATCCTCTCGGGTGCGCCATTTTTCGTTAGCAAATAATGAGCTGTCGAGGCGAGAGGCTTCGAACCTCTTCAATCAAAAATAAGCCGCGCAATGCGCGGCGGCGGTTCGAATCCTCTCGGGTGCGCCATTTTTTGCCCGCAAATAATGAGTTGTCGAGGCGAGAGGCTTCGAACCTCTTCAATCAAAAATAAGCCGCGCAATGCGCGGCGGCGGTTCGAATCCTCTCGGGTGCGCCATTTTTTGCCCGTAAATAATGAGTTGCCGAGGCGAGAGGCTTCGAACCTCTTCGATCAACAATAAGCCGCGCAATGCGCGGCGACGGTTCGGAACCTCTTGGGTGCGCCATTGACTGGCGGACAATTGAGTTGCGAAGACTTCCCCTAGAACACCCCGTTCAGCCCGACCACGGTTCGTCGGTCGTCGTAAGAATTCAGACGTTTTTCACGCGCGGCAAGAGCGAGCGCCGACTTTATCGCAGCGCCCATGTCCCTTCGCCGCATTTGATCCTTTATTTTTTCTAAGTAGGCAGCCCCAGGGTGCAATCCCTTTCATTGGGAAAATTTTCCTTTTTTTGCCGACGACACTTTTAAGAAAACTGCGCCGTTTACTGTAAAATGCTTATAAAAAACACCGACACCAAACAATCAGGAGAAAAGTGATTACGTTTCGCTCCCTCCTATATTGACAGGTGCAGCTTCACCGACAATTCTATCGTGTACAAACTATGGGGAGGGTCTGATGTTGCATCGGTTCACCGTCGTCGTAACGTACCTGTTTATTTTCTTTTTTTCATCTGAAGTGTATGCACAAGCAGGAGGTGGCGGCACAGATGACGTCGCCATTGTTCAAATTGACCAATTGTTGCGGCAAGGCGTGGACCAATCATTGGCTTCTGACGGAGCTGACCTATTGGGCGACAAGATCGACACCAATACCGGTTCGCTTGTTTTTGAACATGTGGATGTATCTCTTCCGGGCAATTCAGGTCTTGAAGTCGCGGTAAGACGAAGGCGCGAACAAGGTCGCAAGTACACTTATAAATTCCAAGGCGACTTCGGTGATTGGCAAATCGATATTCCGCAAATTTGGACAAAAACAGCACAGGGGAAACCGCCTACACCGACCGACGCGTCCAATGGGGGAGTCTTTGCATCTAATAGAACTACACCCGCTTGGCCAGGCTATCGGTGCACGTCGCCAACACCAGGGCCAATTTTTTGGGGAGATACGGTCTCACAATCAAATGCTGTTGAGGCAGATGGTTATTCCGATGGTTTATTCTTGCAAATCCCCGGCGCAGGATCAAAGCATTTGCTTCATGTTCACGGCAGAGCAAGTTGGCCATCAGATGTCTACAAGGGGACGACTGACGGGTGGGCGGTCAGGTGCATCTCGTCGATACCAACAGGATTAGGGGCGGGTAATGATTATTCGGGAAGGGGGGGCGCGGCTCATGATGGCGAGGGATTTATCGCAATAGCGCCTAATGGCG
>CAWUIM010000023.1:0-46034 GCA_963922595.1 uncultured Parvularculaceae bacterium
GCCGGTGACAAGGGAGCTGGCGGAAGGGGCGCGCCGTTCCCGGCCGGGGCGGCCGCAGCGCTGGGCGCGGCCTCTTTTTTCGGAACGCTTTCCGATTTCGCAGCGCCGTTCGGCGCGGCGGCGCTTGCGCCAACCTCAATGGTCGCGAGGAGCGCGCCGACTTCAACCGTGTCGCCTTCTTCGCCATGGAGCTCTTTTATAACGCCGGACTTTGGCGCGGAGACGTCCATCGCCGCCTTGTCGGTTTCAAGACTGACGATCGGTTCGTCCGTAGCGACAGCGTCGCCCACTTTTTTCAACCACTCGCCGATATCGGCTTCAGTGACGCTTTCCCCGCCTTCAGGGACGCGGATTTCAATAATTTCGCCGCTCATAACGATCTCTTTTCAAGTCTTTAGGATTATTCCGTGAACGCCTCATCGAGGAATTTTTCAAGTTCAAGCTTGTGCCGGCTCATCAGACCCGTCGCCGGCGAAGCCGAGGCGTCACGGCCCACATAACGCGCGCGCTTGGCCTTCGCTTTGATCTTGTCAAGCGTCCATTCAAGGTTCGGCTCCATGAAGAACCAGGCGCCCATATTCTTCGGCTCCTCCTGACACCAGACCATGTCCGCCTTCTTGAAGCGTTGTAATTCATCCATAATCGAATGATGCGGATACGGATAGAACTGTTCAACCCGCAATAGGTAAATATCGTCGATGCCGCGCTTTTCGCGCTCCTCCAGAAGGTCGTAATAGACCTTTCCCGAACACATAATGACGCGGCGGATCTTGTCGTCAGGCACAAGCTGCACCGTGGAGCCGGGCCGGTATTCCGCGTCGTCCCAGAGCACCCGGTGGAACGACGAGCCGGGCCCCATTTCCTCCAGCGTGGAGACGCACCGCTTGTGGCGCAAGAGCGACTTTGGCGTCATCAGGATCAGCGGCTTGCGGAAGTTTCGGCGCATCTGCCGGCGCAGAATGTGGAAATAGTTCGCCGGCGTCGTGCAATTGGCGACCTGGATATTGTCCTGCGCGCACATCTGCAAGAAGCGCTCAAGCCGCGCCGACGAGTGCTCCGGCCCCTGCCCCTCATAGCCATGCGGCAACAGCAACACGAGCCCGGACATGCGCAGCCATTTGCGTTCGCCGGACGTCAGGAACTGGTCGATGATGATTTGCGCGCCGTTGGAGAAGTCGCCGAACTGACCCTCCCACATTACGAGATATTTCGGGTTGGCGAGCGAGTAGCCATATTCAAACCCCATCACGCCGAATTCGGAAAGGTTCGAATCATGCACCTCGAACTGGCCTTTGGCGTCCGGCAGATGCTGAAGCGCGGTGTATGTGCGCTCCGTTTCCTGATTAATAAAGACGGCATGGCGCTGCGAGAAAGTGCCACGGCGCGAGTCCTGGCCCGACAAACGCACGCCGAACCCGTCATAGAGAAGCGAACCGAACGCCAGCGCCTCAGCGCTCGCCCAATCGATATTGGTTCCGGCTTCCAGATTTTCGCGTTTCTGTTTCAGGATGCGCTTCAAGGTGCGATGAACGGTGAAACCGTCCGGATAACTCGTGATGACATCACCGATCGCTTTGAGTTGTTCGGTCGCCACCGCCGTGTCGCCGCGCCGGTCATCTTCCAGCGGCGGCGCGAAACCGGACCATTGCCCGTCAAGCCAATCGGCTTTGTTCGGCTTAAAGGCGGTCGCCGCCTCAAACTCATGATCGAGAAAGCCGCGGAACTTATTGCGCTCGTCCTCTTCCCAGGCGTCGCTAATCACACTTTCGGCCCGCAAACGCTCTCCGTAAATCTTGCTCGCAACTTCTTTGTTGCGAATTTTCTTGTACATGAGCGGCTGCGTGAAGCTCGGCTCGTCGCCTTCATTGTGGCCGAACCGGCGATAGCAAATCATGTCGATGACGACATCGGCGCCGAACTCCTGGCGGAATTCCGTGGCGACCTTGGCGGCGTAAACCACCGCTTCGGGGTCGTCGCCATTCACATGAAAAATCGGCGCGCCGACCATTTTCGCAACATCTGAAGGATAAGGCGAGGAACGCGCGAAAGCGGGCGAAGTCGTGAAGCCGATCTGATTATTGACGATAAAGTGCACCGTGCCGCCGGAGGAATATCCGCGCAAGCCGGAGAAACTGAGACATTCCGCAACGATGCCCTGGCCGGCGAACGCGGCGTCGCCATGAAGGAGCAGCGGGATCACTTCTTTGCGAAGCGCCGCTTCATCCTGCTGCTTCAGCCGGTCCTGTTTGGAGCGCGCCTTCCCGAGCACGACGGGGTTCACCGCCTCAAGATGCGAGGGATTGGCTGTCAGCGACAAGTGCACATCATTGCCGTCGAAGGTGCGGTCAGACGATGCGCCGAGGTGATATTTCACATCACCAGATCCGCCCACATCGTCAGGGGTCACCGAGCCGCCCTGGAACTCGTGAAAGATGTGATGATAAGGCTTGCCCATCACGGCCGCGAGCACATTCAGGCGCCCGCGATGGGGCATGCCGATAACGATCTCTTTGACGCCGAGCGCGCCGCCGCGCTTGATGATCTGTTCCAGCGCCGGCACCATCGCCTCGGCCCCGTCAAGGCCGAAACGCTTCGTACCCGTATATTTCGTATTCAGAAAATTCTCAAAGCCTTCAGCCTCGATCAACTTCTTCAGGATCGCCTGCTTGCCTTCATTGGTGAAGGAGATGTCCTTGTCCGGCCCTTCGATGCGTTGCTGGATCCAGCCCTTCTGCTCCGGGTCCGTGATGTGCATGAATTCGACGGCGAATGTTCCGCAGTAAGTGCGCTGAAGGATCGCGAGGATCTCGCGCAGCGTCGCTGTTTCAAGCCCAAGCACGTGATCAATGAAGATCGGCCGGTCCATATCCTCTTCAGTGAAGCCGAGGGTCGCCGGGTCCAATTCCGGATGCACGTCGCGCGGTTGCAGATTGAGCGGATCAAGCTCAGCGATGAGGTGGCCGCGAATCCGATAGGCGCGGATCAACATCAAGGCGCGCAAGGAGTCTTTCGTCGCCTGCTGCACCGCCGCCGCGTCGAGCCCGCCGCCGCGTTTTTCGATCTTTCCTTTGAGGTCGGTCTCAACAGCGCTCCAATCGCCGTCGAGCGCCGCCGTTAATTCGCCATTGCGTTGCGGCGGCCAATCGGTGCGCCGCCAGCTTGGGCCGTCAGCATTTTTGCCGGCGACCCCGGGCGCGTCTTCCAGCGCATCAAAATAGGCGCGCAACTCAGCGTTTACGGCGCCGGGATTTTGCGCGTAGGCCGCATATTGCGCTTCCAGATACTGGGCGTTGGAGCCGGAAAGAAATGTCGACGCGTGCTTCGCGTCTTTTGAGGGGTCCCCGTGGGCTGGGACGTCGCCGTCTTTGGCCATTCTGCGTTCCAGATTCTTTATTGGGCTGGCGCTATGGCTCTCTTAGATACGCCAACCGTCAGACGTTTCAATGGGTAATCACTCGAATGCTACCCCGATCCGCCTTTATTTTTTGAGAATCTCGAGCAAGGTCCGGCCCATGGCCGCTGGGGTTGGCGACACAGCGATGCCCGCACGCTTCATCGCTTCGATCTTAGCTTCCGCTGTGTCGTCGCCGCCGGAGACGATGGCGCCCGCGTGACCCATCCGGCGCCCTGGCGGCGCGGTGACGCCGGCGATGAAACCCACTGTCGGTTTCTTGACCTTGCTGTCGGCGAGGAACTGCGCGGCGTCAGCTTCCGCCGAACCGCCAATCTCGCCGATCATGATGATGGAATGGGTGTCGTCATCAGCGAGGAAGAGCTCAAGAACATCAATAAAGTCCGTGCCCTTCACTGGGTCGCCGCCGATGCCGACGCAAGTGGACTGGCCGAGGCCGGCGGTTGTGGTCTGATGAACCGCCTCATAGGTGAGCGTGCCTGAGCGCGAGACGATACCCACATGACCGTCTTTGTGAATATGGCCCGGCATGATCCCGATCTTGCACTCATCCGGCGTAATGACGCCTGGACAATTCGGTCCCACGAGGCGCGACTTCGATCCGTCGAGCGCGCGCTTCACTTTCACCATATCCTGAACCGGAATGCCTTCGGTGATGCAGACGATGAGGCCGATCTCCGCGTCGATCGCCTCAAGGATCGAATCGGCGGCGAAGGGCGGCGGCACATAGATCACCGACGCGTCGGCGCCGACGCGCTCCTTGGCTTCTGCGACCGTGTCGAATACCGGAAGCTCAACGCCCTTGGCGGGTTCGCCCGACACCCAGGTCTGACCGCCCTTACCCGGCGTCACGCCCCCGGTCATCTTTGTGCCGTAGCCGAGCGCCTGTTCGGTGTGAAATGCGCCGGTCGATCCGGTCATGCCCTGACAGATCACTTTCGTATTTTTATCGATGAGAATGGACATGGGCGCTCCGGAAAAGAGATGAAAATTTACTGGGGTTTAACCGCGCCGGGCGGCGGGGGCAACAGCATTGGGCGCAGTCAAAGCAGGGATTGAAGTCGCGAACTGCTGAACGCGGAACTCCGACCCGCACGAAGGTGATTGTTTCCGGCTGCGTCAATCATATCATTTGCAATATGTTATAGGCATCGGATGGACTTGAATGACCATAAGAAAGACCTTGAGACATGGGGCGTCACCCGGTTCGATGGCTTGATCGCAAAAGCGGACGCTATTCTGGCGCGCGATCTCATCCACAAGGTTGGACAGGACCACGGATTATACACATCAGATGGATGGCGGCGTTCTCAAAGCAGGTTCAGCGCCGCCGGGCGATTTCGTACAGCGATCAATGTGCTCAGCCATTCTGTTGACTTTCCGAATTTAATCAGCCGGCAGTTGGTCGACACCGCACACATTCTCATTGAAGAGGCCGTAACGCCATCGCCGCCCGGACAGCAAATCCTGTTCACTCTCCCGGGCGCGACATCATGGTGCGTCCCGCACGATGTATGGCATGTGGACGCATCAAGGCTCGGCCCGCTTGGCCCGCCCGGTTTGCAGATGTTCACTTTCCTGGATGATGTCGAACCGGAAGGAGGCGGAACCCTCATTGTCGCCGGGTCGCATCGGTTGTTGAACCATTCGGGCGTTCTCCGATCAAAAGAAATAAAACAACGTTTGTCGAGAGAGCCATATTTTCGGTCTCTGTTCGATCCAAAGCGCGCACCGATTAATCGCCTGGAAGACGCTGCAGGATCTGTTGATGATGTGGATTTAAAGATCGTGGAAATTACCGGACAGGTTGGCGACGTCTACTTTATGGATTTGCGCGTGCTTCACACTCCCGCCGTGAACGCCTCTGACAAGGCGCGTCTGATGCTTACTTGCAGATTACCACGAACAGCAGTTGCGTCAGTTTACATGACCTCCAACGCTGGGGCTGACAGTCCGTCTTAACCCAAAACAAAAATCGTATTTCGCTTAAGGCGTCGCTTCAGCGAAAACGCCCAGATTAATCCAGTTCAAACTGGTTTTTGTAATCCTCAGCCAGCGCCGGGTCCTGGTCTTCCTTGGCGAGGATGCAATTACCGATCACAAGGCGCTCGATCTCAGTGCCCATGAAGCATCGGAAGGCGTCTTCCGGGGTGCAGACGATGGGCTCGCCGCGCACATTAAAGCTCGTATTGACCACCACCGGGCATCCGGTGCGCTCCTTGAAGGCGGTGATCAGGTCCCAATAACGCGGATTGGTTTCCTTATGGACGGTTTGAACGCGGGCCGAATAGTCCACATGGGTCACCGCCGGAATTTCCGAGCGCGCAATGTTCAGCTTTTCGATGCCGAAGAGCTTTTCTTCGTCGGCGCTCATGGCGCGGCGGCGTTTTTCTTCAACGCCGCTGACGAGTAGCATATAGGGGCTGTCCGTATCGAGATCGAACCAGTCGTTCACCTCCTCGCGCAAGACAGAAGGCGCGAAGGGCCGGAAGCTCTCGCGATATTTTACTTTCAGATTTAACAGTTTCTGCATGGACGGCGAGCGCGGATCGCCAAGGATTGACCGGCCGCCAAGCGCACGTGGGCCGAACTCCATGCGTCCCTGCATCCAGCCCACCGCCTTGC
Organism: uncultured Parvularculaceae bacterium; assembly: GCA_963922595.1. Lineage (GTDB taxonomy): Bacteria > Pseudomonadota > Alphaproteobacteria > Caulobacterales > Parvularculaceae > JAJFFW01. The sequence goes on from CAWUIM010000023.1 coordinate 6,038, forward strand.
CGTCGCTCAGCGCGTCGGCCGTGGCGCCGGCGATCTCTTCTTCGGGCAAGGTTTTGTATTTTGCGCCGAGCGCCGCGAGGCGCTTTTCGATGTCGTTTTGCTCAAACACCGGACCGAGATAGGCGCCTTCCATCCGGTCCATGCGATTGCCGAGGGCGTCGCGGGGATTGTCCTTATACTGATGCCAAACCGCAAGCGCGGCGCCGAGCGCCCCGCCCGCATCCCCTGCCGCCGGCTGCAGCCAGATATTCTCGAAGATATTCTCTTTCAAAAGCTTGCCGTTGGCGACGCAGTTCAGCGCCACCCCGCCGGCGAGGCACAGATTCTTTTCGCCGAAATGGGTGCGCGCATGACGGCCGAGCCGCAGCACCACTTCTTCCGTCACCGCCTGGACGGACGCGGCGAGGTCCATCTCGCGTTGCGTTAGCTGGTCTTCGGGCGTGCGCGGCGGGCCGCCGAATAACTCATCGAAAGCCGACGAAGTCATCGTCAACCCGGTCGTGTAGTTAAAATATTTTTGGTCGAGGCGGAACGATCCATCTTCTTTGAGATCGATCAGATGATCGAGGATCTTCTGCGCATATTTCGGCTCGCCGTAAGGCGCGAGGCCCATGACTTTATATTCACCCGAATTAACGCGGAAGCCTGTGTAATAAGTGAAGGCGGAATAGAGGAGCCCCAGCGAATGGGGGAAATGAATCTCCTTGTGGATCGCCAGCGCATTCCCCTCGCCACGCCCCAGCGATGTGGTGCACCACTCGCCGACGCCGTCCATGGTCAAGATCGCGGCGCTGTCAAAAGGCGACGGATAGAAGGCGCTCGCTGCATGGGAGATATGATGCTCCGTGAAGAGAATTTCACCGTTCCAGTTCTCGCCGCCCGGCATCTTCTTCAGGGATTTTTTGAGGTCGATTTTCTGAAACAGCTTTTCCTTGATCCACACCGGGATCGCCTTACGGAAGGACGGAAAACCGCGCGGCGCCGTCGCCACATAGGTCTCGATCAGCCGCTCGAATTTCAGGAACGGCTTTTCGTAGAACACCACATGATCGATCCCCTCAAGATCGCATCCGGCCTCTTCCAGGCAATACTCGATTGCGTGTTTCGGAAAGCGCGGATCATGTTTGCGGCGCGTGAACCGTTCTTCCTGCGCGGCGGCCACAATGCGCCCGTCCTCGACCAACGCGGCGGCGCTGTCGTGATAGAGCGCAGAAATGCCCAGAATGCGCGTCGCCATCGCCGCCAGCGCCGATTAAAAGAGGCTATAGATGAAAGGCGCGACCGCTGTGCCTTGCGTCAGAACAATCAGTCCGCCGAACACTGTCAGCATCAACAGGATCGGCAACATCCAGAGTTTTCCGCGCACGCGGATGAACCGCCAGAGCTCAGACAGAAATTCCATGGACCAAATCCTTTACCAAAACTCTCTTCATTAAAACTGCTCCGCCATCATCTCCGGCTCAGGGCCAGGCGGATCGCGCTCCACCCAGTAGGAGTGGGCCGCTTCCTCGCGGCGCAGCCTCAGCGGATCGTATCCTCGCGCACGCATCACGACGCCGAAGGGCGTGAACATCAGAACGTAAATCGCGAACATCAAAATAGGCGTAATGATTATTCCTAACAGGAGCCCGAATTTCGTCCAGATGAAATTTAAAGGCCCGAGCGCCTTCGGAAAAATGAGCCCGACCACCACAAGCGGCGCGCCGACAACGGCCAGGATTTTTGCAAGCGTCGCCGGCATGTGGCCGGTAAGCGCGCCGAGCCCTGCAAGCGCCAGCAAAATGCCGCCGACGGTCAGACCGAAGGCGCGATTGCTCGGTCCCTCAATCTCGCCGAGTTCCGCATACGTCTCGTGCATCGCCGGCTTTTTATCGCTCTCAGCGCTCATTTGCCTGTCCCAGCCTGACGCGGGCGCTCGTCCCAACCTGTAGGGGAACGCCCTGCATGGTTCGGGCCGCGCCGGCGTGTTCGGCGACGGCGGCGGCGGCGAAAGCCGCCCCTTCCTTGCTGAAATGGCCATTGTTTAGCGCGTAGAAACGGTCGGGATGATCGTCGGCCTCGAACATCGCCGCCAGATCAAGAACATCGAGATCGACAGCTTTGGCCGCGCGGAGCACCTCCTGGCGGAGATAATCCGCCGCCGCGCCCTTCTTGAAGACGCCCTGATATCGTCCGCGATCCGGGATATAGACCAGCGTCACCTCGGCGCCGATTTCAGCCGCCGTTTGCTTAAAACCGGTGAGCACCGCCTCGAAGTCCGGCTGCTCCATGGGCAATTCCGGATAGATGAGACCGAGCGCGTTCATTGTTTGCGTCAGGGCGAAAAAATTCCGGATGAAGGGCGAACGCGTAAACAGTTTCTCTGTGGCGGTGTCGCTTTCCCAAAAGCCGTCCGTTATCGCTCTCACATCGTCGGCCATGGCGGGCGACAGACTGAAATCGCCGGGGTCCGCCGCCGGGTCGAGCGCTTCGCGCAACCAGGACATCGTCAATTCACGTTCCAGGTTCGCCCAGTCATTGCCTTCATAGAACGCCACATAGATTTTCGACGGCTTCAGGATCGGCGCCACCCGCCGCAACATGGCGAGCTCGAAGAGCGGGCCGCTGCCGCGCAAGGCGATGGATGCGCTTTGCGGCGCATAATTGCGCAACTGGCTGACAAAGTCGGCGCCATTGGGAAGGCAGTAGCCCTCGGTGAATGAGTCCCCGAGAACGACGATGTCGATCGGCTCATCATAGATCGTATCAGGATTGCGATAGCCGTAGCGGTCGGCGCGATAGGATACGATCTCGCTTCCGTCCGTACAGAGAAAGACATTGCTATTCGGGATGCCGCCGAGGACGGCGTCTGCGAGCGCCGGTTCGCTGGCGAGCCGCGCGTTGATCGACTTTGGGGCGCGCGACGGCGGCAGACCATCAAACGTCGCCTTGACGGTTTCCACATCCATGGAGGACGGAGCCACCGACTTTGAAATGCGTTGGACGACTTTCACTTGCTGCGTCGCCTCAAAGGCGAACATCGCGAACAGGACAACGCACACATTGAGGCCCACATGCAGGCGCGGCGTCTCCTTCAGCCGGAACGCCACGAACGCCAATAGCGCCGCCAGAAGGCCGGGGACGAAAACATAGCGGATGAAATGATGGGGCGCGGCGGCGAACTCATCGAACCGCAACAGCGCATACAGGACCGAGACGGCGAAATACGCCGCCGGCAGGAGGCATAATAGCCTTCCGATCGTCCCCGCTGTGATGCGTTTCCGCATGAACTCCACCGTTCCTCTCCCCTAAACTTTCCGTAACATTAAGCGGCGGCGAGTCAATTGACATCAGACAACTTAAATGCGGCGAATTCTCTTTTGTGTTACCTACGTCACAAATCCGCCGCTGGCCGGGAGCGGCGGCGGCCGAAGGCGTCATAGTGTCGGCAAATCCCGTTTCGTCCGTTCGCTCTCCGTCTCGCCGGTATTGAGGGTTCCGGCGGTCTCAAACAACATGATCCAGCATTCGTCCTCCGCGTCAGGCATATGCTCAACCCCAGCGGGAACAACAAGGAAGTCGCCCTCCTCCATTGCAATATCCTGACCACGCAAACGCATTGTGAATGCGCCTTTGACGACAAAAAACGCCTCGTCGACACGGTCATGATGGTGCCACTCGAAAGGACCCTTGATCTTGGCGATCCGCACTTCCTGGCCGTTCAACTGTCCGGCGATATGCGGCGACCAATGCTCGTTAATGCTGTCGAACGCGGCGGGGATATTTATTTTCTTCATGGGGGCGCTCCGGCCTGGTTGTTGAACGCAGCTTACCTCGCGGAAAGCGCGCTTTATGTTGAATTCAAATTCTAACGGAAACGCCACGCGGCCGCTCAACCCTCCGCCAACCAAACGACCGTCAGGCCAGCGCTTTGACCAGCGGCGAGACTTTCTCAAAGGCGGTCAACGCGTCTACAAGATGGCGGGGCAGCTCTTTTGCGGCGCGGGTTTCCGGATCGGCGCAGACATAAACCATATGCCCTTCGGTCAGAACCGTTTCATCGCGCAACACGATCATTTCCATCGTTAACGACGTGCGCCCGAGGCGCGCGCAACGCCCGCCAATACGCAGCTCTTCGTCAAAATGAGCCGGAGCGCGATAATCGGCTTCGGCGTGAGCGGTGAAAAAGTCCAGCATTCCCTCGCCCGCAAAGCCCTGCGCGCGAAAATACTCCGTCATGCAAACGTCGAAATAGAGAAAATAATTGACGTTGAAGACGATGCCCTGCGCATCGCACTCCGCCCAGCGCACGCGCAAAGGATGAAAGAAGGTAAAGTCTGAAGGTTTGGCCATGGTTCATCTAACGCAGGCCCCGGACGCATGGAAAGATTTTTTATCAGCCGCCAATGAACGGCGCCTGAACGGCGATCAATTAGTCGATGTCTTCTTCCGCGTAAATCTCATTGCGGAGCGCATCGAGCCGTTCGCGCAAATAGGCGTCACGCGAAAGCCCCCGCGGATAGGCGTCGAGCGCCATCACCTCATCGACAATTTCCCGCTCCCGCGCTTTGTAATCCTGAAAGCGAGCGCTCAGATGAGCGGTTGAGGGCTCGGGCGCGCGCGGCGATTATGCCGCCGCCCAGACACCGTGAAATCCGGCCGGCACGCGTTGAGGCAGTTGCACACGCGCCACCGGCGGGGCGGAGAAATTCTTCGCGTCGATCACCAGCGCCTCAGACGCACCGGTTTTTGCATCGGTCACGAACGTAACCACATAGCCGTCGTCTTCTTCCAGGGCGCCGTCGCGGGGCCCGAAGGCCGGCTCTGATCCGTAAACGCCCTTAGGAAATTCATGGCGCTCGGACTGGCCCGTTGCGAGATTGTATTTCACCAGCGCCGAATAGCGTTGCTCCACGTGATCGTCCATCACCACATGATACGAATAAGTGGAGCGCTGCGCCGTATAGGCGCCGTTCACCACAGGAAATTCAGAAAGCGCGTCGTCGATCTGTTCCTCGCGCCCCTCGCCCGTCTTCATGTTCATGCGCCACAGGAACGGTTGTGCGCGCAACGCCAATACCGTCACCATGGGCGCATAGGCGCCGTATGATTTCGGATCGGGCGCAAAACCGTTATCCACCATCTTGCAAGCGGCCATCACCACCTCGTCGCCTTCCTCCCAGGCGTTGATCACATGGTAGACGTAGCAAGTGGGGAACTCGAACCATTTGGGCGCGCCGCCTTTGCGCGGAACGACACCGAAGCGCGTCGGCTGATCAGCCACATGAATTTGCCACATGCGGTTTTTGATCGCCTGTTCGGTGAAGACGACCGGCAAGTCATGGAGGATCGCATAATTCTCCGTCAGCCCCATATCATGGGGTAAGCGCGGCCCGGGCGTCTCGATTTCGTCGATGCGCGTCAACGCGCCGGCGGCCGACACCGTCCCCACCCACATTTTCGGCTCATAGAGCGCATAGTCGAAAAAGACGAGTTCGCCCGTTTTCGGATCGACTTTCGAATGGGCGGAAATATTCGCTTTGTGCATGCCGCCAAAATCGTCAATGCCGATGGTCTCGAGCGTCTTGACATCCACGGCGACGGGCCTCCCCGAAATATACCACAGCGCAAGAAGCCGGCCGTTGTGATAAACAAGATCCGTATTCGCCGTATCCTTATAGACGGTCGTCCGCCCAGCGATTTGCGTCGCGGGTTCGAAGATACCGGCAACCTTTAACGCGCCCGCCTGATCCGCATCAAAATCGTCCGTTTGGATGTAGCGATTGGCGTAACGCGCGGCGCCGTCTTCGAACCAGACGCCGTGGATCATGCCATCGCCGTCGAACCAGTGATGCATGCCGGAAGGCGCATGTTGCGGATTGGGGCCGTTGCGAAAATAAGCGCCGTTGAGATCGCGCGGCAATTCCCCGATCACGGAAAGACCCTGCGCTGAGACTTCCTTTTGAACGGGCGCATACAGACCATTCAAATAAGGGTTCAGCAAATTCAGATCATGGGCGTTCATCACTGCCTCCGTCGCCGCGCGTGACGATCATGGCGCAGGACGGATCAACGCTCAATCCTGTTTGTGATAAACATGCCCGCTGGAGGGATACGCCGCCCGCCGCCATGGCGTCGCTTTCCGGTCAAACGGCGACCAGTCGTTTTCCGGCAATGCGAGCCGGTCGGCGATAGCGAAAAAGACGAACGGATTAACGCCAAGACCGCAATGGCTCGCCAGCACTTCGATATTGTCGGTGTGACCGGCCTCCGGCTCAAGGCACCCGCGCCATGACACAATCCCGTCGGTCTTCGTGAAGATCGACGTAGACGGCAGGCCTTCCGGCGGATGACGCAAATTCTCAATGAGCTTTTGCATCTCAATGTTCATTTCCACAGGCCCCGCCACCTGATTGTAGATCCATGAGATGGTGGACGCTTCGACGTCGCCCGTAATCGGGCTGCCGAGCGTGATAACCTGGCGAATATGGTCCGGCATTTGTTTGGCGAGCTCGCGCGCCATGACCCCGCCAAGGCTCCAGCCGACGAGCGACACTTTCCGGCGCGACTGGCGATAGACCGAGATCACCCAGTCGGCCAACAAGTCGATATTGCCGCCCGTGGCGCCAGGGCCAAGATTGCGGCCGAGATTCCAGCCAAAGACATTATAGCCCTTGCTCCGGATGAACCGTCTCAACAAACTGGTGGCGGTGTCGCTTGTCAAAAACCCCGGGCAGACAACGACGGAATGTCCGTCCCCGTCCGGCGCCCACCGTAACGGAAGCTCCGCAGCCGGAAGAAGCGCCATCTCGCCAAGCGCGCGGCCGGCCTCAAGAAAGGCGAACGGCAATGGCGGACGCGACAAAGTCGACACGCTGTCGGACATAGGCTTTGACTACGTTACTTGACGTCAAGCCTACAGGTATCGCGGCTAAAGAAAAGTGGTTTTATCAGCGGACGATCAAATAAATGCGTTAACTTATTGCGTTGCAACAACACGCATTAAACGACGTCGTCCATGCCGTACGCGCTCATTTGCGCATGAATACGGTCAACATCGCAAGACAACATCACGATATCATGCGTTTCGCCGTCACGGTCCATCACGTGATCTTTTAATAGCGCTTCGCCGCGAAATCCGAGCTCTTCAAAAATCGCGACAGCGCCTTTTTGGTCGACCGTCATCTGCGCAGTCAATTTTTTGAGATCACGCGCGATCGCCATCACAAAACATTCCTGAATGAGAATGCGCCCCAGCCCCTTCTTGCGCATTTCAGGCGAGACGAGCACGCGCAACTCGCCCCAGTGCGGCGACCATGAAAGCGGATCCTGAATGAGCGCGCCGCAGCCGACAATTTCATCGCCGTTCATCGCCAGGACCGTTTGGATCGTGTCATCGGCGATCGCACGCGCCCACGCCGCGACGACTTTCGGGTTCGTGATATCGCGGCGGACATAAAGAAGGTCATGGGTCGGCAACGTCTTGGCGAAGGCGAGGATCGCCGCCTCGTCGGCCGGCGTCATCAGACGCAGCGTCAGGAGGTGCTCTTCGCAGGAAATATTTGTCGGATATCGTTCTTTGTCGTTCATCTTTATACCGATCTTTCAGATAGCCATTCATCGAGCTTCGGCCACAATCGGCGCACGGCGTTGGGCCCTGCAACGAGACTGATATGGCCGCCCTTCATGACGAGTTCTTCCTTGTCCGCCGATCCGGCGAGTTGAACGAGGGGCTCGCTCGCCTTGCGCGGAATAATATGATCATGTTCGGCGACCGCATGCAGCAGCGGGACAGTGATATTGCCGATATCGGCGCGCTTTCCGCCGACGACCAAATCACCGGTGTAGAGCTTGTTGCCCCACATTAATTCTTTGGTGGTTTGCCGGAAATATTCGCCGGCGAGCGGCAGCGTCTCATTCGCCCAGCGGTCGAACTTGCGGAACGATTCCACGAACTGATCGTTCCACATATTGTCCCAAAGCTGGATCTGGTTCGCCGCCCGCCCCGACGGACGCAGCATGTCAAACGACGAAAGGATCAGATCGGGCGGCACGTTCCCGACCATATCCACGAGGCGATCCACATCGAAATAGGATTTGTCCGACAATGCATTGAAGAGGCCCATCTCATGCCAGTTGATGGGGGTCGTAAAACAAACAAGATTTTTCAAGGGACCGTCCGGATGGGTCGCCGCGTAAATCACGGACAAGGCGCCGCCCATGCAATAGCCGATCACCGTCACATCCTCGACGCCGGTCTCCGCCTGGATGCGGGAAATGCAGGACGGAATGAAATCCTGGGTGTAGTCCTCCAGCCGCAGCTTCTTTTCTTCCGGCCGCGGCGGATCCCAGTCGATTACGAAGACGTCGTATCCGTTTTGGACCAAAAACTCGATGAAGCTGTTCCCCGGCGCGATGTCCATCACGTAGGAGCGGTTCGTCGTCGCCATCACGATCAGGATCGGCACGCGATAAAGTTCATCGCTCTGCGTATGATAATGGTAGAGATTGAGGGTGCCGCGCTTGTAGATCGTGTCCTTCGGCGTCAGTCCCACCGGCGGCGCGGTGGACGCGAAATATTCAACGCCCTTGATGTTGCGCTGAATGGTGCGGTCCACCAGTTTGCGCATGCGTTTTGCGACATTATCACGATCTGATTTGCTGGATGATTGGCTGGACGACGACACGCGGCGGCTTTCCGTTCGAGGTTAGGACGTCTTCTTTGATTTCTTATCGCCGGCGCTCTTCGATTTGGCGCGCGGCTTCTTGGTCCTCGGCGGGCTGCCGGCTTTCGCCCCTGCGGGCGGGGTCATCTGCCGCAGCATGTCTTCGATCCGCACCAGGCGATCATCAATCGTCATCATACGCTCGCCAAGGGCGGCGATATCTTCCCGGCTCGGCATGTTAAAGAGCGCGAGCTGGCGCGCCATATGGGCGTTCATCCCCTTCTGGAGACGCAATTGCACATTGGACGCGGCGTTGGCCGTCCGCGCGAATTCCTCCGTGCCCATGAGGGCCGTCGCGATGGAGTCGACTCTGGCCTCGAGCGTCGCGATCGCCTCGCGGATGCTGTCGCCGGTGTCTTTTGCGCTTTTTGTCGAGATGACCGGTCTCCTTTTATTGTTTTCGAATATTCTTTCAGCCCAATTCTTTCAGCCTAGGCCTTAGTTGGCAAGCGCCCTGAGGCAACCGCGCCAACCGCTTGACCGGCTTCCCAAAAGCGCATCTCTCTCTATAACTAACAGGTAAAGAAGCCCCTAGCTCCGGCTCGGGGACTGATCAGGGAGGATGCGATGAATTCGGTCCACGATTTCAGCGCCAAAACCATCGCTGGCGACGACCAGTCGATGTCCGATTTCTCAGGCAAGGTGCTGGTGATCGCCAACGTCGCGAGCAAGTGCGGCTTCACCCCTCAATACGCTGGCCTGGAAGAGTTGCACGAGACCTACAAGGACGAGGGCTTTGCCGTCCTCGGTTTCCCTTGCAATCAGTTCGGCGCCCAGGAGCCTGGCGACGAAGCGGAGATCGCGAATTTCTGCTCCACCACCTACGATGTGAGCTTCCCGATGTTTGCGAAAGTGGACGTGAACGGCGCGAACGCCCATCCGCTCTTTGACTTCATCAAGCAAGCAAAACCCGGTCTCGCCGGCAGCAAAAGCATTAAATGGAACTTCACGAAATTTCTCGTGGACCGCGACGGCCGCGTCATGCGCCGGTACGCGCCGCAGGAAACACCCGCGCTGATGAAGCGCGCTATTGAAAAGCTTTTGAAGAGCTAAGGCTCCGGAGAACAAAATGGCGACCAGAAATGCGCTAAACCCGATCCCCCAGCCGCCCACGAAACCTGTGGTCGGCAACGCATTTACCTTGAACGCCGATGCGCCGCTGCAAAGCCTCATGGAGGTCGCGCGCGACCAGGGGCCGATTTTCTGGCTCGACATTATGGGCAAGCCCATGGTGATCGTCTCCGGCGCAGATCTTGTTAAAGAGCTTTGCGACGAAAGCCGGTTCGACAAGGCGGTGCGCGGCGCCTTGCGCAAGGTGCGCGCGGTCGGCGGCGACGCCCTCTTCACCGGCTACACGCAGGAACCGAACTGGTCGAAAGCCCACAACATCCTTCTGCCGACCTTCAGCCAACAGGCGATGAAGGACTACTTCCCCATGATGCTCGATGTGGGCGATCAGCTCGTAAAGAAATGGGAGCGTCTCAACGCGGACGACGAAATCGACGTCGTCCATGACATGACGGCGGTGGCGCTCGACACGATCGGCATTTGCGGCTTCGACTATCGATTCAATTCCTTCTACCGCCAGGATTTCCATCCCTTCATCGATGCGCTTTCCCGGACGCTTGAGACCTGCATGATGCAGCGCGGCCTGCCTTTTGAGCACATCGCCCTGCGCAACCGCCTCGATCAGCTAAAGACCGACGTCGACTATATGAACAATCTCGTCGACGAGATTATCCGCGAGCGCAAACGCGGCGGCGGCGACAATGCGCAAAAAGACCTCCTCAACTACATGCTCGCCGGGGTCGATAAAGTGACAGGCGAAAGCCTCTCCGACGAGAATATCCGATACCAGATCAACACCTTCCTGATCGCCGGGCATGAGACAACGTCGGGCCTCATGTCCTTCACGCTCTATTTCCTCCTTAACAATCCGGACGTGCTCGCCAAGGCCTATGAAGAAGTGGACCGCGTTCTCGGCAAGGACCTGTCCGCCGCGCCCACTTACGCGCAGGTCAACCAACTGGAATATGTGCGCGCGATCCTACTTGAGTCGCTCCGCCTGTGGCCGACGGCCCCGGCGATCGGGCTTTATCCGTATGAAGATGAGGTCATCGGCGGCCAATACAAACTGAAGAAGAACACTTTTGTCACTCTGTTGACGCTGATGCTCCATCGCGACCCAAGCGTTTGGGGAGACAATCCGGAGGCCTTCAACCCGGACAATTTCTCACGTGAAGCCGAAGCCGCGCGCCCGTCATGGGCCTATAAGCCGTTCGGCAACGGCCAGCGCGCCTGCATCGGACGTCAGTTCGCCATGGTCGAAGCGACGCTGATGATGGGGCTGATTCTGCAGCGCTTTGAGTTGATCGACCACACCAACTACACGCTGAAGATCAAGGAAACCATGTCGATCAAGCCCGACGGTTTCAATATGAAAGTGAAGTTGCGCAAAGGCCTGACGCGCAGTGCGCTCGTCCCCGCCGGCAAGTCGGGCGACGAGACCGAAACCGAAAAAACGATCCAGCGGCCGAAACATGAGACGCCGCTTTATGTCCTCTACGGATCAAATCTCGGCGCGACCGAAGGCTTCGCCCGCGAAATCGCGCAATCGGGCGATCTAAATGGGTTCAACACGACGCTGGCCTCGCTCGACGATTTCGCCAGCGGCCTGCCGACGGACGGCGCGGTTGTCATCGCCACGGCCTCTTACAACGGCGCGCCGCCGGATAATGCGATCAAATTCGTGGAGTGGCTTGAGGCGGCCGGGGCCGGCGCCGCCGAGGGCGTCTCCTACGCCGTCTTTGGCTGCGGGAACCGCGACTGGGCGTCCACTTATCAGGATGTCCCCCGGAAGATCGACGAACTTCTCGAAGCCGCGGGCGCAACCCGCATCGCCGAGCGCGGGGAAGCCGATGCGCGCGAAGATCTCGAAGGACAGTTCCACACCTGGTTCGAACCCTTATGGCCGTCGATCGGCGACGCGCTTGGGCTCGATATCGACTTTACCTCCGCCGCCGACGCCGAGCCGCTTTACCGGATCGAGGTCGCCGAAAGCGTCACCGCCAACCCGGTGGCCAATCAGACCGGCGCCGCGCCCATGCGTATTCTCGCCAATCGCGAACTCCAAAATGTCGATGCGTCGGGCCGCTCCACGCGCCATATTGAAGTGGAGCTACCGGCGGGCATGACCTATCAGCCGGGCGACCATTTGTGCGTGGTGCCGGTGAACCATCAGCCGCTGGTGAAACGCGTTCTGAACCGGTTCGGCTTCACCGAGGAATCGCACATCAGGGTGGACGTCACTGGCGGACGGCGCAGCCCCTTCCCGAACAACAGCACCTTTTCGGTCAAACGCCTTGCGGATGTGTACGGCGAGCTTCAGGCCGTCGCCAGCCGCAAGGATGTAGGCGTTCTCGCCAAGCACACAAAATGTCCGAACACGAAGGAAATTCTCGAATCCCTCGCTGCGCCGGCGGCGAACGGTGAAGACAAGTACCGCTCGGAAGTCTTTCAGAAGCACAAGTCCGTGTTCGATCTGCTTGAGGAATTCCCGGCGTGCGAATTGCCGTTCTCGGTGTTTCTGGAAATCGTTCCCTGGATGTCGCCGCGCTATTACTCGATCTCATCCTCGCCCAAGGCGGACCCGGCCCGGTGTTCGATTACGGTCGGCGTCGTCAAAGGGCCGGCGCGTTCCGGCAATGGCGATTATCTCGGCGTCTGCTCCAACTTCCTGGCCGAAGCGCGTGTCGGCGACGTGATCCAGGCTGTCGTCAAGGAGCCATCGGCGGCGTTTCGCCTGCCCGAAGACCCCGCGCGGCCGATCATCATGGTCGGCCCCGGCACCGGGCTCGCGCCGTTCCGCGGCTTCCTGCAGGAACGGCGCGCCCTGAAACAGGGCGGCGCATCCCTCGGCCCGGCGATGCTCTTTTTCGGCTGCCGTCGCCCGGAAGAAGACTTTCTCTATGAAGACGAACTGAAAGCCGCTGAGGCCGACGGGCTCGTCACGCTACACACCGCCTTCTCGCGGCAAACCTCAGAACGCGTCTATGTGCAGGACCTCATCCGCAAGGAGCGCGCCGCCGTCTGGGACCTCCTCGAAAAAGACGCGGTCGTCTATGTCTGCGGCGACGGCGCCGGCATGGAGCCCGACGTCAAGCGTGCGCTCATTAAGCTCTATGCGGAAGAAAAAGACGTCAGCTTCGAAGAAGCCGAAATCTGGATGGACACGCTATCAAAAGACGGCCGGTATGTGCTGGACGTGTGGGCGGGGAATTGAGGGAGCGAAGACCTCGGCTAGAGCCCGACTTTTTGTACTACGCCGCCCTCATCCTGAGGAGCGCAAAGCGCGTCACGAAGGATATGACGCGAACTCGGCGCACGCCGCTGATCCTTCGTGACGCCGACCCGAAAGGTCGGCTCCTCAGGATGAGGGCGGCAGGAAAAATCGCTCCGCCTACGCAGCAACCGCGTCAGGCTTCCGGCCAACACAAACGACGCTCAACCGGTCGAGCAGGCTTCTTTCCTCTCGTTCCACACAATATACGTCGCGCAAACCGCCGGCGCTCAGCCAGTTGTTCGCGATAGCCGGTGTTACCGCGTGGACGCGCCATTTTAACTGAATGCCAAAACCGAGCATTGATCGACGCGTGATAAAGGCGATAAGCCGGCCGCCTGGTTTCAGGACGCGGATTAATTCGCGAAGAGCGAGTGCAGGCGTCGGCAAGTGCTCCAACATATGCGCCGTCATGATGATATCGAATTGATTGTCCTCGAAAGGCAGCTTCGTGGCGGCAGCCAGGTGTAAGTTGGGCATGACGCCCTGCGCTTTCAGGCGTCGCGCAGACTCATCAAGCATGCGCGGCGAAATATCGAACGCATCGAGACTGAATTTCCGGTCTGCCACATTTGCAAAAGCGAGCGACAAATCTGCAGCCCCGACGCCGGCGTCGAGAACACGTAGGGGATGCGCGCTATCGCTCTCCTGCGGCGCGTTCGCAAAGATATGCGCGAGCATTCCCCCATAGGCGTCCTGGATCGAAAGGCGTTTCAGCTTTTTCGCCCATCCCGTCGCATGGATGTCATAGGCGCTTTTCAGCTCATCGCCCGCCATGGGCTTGCGATTGATCGAAAATTGCCAGGACCCGATCCACGCTGACAAAAACGGAATGGCTGATCCGTCGACTGAAGGGGCTGGCGCGGGGCCATGATTTGGGGCGGCGTGTGCGAGGGCTGGCATTTGAATGTCTCCGTGGTGCGATGGGTCAATGAACTGTCGCCCCTTACCTACCTATTCGATTTGCGAATATAAATTGCCGAATTTTCTGGGTCTGATATACAAAAATGCATGAACTGGAACGCGATATCCTTCGACTGGAACCATATTCGGGCGTTTCTGGCGACCGTCGAGCATGGGTCGTTGTCAGGCGCGGCGCGCGCGCTCGGCCAGACGCAGCCGACCCTGAGCCGGCAAATCTCCAGCCTCGAAGAGGCGTTGCAGCTGACCCTGTTTGAACGCGGGCCGCGCGTCATGGAATTGACCGAGGCGGGTACGGAACTTCTCGCGCATGTCCGGGCCATGACCGACGCGGCGACGCAGATCTCCCGCGTGGCGGCCGGGCAAAGTCAGGTGATCGAAGGCGCCGTCAGGATCACCTCCAGCGACGCGATGGCGGCCTATTCGCTGCCGCGTATCCTTATTGATCTGTGCAACGAGTACCCCGGCATCAGCATTGAATTGGCGCCCACTAACGAGATGAGCAGCTTAACGCGGCGCGAGGCTGACATTGCGATCCGGCACGTGCGGCCTGAAGAGCCGGACTTGGTGGCAAAACGCCTTGCGGATATCGAAGTCACATTATTCGCGTCAAAGTCCTATCTCGATGAGCTCGGACCCGTAAACGAGCCGAAAGATCTGGCCGAGGCGTCCTTTATCGGATTTGAGCAGCCGGAGCGGCTCATCCCCCAACTCACGGCGATGGGCGTGCCCGTTACGCGTAAGAATTTTCGGATCACGACAACAACTGGCAGCGCAATGTATGAGTTGGCGCGCGAAGGCGCAGGGATCGCGATCCTGCCCGCTATCGTTTCCGAGGGACGCCTGGGCTTGAAGCGGGTTCTGCCGCAATTGCCCACATTTGAGGTTCCGGTTTGGCTCGTCACCCACCGGGAGATCAGCACAAGCCGCCGTATACGGATCGTCTTTGATCATCTCGCGAGCGAGCTTGGCAAAGAAAACTGGTCGAGCCTTATCGCGAAGTCGTGACGGCGGGCCCGCTCAAATAGAAGCAGCGGGGCTCACCCTTCTTGCGCAATCTGCTCATGCAGCCAGGCCGCGTGCCGCGGGGCTTTCTTGGTGCGGCTCCATTCCTCCAGCATTTCCGGCGCCACACGATGGAGGTCTTTCATCTGTTCGCTCGTGCGCGTGTCAGCGGCGAGCTCCAGCCGGTGGCCGTTCGGGTCGAAGAAATAGATCGACTTGAAGATGCCATGGTTCACCGGCCCCAACACATCAAGCCCGAGGCTTTCCACATGGGCTTTGGCCGACAGGAGCGCATCCATATCTTTTACGCGCAGCGCAATATGCTGAACCCATTCTGGCGTCGCCTCGTCGCGCCCCATGTCGGGGCTGTTCGGCAGCTCGAAAAAGGCGAGCACATTGTCGTTTCCCGCATCGAGGAAAATGTGCATGTAGGGATCCGGCGCGCCCGTCGACGGCACCTTGTCTTCAGCGATCGCCAGTTGAAAATCCATGCCGAGCGTCCGCTGATAAAACTCGACCGTCTCCTTCGCGTCCTTGCACCGGTAGGCCACGTGGTGAAAACCGGAAAGTTGCGGCGTCGTCATCAGACCGTCTCCTCGACTTTCAGAACGCCGCGCTTGACCTGATCGCGTTCTATCGACTCAAAGAGCGCCTTGAAGTTGCCCTCGCCGAACCCGTCGTCGCCTTTGCGCTGGATGAATTCGAAAAAGACCGGTCCGATTCGCGGTTCGGCGAAGATTTGCAAAAGCAGGCGCGGCGTCCCGCCTTCCGTGGTGCCGTCCAGAAGAATGCCGCGCATCTTCAACGCATCCACAGGCTCGCCATGGCCGGGCAGACGCTCGTCCAACATCTCATAGTAAGTGTCCGGCGGCGCCGTCATGAACGGGACGCCGAGCTTCTTCAGCCGATCCCAGCAGGCCGGCAAATCATCGCAAATAAGCGCGATATGCTGGATGCCTTCGCCATTATATTCGCGCAGGAATTCTTCGATCTGGCCCTTGCCGCCCTCGCCTTCTTCATTAAGCGGGATACGGATTTTTCCGTCGGGCGCCGTTAAAGCCTTTGACGTTAGGCCCGTATATTCGCCCTTGATGTCGAAAAAGCGGATTTCCTTGAAGTTGAAAAGCTTTTCATAGTAGTCCGCCCAATAGGCCATGCGGCCCGTGTAGACGTTGTGCGTGAGGTGATCGATGACATTAAACCCTGCGCCCTTGGGATTTTTGTCAACGCCCGGCAGATATTCGAAATCAATGTCATAGATTGAAAGATTGTCGCCGTAGCGATCCACAAGATAAAGGATCGCCCCGCCGATGCCGCGGATCGCAGGGATGCGCAATTCCATCGGCCCCGTCTCCACATCCACCGGCTCGGCGCCGTTTTCGAGCAAATGCGCGTAAGCTTTGGCGGCGTTCTTTACACGGAACGCCATACCGCAGGCGGAAGGCCCATGCTCGCGGGAGAAATACCATGCCGCGGATTTCGGCTCATAATTGGTGATGAGGTTGATGCCGCCCTGGCGCCAGAGCTCCACATCCTTGGAGCGGTGCCGGGCGATCTTCGTGAAGCCCATCGTCTCGAAAACCGGCTCGAGGACGCCCTTTTCAGGTGCGGAAAACTCAACAAATTCAAAACCATCCAGCCCCGCCGGATTTTCAAACAAATCAGCCATCGCGCTCTCCACTTTTTTGTTTCATATGAAACTACTTTTCTTTATAACCATATCGGGGGAGCTGACGCAAGTACGATTATCGCCGTCCGGGAGCCGCGCCTGAATGACCAATGATTTGAAGCTGTCTGAGTTTTTACCCTATCGGCTGTCCGTTCTGTCCAACACGGTCTCGCGCCGGATCGCGGAGCGCTACGCCGCAGAATTCGACATCAATGTGGGTCAGTGGCGCGTCCTCGCCGTGATCGGCGAGACGCCGGGCCTCACGGCGACCGAGATCACGCAACGCACGGCCATGGACAAGGTCGCGGTCAGCCGCGCGGTATCCGGTCTGATCGGCAAAAACCTCATTGTGCGCACAGCTGCCCAAAGCGACGGGCGCTGTTCCATTCTCAAAATGACGCGCGAGGGAAACGACCTCTACGCCCGGATTGTGCCCATGGCGCAAAGCATTGAGGCGGAAGTGACAAAAACATTGTCCGATGACGAATTGACGGTGCTCAATGGGCTCTTGTCAAAGCTTGCGCGGCAGGCGTCGCCCGATCGCAGCCTTTGGTGAGCGCGCAAAAAGCCGCGTCAGTCCTTCTCTTCGCGCGCGCATTCCAGATCGATTGTCGCTGAAAGATCGCTGTCACGCTTTAAGCGGATTTTCACCGCGTGTCGCGCAGCCGGATCGCGCGCCGTTCGCTCAAGCCTTTCCAAATCAACGCCTTCGCGCACAAGATCGTCAATAAGCTGATCGAATATCGGCTTCACCGCCGCCGGATCAGCCTGACGCGCCACGTGACCGGAATGTAGGTTCACGCAATCACCGGGTCCATACATATTGATTTTGACATTGCGCGCCATGAACCGGCTGGTCGCTGTATCCTGCCCCGTGGGATCGGTCTCCACGGTGATGAACCCGTAGCGCCCAACCGCGGTTAGCTCCTGACCCGATTTCGCGGCAACGACTGCACTCTCTTCACATACGCCAATGCCGAAACGCTCATTTTCCTCCGCACACGCCACAACGAGACGCCCAAGGCGGCGCGCGGTCATAATGTTTTGATCGCAGATGCCGGAATCAAGGAGGCCGACGCCTTCCTGAATCACAAGCCCCTGGTGACCAAGGTCAGAAGCGACGCCGTAACGCAGCGCCTCATAAGTCGAGCCGCCCGCAATCATCACGCCCGACAGCGCCGACACCGCGCCGCTCGACGCAATTAACGCCGCACCGTGAGCATAGGCGCTAGCGATCGCCTGGAGCACGGCGCTCTCTTCCCCGCGATGGAGCAGCGTCTCCACAAGCCGGATCTGATTGCCGCCGCACATGAAAATGCTGCGCATGGAGGCGATCTTGTCGAGCATCTCCGGATTGCGCGCCGCATACTCCACATTGTCGATGGTGACGCCGAGATCGATCGCTTCCACCCCGTGTTTTGCAAAGAAATCCACATGCTCGGCGGCGGTCCGGCGGGCTTCCGCTGAGGCGGCGGCGAATATGCCGACCGGCCCCTCTCCGATCAGGTCGACGATGTCGCGTTGTTGAGCGTCCTCGAAATAGATCGGCGACGAGCCGAGCATGATAAGGCGCGAGCGCTCGTTCAGGTCCATGCCGAAACTGCGTGCGCTGCGGGTTTCCCATTTGGCGCGCGTGTCAGTATCGAGCCGCTGGCGCTTGATCGATGCGCGCAAATTGATCGCCGTCATGCGCAACCCGTCCGTAGGCGTTGCGATGAGGCATCGTGTGCTGCGCTTGACGCGTTCGAAGTCAACCCGCGCGCCGACGCCTGTTTTCGGATCAATCGCGTGCAGGCGGTCAGCGGCGTAACTCGCCTGGTCGCCGAGGACGAGGCGGGCGATCAGATCATAGATCGCGTAAGCGCCGAATGCGTTGCGCTGAGAGCGCACCGGCGCGCGGTATGCGATCTCGCTCTTGCGCACGCGCCGCTTGCTTTCCGAAGCGGCCATCGTGAAGGAGCTTAGATTGATGCTGTCGCCGTCATCGAGATAGCTAACGCGCACCTGATCAAACCGGCTCTCACGAACGTCGATATCAGCGCGGCGCGTATCCACAAAGAAAACGCCATATTCGCCGCACACACGCGCTTCGTTACCGTCTACTAAGAGCGCGGTGTTTTCATCGATCCCGAAGCCGCGCTTTTGCCCGGCGTGGGCCATCGCCACGATAAGCCGCGCGAGGCGGCCGCGCTTGATGAAATGCTGGTCGACGACGCCATGGGGAAAGAAGCCCAGCCCCTCGCCCACAAGCAGGCCCGGCTTGTCCGGATCGTCGCTGACGCCATGGGCCACCGCCTCAAACGACGTGCCGCCGAGGATCATCGCTTTCGACATGATCGCCGCGCCGGCGCTGGAGCCGGCGAGCAGCCCGCCCGCTTTGAAAGCGCGCCTGATCGCAGTCAGCAACGGCGTTTCGGCGCCGTTTTGCCGGAGCGCGCGATAAATGTTGGATTGATCGCCGCCCGTGAAAAAGACGCTGCCGATGGACTGAACGCGCTCGATGATCGCAGGATCGAACGCCGATTGCGCGGCGTTGTCTGAATAGACCGGCGCCACTTCCGCAGAAAATCCGTGCGCGGCGAAGACCGCTTTGGTCTCTTCGCCCACCTCTACCGGTTCGGACGACGCCGTTGGAAAAATCAGAATTTTACCGCCGGCGAGGCGGCGCATTTCGCGATAGACGGCGCGGTTATTGTCTTCCAGGCGGCCGCCGATGATCGCCATCCGCCGCACGGGCGATTGCCGCGCCGGGCCGGTTAGCGCTGCGCTCATCGTGATCGACATTGAAACCCCTACTAATCCTGACGCGCCAACCGTACGCCGCGGTCGTCCCTGACAATGCGATAGCCTTCCGGCACGTCGATGTCAGAGATCGGAGCGGCAGTTTCCTCGATTCGCTCCTCGGATTTATCCGCCGGGGAAAAATAGATGATCTTTTTCCACGCCCGGGCGATGCCGGCGCAAAATAAGAGCAGGAGATCGTTGCGGCGCGCCAGTTCAAGCGCGCGGTCGATCGCGTCCACCTCGCTCGGAATGATTTCGATGGCGTCCGCGTCAACGCCCGCCGCGATTAACGCATCGCGCATCATCTCCGGGATTTCGCGCGGGGCCCGTCCCCGCAGATCGTCGTCCGTATGGCAGATATATTTGTCGAACTTACCCGCCACTGCTTGCGCGTTCGCCGATACATCCTCGTCGCGCCGGTCACCCGGACAGGTGACGCAGACAATGCGTTTACCGCGCGGCTCCAGCCGCTGCACGAGCTCCGCCATCGACGCGATGGCGGCTTCATTATGCCCGTAATCGAGAATGACCCGGAAACCATGTTCGTCAAAGACGTTCATCCGGCCCGGCGATTGATAAAATGAGCTGTTGAAGGTGCGCAATCCAGCGCGAATTTGATCCAGCGTCAGCCCGAGCGCATACGCCATCGCCGCCGCAAACATGGCGTTCTCCACATTGTGGATCGCTTTGCCCTCGATGGTCGCCGGAATGAGATGGGTCCAGATTAGCGGTATCTGGTTTTCGCGGTCATAGAGGACGATCTGTTCGCCATTGGCGCCGCGCTCCAGAACGACCGCGCGCTGACCGAGCTTGATATGCTCGCGGACAAGCGCATTGTTCGGGTTGCGCGAGACGTAACAAATGTGTTCCGCCTCGGTGTGCTCGGCCATTTTCAGCGTATGGATATTATCCGCATTCAGAACAGCTGTGTCGCGCGCGACCTCGACGACGAGGCGTTTGACGCGCGCCAGATCATCGAGCGTTTCAACGCCGCCCATGCCGAGATGGTCGGAGCTCACATTCAGAACCGCGCCCACATCGCAATAGGGATACCCAAGTCCGGCGCGGACAATGCCGCCACGCGCGGTTTCCATAACAGCGACGTCCACATCAGGATCGCGCAACACCATGCTGGCGGCGGTGGGCCCGGTCATATCGCCTTTGACCGTGACGTTGCCGTCAATAGAGACCGCGTCCGTGCTGGTCTGGCCGACCACATGGCCTGACATCTTCAGGATATGGCCCAGCATGCGCGAGGTCGTCGTCTTGCCGTTGGTGCCGGTGAGCGCGGCGATCGGGATGCAGCTCGGCTCGCCCGCCGGGAACAACATATCCATGACCGCGCCGCCCACATCGCGCGCCTCGCCTTCCGACGGCGAGATATGCATGCGGATGCCGGGACCGGCGTTGATTTCGCAAATGGCGCCGCCGGTGTCGCGATAGCTCTGGGTGATGTCCGTGGTCAGAAAATCAACGCCGCCAACATCAAGGCCGACCGCCTTGATCGCCCGCTCGGCCATCAGCTTGTTGTCGGGGTGAATTGTCTCGGTGACGTCCACCGCCGTGCCGCCGGTTGAAAGATTCGCGGTGCGGCGCAGGAACGCTTCCTGCCCCTCATCAAGGATGGTGCTCGGTTTAACGCGTTGTTCGTCGAGCATACGCAGCGCCGCTTTGTCGAGCTCGAGCCGCGTCAACATATTCTCATGACCGACGCCGCGGCGCGGGTCCTGGTTTTCTTTCTCCACCAGCTCTTCAATTGTCAACCGGCCGTCGCCGACGACCCGCGCCGGCACGCGCTTGGCCGCCGCCACAAGCTTACCGTCAACCACAAGCAGACGGTGATCCGCACCCGGGATCATTTGTTCCACGATAACGCCCGAGCCCTGATCGGCGGCTTTGTCGAATGCGTCTTCAACGTCGCGATCCGTACCAAGATTAACCGAAACGCCGCGACCGTGATTGCCGTCCACGGGCTTGACGACAACCGGATAACCGATGCGCTCGGCGGCGGAGACCGCCTCCTTACCGTTGCGCACATAGCGTTGTTCCGGGACCGGTAAACCGAGATCGTAAAGGAGCTGCGTGCAGAACTCTTTGTCCTTGGCGATATCGACAGCGATGCAGGGCGTCTGGCTCGTAAGCGCCGCCTCAATCCGTTTTTGATATTTGCCCTGTCCGAGCTGGATCAGGCTATCCTGATTAAGGCGGATCCACGGGATGTCGCGAGCTTCGGCCGCCTTGACCAGCGCCATCGCGGACGGCCCAAGGCTGCGCCGCGAGGCGAAGTCAAAAAAGTCATCAATCTCATCACGGAGATTAAAGGCGCTATTCGCACGCGGATCGACCAGTTCCAGAACGATGAGCCGCGCCAGATCTCCGGCCTCCAGCCCAATCCGGCGCGAGGCGTAACCGAATAAAACCTCGCGCACGCCCTCTTCGTCGGTGGGTTCCGTGCGGGCGATATTGGTGGGCGCGGCCGCCAGTTTTTGAAGGGTCAACGCAACGCGCGCCACGACTTCGCCCAGATGACAATCGCGGTCACGGCGCATGCGTTCGACGAACGACCTGCCGTCCTCGGTCGTTTCCTGCGCAAGACCCGGCAAGGCTTCGATCAGCGGTTCGGCGAGCCGGTCGCCGAAGTCCGCGGCGCACTTGTCCGCGAAGGCGCCGAAATCCATGGTGAAGCGAATGAGCGGCTTTTTTGAGAAAATATTCGGCCCGACGTAGACCGACGTGGAAATCAGTTTCATGGCGAACTCCTGAAGGACGGGTTCGCAACCTTCTCGCTCGCGAGGGCCAGCGATATCTGATTATATTGCCCGTTTCCCTTGCGAGAATGTTTCAATAAATAGGATAGGCAGTCAATTGCTGCGACGCAAAAAATACTGTTTAGAAGGCTGTAATCGGGAATAAATTAGCCGCGTGAGCCTAAACAGGTCGTGCGGCCGGCAAGAGCATGGGAATATTGAGAGTGACCAGCACTGACGACATCGCCGCATCGGCCGGCAAGGCGTATCGCCAGGAGACCATCGCCCTTGGCGCTGACCGAACGGGAACGCCGCGCGAGATAAACGTCTTGTCTTTCGGCGCTGCGGGCGCACGGCCCAAGGCCTATCTCCAGACGGCGCTGCACGCGGACGAATTGCCCGGCATGCTTGTAATGCGGCGCCTGATCGAAGCGCTGTCGACGCACGCTGCGCGCGATGATATCATCGGAGAGATCGTTCTCGTGCCCGTCGCCAACCCGATCGGCCTCGCTCAGCTTGAGGGCGACTATATGCAAGGCCGCGTAGAGCGCGGGACCGATCGGAATTTCAACAGAGACTTTCCTGATCTCGCCGGGCTGGTGCGCAAGAAAATCGAACCAAAGCTCACCGACGACCCCGCCGAAAACGTCGCCATTATCCGTAAGGCGATGGTGAAAGCGCTCGACAAAATCGAGCCGGAAGACGCATTCGGGCGGCTTCAACACGCGCTCATCGCCAACGCCTGCGACGCCGACATCATGCTTGATCTCCACGCGGACAATCAGGCGCTTGTGCATCTCTACACGGGCAAGAAGCTGTGGCCGGAGGCCGCCGATCTCGCTGCGGAAATCGACGCGCGCGCTGTGTTGCTGTGCGACTATTCAGGCGATGCGCCCTTTGACGAGGCGTGCGGCGGTCCGTGGTGGACCCTCGCGGAGGCATTCCCGTTCGCGCCTATTCCCCCGGCATGCCTTTCCGCGACAGTGGAATTGCGGTCGAACAATGACGTCTCGGGCGACTATGCGCGCCGGGACGCGAACGCGATCTTGCGGTTTTTGACGCGGCGCGGATGCCTGCGCGGCGACGCCGGCGCCTTGCCGCGGCTCGACGCCGACGCGATCCCCGTTGAGACGATGCGGCGTTTGAAAGCCTCGACCGAGGGAGTGATCGACTACAAGCTGCGGCTCGGCGACCGCGTGCGCGAAGGCGATCTCATCGCTGAAATTCTTCCCGCGCAAGGCGATGTGGAACGCGTCACCGCCCCGATTTCAGGCCTGCTCTTCGCGCGCCATGATCAGACCTGGGCGTGGCCGGGCAAAACCATCGGCAAGATCGCCGGCGCTTCGCCAGCGGATTCGGACGACGGTTAGGAGCAATTGGCATGCGACACTTTCTGGCGCTCGGCGCGATTGTCATTACGGCGACGGCGTGCGGATCTTCGGACGGGGAGCCGTCCGCGGCGAGCGATCCGGCCCGCGCGGCGTTTCGTCCGTGTGCGGTCTGCCACTCCGTGGCGGACCCTGCTACGCCGGCGGGTCAAATTCGTCTCGCGGGCCCCAATCTTCATGGCGTGGTCGATGCGCCCGCCGCCCGGCGCGATGATTTCGCTTATTCAAGCGCGATGCGCGCCTCGAACGTGACGTGGGACGCGGCAAGCCTCAACGCCTATATCGAAAATCCGAAAGCGTTCGTGCGCGGCAATCGGATGGCGTTTGCGGGCGAGAGCGATCCGGATCAGCGGGCGCTGATCATCGACTATCTGAAACGGAAAAAGTGACGTTTACTGATCGTAACCCGGATTTTCGCGATTGAGCTTTCGCATCAGACCCGGCCAGGCGAGATTGTCTCCAATCCCCGGAACGAACGCCGGCGCGCCCTGCTGGAGCACTTTCGCGCCCATCGCCGCAGGCTCTTCCATCGGCGGCTTGGTGTCTGATTGGGCGAGGATTTGCGTCTTGCACGCCTGCTCAAGAAAATACATTCGCAGGAACGCTGTGGCGCAATTGGCGCCGACCGTCAGCGTTCCGTGGTTTTTCAAAATCATAAAGCCGTGCGAGCCGATATCCTTCACGAGCCGCTCGCGCTCATCGAGGTCCGTCGCGATCCCTTCATAATCGTGGTACGCAATATCATCATGCACGATCATGGCGAATTGGGTGTACCGCTTTAGACCGCCCTCCTGAGCGGAGACGGCGACGCCATAGGGCGAGTGAAGGTGCAATACGCAATGGGCGTCTTCGCGCGCCATGTGCAGCGCGCTGTGGATCGTGAAGCCCGCCGGATTTGAAAAATATGGCGTCTCGCCCACCACTTGCCCGTCAATATCGACTTTCAGGAGCGCCGTCGCCGTCATCTCGTCAAAGAACACGCCGTAAGGGTTTAACAGAAACCGTTCTTTACCGCCCTCGTCCGGCAAGCGCACCGAGATATGCGTGAAGATCATGTCGTCCCAGCCGTAAAGGGCGGCAAGACGATAGGTCGCCGCAAGATCGCACCGCAGGCGCCACTCCTCGTCGGAAACGGCGCCCTTGAGCGTCGGCAAGTCCGCGGGATCGGGCAACGAAAATCCGGGCGTGACGCCGACAGCTTCAGCGGTTTTTTCCTGAGCGCTCATAAATCCTCCCTGATCTTCAAAACTATGCGGGAGTGTAAGCGATCACCGGCGAAAAATCATCGGGTAAGAACAGCGGAGTTTTCTAAAGATCGCGCGCAAGGCGCAGGCCGGCGAATTGCCAGCGCGCATTCGGCGGGAAGAAATTGCGATAGGTCGCGCGCACATGCCCCTCCGGCGTAGCGCAGGAGCCGCCGCGCAGAACCATTTGCGACGACATAAACTTGCCATTGTATTCCCCGATGGCGCCGCCCGGCGTGCGGTATCCGGGATAAGCAACGTAAGGGCTCGACGTCCATTCCCAGACGCCGCCGAACATCTGACGTAGCCCCGCGCCCGGATCAGGCGCCGGGCGGTTGAATTCTCCGTCTTTCATGAACTGCGCGTCGCCCGCCGCTTCGGCGCTGGCGCGCTCCCATTCAAATTCCGTCGGGAGGCGGTAGCTCGTCCATTCCGCATAGGCGGCCGCCTCATAAAAGCTGAGATGCGCCACCGGCGCATCCGCGATCAACGGCTTTTCGCCAAACAGGGTATACTCCCGCCACTGATTATCCCTTTTGCGCCAATAGAGCGGCGCGCGCCAGTTCTCTTCCCGAACGCGGGCCCACCCGTCGGCCAGCCAGATCGACGATTCCTCATAACCGCCGGCCTCGATAAAGGCGGCGTACTCCGCATTGGTGACCGGACGCGACGCCAGCAGAAAGGGTTGAAGATAGGTTTGGTGGCGCGGTCCTTCATTGTCGAAGGCGAAGCTGCGCCGATCATGACCGACCGTCGCAAGGCCGCCCTCGAATGCGATCCAGTCCAGCGAAGCGCCGGGCGCCTCGGCTTTTCTATCTTCCGTGAAAACAGCCGGGGCCAAGGGGTTCAGCGAAAGCCCATGTTTAATGTCGGTGAGCAGGAGTTCCTGATGCTGCTCTTCATGGGCGCACCCGAGAACGATCAGCGGCGCCAGCTTCCCAAGCGTTTCCTCGGAAGCTTCTTTGATCAGCACACGCACCGCCTCGTCCACATGATCGCGGTAGGCGATGACCTCATCGCAAGTGGGCCGCGATAAAAGCCCCCGCGACGGGCGCGGATGCATTTCCCCCACCTGTTGGTAATAGGAATTGAACAGATAATTGAACGCCGGATCGTAGGATTTGTAGCCGGTCGCCAGCGGTTTCAAAACGAAGGTTTCGTAAAACCAGCTTGTGTGAGCGAGGTTCCACTTGATCGGGCTCGCTTCCTCCATGGACTGGACCATCCAGTCTTCCGGAGAAAAGGCCGAGGCGAGCGTGACGGACGTCTTGCGGCTGCGCGAAAACTGTTCGAGCAACGCGCTTTGTTCAGTCTCTTCGGCGTAATCCAGCGGCACCGGCGCCCCCTGGCGGCTATTTCCTATCGGGTTCAATCCCCCTACTATATCGCATTGTTCGATATGTTGGGCGACAAAACAGGAATTTAACGTTCATGGCCGGCAAAAAGTTCGCTTTTTTATCGAACGAAAAACCCCATGCGAGAGAAACGGCCGAAAAGCTTCGCGACCGTTATGGCGATGTCGCCGTCGATGAGGCCGATGTTATCGTGCCGGTGGGCGGCGACGGTTTCATGCTGGAAACCCTGCGCGCCACCATGGCGAACGACACCCCGATTTACGGCGTCAATTGCGGCACCGTCGGCTTCTTGATGAACAATTTCGCGCTTGACGGTCTGGAAGAGCGCATCGACGACGCTGAAGCGGCGGTCATTCACCCGCTGACCATGACGGTCGTCACTGTGGATGGCGCAAAAGAAACAGCCCGCGCGATCAACGAGGTCTCCCTCTTCCGGCAAACCCGCCAAAGCGCGCGCATCCAGATTTCCGTCAATGGCAAAGTGCGCATGGAGCGCCTCACCTGCGACGGCGTTCTGATCGCGACGCCTGCCGGATCGACGGCCTACAATCTCTCAGCTCACGGGCCGATCCTGCCGATCAACGCCCACATGCTGGCGCTGACGCCGATCAGCGCGTTTCGCCCTCGCCGCTGGAAAGGGGCTATCCTTTCCCATGACGCCGTGGTCGAATTTCGGGCGCTCGAGCCGGAAATCCGACCCGTCTCGGCAGTCGCGGACAATCAGGAAGTTAGAGACGTTTCAACGGTGGAAGTGCGCGAAGACCGCACAGTTTCCATGACGCTCCTCTTCGACCGCGGCCAGTCCCTCGACGAACGCATCCTGACCGAGCAATTTGATTACTAAAGACCCATGAAATAGTGGGCCCAGCGCGTTTGCTCGAAGCGTTGAATCGCAGCAGTGTTGCTCCCTCGCACCTGTTTGTTTAGCGAGAATTAACGCAAGACCCCCACCATCCAGCGCTGACGGGGGCTAACATGACCGCGTAGCGGAGGGATCGGACGAATGGGCGCGCAAGCGGTTCGGCTGTCAAATGTAGACATCAATAATGCGTTGAAAAACAAGGACTTCGAGATCCTTTTTCAACCCATTTTTGACCTGAATAATGGCGCGCTCGCACGCTTTGAGACCTTTGTGCGCTGGCGCCACGCCTCCCTTGGCGTCCTGCCGCCCGGCGCTTTTATCTCCTTTTTTGAGTCCCAGGGGCGCATGAGCGAGTTAACGCGCTATGTGCTGGACGAGGCCCTTACCCAATATAAGGCATGGCGCGGGCCGTTTGCGCCCGGCTTCTCGATCAATCTGGCGCTCAGCGATCTCGGCGACGAGGCGTTCGCCTCGCATTTTGTGGTGCTGCTGCGCGATCATGAATTTCCCGCCGAGCTGATTACCCTCGAATGTCCGATGCCGCCCGTGGATCAGGATGTGGATCAGGCGCAGGAGAACTTTAAACGCTTGTCCGACACGGGCGCGCGTCTCGCGATTGAAGTGAGAGGCCGCACAAACGATTTTCTGCGCAAGATCGAGCCCTTCCCGTTCGATGAAATCAAAACCGGCGGCGCCGCGATCCTTCGATTTGCGCGCACCGTGCGCGGGCCAGGTCTCAGCGCAATTTCCGAGCTCCTCGAATTGGCCGAAGAAGCGAACGCCGCAATCACCGCTGTAGGCGTCGAAGATCAAGCGTCGCTCTCGGCGCTGCGCAGTCTCGGCTTCGCGGCGGCGCAGGGTAATCATCTGGCGAAAGTTGGGGCCCTGACGAATTTTAAACCGTCGCACGTCAACGACGTCCGCGGTCTTCTTGGTCTCGAGAATTTAAGCGCAGACGATCTCGCCGCCCTCTTTCGGACGAGCGCTCCAAACGCGGATAATGAGACGGCGGAGGACAAGAAAGCCGCGCAATCGGAAGCGCCTGAGCAGGCGGACGCGGCAGAGAAGCCGAAAGCCAAACGCCCGGCCAGAAAAACCCCGAGCAAGCGCCCCGCGCCGCCGGCGGGTGACGACGAACTCTTGGAGCGTCTTGCCGCCCGCATCGCCGAGAACGACAATCCCGACATGATCGAAAAATCGCTTCGCCTGTCGCGGCCGTCGGATCGCGCACGCAAGCAAGCAGCGATCGCGCGCGCGAAGGAAAAAGCTGGCGGTGCAAAAGCGGCCGACGACGAGAACCCGGCGCATGATCTGCAGGCGCGGCTCTCGGAAGAATTCGCAGCGGAAGAGCCGAAGAGCGAAAAAGACGCCGAAACGCCTGCGGCGACTGAAACCGCCGACGCCGATGCGCCTGAAAGCGCGGTCGTCGCGGACATGCCGCAATCGCAGCCGGATGATCTGGAGGAACAGAGCAAGGCCGCCGACAAGACTCCGGTCCATAAAGAGTCCAACGAAGCGGAAGCCGGCGCTGTTGATGAAGTGGAAGAGGCGCCCGCTAGCGAACCCGAGACGGATGCGGCCGAAGATGAACAGGCGGCGGCCAACCCTGCGGACGCCGAAAGCGCGCTGGAAGAAACCGACGCCGATGCGTCACACGAAGAAATTGCGCGTACGGATGAGCTGGCGTCCGCCAATGATGCTGAGGACGACGCTGAGCCCGAGGTTGACGCTGAGCCTGCTCGCGAACCTGAGCCCGAAACCGAACCGGAAATCGCCGCCGTAGCAGCGATCGCGGCGACAGATCAACCGCAAACGCCGTCGCCTTCCGAACCCGCGGCGGGACAAATGTCCAAACTTTCAATCGGCGGGGCCGTGGCCCGGTTCCTGCCTGTCGTCCAAGTGGCGTCGCCCGAGCCCATGCCGGTCCCGGCCGCCCCGCGGGACACCGTGGAAGTGGCCGATCCGGCTCATGTGAGATTTAGGCCGTCCGAAAAGACGACCGCGACAACGTCCGAGAAAGCACAAGAAAAAGAACCATTCACTGGCGATCTTGACGTGAACGACGATGATTTCGCGGATATCGAGGAAGACGCGTTACACGAGGACGCCCAAAGCGAAGCCGAAACGCTCGATCCGCCGGCGATCAAGACGCGCAAGCGGAAACGCCGGAAGAAGAAGAACTTCCTCACGCGCAAATACAAGCTGTGGCCTGATCATTTCTGGCCGAAGAGCTGGAAACGCGCCTGGCGGCGACGCGCCGCATACAGAGCGGCGGCGCAACGCGAAGCCGTTGAATAACGCCTGTTACTGGAAAGCCTGAAGACCGGTTTGCGCGCGCCCCAGAATGAGGGCGTGAATATCGTGCGTGCCCTCATAGGTGTTGACCGTTTCGAGGTTCATGGCGTGCCTGAGGATGTGATACTCCTCTGAAATACCGTTGCCGCCGTGAATATCGCGCGCCGTTCGGGCGATCTCCAGCGCCTTGCCGCAATTGTTCCGCTTCATGAGCGAAATCGCTTCGGGCACATACGCCCCCTGATCGAGAAGTCGGCCAAGCTGCAACGCGCCCTGCAAGCCAAGCGCGATCTCGGTCTGCATGTCCGCCAGTTTTTTCTGAACGAGTTGGGTGCCGGCGATCGGCTTGCCGAACACGATGCGCTCCATGGCGTAATCGCGCGCCGCGATCCAGCAGAATTCCGCCGCCCCCATCGCGCCCCATGAAATGCCGTAGCGCGCCTTGTTCAAACAGGAAAAAGGCCCGCGAAGACCGCGCACGTTCGGCAAGAGATTTTCTTCGGGCACGATTGCATCATCGAGTGCGATTTCTCCGGTGATCGACGCGCGCAATGACAATTTGCCTTTGATCTCCGGCGTTGAAAATCCCTCGGTCCCGCGCTCGACGATGAAACCGCGGATATCGCCATCGAGTTTCGCCCAAACGATCGCAAGATCGGCGATGGGCGAATTCGTGATCCACATTTTCGAGCCGTTGAGTTTATAGCCGCCGGCCACTTTTTCCGCTTTCGTGCGCATCGCGCCCGGATCGGAGCCGCCGTCAGTTTCCGTCAAACCGAAACAGCCGACCCACTCCCCGCTTGCGAGTTTGGGCAAAAACTTTTTCTTTTGCTCATCCGAGCCAAAGGCTTCGATCGGATACATGACCAGCGAGGATTGAACGGACATCGCCGAGCGATACCCGCTGTCGACCCGCTCCACCTCACGCGCGATCAGACCATAGGCCACGTGGCTGGCGCCGCCGCCGCCATATTCTTCGGCGACCATGGCGCCTAACAACCCCTGCGCGCCGAGCTCGGTCATAATCTCGCGATGGAAGACGCCGTCGCGGTTGGCGTCGATCACGCGCGTCATAAGCTTGTCTTGCGCGTACCCGTGCGCCGCATCCCGGATCATCATCTCTTCATCCGTGAGCTGACTGTCAAGCGATAAGGGATCGCGCCATTGGAAGGTTTGCTTTGATTGGGTCATTTTTAAGCCGCCATTTCGAACGCCATGGAAGTCGCCTCGCCGCCGCCGATGCAAAGGCTCGCAACGCCTTTTTTGCCGCCGGTTTGTTTCAAAGCGTTTAAGAGCGTCACAATAATTCTCGCGCCGGAAGCGCCGATTGGATGGCCGAGCGCAATGGCGCCGCCGTGAATATTGACTTTCTCCGCAGGCAATTTGAGCTCGCGCATCGCCGCAAGCGGGACCACGGAAAACGCTTCGTTGATCTCGAAAAGATCAACGTCGCTTGCGTCCCAGCCGACCCGGTCGAGGAGCGCATTCATCGACGCCACCGGTGCGGTCGTAAACCATTCCGGCTCCTGCGCATGGGTCGCCTGACCGAGAATAGTCGCAATCGGCGTGACGCCCCGGCGTTCAGCTTCAGAGCGCCGCATCAGAACAAGGGCCGCCGCGCCGTCGGAAATCGCTGACGCGTTGCCGGCTGTCACGGTGCCGTCTTTTTCGAACGCCGGACGCAAATTCGGGATTTTCTCCGCATTGACGAGCCCCGGCTTTTCATCGGTTGCAACCGTCACCGCCCCCTTGCGGGACGCCACCTCAACGGCGGCGATCTCATCGGCGAACAGCCCGTCCGCAATCGCCTTTTGCGCGCGCATCACCGA
Organism: uncultured Parvularculaceae bacterium; assembly: GCA_963922595.1. GTDB lineage: Bacteria > Pseudomonadota > Alphaproteobacteria > Caulobacterales > Parvularculaceae > JAJFFW01. Next base: position 37,181 of record CAWUIM010000023.1, read on the forward strand.
CCGCATGGAATAGTCGTCTTGTTCATCGCGGGAGAATTGCCATTCGCGTGCGCACTTTTCAGCGAACACGCCCATGGCCGTGCGCTTCTGGTAAGCGTCTTCCAACCCGTCAAACGCCATATGGTCGAGAATTTCTCCGTGGCCGAACTTAATGCCGCTGCGCCCGCTCGGCAGCATATGCGGCGCGTTGGTCATGGACTCCATGCCGCCGGCGACAGCGATCCCGCTTGCACCCGCTGCAATAGCGTTATGCGCCATCATCGTCGTTTTCATGCCAGAGCCGCACACTTTGTTGACGGTGACGCAACCGGTCTTCGTCGGCAGTCCGGCCCCCAGCGCGGCCTGGCGGGCCGGCGCCTGACCGAGACCCGCGGGCAGAACACAGCCCATCAGAACTTCGTCCACATCATCGCCGGAGACGCTGCTGCGCTCCAGGGCCGCGCCGATGGCGCGGGCGCCAAGCTCCGTAGCCGGAACGCCATTAAAAGCGCCTTGAAAGTTTCCGATCGCCGTGCGCGCCATGCCTGCGATCACCACAGGGTCGTTTTCATTGACGGTCATTAACCACACTCCCTTTCATAAGGCGGAAGTCGCATCTTCAATGTGTGCGCTCCGCCGCCAAAACACAATGCGACGTGTCCGCTGGGTGGGCGACCCCTCCGCTGGACGACGCCGCCGCAACAGCGTCATTCAGCGGCTTGCCGTCCGCCGCTCGGCCCGCGCGCGATGATCTCCATCGCCATTTCATCGGCGATGGCGCCGGTTGGGCGATCATCAGCTTTAGCGCGGTCAAAAATCGTGGTCAGCGTCGCGCCGATTTTGTCGATCCGCGCCGTCAACTCATCAGCGCTCCAGGACCCCAGTATTTCAAGCCCCACGCTAATGACGCCTGCGGCGTTGATGACGAAATCCGGCGCGTAGAGAACGCCTTTTTCCTTCAGCGCCAGATCCATGTCCGGCGTCTTCAACTGATTGTTGGCGGCCCCGGCCACAACACGCGCTTTCAGGGAATCGATCGTCGTCTCGTTGATCGAACCGCCAAGCGCGCACGGGGCGAAGACGTCCACGTCCGCGCCCACCGCTTCCGCCGGCGCAACCGCCACAGCGCCGAATTGTTCGACCGCGTCATCCACCGCCTGCTGATTAATATCGGCGACAGTGAGGATCGCGCCCTCTTCATGAAGCAGACGCGCCAGCTCAAAGCCCACTGCGCCGACGCCCAAAATAGAGACGCGCACGCCGTTCAGCGTTTTCGCGCCGAGGCGATGTTTCGCCGCCGCCTGAACGCCGCGCCAGACGCCCCGCGCGGTAAACGGCGCCGGATTGCCGCCAAGACCACGCACGCCGACGCCGCCTACATATTTTGAAACGCTCTGCACGGTCCGCATGTCCGCGTCCGTCACACCGGAGTCTTCCGCCGTGTAATAGAGCCCATCCATCATGTTGAGCGCTTCGCCGAAGGCTTTGAAGAGCGCGTCTGATTTGTCCGTCTTTGGATCGCCGATAATGACGGCCTTGCCGCCGCCGAAAGGAATGCCGCCGAGCGCGTTCTTGTAGCTCATGGCGCGCGAGAGGTTTTTCACATCTTCCAGCGCCGCCTCAAAATTCTCGTAAGCGAACATCCGGCAGCCGCCGCACCCGGGTCCGAGCGTCGCATCGTGCACGGAAATAATTGCGTTCAATCCCGACGGCGCATCTTCGAAATGCACAACCTTGCGCCAGCCGTCGATTGAAAGTTCCCGGGCCTGCATGATCGAAGTCTCCTTTTTTGGAAGAGAACGCTGTCTTATCAGCGTTTGTCGTCCAGCGTTATTCGTTTTGACGGCCTTATAGCCGTAAGCAACGGGTGAATTCTGCCAAATTCATACACGCACCGCTTGACAGTTAGCAGAAGATGCCAAATAGATAGCATAATCTAGGCTCACAACCCGGTTTACGAAATTGAAGATGAAACTCGATTCCATTGACCATAAAATTCTGAGGCATCTCCAGGAAAACGCCCGCATCACGAACGCCGAACTCGCCGAAAAGGTGGGTCTGTCGCCGACGCCCTGCCTCCGGCGGCTGCGCCGTCTTGAAAGCGACGGCGTTATTCGCGGTTATCACACAGAGGTGAACCGCGAAGCGCTCGGCGTCAATGTAACGGTTATTATCCTCGTCAAACTCGAACGCGAAGACGACAAAACCCTGCGCGACTTCGAGGCGGCCATCAAACAACGCCCTGAAGTGATGGAGTGTTACCTAGTGACGGGCAAATTCGATTATTTCGTGCGGGTGGTTATTCCTACGCTCGCGGCTTATGAGACGTTCCTTTCGGAAACGATCCTCCGCATGCCGAATGTGGAGACGGTAGAGTCAAGTTTCACCTTGCGGGAAGTAGAACGCAAAGTGGTGATCCCTATCCCCAACGCCGTAGGCTGAGCGCGTCCAAGGGTTAGACGATTTTTTCGCCGCGCCAACGGCGCGCGAGCGCCAGAGATAAAACAAATGCAAGCGCGCCCATCGCCGCCATCATGAAATAGGCGGCCGCCGCGCCCTCTCCGTGAAAGACGTATCCGGCTGCGATGGTTGCACCGCCCGTAATTGCGCCGACGCCCGTGGTCGAGGTCAGCGTCATCGCCGTGTTGACGAGCTTTCGCGGCACGGCGCGGTCGATAAATTCAATGGCGCCGAGATACGCGGCGGCGAAGGTCAGCGCATGCAGAAGCTGCACGGCGAACAGAATGTACACCGGCGGCTCCATCGCGGTCAGCGACCAGCGGACAGCGGCGCCGAGACCGCCAAGCGCGATCATCAACGCCGGGGACAGCCGCGCCGCAAACCGGCGCGCCCGCGTCAGCAACAAGATCTCCGCCATCACCGCGACCGCCCAAAGCGCGCCCACCAGCGTCGGCGAGTACCCGATCTCGGACCAGCGCAAGATCGAAAAGGCGTAATAGACCGCATGCGCGCCCTGCACGAGGCCGGCGGCGGCGACCATGAGAAGAAAGTTATTCGACCGCAGCAAGCGCGGCGCGTCGCGCCAATTGGATGAAACGCCGTCCGTCGCCATTGGGCGCGGCGGCAAAAACATGGAAAGAACAAGCGTCGCCGCGCCCGCCGCCGCCATGATTTTGACAGAGAGATTTATGCCGTACCGGGAAAGAAAATAACCGCCGATAATCGTGGTCATGAGAAAAGCGAGCGAACCGGCGGCGCGGGTTTGGCCGTAATTGAGCTGATCGGCGCGATCCGCTTGCAGCGTCGCGCTATCCGAGAGCGGCACCAGTAAGCCGAACGCCCAATGGACGAGCGCCACGCACACCCCGATCAGGATTTTCTCATCCGCGACCCACAGACCGGCGGCGCCCGCCGCGAATAAGGCCGAAACCAGTCGGATCGCGCGCCGCTGATCAGCTTGCCGGTCCGCCCAATAGGCGACGAAGGGGCCAAGCGCGAGGCGTGCGGCGAGCGCGGCGCCGGTGATCCAGCCGATCTCGGGCGCCGAAAAATCGCGGGTCGCGAGCCAGGCGGACAGAAACGGCAATTGAACGCCCAGCAAAATGAATTGGCTGGAGTAAAATCCGCTGAACAGAACTTGATGCCGGCTGATCTGTGGCGCGCCCATGGACGCGCCCTTACGAAAGCTCACGCGGCGACACAAGGCGCCCGTATGGATTGGGCTCCGCGCGTGAGCGAACGGCGTTCAGTTGTCGTCTTAGAGAGAGCCCATGAAATTCGATTGCGGCCGCGGCTGCGCCATTGTCCGTGTTCGGTCGTTGGCCACACGGTCGGCCAGTATATCAGCGGCGCGCCCGATCTCGGCGATGCTTCTGTTGAAGTCAGCCTTGATCGCGCGGCGGGTATCAGACGTGTCTTCGACGGCGATTTCTTCCAGGCTCGCCAGATAAATGTCGCGCGCCTGGCGCAGGTCCGAGATCACGCTTTCGACAATCGCCACATCGGACATGGCGGGGCGCACGGCGTCGGCCGCGTTTTCGGCGGCGCGAATCAGACGATCGGCCGCCTGTAATTGACGCTCAGCGTCGCTCAGTAATTTTGCTTGAGGATCGCCCGCGCCGTTCAAGGCGACCACATAATGGGCGATAGCGTCTTTTTTTGTGACGCGTTCATCCGAGACGGCGATCACGCCAGTGAGCCGTTCGCCCAAGGAGACGCTGCTCGGTTTTGGCCATTGTGCGGCGGAAACGTCTGCGGCGGCTGATTTCAGCGCATCACGCTCCGCCGATGCGCTCTTGACCCCCGCGCCGCCGTCCATAACAACAGTGGCGCATCCATTTAGCGCCGCAACGCCCGCCACCAACAAAAACCCGGACACAATCGTCCTGCAAACGCCCGTCCAACTTACGCTTAACACTTAGCCCGACTCCCAGAAACACCCTTGATAAACAAAGCGCTCGGCATCGCGATCAGACCACGATTGACACTCTGCTTAGTTTAGCCCCTGTTAATAAATAACATGACCGAACGTTAAAAGTCACGACAAATATGAACCAACGCCTGACTCTTTTCCCGCCCATCGATCCATTTGAAACGGGCATGCTGAATGTATCCGATGTTCACAGCATCTATTATGAGGTTTCGGGCGCGCCGAACGGCCAGCCGGTGATTGTCTGTCATGGCGGGCCCGGCGGCGGATCGACGCCGTCCATGCGCCGCTATTTTGACCCCAGCCGCTACAAAATCATTCTATTCGATCAGCGCGGCTGCGGGCGCTCGACGCCGCACGCCTCGCTCGACGACAACAGCACATGGCGGCTGGTGGAGGATATGGAAAAGATCCGGCGCCATCTGGAGGTGGACGCCTGGCAGGTGTTCGGCGGCTCATGGGGCTCTACTCTTGCGCTGGCCTATGCGCAGACCCATCCCGACCGCACGCTGGCGCTCGTCCTGCGCGGCATATTCACCTTACGCCGCCAGGAATTGCTCTGGTTCTATCAGGAAGGCGCAAGCTGGATTTATCCCGACGCCTGGGAAGCTTTTATCGCGCCGATCCCGCCCGCTGAGCGCGACGATATGATGGCGGCTTATTATCGCCGCCTGACAAGCGATGATCGCGCCGTCCAGCTCGAAGCGGCCAAAGCTTGGAGCGTCTGGGAGGGCGGCACTGTCTCGCTCTATCCGTCGCCGGAGCGCATGACGTCTTTTTCAAATGACGGCTTCGCAATCGCGTTTGCGCGGATCGAGTGCCATTACTTCGTGAACGGCGGTTTTTTCGATCGCGACGATCATATCATCGCCAACATGGAGAAAGTGCGCCGCATTCCGGGCGTCATTGTTCAGGGGCGCTATGATGTGGTCACGCCCATGAAAACGGCTTGGGAGCTTCATCAAGCCTGGCCGGAGGCGGACTTCATGCTTGTGGACGACGCCGGGCACGCCGCCAGCGAACCCGGCATTATTGATGCGCTTGTCAGGGCGACGAACAAGTTCGCCGCCTAAGCTTCACCCAACATGATCCTTACAGAAAGAACGGCGCGATGATCGCGCTGTAGGCGATGACGGCGCCGATCCCGATCGGGCACACATACCGGATCAGGAAACGCCAGCGCTGGAACCAGACCTCCGATTTGAACCCAATCGCCTCGCGCGCCGTTGAGGTGGAGACCACCCATCCAGCAAAGATCGACGCGATAAAGCCCGACACCGGCAGGATGATATCGGTCGTCTTACTGAGGAAATCGAGCAGCACCATGCCTTCGAAAATCGGAATATCGCCGAGCGGCTGCCACGTGTTGAGGAATGTCGCCTGATCTTCGCCATTGGGCCCGACCGTCGGGACTTGCGACAGGGCGTTAAGAATACCGATCAGAAAGATCACAATGCCGATCCCGGCGGCTGATTTGAAGCGATGGTCTTCTTTCGTCTGCTCGTCCACCCACTTTGTCGATGTCTCCAATAGCGCGATGGACGAAGTGATCGCCGCAAAGAACGCCAGCAGGAAAAACGCCAGTCCGAAGATCGCGCCGACCGGCATGCTCTGGAAGGCGAGCGGCAACGTCACGAACATCAGCGTCGGCCCCTCCCCGGCGTTGAGGCCCATGGCGAAAACAATCGGGAAAATCGCCAGACCGGCGATGACCCCGACGCCTGTGTCAGCGATGGCGATTAACCGTGAAGACCGCGGCAGATCCTGTTCCTTGGTCATGTATGCGCCATAGGTCGCCATCAACGCCGAGCCGAGGCCGATGGAGAAAAACGCCTGCCCCAGCGCAGCGGAAACGATGGAACCGTCTTTGATACCGGCGAAGAAATCTTCCGCACGCGGCGCCAAGAGAAAATTCACGCCGCGTCCGGCATCCCCTTCGATCAGGGCGAAGCCGAATAGAATCAGCAGCAACACGAAAAACGCCGGCATCAGGATCGTAACAGCGGTTTCGATCCCGCCTTTAATGCCGCGCGCCACAATCCCGACCGTGATGATCATGAAGATCGCGTGGTAAATGATCATCCGTGTGGGATCGTTCAAAAGGCTCGTCAGATTACCCTGCACTTCATCCGCCGTTTGCCCGGCGAACGCGCCGCCCGCGAGCGCGCCGAGCCCGTCGCGGCCGATTGCGGCGAAGAGATCACCGGCGATCATGACCACATAGGCCATCACCCATCCGGCGATGACCGAATAGAAGGTGAGAATGATGAACGCCCCGATCATGCCGAACCATGATTGCAGCGCCCAAAGGGAGGACCGCCCCTCGGAATTAGCGATGGTGACGACGCTCCCCACTGCCGATTTACCGCCGCGGCGCCCGATAAAGAGTTCAGCCACCAGGACAGGCAGGCCGATCAGCGCCACGCAGATCACATAGAACAGGACAAAGGCGCCCCCGCCATTCTCGCCGGCCACATAGGGGAACCGCCACAGGTTCCCGAGCCCCACCGCCGAGCCGATCGCCGCCAAAATAAACGCCGCTTTCGAGGACCATTTCTCTGATCCGCCCGCCTGTTGTTCCTGCGCCTGCATGGTTCGCCCACCCTCATGTTCTTTTCGTCCCGTTCCGGGACACTGCTTTGATTTAGACGGAATTTTTACATTTATTAGCAATCATTGTCGATGTTGTAGAGAAATGGACCCTCCGGCTGGGGGCGCCCATCGCCCGTGAGCATGCTCTTGTTTGCGGTCCAACACGGATAGAGGACGCAAAGGATGTCGGGACCGGACTGCGGGGCCAAGCAGTATATCCAAGCCGATCAGATCGACGGTCTGATCGCCGTCGCCGGCGTTGACGGGGCGCGCGATATTCTGGACGCGTTTTGGCGATCTACACACGACCTTGTCGCCAAACTCGACATTGCGCTCGCCGCCCACGACTTCGGCGAAGCGGCCGCGCTGGCGCATGCGCTTAAGGGCTCGGCGGGCAATGTGGGCGCGGACGCGATCTGCGTCGCCACGAAAACGCTGGAGCTTTGTTGTAAGAGCGAAGACGCAGCCGCATGCGAGAGCGCCCTGTCGTTCGTGAAAGCTGATGTTGAGGCCACAAGTGAGGCCTTCACCGCGCATTTTGAGAACGCCGAAGCGCAGGTCGCGTAAATAGCGTCGCCCTAGAGCGCGATGCCGCTCAGATTATCCTGATCTTTGTTCACATGGGCGCTCATGATGAGCCCGAACCCGGCCATGATCGTGATCATGACGGTGCCGCCATAGGAAACGAGCGGTAACGGCACCCCGACCACAGGCGCGAGCCCCATCACCATGCCGGTGTTGATCAAGACATAAAGCGCAAACGTCGCGACAACGCCGATGGTCGCGAGGCGCGCAAAGTGGACTTTTGAGCGCAGCGCAATCGTCATGCCTGTGAGGATCACCGACAGATAAAGGAGTAGAAGACCGGCGGCGCCCACAAACCCGAATTCCTCGCCGAACACGGTGAAAATAAAGTCCGTATGCATCTCAGGCAGAAACTGTAATTGCGCCTGGCTGCCTTCCATGTAGCCCTTCCCCGTCAGGCCGCCGGAGCCGATCCCCGTCTTGGACTGAATGAGGTGATAGCCTTGTCCGAGCGGATCGCGATCGGGATTGAGGAACGTCGTGATGCGCTCAAGCTGATATGGCTTGATGAAATCGAAATAATAGGCCGCATACCCGCCCGCGCCGGCGAGAAGCGCGCCGAGAAAACCGATCCGCCAGCTCAGCCCCGCCACGAACATGATGACGACGCCGGTGGCCCCGAGAAGAAGCGACGTGCCGAGGTCCGGCTGGATGAAGACAAGGCCCACGGGCGCCGCAATCATTAAGAGCGGCGGGATCAAAAACAGAATATGCGAGACCTGTTCGGCGCGCAGTCCGTGATAGTAGCGCGCAAGCGCCATCACGAGGCCGAGCTTCATAGGCTCGGACGGCTGGAACTCGAACCCGGCAATGGCAATCCAACGCTGGGCGCCCATATGGACCTCCCCCGCAAAGGGCACGGCGGCGAGCGCCAGGAGCGCCAGAAAATAGATTGGATAGGCGAGCGACATCCAGAAGCGCACGCCTATGAGCCCCATGACGATCAACATGATCAGCGACAACGAGAAGCGCACGCCATGTTTCAACGCCCAAGGATCCCACGAGCCCTGGGCCACCGAAAATAGCGTGATCATGCCCGCCGCGCCGAGCATGCTCAGCATAATGATGAGCGGCCAATGGAGCCGCGCGATGCGGTCGCGCAAACCCCGATTGCGGGTCTGAAGGAGGATTGACGACGACATGCCTAACCCGCCTTCGATTGCGCCGCCGCGCGCGCGGCGAGGCTCGACGGGTCAAGCGTCGGCAGCGACGCGGGGTCCTTCGCCATCACCGCGTTCATGATGTCGCGGGCTTTCGGGCCGGGGGTGCGCGAGCCGCCAATGCCGTGTTCGGCCACTACCGCGCGTC
>CAWUIM010000024.1:0-41580 GCA_963922595.1 uncultured Parvularculaceae bacterium
GGGCCCCCGTCAATTCCTTTGAGTTTTAATCTTGCGACCGTACTCCCCAGGCGGAGGGCTTAATGCGTTAGCTGCGTCACCAAACGGCATGCCGCCTGACAACTAGCCCTCATCGTTTACGGCGTGGACTACCAGGGTATCTAATCCTGTTCGCTCCCCACGCTTTCGCACCTCAGCGTCAGAAATGTGCCAGTGAGTCGCCTTCGCCACTGGTGTTCTTCCGAATATCTACGAATTTCACCTCTACACTCGGAATTCCACTCACCTCTCACATCCTCTAGCTTTGTAGTTTTGGAGGCAGTTCCGGAGTTGAGCTCCGGGATTTCACCCCCAACTTACAAGGCCGCCTACGTGCGCTTTACGCCCAGTAATTCCGAACAACGCTTGCCCCTTTCGTATTACCGCGGCTGCTGGCACGAAATTAGCCGGGGCTTCTTCTACGGCTACCGTCATTATCTTCACCGTTGAAAGAGTTTTACAACCCTAGGGCCTTCTTCACTCACGCGGCATGGCTGGATCAGGCTTGCGCCCATTGTCCAATATTCCCCACTGCTGCCTCCCGTAGGAGTCTGGGCCGTGTCTCAGTCCCAGTGTGGCTGATCATCCTCTCAGACCAGCTATAGATCGTAGCCTTGGTGAGCCGTTACCTCACCAACAAGCTAATCTAACGCGGGCTGATCTTTCAGCGATAAATCTTTCCCCCGGAGGGCGTATACGGTATTAGCAGTCATTTCTAACTGTTGTTCCGTACTGAAAGGTACATTCCCACGCGTTACTCACCCGTCTGCCGCTCCCTGCAAGCAGGGCGCTCGACTTGCATGTGTTAAGCCTGCCGCCAGCGTTCGTCCTGAGCCAGGATCAAACTCTCAAGTTGAGTTTGGGACCTTATGTTAGGCGGCCTCTTTTAGGAAAATAAAAGATTTGGCCTAACGCTCATCTGCTGACATCAATGTTCGAACATTACTGTTCCAACCGGTCGCCCGGTCGGATGCAGTTATGTCTGTCGCAAAACCAAACCCCCGAATGAACGGAAGTAAATTGGTTTTACTGTCAAGAAACGTCAGAGACGATTTGATCCAAAGGAGATTCAGTTTCCTGAACCTATCGCTGGAACGTCGCCGCCCACGTTTCTCTTCCTCGATATTCAATTGTCAAAGAACTCAGAGCCCCTTGCGGAGCCCCGCCGACCGACCCCACCGGAATGGTGAAATTAGCCGACAAAAAACCGACACTACCGAGACCGCCCCTGGAACCGTTTCTGGCCCCCGGCGGCCATCCCGGCCGCATCGGTGAGGCGCGGATGTAATCTCGTATCCATGCCCTGTCAACGACTTTTTTAAAGTTTTTTGAAGCCGTATTTTTGCGCCTTCGCAGCGCAACAAATCGACCCGAAAAACGGGTCTAGCCCTCAAGCAAACATAGAAAAGCAGTTGAGGATCGTTCTTTATAGGGGTGTTCGCGCGTTCACAAGCCCTTTTTTTCAGGTTTGTTAAGAAAATTATCCCCAGAGACGCGAATTGATCGAAACGGCTACGAAAACCCCGTTTTAACCATATAGAACGAAGGTTTGCGACAGTTTTCGCCCATTGGGAACGCCCCGAATGTCAGACACGCTCCCCTCGCCGTCTCAGACACCCGGCGCCCGGCCGCAAATCGGCCTCGCGCTCGGCGGCGGCGTTGCGCGTGGGTGGGCGCATATCGGCGCCGTTCAACGCCTGGAAGAACTTGGGGTCCGGCCCGACATCGTCTGCGGCACTTCGGTGGGCGCGCTTGTGGGCGGATTCTGGCTCGCCGGCGAGCTACCCAAACTCGACGCGTGGGCGCGCGACCTCACAAAGCGGCGCATGCTGAGTTATTTCGACCTGATGCTAAACGGTTCGGGACTGATGGGCGGTAAACGTCTGCAGAAGACAATGCGCGGATATTTAAAACAAACCCAGATTGAAGATCTGCCGCAGCGTTTCGTCGCCGTCACCGCCGAAATGTCCACGGGACACGAAACCTGGCTAATGGACGGCGATCTGTCAGACGCGATTGAGGCCGCCTACGCCCTGCCCGGCGTATTCCCGCCACGGAACATTAATGGACGCTGGTTGATCGACGGCGCCCTGGTCAATCCGCTGCCAGTATCCGTATGCCGAGCATTTGGCGCGCGCCTTGTCATTGCCGTCGGCCTCCACGCCGACGCCTTTGGGCGCGCGGCCGTGCAGCGACGCGAGAAGTTTGATACCGATGCGCCTGCGACGCCGGCGCAAGCCGACGACGCCAAAATTGGCTCCGGGCAAAACTGGATGCTCCGCCGAATGTTCCAGTCCCGAGACGCGACCCCTGGCCTAGGGTCTGTTATGCTCGCCTCATTCAACATTGTGATGGACCGGGTGACGCGATCGCGCCTCGCAGGCGATCCACCGGACGTGCTGGTCCTGCCCAAAGTCGGGCACATCCCTTTGCTGGACTTCGATAGAGCGGAAGATTCAATCGCCGCCGGCCGCAACGCCATAGACGACGCGATGCCGCAGATCGAAAACTCGCTTGATCTCCTTAGCTGAACGCTTCATCGCGCGGATTGTTAAAATCCTGTGACCTTTGATCTGTCGACGAGACCCGACCGTAAGTGTGGGCATCGTTAACCAATCGGAGACCACAGTTTATGTTTATTCGTCAGTTCGCCGTCGCCACTGCGGCGCTCGCCATCATCGCTTCACCTGTAATGGCGGGTCATCACGAGAAATCGGAAAAAGAAATGGCGGCAAGCGATATCGTCGATACGGCGGTCGCCGCAGGCAGCTTCACAACTCTCGTCGCCGCCGTTCAGGCCGCCGGTCTGGAAGAAACGCTCCGCGGCGAAGGCCCATTCACCGTTTTTGCGCCTACGGATGAAGCATTCGCAGCGCTCCCCGAGGGTACGGTTGAAAACCTGTTAAAGCCGGAAAACAAAGATCAGCTCGCAGCTGTTCTCACCTACCACGTGCTCGCGGGCAAAACGCTTTCGACAGATCTCGCAGGTGCGACGCTAAGCGCGCCAACCGTGAACGGCGCTGAGGTGAATGTGGACGGCACAGAGGGCGTGAAAGTCAACAACGCCACCGTCGTTAAAGCCGACATCAAAACCAGCAATGGCATTATCCACGTAATCGACACGGTCCTGCTTCCGCCGGTTACTGAGTAAACTTATTGTTGCGTCTGTTTGTTGCGTAAAAAACGCCGGCGATTTTCGGATCGCCGGCGTTTTTATCTTTCAAGTCTTACGAAGAAATATATTCCTTAAGGGCGGCCGCCTCCTGCTCCGCGTTCTCAATCTTTCGTTTGACCACGTCGCCGATCGAAACAACGCCGACAAGCGCCCCATCTTTCACCACGGGCATATGACGAATACGTTTTTCCGTCATTTCCATCATCAATTCGTCTACAGACGTCTCGAGGCCGCAAGTGTGAGGGTTCGCCGTCATACAGGAAGAGACAGGTTCGGAAAGCGTTGCCGCGCCGCCCGTGCGCATCATGCGGACAACGTCGCGCTCTGACAAAATTCCGGCGACTGCGCCCGCCTTATCCTTCACCAATACGGCGCCGATATTCTTTTTGCCAAGGACATCCACAGCCTTTGAAATCGGATCCGTTGTCGTCACGGAGAATACGTCGGCGCCTTTAGCGCTTAGTATCTGCTCAACCTTCATGTTCGCCTCCTGAAACTCCTCCAGAGGCTTATTTTGCGCCAAACACCGAAAAACAACAAGTTAGCGGCGTTGCACTGCAATATGATCGGTGTACTCGCTATCGCCGATTTGCTGCGCGGTCGAAAAACGGAAAAGTAAGAAGACCAAACAGGAAGCCGCCCATATGCGCCTCCCACGCGACCTGGTTCGCTGCCGGCGACACCATCGCCCCGTAAAACGCCGTTACAAAATTCAGCACGAGGATGAGCGCAGACCAGATCAATAGATTGCGGTCGGTGAGCGGCGCCAGATCCCTTGACTCGCGTGCAAAATGCGGTCGCGGCGCCAGCATGATCCGCAACGCAGCGCCGAAGAGCCCGGATATTCCGCCAGACGCGCCGACAAGAAGCACCGTACTTTTCATGTTTAGAAGGATATAAAAAAGAGCGCCTGCCGCGCCGGAAAGGGCAAAGAAACTGAGGAAGATATTGGCGGAAACGAAGCCGCCGCCAAGACGGCGGGCGACGGCGGTTCCGAAAATCAACAGCCACACCGAATTAAACATGAGGTGCATGAGATTGGCGTGCAGCGCCATATGGGAAAATAAGGGCCCGACCATCCCGACGAAGCCGCCGCGCCCTTCCAGCCCTGCGAGGAAGCGCAGCGGAATAACGCCGGTATAAAGCTCAAAATTGCGAACAAAACCGGACGGCAAAACCAACAGCAAAAAGAAGACTGCAACGAGAACGCCGATGGTCCACACAACGACGGACGGGGCGTTGAACACCGGGGGCTCATCCGGCCGCCGCGGCGGGCCGCTTCGGTCCGGCTTTCTGGCCCACGGCCCTTCATGCACTGTTCGGTCGTTCTTCACGGCGATTTAACATCCTGTTCATAGACTTGCGCCGAAATTGTACGGCGCGCCGGGACAGCCTGCCCCATTCCGGGAAGATGTCGGCTTTTTCCGCGCCGCTGCAAGCCTTTATTCACCATACCGGACTAAGCTTTAGATTGATCTAATTTTTCTGGCCGCCCATGACCCGTAGCACTGCTAAGATTAACGCTGTTCCTGAAAAGAATCCCCATGAGGATCGCCGCCGCCATTTGCGGGCCGATATCCCGTTGAAAGCGCGTTTTATGACCGAGCCTGGTGAGGAATACCCTTGCATTGTCTCGAACATTTCCGCCGGCGGCGCGCTCCTCAAAGCGAAAATTCCACCGGAAGTCGGCCAGGAAATCGTCCTCTATATCGACGATGTGGGCAGGTTCGAGGGCGTCGTCATTCGCTCCGGCAAACATTCGTTCGCCGTTGACTATCGGGGCCGCCGCGCGAAATCAAAGCGCACAGCGGACGCGCTCATTCAAGCGATGAATACGCCCTCAAGCCGCCTCGACCGGCGGGCGGCGCCGCGCATCAAAACGGAATCCGACGCCGCCGTCATTCTTGAAAATGGCGAAAAAGCCCCCTGCTCGATCCGCGATATTTCACTCACCGGGGCGTCAATTGAAATCGACCCTGCGCCGCCGCTCGGCGCGCAGCTTCAACTCGGGAAAATGATGGCGAAAGTCGTGCGCCGCCACGAGAAAGGCGTCGGCGTCGTTTTCACCGGGTCCACAAGCCATATGGAAGAAGTATTCGAACAGACCACCGCCGATGCGCAGGCGCATGGTGGTGCGGAAATTGCAAAATCAGCTGGGGGCAGTGCGTTTGGTAAGAAGGACCGGCCTCACTGAGGCGGGCCCTAAGGGTTAATTGATGTTAGCGGCTGACAATTGGTGTGTGAAAGTAAACGACAAGGTTTACGGTCCGTACACCTCACAACAATTAAGAAAATACGCGCACGAAGGGCGCCTCGCCGCCTCGTCGCTCATTGCGCCAGCTGGCGGGCGTTCATGGCGGCGCGCATGCGACGAAAGTTCGTTCGCATCATTCTTCGGCGGGGACGCTGCAAAAAAGACGGAGGCGTCGCGCAGCTTTGGGCGACGCGATGTGGGCGATCCCGACCCTGAGCAGGAAACGCCGGGCGAGCCTAAAGCGAAGAAATCAAACAAACCGGTTCCCCGCCAAAACCGATCGACGCAGGCGAGCGAACCCGCGAATTTTGTTCTCATCTTTGATGTCGTCAGCGCAGCAGCAAGCCGCGCCGAAGCGGCGGTTTTAAGCCTCGGCCCCGGATTTCGCATCGCAGACAATGTATGGACCATCTGTTGCGCATTGACGGCCACAGGCGTGCGCAATGCGGTCGCGCCATATCTTCTCCCGCACGAATCAATCTTCGTGATCGATACGACCAACGGGCGGACCGCCTGGCAGAACTATGCGCCGGGACTTCATGCGAAAATGACCGCTGCATGGATGAATATGAAAACGGCGAAACGAAAAAGCGCCTGACATTCGGAAGGTCTTCGCTGACTTTCACATAAACTTCACAGCCCCCACTCGATAGTTTTCCCCAAGAAGGATATTATGGGGACGGTGAGTGATTCGCGTCTTAGCAAAGGCGGCTGAATGCGACGTAAGTTAAAGCTTATTCAGCTTTTGAAACCCTTGGCTCTTAAGGGTCCGCCTCGCCTTCACTTTCCATTTCTTTCAGTAAATTCCGTCATGATGCGAAAGCGTTCAACGCTTTCAGCAAGGAGAATAGCATGGGTAAAAGGTCCGCTCGTAAAAGCGCCAAAAGAGCACATGATCATTATGCGAACTATGACAGCGACAATGTAAGACCGCTCTTTGAGGACCAGAAATGGTCTCCCCTACAGAGCGAACAGCGTGACCAGAAATACCGAAAGAACATCCGGCCTCAAAACGATTCACAGCGCGCCTTTATGGAAGCGATAGATACTACGTCTCTGGTTTTCGCGACCGGCGCCGCGGGCACCGGCAAGACCTATGTGGCGATCGCCAAAGCCGTTGAAGCGCTCGAAGCCGGGAAAGTCCGGCGCATCGTCCTGAGCCGCCCAGCGGTGGAAGCAGGGGAAAGCCTCGGGTTTTTGCCCGGCGATATGGAGGAGAAGCTCTCACCCTATCTGCGCCCTCTTTACGACGCACTATGCGACCGCCTTTCCACAAAGCGCCTGAAGGCCCTGACCGCCGAAGGCGTCATCGAGATCGCACCGATCGCCTATATGCGCGGACGGACATTGAATAATGCATTTGTGGTGATCGACGAGGCGCAAAATTGCACTTACGGCCAGTTAAAGATGCTCTTGACCCGCCTTGGCTGGCATTCGTCGATGGTCGTCACAGGCGACCCTGCGCAAAGTGACTTGCTGCCAGGCGTTTCGGGTCTTCAGGATGTGACCGAGAAGCTGGAGAAGCTCGACAAGATCAAGGTGATCCGCTTTTCCCAGCAGGATGTGGTGCGCCACCCGCTCGTCGCGGATATGATCGGCGTCCTCTAAGGGCGAAAACGCAAGGCCCTTCAGCGTCTTCGCATGCCGGGTTTGGCGTGCTAAGGGTTGGGCTTTGTTCATTTTGATGACGGATGACTATGAGTAACGGTTACGGTTTCGGCGGCGATGAGGTGCGCGAGGAGTCCAGTTGGCGCTACCCTCTTGGCATCTTTATCGCCACGCTCGTCTTGTGCGCGATCTTCCTCTATTACTATGTGGGCCCAAGCGTTGACGAATTCAGCGGCAACGTGCCGAGCCCCGCCATCAGCGAGGAGCCGGTGAGTTTCACGGTTTCCGAACAGCCGTTCCGGTTTCCCATCAATTACACCGTCTTTCCGCGCGACCGCCGCGGCGGCGAACGCGACGATGTTGCGCTCTATGCTTTATGGCCGACGATGGCGGGCTATTCGCCTGCGCGGCGCGAGGCGTTTGTAGAGAACGACGCCGACACCGGGCGCATCGACATCCAGCTCTTCAAGCGCACATCCGCGTTTAGCGAACAGGAACGCGTGGACCGTCTGTTTTTGCCGCAAACCATCGACAAGCGCGGATCAAGAACGCCCTATCAACTCATGAAATATGAGTTCGCCGAGCAACGTTCTAATGTGCCCACCAACGGCTATTCCGGTACGGAGCTTTATCTCGGCGAGACGGCGAGCGGCGAGATTATGGCGCTCTTCTGCTTCAAGGAGCGCGACGATTTGCGCAGTCCCGAATGCTGGCGTGAATATGAACTGACGCCGACAGTGAGCGCGATGTATCGTTTCAAACGCCCTTACCTCGCAGAATGGCGGGCGATTGATGCGCGCGTGCGCGATTTCATCAAACAACACACAATATCAAACGCGCAATAACACCCGCTATTCGCGCCCAAACACTGCGCTGATCGCCGTCATCAAAGGCGCAGCGATCAGGAAGCCGAAGAGCGTCATCGCGAACGTATAAAACGCCGCTTCCGCCCCGTCGGACCAAAGACCGGACACATCGGAAACGAATAACGCGCCCAGCACGAAAGCGGCGCTGATTGCGTAACGATGGGCGCCGTCGATCATGGCGCGCTCAGCAGCCTCGCGGGCGTTTCGGCTCGGATTGCGCGCGTCGCGCCAGGCGATCGCAATCTGTCCATAAAGCGCGGCTGTGGCGGCGAGGCCTGTCAATTCCGCCAGCAAAGTGGGCGACGGCGTCCCGGCAATCTCATAGACCCACCGCACAACGACCATGGCGGACAACAGCGCGGTGAAAACATAAATCCCGGTGCGGATGGAAACAAATGTCAATCCGGCGAACAGCGCACAAGCGATAAGCAACGCCACCTTCACCAGCGTTATCGGTTCGTATGCCGTGAACAAGCCAGTGACGGTGATAATCATCAAGATCGCCACAAAGGCGAGCGCTGAGCTTGGCGGCAGGGCCTGGCGCAGCGGGCGCCACCAGCGCCGGACGTTTTGGCGGCGATGGTTCTCCGTCACCGCGGATTGTTCAGACACATGCGCGAGCGAGAGAGCGGACGCCGTTACGAGGAGCGTTGTGGTCACGGCGAGCGCCACGCCGGCCGCGCCATAAATGATTGCGCGAAAGCTCCAGTTGATGGTTTCCGCGGCCGGTAAAAGGCCCGCCACAAATACTCCGAACGTGATCAGCGTTGCATAAACCGCCGCGGACGTCGCATTGTACGCCGCAACGCCAGCCGCATCATGGGCGTCGCCGCCTCGCGCGAACGCCTGCGCAAAATCCGCCGCCACGCCGACGCCCACAAGACAGGATAGCGCAAGGCTCAAGCTTGCGATTGCGCCGATCACCCCCTCGCCTGGCGCGGCCTCCAGCGCTAGAAATCCGCTGGCGCCAAACGCGCCGAGCACGGCGGCCACTGGCGCAGCCACGCCCAGCCCAACGATGTCGCCGACCAATGGCTTCAGGAGGACGAACCAGATCAATAAAACACATGCGATCTGGACCGCGCTGACGCTCGGCGCGAATACGGCGAACGCCTCAGGGCTGACGCCCGGTGCGTAGATCGAGCCAACGATAAACACCGTGCTAATCGCCAACACATAGATCAACCGATTAAGAAGTTTGGCCGGCGCAAACCGCGCGATAAGCGCCGGGGCGGCGAGCGCAAAGAATGCGTTGATGGCGTAGTCGGAAACCGTGAGAGCGGACGACTCGCGGATAAAGCCCGTGACAGCAAGCGCTGTCAGGCCAAAGGCGAATACCACCGAAATGAGGAGCGGACGGTTAGCAGCGAGCGCCCCAATCGTCCCATGCCGCGCCGTGTCCAAGGTGATTTCTAGTCCGCTTGCTCCGGCAAATCGATATCCAGAATCGCCATGTTAAACTGGTATGCGAGGTCGCCATCTTCCTCGTCCTTGAAGATAACGCCAAGAAACTCGTCGCCCATATAGACCTCAACGGAGTCGTCCTTGTTGGAGCGGCCGCGCACGTCGATGGTCGGGGAATTGAATTTTTCGCGGAAATATTTCTGAAGCCGCAGGATTTCGGATGCGTTCATGGCCTCTTCCTTCGTTTTCCTTTTGTCTTAGCCCTATCCGGCCCTCACGCAAACGGGGGGATGTCAAATTATCCCATAGCGCGGCGGGTGAAGTCTGCTATGCAAACCCCATGAAAATACACTATTTCGCGCTTTTGGCCGTTCTTGCAATCTCCGCTTGCGGCGGCGACGTCACGGGAGATTCCGATGAAATCTCATCGCCCTGCGCTGACATTCCACGAGGATCACTTGCCGCCGTCGACGCCTGGGTGCGCGCTGCGCCTGAGGGCCGCCCGACGAGCGCGGCGTATTTCACCTTGTGTAACCAATCGGCGGAGAGCCGGACGGTGCTCGGCGTCGAAGCGTCAATCGCCGGCGCCGCGGAACTTCATGAGACAACGCGCGATCGCGACGGCGTCGCGTCCATGGCGCCCATCGACAAAGTTGAAATAGCCCCCGGCGCGTCCGCGGCGTTCGAGCCGGGCGGCGCTCACGTCATGCTGATCGGCCTGAACGCGCCCATCGCACCCGGCGACCAGGTCGAGATAACGCTTCAGATTGAAGGCGGCGAAGCGGTCACGATTGAAGCGACAGCGCGCGACGCCGCAGATAGCGGCCACGGCCATCACTGACGACGCATCGCTACAAGGAATGGCTCAGGATGCCGAATGAATGTCGAATTACGTTTTAAATTGTTGCCTTGATCGGCCGGGCTAGACCGCGCGGGCGATCAAGGCGGCTCCTGCTAAAACCGCACTTACTCCTGTTAGAATGGTGAGAAGTGCGCACATGAAACCAGCCAATACTGACTTGTTCAATAATTCTGTGGCTTCATTTTCCGTTACGCAAGCTACATCATACCAGACAAAATGTCCGAGTTTGGACTTCAATTTATGTCTCTCATCGGAAGTTTGGCGACGAGATATCATTGGGGATTGTTTTAATCGAAAAGGCGGAGAGAAATAGTTTCTTGGAGTGGAGTGAAAGACTGTCACGACACCAAGAATTATTGACGCTATTCCGACTGTAATCTCCATAACGAACATGTGAAACCAAAGGTGCGGTATTGAAATTCCGTATCAAAATTAATTTGCGTCGAGTGCAACAAGCGCTTAATGCGGCCAACAATCCTTTAGCTGCGATTACTTCTACAGAGCGTCAATATCAGAAGACCTTCAATATGACGAATCGAGTTGTGACTTCTCCTTGGCTTATTGACCATGTGACGCGCCTATCTTCCCGGCACGAGCCCGCCGGGCGTCCATGGTCCGCCGGCTTCGATGAGCGCCGCTTCAAAAGCCGGGATGGCTGTTTGTTGGAGCGCATTAAGGCGCGTGCGAACAATCTCGAAATCGGCTTCAGCAAGGTCAAGCGTTGTCGTATGAGTCGGCGTCGGGCCGTAAGTGGATTGGCCGGTGCCGATCATCACTTTGCCAAGGCGGCTTTGGACATTGGCGGGCGGGTCCTGACCGACTTCGGCCATCGCCTGATTGCCGCTCAGGATCTCAACAATCTCATGAAGCTCCGTGCGCATGCTCGCCCATTGGGCGTCGAGCGCATCGGGCGCCGCGCGGGTCCGCCCAAGCGCGATTTTCAGATTGTCGAGGCGCTTTTCAAGGTGCTCTGCGGCCTGGCTGGACGCGGTGACGCCCCGCTGCAACGACGACAAGCGTTCCCAGAACGCCACCGTCGCTTCCGGGGATGCGCCCGGCAGCGCACCTTCACGCAAGCGTTCCACAGTGAAGGGTTGCGGCGCGGCAAGCTCAACGGTCTCACCGCGCACACGCTTGGATAGAGAAACGGTGTAAGCGCCCGGCGCCGCCAGAAACCCTTGCGGTTCGTCGTCCGGGTCCTCGACCGGTCCCGTCACAGCCTCAACGGGCGGAAAGCGCAAGTCCCACGCGACACGGTGGAACCCTTTCGTCACAGGCCCGCTGATCCGGCGCACCACATTTCCATCCGCATCGCGTACTGTCAGCCAGATCTCGGGCGCAATCTCGCGGCGCTCAGCCTCCGCCGCGTCGAAGCCGGCGAAAGGCGTATCTTCCCATGCGTCGAATTTCTCTTTTTCCGCCTCCTGACGGATTTCGGCGTTCGTCTTCAGGTCTTCATTCAGGTAATAAGTGAAGACGGCGCCGAAGGGCGGGTTCGGGGCGCGGAAATAGCTGTGCCCCTGACTGCCGCCTTCGCTGAAGGCGAGCGGGTGGCGCTCAATGTACCACCAGGCGCGCCGGCCCGGAAACAACAACGCCTCTTCCTCAAGCGATTCGGCGCTGACGCCGCGCAAGGGCGCGTAGTCGTCGAGGATAAAAAAGCCGCGCCCGAAAGAGGCCGCGACGACGTCCTCCTCCCGGCGCTGAATAGTGACATCCCTGAACGAGATTGTCGGCGCATCGCCAGTGAGTTCGATCCACTTTGCGCCGCCGTCCACGGTGAAAAACAAGCCGAATTCCGTGGCGGCGAACATCAGGTCTTTGTTCACGTGATCCTGCACCATCCGCCATACGAGATGGCGGTCCGGCAAGTCGCCAGCGATCGATGTCCACGACTGACCCCGGTTTTCACTCTTCAGGAGATAAGGTTTGTAGTCCCCAAATTTGTGATTATCGAGCGCCACATAAACAGTGTCTGCATCGAATAAATCGGCGCGAATATCGTTGACGAACGCAGTCGCTGGAACGCCAGGCAACGCACTCACTTCAATTTCAGTCCAGGTTTCGCCGCCGTCGCCGGTAACCTGAATGAGCCCGTCATCGGTCCCCACATACAAAATGTTTTCGTCGAGCGGCGACTCTCCAATTGAGGTGATGGTGTTGTACTGAGACATGGCGAGGAAATCCCAGCCGGAGTCCCACGACCATTGCCGGCCCATGACGGGCAGCAGCATGCGGTCTTCGTTGCGGGTCAAGTCTCCGGAGACCGCCCGCCATTCATCGCCGCGATTGTCGGACCGCCAAAGGCGATAAGAGCCGAAATAGATGCGCTTCGGATCATGCGCACTCACAAATATGGGCGCATCCCAATTAAAGCGTTCGCCCGGCTCACCCTCGCCCGGCTGCGGTTGAATATGGACGACTTCGCCGGTCGTACGGTCAACGCGCGCCAGATTACCTTCTTGCCATTCCGCATACATAATATCCGGATTGCCGGGCTCCACCGCCGACTGATGCCCATCGGCGAAAAGCGTTATGAACCAGTCAGAATTGCGGATGCCGTGGCGGTTATCGGTGCGCGACGGGCCGCCTTGCGAATTATTATCCTGGGTGCCGCCATAGACGAGATAGAACGGTTCGGTGTCATCCACCGCAACCTTGTAGAACTGCGTCACTGGCAGATTGTTGATAAATCGCCATGACTTTTCGCCGTCATAGCTTTCATACAGGCCGCCGTCCGAGCCGAAGAGAATGTAATCGGGATCATCAGGCCGAAACGCGATCGCATGATCGTCCACATGTTTGTATTCGTTGTTGAGATCGCTCCACGAGGCGCCGCCGTCTTCGGAAACCTGCGTTGTGTTGCTGACGAGATAAATTTTGTCGAACTTGTGCGGGCTTGCGTAGATCTCCGTGTAGTAATGCGGACCTGTGCCGCCGCCGACCGCGTCCGATTGTTTCGCCCACGAGGCGCCGCGATCATCAGAGCGCCACGTGCCGCCCTTTCGGCGGTCAAGCTCAATCGCCGCATAGAGCGTATCCGGCTCAAGAGGCGAGATAGCGAGACCGATTTTCCCCATGCTACCCTCCGGCAGCCCGTTGGTCAGTTCAACCCATGTCTCGCCGCCGTCTTCCGACATATGGATGCCAGACTCCGGCCCGCCCCCGATGTAAGCGGCGACGGTGCGATGCCGTTGCCATGTGGCGGCGTAAAGGCGATCGGGGTTTCGCGGGTCCATCACGAGATCGGTGACCCCAGTCCATTCGCCTGCGGACAGAACATTTTTCCATGTGGCGCCGCCATCGACGGACTTGTAAAGACCGCGATCGCCGCCGCTCGACCAGAGCGGTCCCTGCGACGCGACCCAGACCGTATTGGGATCGGTCGGATGCACGATGATTTTGGAAATATGGTCGGAATTCTCAAGGCCGAGCTTTTCCCATGATCCGCCGCCATCCTTGGAGCGATAAACGCCGTCGCCGAAGCCGATGTGACGCCCGCCATGGTTTTCGCCGGAGCCCACCCAGACGACATTCGAATTTGCCGGATCGAGCGCAACCGTTCCGATAGAATAGGAAGGTTGATCATCGAATAGCGGCGTCCATGTGGTTCCGGCGTTCTCCGTCTTCCAGACGCCCCCCGACCCTACCGCCACGTACCAAGTGGCCGGATCGCCCGGAACGATTGCGATGTCGGATATCCGGCCCGACATGAAGGCGGGGCCGATATTGCGCAGCGCCATGCCTTTGAACGTTTCGCTGGAGAGCGGCCCCTTTTCTTCCGTATCCGCCGCTTCACTTGATGGCGTGGCCTGCTCCGATGCGTCCTGCGCGCAGGCGGCAAGCGGCGTCAGCAATACTGCGAGAAAAAGAAAGGCGACTCTCATGGCGTACCCCAATTCAGGTTTGCGCGCCCGCTTGGTTTTTCGGAACGCGTTTTTGAGCGCGCCGTTGCGCGCGTTTCAGATGGGGCAAAAAGAAGAGGTAAATCCCTGTCCCCCACAGCACCATGAGAATGACACCGGAGGGAAAGAAAATATAGAGCTTAACCCAGTCCGCAAAAAACGAGCCGTCATGGAGGCTCTCGATAATATCTGATCGCCGGAACGCCACCTGCAGGATGGCGCCGGTCTCGGTATCGATCTGCATCTCCCAGTTGTTTGCGCTAACGAATTTTACAACGCCCTTTCCCGGCTTAATGTCCACGCGAGACAAGTCGCGCCAATCGGAAAGCGCCAAACGGGCGTCGCTTTTTGCGATTTCGAAAAGGTCTTCGATCGATTGCGAAGGAATTGCGTCGCGCGCTTCGCCCTTGATCGTCGGCGGCTGGATCCAGTCGATTTCCTTCTTGAGCGACAAGACAAGGCCGGCGCCGATCACCAAGCCCATCTGCGCCATGATGATCAGCGACCCCCAATGGTGGATCTTCCGCAACAGCACCTGCGCCTTCATGGCTCCTCGCCTCGCTTGTTACATGCGAAGCCAGATCACCGCATTTGCGCCATTGGGGTCAAGAAGCGGCCTGTTGGGCGAAACGGGGCCGCTTCATTCCCTAAAAGGGCGAAAAGGAGGGAGCGTCGATCATGATTTCCCGATCCGTGATTTCATCGCCGCGCATGAACGCCTGAATGACTTCGGTCACCTCAGGCGAACTCATGAACAAATTGTGCCCGGCGTTGACGACCGTAATCGCCGTAAGGTTTTCAAACCCGGCGAGCGCTTCGCGTTGCCCCTCAGGATAGGTCCGCCCATCCAGCGTTCCACTGAGCAATAATGTGGGGATCGGAGAATTCGGGCCTGACCGGAAATCGGCGCCGAGGTCCAACTCAGGCGCCACGCCAGCCAGCTGCGGCATCGGGAAATTCAAATAGGGCCCAATCAACGCATCGCCGACTTGCGCGTCGAACAATGATCGCCGTTCTGCGCTGATCCCCGACGCCACATCCATCGCCGCTGACATCGGCCTGAAGGACACCGGTTCGTTGGGCGTATAAAATCGCTGCAAGACGTCCACTAACGGCCCAAACTCATCGTTGTCGGCCGCCAGATAAAGACTGAGCAACATCGACGCGCGCTGAGGATCAGCAATCAGGGCGGACGCCACTTGTTGCATGAACGATCGCTGGAACAATACCGGCGCGGCCCCGCCGTCTTTCAACGGGATATTCAAGGTCACCGGGTCTTCGTCCAGCTTCGCGTGGACGCGCCGGATCATCGCTTTGATGTCCGGATAAACGGCGCGGGCCTCCGGCTGCGCGTCAATCGCCCCCTGCAGACGTTCGAAATACGCGTCGGTGCGCGCGGGCAGCTTAACCGTCTGATCGAGCCCCTCCGCGGACGCTAGAACGATCCGGTCAATACGTGGCCCCATCTCCTTCGCCGCCGCCATCGCAAGGTGACTGCCGTAGGAAATGCCCCAAAGCGACAGTTTGTCGGCGCCGAGCGCGCGGCGGAGCGTTTCCAGATCGCGCGCGCTTTCCAATGTCGTATACCCGTAAATATCGACGCCGGCCCCGCGCCAAAATTCCAGACATTCGCGAAACGCTGACCGCTGCGCCTCGGCATATTCCTGATCGCTAACGGGCGCCGTATCCGGGATGACAACCGACGACCGGCAGTCGGGCAGATTGTTTGAGGCGCCCGTGCCGCGCTGATCGAAGGCGATCACGTCGCCAAATTCGCGCATCGCCATGAACAGGGGAAAACGATTGCGCTTCGCCGTTTCAATACCTGAGCCGCCTGGCCCGCCGGCCAGATAAACAATCGGCGCGCCCGGATTTTCGCCCGTCGCCGGAAACCGTACATAATGCAGGTCAATCATCCGGCTTTGCGGATCGGCGCGATTTTCCGGCGCCTTGAATTGACCGCGGAAGGCGTCAACGCGCGCGCCGTCCGCCGCTTCAAATACAAACGCTTCTTCTTGCGCTGGCGGTACGCCGCTCGCGCAGGCGGTGAGTGCAAGCGTCAATAAGGCGATAATGGCGATAATGGCGATAGCTTTGAGCACGAAATTCTCCTCGATCGTTCCTGGTTGCAATGCGTTCGTGTAAATTGGGCGCATTCCCGGACCAGCGCATGGCGCATTCTGCGAATGGCCCCCCTTTTTCGGTGAACGGCCGTGCGCAGCGGCGCGAACCGGGTATACGGTTGCGCAATGTCCGTTCACCGATTGCTGATCTTCCTTGCTGTCTTCGCCCGCATCGCGCTGTGTGATCTCGCCGCCCAGATGGAGGCGCCGATCAACGGCACGGTTCGCGTTTGCACAGGGGTCGAGAGCGATCAATCGCCGCCATCGCTCGACAGCGGCTCATGCGAGGAGATGTCATTCTGGGAGATTGATCCCCAGGGGCGCGAGCTCTGGATCGAAGCGAATGTGAATATACCGCCGGAACTCTTTGAAAAGCCGTCGTTATTTGTCGTTTTGTCAGGCAAGGCCGCAAGCACCTTGTTTCTCAATGGCGTTCGCATCGGCGGCAACGGCGCGCCAGGCGCCGACGCCGATTTAGAAACGCCCGGCCGAATGGATTCAACGACGCCGATCCCGCCGAACATCTTGAAGCCGGGCGCCAACACCATCATCGCGCACCTTTCCGGTCATCACAGTATTCTGTCCTTGCGCAATCCCATGCACGGCCTTGGCGTGTCGGCCCAAGCAAACGTCACCGACATAATTCTGCGCGGCTATTGGCCGTCGCTTTTGACCTTCGGCGCCTTCATCTTGGGGGCGATTTACTTTGCAGTCGGCGTTGCGCTCGGACCCGACCGAAGCGGCGCTCTCCTCCTTGCGTTGATGTCGCTTTTCGCCGCTGGCCAACTCTTCACGGAAGCCTCGCGCGGCCTCTTCGCCTACACGTATCCCCTGCACGATGTTCGCCTTCTCCTCATTGTCGCTTTTTGCGCAGGCTTCGGGATGTGCTTGTCCGCGCTTGTCGCACGGACGTTCTTCCCGGACCGCCTGAAGCTGATTATCGCGGCAAGCGCCGTCGTCACCTTGATCGCCGTCGCGGCCGCGCCAAGTTATGACGGAAAAGCCGCCTTCGCGGTTCTCATACCGACCGTAATTAGCGCTACGCTGAGCATCGCTGCAGCCCTTAGGAAACGCACCGCAGCGCGCCGTTACGCCGCCGCGCTATCGATCTTCGCCGCGATTATCCTCCTCTTTCCGGGCCAGTTTCTCGATGTCTACTTTTTTTACGCAATCGCGGGATTGCTCCTGTTCCTGTTCGCTCAACAAGCAATCGCTCTCGCCCGCGAGCAGGCGCTACGGCGCGCAGAAAGCGAACGCGCGCGACAATTGGAACAAGCACTCGCGCAGGCCGCCGAAAGAGTTGAACCCGAACACATCCCGGTCAAGAACGGTGGCGCGATTGAGCGCATACCAACCGACAAGGTGCTGCAGTTTAAAGGGGCGGGCGACTACGTCGCCGTGGATTTGATCGACGGCAAACAGATTTTGCATTCGGGCAGCCTCGTAGAGATTGAGAAGATATTGCCGCCATCTTTCTTGCGGGTTCACCGGTCGCACATCGTGAATACCGCATACGTCCATTCGCTGAAGCGCGAAGCTTCAGGCGTCGGCGAATTAAAGATGACGGTCGGCGACGCAATTCCTGTCAGCCGACGGATTATGCCAAAGGTGCGCTCAGCACTGCAGTGAGATGTCTTCGTCAGAGGCCCTAAATCGAATAGGTCTCATAGTAGAAATTCTGATCCATGGTCTCGGATGGGTTGCGCTTATCGGCGCATTCGCCGACCGGCTTGGCCGGAACGCCGGCAACCGTACAATGGGCTTTCACCGAATGCAGCACGACGCTGCCAGCGGCCACTTTAGCCCCCTCGCCCACCTCGATATTGCCGAGAACTTTCGCGCCGACGCTGATGAGCGCGCCTTTACGGATTTTCGGATGGCGGTCGCCGCTTTCCTTTCCGGTGCCGCCGAGCGTCACATTCTGGAGGATCGACACGTCGTCTTCGACCACCGCGGTCTCGCCAATCACAACGCCTGTTGCGTGGTCGATGAAAACGCCTTTACCGATGATTGTCGCCGGATGGATATCCACTTGCAGGAGTTCCGACATCCGGCTTTGCAGATAAAGCGCGAGGGCCTCACGCCCGCGGCCGTGAAGCCAGTGCGCCACGCGTTGCGCCTGCAAGGCCAAATATCCTTTGTAATAGAGGAACGGCTGCACATATTCGTGGCACGCCGGATCGCGATGATAAACCGCCAGGATGTCGGCGAGCGCCGCGTCGACGATTGAAGGATCATCCGCATACGCCTCAGAACAGACGTCGCGCCACATCATGGGGTCCATCTGGCTGTCGGAAAGTTTTTGCGCAAGCTGATAAGACAGCGCCGCGTCGAACCGTTCATGGTTCAAAACGGTCGCATGCAGAAAACTCGCAAGCGCCGGCTCCGCGGCGGCGGCGGTCGCCGCCTCAACGCGCATGCGTGGCCACGTCTGATCCGTCGTCAGGCGAATAATTTTCGACGCTTGGGACATGGGCGCTCCTTACCGGCCATCTTCCGCTAAAATAAGACGCGCAAGCGCCTGCGGCAAGGCGCCGCTTTTTGCCTTTGCATAGGCCATCAACACCATAATGATGGTTAACGAGTCGCGAATTTCGCCGCAAAGCACAAGTTCGTGAAGCTCAGAGAACGCCAGCGACCTAAACTGAAGGACTTCCGTCGGTTCCGGCGCCGGAGCCCCCGCTTCCAACTCGCTCGCAAGAAAACAAACAGCGATCTCGTCCGTTACGGAATTGGAAACGTCAAAAGACGCCAACTCACGCCATGCGGTCGCGCGAAATCCGGTCTCTTCCAACAGTTCGCGCTTAGCCGCTTCAACCGGATCTTCCGCCAGCGGACCGCCGCCTTCCGGTAGCTCCCAGCTATAGCGGCGCAACGGATAGCGATGCTGCCCCACGAGAGGAACCCGACCGTCGGCGTCAATCGGTAGAACGCCAATCGCCCGATTTTTAAAATGCACAACGCCGTATTCGCCGGGCGATCCGTCAGGCCGAGCGACGCTTTCATCGCTCACACGGATCCAGGGATTGTCGAAGACCGTTCGGACAGCCTTAACCGTCCAGGGACCATTTGCGTAAGGCGGCTTTTCTCCGCTCACTCGTCAGCCGTTTTTGTCGGCGCAGGTGTCTCACGCACCGGGATTGTCAATTGACAAACGTCCACATGGTCCGGGCGATAATAAAAGAACGCCTCCGGACGATTGCGGCGCGATTCCACATATTCTGCAAATGATGCCGTATCTGTACGGAACACCTGCCACGCGGGCGCGCCCTCTCCTTCCGGCGGCGCATCGCCCATCCAGGCGCGGACAATGGTTTCTCCAAGCGGATCGCCTTCCTCTTCGGGCGGCGGCTGACGCTTGAGCGCCTGCACATGTTCCATGCCGTCAATGACGCGGCCAAACACGGTCAGATTGCGGTCGAGATAGCGTTGCGGTTGCAGGGTGATGTAGAACTCCGTTCCGCCAGTGTCTTTCTCTATGTCTCGGGCCATGGCTATCGCGCCCGTGCAATGAAGAAAATGGTAGCGGTTTTCGCCATCAATTTTCTGGCGCCCCAAAGCGAAACCCCTCCGCCATCCAACCGAATCTGCGTAACCGTCATTCTCGCCCAATATGAAATCTGCAAGCTCGCCTTTCTCAACCTCGCCGGCCGGCGCAGCGATATCAAACTCAGCCTTCAATCCCTTAATGGCTCCATCCGGCAATTCTTTCTTTTCAAACGGGTCACCGCCTTGCGCCACAAATCCGTCGATTACGCGATAAAACGAGAGCGCATCATAAAACCCCGCTTTTGCAAGCGTCTTCATCTGCGCCACATGGCCTTGGGCGAACGTGTCGGACAATTCAATCGTCACCCGGCCACGCTCAAGATCAATCACCATCACTTGCGCCGGATCGACGTCCCGCCAATCTTCAGCCGCCGCGCTTTCAATGATCTCAGCCGGCGCTCGCTTGCCTTCCAGCGCGTCGGCGAACGCGGCGCCCGCCATCGCTGCAAACGCCGTAACAAAACAAAAGAGTGTTTTCATGCCTGGCTCCATCTTCATCCGCGCCCGCGATAAGGCGCTACGCCCTGATCCGGCAACCACAGGCCCTTGGGCGGCTCGCCGGTCTGGTAGAAAACGTCGATCGGAATGCCGCCGCGCGGATACCAGTACCCGCCGATCCGCAGCCACTTGGGGCGCGCCGCCTCAACCATGCGCTTGGCGATGGCGACCGTACAATCCTCATGGAATGCGCCGTGGTTTCGAAATGACCCCAGGAAGAGCTTCATAGACTTTGATTCGACGAGCCATTTCGCCGGCACGTAATCAATAACCAGATGCGCGAAATCCGGCTGCCCGGTCACCGGACAAAGCGAGGTGAATTCCGGGCAAACATAGCGCGCCACATAAAGCGTCCCAGGGTGCGGGTTCGGCGCGGTCTCAAGGCGCGCCTCTTCAGGCGACGCGGCGATGCCGCCCTCGCCGCCAAGCTGCGTCAATTCCCGCTGGGCTGCGGCTTTCTTCGGCGTCCTCTTTTTCCTCGCCGGCTTCCTTGTCGTCATGGCTTCACTTCCCATCGCTCATCGGGCGCTAGCACGAGCCTCCTAATTTCGCAAAATCACCGGCCGCAACGATGGCGAAAAATTCCAGCGAATGAGGCGCTAAGCCCATGGACAAGGCCGCACATCTTGGCCTATAAGCCGCGCTCGCTCCGGACCAACCGTCCGGGGAATGCACGAGGGCCAATTCGGGCCCGCAGTATTCGCGCCCCAAGGGCCCAGGTAGCTCAGTTGGTAGAGCAGCGGACTGAAAATCCGCGTGTCGGTGGTTCAAATCCGCCCCTGGGCACCATTCTGCAATCTTATCGGAAGCCTTACTTCTACCGCCTGGGCCTTAATTGATCACGAAATCAAAGCGCACTTGATGCGTGTTAGGCGGTGACCGCCGAGCTCGATAAAATAAGAATATCGTCGGCCTAATTCGTTGCAGCAGCGCTCTGAGTTATTTCGCGCGGCGCTTGCGGCGCATATTGGGAAAAGACTTTTTCCAATTCGGCCTTGCGCACCGGTTTCGCCAGATAGTCAGTCATGCCTTCAGCCAAAAACCGCGCCCTGTCTTCACTCATGGCGTGTGCGGTTAAACAAACGATTGGCGTTGGCGGCAATTGGCGCGAGGCTTCATAGGCGCGGATCGCCTTGGTAGCTTCAACGCCATCCATATCGGGCATCGAAATATCCATGAGGACCAGATCGTATGAAGCGTTTTGGAAGAGCTCATAGGCCTCGCGCCCATTCGTTGCGAAGTCGATAATTCGAGCGTCGCTCATAATCATTGAATTCAGTACAAGGCGATTTACTTCATTATCTTCCGCAACCAGTATGCGCGTCCGACGGTCGGCGCTGGTATCCGGTTCGGCGAGGGTCCTTACCGGCGGTGACGATTGTTCGCTAACCGGCGGGTCCTGTGGCGCTTCACTTAGGCTATTGAGAACACGGCGCAACGCCGCTGCTTTCACAGGCTTTGTCAATTGCACGTCAACGCCAAGTTGACGGTTCGACACTGCGTCCACGGAAGAAAGCATTACCAAAGGAATGCCGCTTAAATGAATATCGGCGCGAATACGTAGTGCGAGTTCAGCGCCGTCCATCTCCGGCATTTGGAAATCAAGAATGGCGAGATCGATAATCTCACCTTGCGCCCGCGAAGCGTGAAGGAAAGCAAGCGCTTCGTCTGCGCTCGCCGCCACGATAACGTCAACGCCCCAGCCGGTTAGTTGTTCAGTCAGTATTTCACGATTAACAGCGATATCATCGACGACGAGAATGCGTTTACCCGCGAGACTGCAATCATCAAGCTGAGCGGTCGCGCGTTCGGTCGAGGCGGGAAGGCGCACACGGATGGCGAAAACCGATCCCTTCCCCAATTCGGAGCGCGCTTCGATCTCACCGCCCATTAGCTCAACCAGACGTTTTGAAATGGATAGCCCGAGCCCCGTGCCGCCGTATTTCCGGGTGGTTTCACCCTCTGCCTGCGCAAACTCTTCAAAAATCCGCGCAAGTTTTTCAGGAGCAACGCCGATCCCTGTATCCTCGATCTCGAGCGCGATCTTATGGCCCCCATCAACCGGATCATCGCTCACATCCACCCGAACAAGAACGTGGCCCCCATGGGTAAATTTGACGGCGTTGCCGACAAGGTTCGTCAACACTTGCCTGATGCGACCTGCATCGCCGACAAAGCCTGTCGGCGCTTCTGGCGAATAACGGAGATTTAGTTCCAGGCCTTTTTCACGCGCGCGGCTTGCAAGCAATGTCAGCACGTCTTCAATAGTCTCGCGAAGGTCAAACGGCGCCGGATCGATCTCGAGCCGACCCGCTTCGATCTTGGAAAAGTCAAGCACATCGTTGATGACGGTCATCAGCGCGCCGCCTGACTTATAGATTGTATCGACAAATTCCCGTTGCCGCTCAGTCAGTTCCGTTTCTCTCAACACTTCGGTCATGCCAAGAACCCCGTTCATCGGCGTACGAATTTCATGGCTCATATTCGCCAAGAACTGAGATTTGGCGACGCTGGCGGTTTCAGCGCGCTGACGCGCCTGCTTCAATTCCTTCGCCTGTGTTGCGAGTTTGTCGCGCGCATCCTTGAACCGGAAATGATTGTTCGCCTCGAATAGGCAAATCGGCGTCGCCACGATCAGACAAACGAGCGATCCCATTGACACCAGATAAGATCTGAGTTCGGGTCGATGAAAACTGTAGATAACAAAAATCACGAGGGCTGCGCTGGCCATGGCGATCGCCACCAGGAACATGCCGTAAACTAGTATTTGTCGTAAACGGCGCGCGTCCATGCCCACCCTCGCCGGAAACTAAGCGCCTGGGCGCTCACAAGCTAGGTTTTTAGCGCCGCTGGTCTTAGTATTGGGTTAATACCACTTAGCTTGGAATGAATGGATATTGTAGAAATTGTTAACAGTCCGATGATTGTATCAATATGTCGAATGAGGAGCGGCCAGTGAAAAGTTCAGCGGTCTTATCTAGCGCAATGGCGAGCAAGCGTTATCTGTGGGGATTTGCGCTGATCATCGCCGCCTTGCCGGGGGGAGCGGCGTTACTTGTCGCTGCAACCGGGGCCGGCTTGTGGGCCGCGGCGCCCCTCCTCCTCTATTTTGGTCTGATCCCGCTACTTGACGCCTGGCTAGGCGAAGACCCTTTCAATCCAAGCGAAGATGATCTTGAAGCGTTAATCTCGGATCGATATTTCGAAGCGATTCTTTACGCTGCCATTGTCGTATTCTGGATCAGTTTTTTGATCACGGTATCGATTACCGTGTCAAAATTTTCTGATGGAGCAATCGGCGTTTTTGCTTATGTGGCCTTAGCGTTTAGCGCCGGCGTTGCTTCCGGCGGTGCGCTGACGGTCGGTCATGAGCTCGGCCACAGACCGGATAAGCGCAGCCGCCTCGCCGCAACGGCCATTAATTTATTGACCGGATACGCCCATTTTCGAATTGAGCACAATCATGGTCATCATCGCGCTGTCGCGACCCCGGAAGATTCCGCCTCGGCGAGGTTTGGCGAGAGCGTCTGGGCGTTTGCATGCCGCGAAATTCCCGGCGGTGTCGTACGCGCATGGTCCTTCGAGGCGCGCCGCCTTAAGGCCCTTGGAAAGTCCCCTCTTTCTCTGGATAACGAGATCATCCGCGGCTGGCTCATTTCCGGCGCTATCATTGTTGCACTGGTCGCCCTTCTTGGATTCATCGTTCTCCCTTTTCTTGTCATCCACCATTTGACGGGATGGCTTCAATTGACGTTTGCAAACTATGTGGAGCATTACGGGTTAACGCGCCGGCTGCTTGCTTCCGGGAAATATGAACCGTGCGCGCCGCACCATTCGTGGAACAGCAATCATATCGTTTCAAATCTCGCGCTTTTTCATCTGCAGCGTCACTCCGACCACCACGCCAATCCAATGCGGCCTTATCAAGCGTTGCGCAGTTTTGACCATCTTCCGACGCTTCCGTCTGGATACCCCGGCTGCTTCCTCCTTGCTGCAGTGCCGCCGCTTTGGCGTAGGGTCATGGACCCGCGCGTCCTCGACTGGTCGCGTCGCGAGTCGGACTTAGTTGGTGCGTGATTGAATCACGACAATGAAAACATCGCTTACGCTCGTGAAGTGCTGCATTATCGACGACCGCAAAACACGCCAGAGTCACGCTAAGTCATATTGAATTGCATACGGTAGCTTTGCCCGGCGCTTTGCGCATGGCTTGCGGAACAAGTCCGTCCGCCTGCAAAACCCAATATAAATGACCGAAAAATTCATCAGTTTTCCGATTTTTTGGACAGTCAAATTCGGCGGACATTTGCGCTAATATCGATATTCATTCCGAAAAGAAAAATAGTTTCAGCGCCTTAAGCGCACCCATCACAACTTGTCCCGAACTGGCACATCGCTTGCTTATAATTAACCGGGGAGTTTCTCGCTTCCTTTGGAGTTGCTGAACCGTACCTGGATTCATTTTGGGGGTCTTGGGGGCGTGTGTTGGCTTTTATGTTTAACCACGGTTGGAGAAAGTACTGTGAAAAAAGAACTCTTAACATCGATCGCGACGGCGGCGCTTCTGTTTGGCGGCGCTGCGTACGCACAGGAAACGGGCGCGAATACGTCCGATAACGGATCGTCGGGGGCCAATAACGGCTCGATGGCGACGACTGATAACTCAACGGATATGTCTGATAATTCCGACAATTCCGATAACTCGGACAATTCGGATAACTCCGACAATTCCGATAACTCGGATAACTCGGACAACACGAACAACGCCGTAAGCGCTGGCGACGCCGCCGCTGACAATGGCAGCACCGCGTCTGACGATCAGGCGAATGTCACCGGCGACTCGAACAATACCGCCAACGACACCAGCATGATTGATCAATCGGACAATTCTGACGCGTCGGACAATTCAGACAATTCCGATAATTCGGACAACTCCGATAACTCGGATAATTCAGACAATTCCATTACCGGATCGCAAAACGCCGACACGGCGACCAACGACAATGGTTCGGCGTCCGCTTCAAACGGATCGATGGCGACCTCTGACAATTCGGATAATTCTGATAACTCGGACAATTCCGACAACTCCGATAATTCAGATAATTCTGATAACTCAGTGAACGCTGACGACGCGGCCGCTAATAATGGCAGCACGGCGTCCGACGATCAGGCGAATATCACGGGTGACGGAAACAACCAGGCCAATGACGGCGGCACGGTGGACAACTCCGATAACTCGGACAATAACGACGCCGATAATGGTTCCGCTGTTGCGCATGACAATGCGTCAGCGACCATCAACAACTCGGATAACTCAACGAATGGTTCGAATAACTTCGAGCTGACAATTGGCGATATTCAGTTGAACAACACGACCCTCGCCTCTTCCGTTTCAAATATCGGCTTTAACGTGAACGCCAACGGCGCCGCGGCCGGTATGGGCGGTTTCGGCGGCGAAGCTCTCGGCGCAGGCGACGCAAACGGCGGCGCAGGCGGCACGGCGTCCTTCGCGACCGGTAATGTCGATAATACGACGATCACCGACAACCGTGGGCTTTTCAACAACAACATCAACACGGGTGTTGGAAGCTTCGCGAACTCTCAGACGATCAACGTCGGTTCAGTTACAAACTAAGCGACCAGGAAAACGGCGAGGCGGTGAGACGCCGCCTCGCCGACTTTCCGAAGTGAGTTCTGAGTTGGGGAGACTATCATGGGTATGAATGCTTGGATGCTGTTCGCTGCGCCGTACATCGCGCCGGCGATGGCGCCGCAAGACGCGACTGCGATCGAAATCACGCCGCCAGCGCATGAGGCCGCCGATATATTTTCGGGGGAAGCTACGCTGGACGAGCGAATGATGCGCGACGCTGCGGGCGGATCAAACGTCGCTTTCGATATCGCCGACCTCGGCGTCAATATCAACGATACGCAAGGCGACGTCACCAATGTGGAAGTGAATAATTCCGTAAACGGCCAGATCGCCAATAATGTGGCTGAGAACAATAGCGGCATCACCACAATTTTTAACAACACCGGAAACGGCGTTGTTTTTCAGAGCACCGTTCAGGTCAACATCTTCCTTGATGGCGGCCAGTAGGAAACGACGCACATGATTTCGGCGCGTCGTACTCAAGGAGAAAACAGGATCGCAATTGCGCGTCCATATGGTCGCGCGCTTTGCGCAAGCGGGCTTTTGATGTTCGGCGCCACGCTGTCACCGGCGTATGCAGGCGACGTCTTCGCCCTGTCAGGCGGGGCTCAGGCGCGTGTGAGCGTGCAAAGCATGGCTGAACGAAAGTTCGCAACTATCGTGCCCCAGCAATATGATTTCAGTTGCGGATCCGCCGCGCTGGCGACGTTGCTCACTCACCACTACGCGCGCGAGACCAGCGAAGCCGCCGCCTTCAAGGCGATGTGGGCGGTGGGCGACCAGGACCGAATCCGTAAATTGGGCTTTTCCCTGTTTGAAATGAAAGCCTACCTGGAAAGCGTCGGCTTGAAAGCTGACGGTTTTCGATTGACCCTGGATCGCATTCAGGAAATTGGCGTGCCCGGCATCGGGCTCATTGACGTTAAGGGCTACAAGCATTTTGTGGTCATCAAAGGCATCACGGATAAGACAGTTCTTTATGGCGACCCGTCGCGCGGCCTCGTCATGCAGGACCGGAAAAAGTTCGAGGAAATCTGGGACGGTATCGTCCTCTTCATTCGCAGCGACGTGCAAACCGGCAAAGCGAATTTCAACAGCCCAAGGGATTGGCGGCTTACGCCCACGGGACCGATTGACCGGGCGTTCGATCGTGAAACACTGCAACAAACGACGCTCGCGCAAACACGTTCCTATTTCTCAGGGTTCGCGATTTCTGTGCCGGAGAGAAACTGATCATGCTTGGCGCCTACACCAGTCTCATCATGACCATGAACGCGGCGAGCGCTGCAACGGTTGAGGCCACGCCCACCCCTGATCCTTTCGCCGAAGAGATTCCGCTAACGACAGAGGAACTCAGCGAACAACGCGGCGGATATTTCGTTTCTGGATTGCTAATCGATTTTGGCGTCACCCTCACCGATATCACTGTCCAGACTGGCCTCAGCGCAACGGCGCCCGGCCTTGACGGCGGACCGGCGGCGACCGTGATATTTGATCCGAACACCACACAGACGGTCATCAACAATACGATCGACGGCACCGTCATTTCGCGGAACGTGCAACTCAACATTGCTATTCCGAACTTCACAAGCGCGATCGACCTTGCCGGGACACGCAACGCCATGTCGTCCATGCGGGTAGAGACTCAGGTCCTTGAGCTCTTGTCGTTCTGACTGGATCGCCTAATCCGCAAGCCTGATTTGTAAACGCCCTGAAACACGGAAATCCGGCGCTTCGTCGGTGGCGCCGAATGAACTGTTCAGATTAAACCGGACGCGATCATTGATGGCGTAAGAGCCGCCGAAGAGGAAGCTGCTGACGGTTGTGGGCGATTGCCGCGACCTCAACACAATGAGGTTCCCCGCCGCATCGAGCCCTTCGGTAATTGTTTCCGTTTCCAGAAAATACCGATGATCGTACCCAAGGTTCATCGACAGGCGCGGATTTAACGACAGGCCGACGCCGAGGCTGCCGACAATCGCGTCGCCGGGCCGAAACTCCTGCACTGTTGTGTCGCCAATTAATTCGTTGGGCGAAACTGCAAAATTCTTCTGGTAACCGAAATTGCCGAATATAACCGCTGGGTCGCTCGGCAGGATAAAGCTCAGGGTCGGCTCAACCGACCAGAAGCCAGAGCCGGTCGCCAATTCGGTCTCCAGCCCGCCCGGCGTGCGCTCGACGTCAAACGGACCATTGCCGGTCGGGGCTTTGGCGCGCAGGTTCGCGATAAGATACGGCCACTTTTTGCCCTCGTTCAATTGATAATGAAGCCCAAGGCTTACGTCACCCAACCCGGCGCCAAAGCGCGCGTCGTCCACTTCCGTTCGGTCGTCGATAGCGACGCCGGAAACGCGGTCCTCTCGATAGACGTAAGGCAGCGCGACATCCACTTCCAATCTATTCGTCAACCCGTAACGCAATCCGAGGCTTTCAGTGATCGCTATTCGATCCGTATCGGTTGCTTCGATAGCGCCAATGAGGATGGCGTCGATAATCTCCACACCCTCAAAGAAAAAGCGATTATCAGAAGAGGCGGTGACCGTTAAGGCAGGCTCCACAAAAAGACTGCCTTTCGGCGTCAGGATTCCGGCGATATCGGAAAACAACGCAAGATACGGCGCTTCGCGATCTTCCTCCGGCCGCACGCCGACTTCGGTCGGCAGAGACGTATCAGGCTCTTCTCGTTTTCGTTGCTGATTGATGGCGCGATCCTGGATTGCGGGATCATCCTGCGGGCCCGGCGCCGGGGGCGTCGTATTCGCCGCAAGCCTTTGAACAGGGCTGTTTTCGGCCGCCGGTTTGGTGGGCTGAGTGGGCGCCGTCGGCGATCTTGGCGATGTCGGCCTCGACGATGTCGATTTCGGCGGCGCCTGCGGCGCAGACGCAACACGCGGCGGCGCAACCGGATTTCTGATGACCTGCCCGACTTCAATCTGGCTCGCCTCGCGAATATTGTTGGTGCTCGCAAGTCGATCCACCGAAACCCCCATGGAGCGCGCGATGCTATAAAGCGTATCACCGCTTTTCACCACGTGAACATCTTTGCCGCGAACCGCAGCATCAACGCGCCGGAGCGCGGCGTCATCCAACGACACGGCCCGCTCGCCAAGCGTTGCGCGCGCCGCGTTTAATTCCGCCTCCAAAATTGAGATCTTTTCCTCTTGCAGCTCGATCAATTTGCCCTGACGCACAAGGTTTTGCTCAGCCTCATCGAGCCGTAGCGTCTGCACGGCGATAACGTCGCGAAGATAAACAATATCTTCCTGAATTGTCGGCGTCGGCGCCAACGCTGTGGCGGCCGGCCGATCCGGCGCCTGAGCGCTATCTTCAGCGGCGGCCACGCCCCCCAGCGCAAATATCGTCGCTGCGCTGGTCATGAATAACTTTTTCACGCGAATACCCTCCCAATCATCGCAATCATCGTCATATCAGCCGGTGGTCAGCCGCATTTGAGCGCTAACATGGCGCACAGGCTTTCGGCCAACTCCTCTGTTGTCTGATTATTGTCCTGCAGCTCTTTCTTTAGCGCCATAAAGGTGCTGCGGCTGAGACCCGTTAATTTGGCGGCCTTTGAGGCGTTTCCGCCAGTCTGATCGAGCGCTCTCGCCGTCAAATAATGCGCCGTCAACTTTTTACCCGCGGCGATGTTAAACCCCGCCTCGCCCGCCCGATGCTGGTCCGGATCCATGGTGATATGGCGCGCTTTAATGGAGCCGTTTTCCGCAAGAACAGCCGCACGAATAACAGTGTTCTTTAACTCACGCGCGTTGCCAGGCCAGGAATATGCGAGAAGTTTTTTCTTCGCCGGCGCTGTTAATATCGCCGTGCTCCCCATTTCAGCGCCCCGTCGCGCCAACCAGTATTCTGCGATTTCGATTATGTCTTCCCCACGCTGACGCAAGGGCGGCACGTTAATACGCAAGACGTTCAGGCGATGGTACAAGTCTTCACGAAACCGTTTTTCTCTGATGGCGTCGGCAAGGTTTACATTCGTTGCGGCGATTATCCGGACATTGACCTTTTGAGGCTGTACGCCGCCGACCGGCGTCACAACGCCGTCTTCAATCACACGCAAAAATTGCGATTGCGCGTCAAGCGGCAGATCTCCGATTTCATCAAGGTGCAACACGCCGCCGTTAGCCAGAACGAAAACGCCGTCTTTCTTGTTAACAGCGCCC
Organism: uncultured Parvularculaceae bacterium; assembly: GCA_963922595.1. Taxonomy (GTDB): domain Bacteria; phylum Pseudomonadota; class Alphaproteobacteria; order Caulobacterales; family Parvularculaceae; genus JAJFFW01. Next base: position 30,094 of record CAWUIM010000024.1, read on the forward strand.
GTGAATGCGCCTTTCACATGGCCGAAAAACTCCGATCCGGCAAGCTCAGGCGAAACGCCGCTTACGTTGCGCACCAGAAACGGTTTATCTCGACGGCCGCTGGCGCGATGCAATTCCAGAGCGACCAGTTCCTTGCCGACCCCCGTCTCACCGCAAATAAGGACCGGCTCTTCTTCCGCGGCGAAAATCTCTATCTCTTTGCGCAGCGCTTTCATGGCTGCGCTTGACCCAAGCAGCGCCGGCGGTTCTGATACCGAGAGCGCGCGGTTGGCTAGAATAGTCGCTGATTTTTTCTGCGTAATCTTTTCCGTTACCGGCCGTTTTCGTCGCTTACGGTACCCGGCGAACGCAATATCTAGGTTGTCATCAGACTTCTCAAAGAGAACATTGCTCGAAGTCTGCTTTTCGTGATCTACGGACGCGAACGCGTCGCGCCACTCCTCCCGATCCACCATAACGTCTCCCCCCAGAAACGCTGTTCATTTAAAGAACGACACGCAAACAGAGCGCCCGCTCGTTGCGTCGTTTCGTTTTCCGCATCAATGCGGATGTTTTTCAAATGATGGGCGGCGAAACGCCAAAACCTCCCCCATCAATATTCAGTTAGCGCATCTTTTTGCGTTTGCATAGTAATATTTCGTCGTAAGTCGTTTGGAATGATATGAATCAAGAATGGAGCCTTTGGAACCCGTCGCAGGACTAAGGGAACCGCCGATGGACACTGGGTTCGCCTTTAAGCTGTCAGCAGCGCGCCAGTGTTTCCCGCAAAAAGCGACCATAGACGCAAGAACTGAAATGCGCCGTACGGGTTAAATAGTTCTAAATTGCAAATATCTGACGTGTAGGACCGGATACTCGGCGTCCTTGACCAAATGCGGCGCCAAACATCAATCATCGCCGCACAAGCCGGATTCCCTATTGCGCCCTCACGGAACGCCCATTCATTATACGCATAATTTTTTTCAAGTTGAGCCGTCACCTATGACAAGGACGCGGCGGCCCCATATAACGCCGCGCCTTCGGCGACAATCAACTTAATGGGCACCGTCTCAACATAGGCGCGCATCCGGCCCTTGCTTAGGAACTTCTGTTCAAAATCGCTATTGAGAAACACGTCCTTGATCTTTGGCAAGATGCCGCCGCCGAGCACGACGCCGCCTCGCGCGCCGGTGGACAAAACGGCGTCGCCCGTTACCGCGCCAAGAACGCTGCAAAACATATCTACAGCCTTCACAGCGATCGGATAACTTTCGTCGATCGCGGCTTTTGTAATCTCATTCGCCTGGAGCGAAACGCGCTGCGCCCCTTCGATGGCGCAAAGCGCGCGGTGAATATTCACCAATCCGCGCCCTGACAAGAGCCGTTCGACCGAGACCCGCGGGTGCTCGCGAGCAATGAATTTCATAACGGCAATTTCGGTTTCATCACGGGGCGCAAAACTCACATGGCCGCCTTCAGTCGAAACAATGACTGCGCCGGCGGTCGGCGTGGGGACGATTAAAGCCTGGCCGAGACCCGTCCCCGGCCCAATCACCAGCATCGGCGCCGAGGGGTCTGCGTCCCCGGCTTTCACAGCCACGAACCCATCGTTCGGAATGTGCCCGACGCCCGCCGCGAGGGCGTAGAAATCGTTGATGATCCGAAGCCTGTCGAGCTCCAGCGATTGCTCGATCTCATCGGGGCGAAACGTCCAATGTGAATTGGTAAACGTAATCTCCGCCTCGCCCACGGGAGCGGCCACTGCGAAACAGGCGCGCCGCGCTTTTTCACCGACGGACTCGAAATAGGCGTCAGCGGCGTCGCGTATCGTCTCAAAATCTTCTGCGCGAAACGTCTGCGCGTTACGCACGACGGGCCCGGCGTCACCCGGTTCAGCGAGCGCGAAGCGCGCGTTCGTCCCGCCAATATCGGCCACTAGAATAGGATCAGCCATGTCGATTATCCGTTTGTGCTGTCGCGACAAGGCTTCGTCTTTACCACAAAAACCGGCGCGCGCGACCCGCGGCCGCCCGCAAAACGCTGTGCCTGGTAGAACCTCGCCAGAAGCGTGGATTACGTCGAATTCCAACCGAATTTGGGGGATGTCGGAACCAAAATGTGCGCGTTCGCCCGCTCACATCACGTCACTAATGCCAAACCGTTCAAGATTGACTGTCGCCGCATCAAAATTGGCTTGCGCCACCTGCTGTTGCAGTATGGCGATCAAATAGCGTGTCTGCGCTTCGGCCGCTGTTTCTTCTCTTATGTTGACGAGAAAAAAATCGCTGGCGCCGCTCGCAAACCGATCCTGTTCGGCGCGTTTCATCGTCTCTGATTGTTCGAATTCCTGTAGCGCGAGATCCGTCAAATTTTCAGACGTATCGAGATCGATCAGAATATTGCGGACTTCAATTTCCAATTGATCGCGTAATCTGCGTTGCTCTTGCTCCAGCGCGTCGGCTTTCGCCCGAGCGGCGCGCAGCCGGCCACGCGCTTCGCGCTGTTGAAAAGGCACTGAAAAGCGAAACCCCACAATAACGTCTGTGGAATCCCGCGATATTCCCCCTTCGGCGACCGAGCCAAAGTCGCGCGAAACCTCGCCGTTCAAGTCGAGTCGCGGTTTCAGATTATTTTTTCCAAGTTCAATTTCTTGTCGCGCACGCCGCAGTGTCGTTTGCAGAATCTGAAGCTCAGGCCGTTGGGCTAGCGACGCCATAATCGTCTCATCGGCCCCGCGTGTGCGCGATTGATCACCGTTTTCAAACGTCCGCGGTAATTGACGAAGCTCGGGTGGACGCGGCGCGCCGCTTTCATCGCGATAGTAAAATGACAATGCGTTCGCCGCCACAGCGAGATCGCGTTCGGCTTCCGTCACCAATCGCTGACGGCGCGTAATGTTTTGTTTGTTTTCGGTAATAAAAATAGCTGCTCTTGCGCCCTGGCGCACTTGCTCTTCCAATCCGCGTTCGCGCTTTTGCGCGATGTCGAGGAGGTTTTGATAAACCGCTAACTGATGCCCGGCCGCCACCCACCGCCAATAAGCGACAAGCGCTTTATGCTGCACGCCGATCCGCGTGAGCAACACTTCCAGATTTGCTTGCTGAAGCGCGAAACGGGCGTCCCTTGTCTGAAATCGCCGTTGATCAATCGTACGGTCACGCAGCAGAGAAAAAATCGCGCCGACTTTTCCTTCGCCGCCGGTATTCGTAAAATTGATATCCTCATAGATCGGAAAAGTGCCGTCGGAGACGCGGTAGCCCCCGTAAACCGATCCGCCAAATGCGCGTAAATTTCTGCTCACTTGCGTATTGACGACACGGCCCGTCCAAAATCCGGAGACACGATCAAATCCGTCAGCGCTGAAAACGAGATCAAAGGCGCCGTCCGCCGCTAACACATCACCTTCCGCGGCTCGGCGCCGCGCCAGCGCTTCTAATATCTGCGGAAAATGTGTCGCCGATGAAGCCAGAACCTCGTCGGCGGAGAGCGCGGTACGCGATTGGTCGGTAGCTTGCGCGGCGCTCACCCCAATACCGGTCAGATTAATCAGAACGGCGAAAACAAAAACTGCAATACGCACAGCGTTACCCGCCCCCGCCTTCCGAATTGATCCCGGTCGAATTCGACGGCGCCGTAAATTCAGGCGGAAAATTATTCAGTTGCCGCCATAGCTCAAAGCCGACAGACACCCGCTCCAGTAAAATCCACCCTCTTGCGCTGGCTCCAAAGCGAATGAAATTCTGATCAGGCCAAGGGTTTGGATCGTCCTTGTCCTCCGTAACGAGAACACGAAAACGCCCCATGGCATCCGCTGACGGATCGATGGCGACGACTTCGCCGCCGAACGTGCCGATGGCGACCGACGGCCATCCGCTGAATTGGACAGCCGGCCAGCCTTCAAACTGAATGCGGACTTTTGCGCCCGGACGAACCAGCGCCACGTCACGGCCGTCAATAAACACCTCAACTGCGCGTTCGACATTATCCGGCACGAACGTGGCGATCACCTGGCCCGCGCTCACGAAGGTCGCCGCGTCGCCAGCGTTCACACGCAGGATAACCCCGTCCCGCGGCGCACGAACGATTTGCGCCGATTGCCGAGATAAGTTCACGTCGACCCGGTTCAATTCCGCCGCCGCCTCCGCGACCCGGGCGCGAAGCTCTTCAATTCTGATTTGCGCCTGTTCGTATTCACGGCGCGCGGCGAGACCTTTATCGTAAAGGTCTTTCATTCGGGTAAGATCGATTGTGGCGGTTTTCTGAGCAGTCTGTGCCGCTTCTAGTTTCGCAATAATTTGACTTCGCTCCGCCTCAAGACGGTCAAGTAACAAAGGGTCGTTATCAACAATCTGGACAATTGGGTCGCCCATCTTAACCGCGCTGCCATCGCGCACATACCATTCCTGAATGCGTCCGGGAACGAGCGCGTTGATTTCCTGCAAGCGGTCATTGGGATTTAACGCCGTAACCGTGCCGGCGCCCGCCGTCGTTTGCACCCAGGGCGCAAAAAACAGAAATGCTGTGACGATCAATGACCCGGCGATAAGCAACCAGGAGACCACCGCTATCAGGCGAGGCGTCCTGATTGAAGCCAACGTCTTGAAATGCTTGATATGCTGATCGCGAAACGGCACCCATTATCCTCCGATAGTGGTCAGGGGCGGTGTTTTGCCCGTTTCATCGAGATGATGTATGTTGGTTTCATTATCAGCATAAAGACGTTGCCGAAGTTCAGTAATTGACGGCAGATACCGTTGCTCCGTCAGGTCCAGATAGAGAAATTGCTGACAACCCAAGTCGACGTCGCGATTGGAGAAATAAATCACTGTAATCGCTGGATCGCGCCGCAAATGGGCGATCGCGCGCTCAATGCATGGCGCGGCGACCAAATCGTAGAGCTGGTTCAAGATGAGGACGCGAGGGCGCGCCAAAATTGCAGCCGCCAATTTCAGTTGCATCGTCTCTGTAATTGACAAGGGCCAACCGGTCGCCGCAAGCGGCGCATCTAGCCCTTGGTCGAGCTTTACGATAACGGACTGCAGCCCCACAAGCTCCAGAACGTCGAGAACACGGTCTGGTGCGCCCTCAGCGGCGCTTAGATCAAGATAATCGCGTATTGTCGTTTCGATGATTGTTGGCCGGTCTAAAACGATAATTTCCTGGCGAAGCGCATGGACTTCCGTATCAAGAATATCATAACCGCCAAGCGCGATATATCCGCTTTTCATCTCATCGTGGCGCTTTAATAAATTGGTCATGAGGCGTTGGACGCCATGGTCAGCGGCGCCGGCGATAATCATGGCGCCGCTATCAACGGTGAAGTCGAGCACGGCGGGGCGCCCGCGCGCATCGCCTTTAACCTCTTTGAAGACAAGACTGGAATCCGCCCGCACTGGCGATCTTTTCCCCGTGGGCTCTTCCTGCGCCACGTCGTAGAAGAGAGACAACTCCTCGATCGATGCGCACAGATCGTAGAAATACGTCAAATAAGAGCCGAGTTGCGATACACCGAAGAAAGCCGCCGAAAGAACGAGCTCAGCCGCCACGAGCTGGCCAAGGCTTAGTTGGCCCTGAATAACCAGCCAGCCGCCGAGCCCTAAGAGGATCGCGCTCGCAGCTGCGTAGATAAGAAGAAAGCTCAGTGTTTGCGCAAAATGATACCGGAAATGGCGGCGATGCTCTTCCACATAACCCGCTGTCTCCTCATCTGTTCGCTGCATTGCGCGCTCGATGTGGCGCTCAGATTTATAAAAACCGTTCGACGAGCCGAGGCTTTCCAACCACGCGGCTGTCTGATGTTTCTTCTGCGAAAGATTAATCGCCGTTCGCACTGCGCCCCTGCCCCAAATGATCCAAATCAGCGCCAGCAGCAACACGATGACAATAATGAATGCGAGAAAGAACGGATGATAGAGCGAAACCAGGATGAAGCCCACGCCCGCTTGAAGCAGAACAGTAAATCCCCCGATCAGCAAATACGGTATCGTCTTCTGTACGGTGATGATGTCAAAGTATCTGTTAAAGAGCGCGCTCTTGCCGTCGTCGCTAAAAAACGGGTTCTGCGCGTAGACGGATCTGAGCGTAATTTCGGACACAAGCCGCGCATAGAACCGCCGCCCGAAAATCTCCATTAAGTGGACACGTAAAGCGTTCAGCAATCCGGAAATCAGAAGAAGGCCGAAGAGCGCTAGCGACAACACGACCAAAGGCGTGGCCAGCCCTGTGTTCGCTACTGTATTGATAAGCATCTGAACGGAAATCGGCGTCGCCAGCGACAACAGACTGATGCCGATACCGTAAATTACGACCAGCCAATAAAAATCGCGTTCAGGACCGAGGATACGGCCAAACCATTTCATTAAGACCGCAAGCGTGATCTTTTTTTCAATTACACTCTCACTCATGGGTCGGTTATTCCAGACAAATGGCCTTCTTTTTCAGCGGTAACGCGAATGTGTTAATAATGAAATTGCACGCAAAGGCGGCGGTCATAACCCGCCATTAATTTGAACGAAGAAATAGGTCGCTTGGATCAGCGATTCGCCTTCGTAAACTCAATATCCCGTCCGCTACGCCATTTTTCGTCGTCTCCAAATAAAGCTCCGCCCCGGGGGCTACGGGGCGGAGCTAAAACGCGCTTCGCACTTTGGGAGGGACTAAAAGCGCGCCGGGAACGGGAATTTGTGCCGGAAGGGATCCCGTTCTGCCCCGTAAATGGAGCGCAACGGATGTCTACTCAAGTGGATCAACCACGGTTTTTTGATAGAATATTCCTATCAGAGGCCTTTGGGCGGACAAAAAAGTCAATATTCAGAGTAAAGCCCCTGCGCCCGACATGAGAACTATCCCTCAACCACCAAATCCGGGAATTTTTTCGCGACGACCTGTTTAATGGCGGCCCCAATTTCGTAGTAGGCGTCAGCGCGCCCGGCGCTCTTGCGCCATACAAGGCCGATTGATCGGATAAAGGGACGCCCTTGCAGTTTTTTAACGCTTACCTCCCCGCGCGCCGGGATTTCGGATCGGGCGTAGAGCGCAGGAAAGAAGGACGCGCCCATGCCCATGCCCACCATTAGTCTCAATGCGTCGAGGCTAGTCCCTTCATAATCGCGCACTGGCTGCGCGCCGAAGTCTTTGCAGATGTCAATAATCTGATCGTGAAGATGGAATTCAGGCGTCAAAGACAGAATTTCCAACCCTTTTAACTCATTGGGCCGGATGACTTCTTCCCGCGCCAACCGATGATCAGCCGCAACCGCCAAGTAAAGCGGCTCGCGAAAAAGCCTTTTGGTCGTGAATTCGGAGTTGGTGACCGGCAATTGCGCCAAAATCATATCGTGGACGCCCTCCGCCAACTCGCGTTCAAGCGCGCGCGGGGCGTTTTCGCGGATGTAAAGGTTAAGATCCGGGTATTCACGATGCAGACGTTTCACCACATGAGGCAACAGATAGGGCCCCAGCGTCGGCTTGACGCCGAGGCGGATCGTGCCCGTGAGGCCGCGCTGCGCACCCGCAGTAAAATCGGTCAGCGATTGGACTTGTTCAAGGATCGGCCGAATACGCGCCACGACTTCGCGGCCCACCGGCGTGAAGACAATGCCCGTTCTCGATCGCTCCACAAGCAAGACGCCGAGCGCTTCCTCCAGATTTTGTATTTGAGCGGTTAGCGATGGTTGGCTGATGCCGGCGCGCTCAGCCGCGCGACGGAAGTGTTTTGTTTCGTCGAGAGCGACGAGATAGCGAAACTGCTTGAGGGTCAGCGAATTCTCGGCCATGGCCTTTTCTGGGCGTCCCACTTATATCGTTCGATACTCATCCCTACACAAAGGAACCTGCGAACGCCACTCGCCATTTCGCGCGACACCCGGCGCAGGCCCAATCTGCGAAACGCGAATTGGCCCTAACGCACGCCGGATGCCGCATCCGTCCGATGCGCCGCAAATTTTTGAAGCCCGGGACGGATTCTCAAAAATAGGCGATAGGCGCGTTCCAGCACCCAGAGCACCAAGGGATTTTCCGCACACCTGCCGACAAAGTGGAATTCCGGCAGCGCCCGCCATAAGCGCGCAAACGCATGAGCGCCTGAATAGAGACGCCCGTCCCTGTCACGAATGTGAAAACGGGCCATGGCGTCGCATGCGGAAAGGCCGGGCGCCGGATCGCGCTCGAGGGCGCTCACGTCCACCCATTCAATCTCGGAGGCGCCGCGGCGTTTGCGGTAAAAACTAATCTCACGCTGACAAAGCGGACAGGCGCCGTCGAAGAAAACGCTAAGTCGCCTGGAGGACCCTTCGTCTGAATTTCTCTCAATCACGCTGAGAATACGCTGGGCCGCCGCCCTTAGATTATCGTCCCAAGGCGCGCCCGGCGGCTTTCGCGGCGGGCGCTGCGATTTCTCCCTTGCATCCTCAACCCAGTTTTAGTACCCAGCCGCTCTGGCCCCTATAGCTCAGCTGGTAGAGCAACTGATTTGTAATCAGTAGGTCCGCGGTTCGAGTCCGTGTGGGGGCACCATCAAAATTAACGTCCTACCAGATTTCTCTCACGCCGTTTCCGGCTTCCCGGCAGTGGCGACGTTCAAATCCAACCAGCCTTCCATAAATCGAGATTTACGGAGCCGTGCGAGGTGATTTGGCGATCAGGGCTTTCATTGCTGCGATTGTAAACGTTGATCGCCGTCGGCAATACCGATCAGTCTCCCATCATTACCCCTTATATTGTGGCCGGTGTTGTAAAATGCGTTCGTGTGATGAAAACAGACCGCACCAATTACGGCGCCGAAAATCCGCGAACAAGCAATCCAGCATCCTCAAGGGCATGAAGCGCCACTTCATCATGCCCTGGCACAAGAATAAGATCAGGGACGTCGTCCGCCAATCGTTTGATCGCAATCGTCTGGAGAAAGACCGCGTCGCGATCATCTTCGTGCCCGCCGGTAATCATGACATAGCGAGAACGCGGTCGAAGAAGCCGTATATTGTCGAGCGATGACGCTGTGTCGCCTGTGAAGAGATACTCTTTTCCGTCTTCGCGGCGAACATAAACCATTTGCGAACCGGGCGTATGGCCCGGCGCACGGATCAACACGACGCCCGGCGCCACTGCATGAAGTCCTTCAAACGGCAACGGCTCAAATTCATCTCGCGAGCCCGCCGGCCAAACCGTGCACTCCGGCGTATTTTGAAACTGGTCCTCGTTCAAAATCGCCTTGGGTAAAAGTCTCTTCCAATTCGGACTCTGCAACAGTCCGCCGATATGATCGCAATGCTCATGGGTGACGAGGATCATTTTAGCCACTAAAAGCGCGCGCTGCATCTGGTCCCAGGCGGCGGCGTCATAGCTGACGGTCCAACGGTCGGATAGCGCCTTTTCTTCGTTGCTACCGGTCTCAAGCACAATCGAGAAATCGCGATATGCAAGCCGATAGCTGTTGCGGACAAATTTCAGATCACCCCAGTCGGTCCCGGTTATCAGCCCTATACGCGGGACTTTCGAGCGATAGATCGTCTCCACTTCAATCCTGCTCGGACCCGGACCGGAGATCGATGAAGCCGCCTCGCGAAGGGCGATTATATCAAGTGGGAAATCACCTTCGCTCGGCGGGCGGTTTTCGTAGAAGAGCCAATAAACAGCCGCACTGAGCCCGAGCGTTAAAATCACAAAACCGCTTAGAAGCAATCGTCTCATGCGTAGGTCCAATCTGCTGCGCCTGCTGACAATAAATGTATATGCCACAGGCTTAGAACAGCTCATTTGAATAAGCTACGACAGATCTTCATCAAGTCGTTTCGTCATTTCTATACATTCGGAGCCGCACCCCCGACCGTCGACCAGGGCGCAAGCGGTTCATTCGGCATCGGATACGAGTGCAACCTGACACGATGGAAGGAATTCGTCCGCGCTAATGGTTTTGCGGGGGGTGGTGACGTCCTCGAGATATCCACACTTATGAGAGGCGCATACTTGCGAACACTATTAACGCGTCGGGCGCGGTCGCAACGAGTTTGACTGGCCGAACATCGTTGACCAATCCCCATAGTTTGCTGTTTTTGGGCGTGCTGCTTCTGAACGCGAATTTGATACAGATCAAAAGAAAATTACGAAATTCAGGTGAGATGGGTCCATGTCAAACACGACGATAGAGAACGCTGTGATATCGCAGCTCACGATGGACGCGCCGTGGCGCTGGCTCGGCGCAGGGTTTCGCGATTTGGCGCGCGCGCCGCATCTGAGCCTCGGCTACGGCGTTCTCGTGATCGGCGGCGGCGTCGGCATTACTTATCTCTTGTGGGAGACCGGCTACGCTTCGCTCATTCCCGTTGCGTTTGGTTGCTTCGCAATTTTTGGTCCCCTTCTGGCCGTCGGCCTCTATGAAATGAGCCGGCGCCTTGAAGCCGGCGAGACGCCGCGCCTTTTTCCCGTGAAATTCGCCGGACCGCGTTCGCCGATGCAACTGGCCTATATCGGCTTCTTTCTCATGTTCGCGGCGCTCGTCTGGGCGCGCATGGCGATGTTGCTTTATGCGTTGTTTACCACAGGCAACTATTTGCCGCTCGATCAATTTCTGAGCTTTGCAATCTCTACCGGTCCTGGCCTTGCAATGATCGCGATCGGCACAGTGATCGGCGGCGGGATTGCGTTTGCGATTTATCTTTTGACCGTCGTTTCTGTGCCTATGCTGATGAATGAACGTACGGATTTCTTCACGGCCATCGGCGTTGGACTAAAAGCAGTCAATCAAAACTTCGGCGCCATGCTCTTATGGGCATGGCTGATCGCCGTGATTACTGCGGCTGGCGTCGCGACTTTCTTTGTTGGCCTTGCAATAGCGTTTCCACTGCTCGGCCATGCAAGCTGGCACGCCTATCGAGACATCCGCGGCGCCATTTAATCCTCGCCTGTAAGATTATTCGTCAAGATCATCGTCCAGCAAGATTCGCTCAGCGGCGCCGTCGGGATCATCGAACTGACCTGACCGCAGCGCCCACAAAAAGGCGGCGAGACCAAGCGCGCCTAAAAAAAGCGCAATAGGGATCAAATACAAAAGCCCCGTCATGCTGGCGTGTCGCCTTTACGCGTCCGTCCGCCGGCAAGACGCAAGGCGTTCAATGTCACCACCATCGACGACCCCGACATTGCAAGCGCGGCGATCAGGGGCGTCACATACCCAAAAACCGCCAGCGGAATTGCGCAAGCATTGTAAAGGGCCGCAAAAGCGAAATTCTCAAGGACGCGGCGGCGCGCTTGTCGCGACACATCCACCGCCTCGACAATCGGAGAAAGACCCTCGCCGAGATAAACAAAGTCTGCGGCCGCCTGGCTCGCGTCCGCCGCCGTGCCGGGAGACAGTGAAACATGCGCATGAGCGAGCGACGGCGCGTCGTTCAGACCATCTCCCACCATCGCGGCTTTTGCGCCGCTGGCGCCCAGCTCCAAGAGCCGCTGCGCTTTGTCTTGCGGCGAGACGCCGGCGCGATAGGCGGCCAAGCCCAGCGCGCCAGCCGCCGC
>CAWUIM010000025.1:0-41349 GCA_963922595.1 uncultured Parvularculaceae bacterium
GACCCGCGCACCGGCTGCGGCGCGCGCGCCGGCGCCGTCGCAGCAATCTCAACGTCTTTCGGTAATTTCAGAGACTCATCAATCCCATTGGAGTTGATGATCACGTAATTCGGATAGACTTCTTTCAGCGTAACGCCGTTGGTGATTTCATCGCCGATCCGAAACGCCTTTTGCTTGCCTTGCGGCGTGCTGATGATCGCCGAGCCCTTGTCGCCTTCGGCGAACGCGCCATGGAGCTTGAGATCGAGCGCCGTCTCCTGGACCTCTTCAGGCGCGGCGGCGGCGACCGCCGCCGCTTCAACGGTCTCCGCCATCGGCGTGAAGGGACTTCTAGCGTCCACCGTGTTGTTGTCGCTCACCGTCGGGCGAATGACCGGCGCCGGCGTGTCCGCGATCGGCAACGGCGCGAAGATCAGCCAAAAGAGCCGCGCGGAGGCAAGCGCCACGAGCGCCAGCAGCAAATATTCGAGGATTTTTGGCGCAGGGCCAAAGTCGCCAGATTTGCGTTTTCGCGTTAACCTTTTTGGCGGCTTGTCCGTAACGGACGCCGGCGGCGCGCTCTCAGGACCGGAGCCCATGATCGAATTATCCTCAACCGCCGCCAAAATTACCTCTGTTTCTTGCGCCGACCAGCATTTAACTGCTTAATTTACCTACGCAATCCTACCAAATCGTGTTGCAAGGGTTAACCCTTGCATCCCGCAAGACGCTCCGGTGTATCATTGCTAAAGAGAGCACAAAACCTAACCTTTTGTTAGAACGAAGAGTCACCTATGAACAGGTGTCAGCCCGCAGAAAACGATCGAAATTTGGGGTTTTGATCCCGCGCGAGGGGCGCTTGCGCTCTATCCCGCCCCAATCGCGCGAATACGCCCTGTGGTCTTTGCCTGGGGGTGCGCAAAAGCCGCAACAACGTCCGCCTCGCCAGGGCAACGGGAAATCAACCTTGGACAATTGGTCGAAATAAATGGGGTGGATATTTATATTTGCGGCGGCGTTCGGACTGATCATTGGCAGTTTTCTCAATGTTGTCGTTCACCGCGGTCCAGTCATGTGGGGGTTGATCGCCAGGGATCAACACCGGTTCGGCGGATTAGCGTTGCCCCGCTCCTACTGCCCGCACTGCGGCCAGACGCTTGGCGTGAGCGATCTCATTCCGCTGGCGAGTTTTGTCTTTCGCGGCGGCAAATGCCGCTACTGCAAGGCGCCGATTTCCGTGCGTTATCCCATCATCGAGCTGGCGGGCGCCGGCGCGGCGGTGGCGGCCGTCGCGCTGTGGGGGCCCAGTCTCTCGGCCCTTCTTGCGGCGGTTTTTTTGTGGGCCCTTATCGCGCTTGCCGCCATTGACGCGGAAACCGGCTACCTCCCGGACGCAATCACGTTGCCGCTCATCCTTATCGGGATCATCGCCAATATCGGCGACCGGTTCGCGCCGCTTCAGGACGCATTGATCGGCGCGGCGGCCGGTTATCTCTCGTTCCGTCTAATCGGCATGATCTTCAAGCGCCTTCGCGGTGTCGATGGTCTCGGTCAGGGGGACGCAAAACTGCTCGCTGCGCTCGGCGCCTGGGGCGGATGGGCGCTGTTGCCCGTCACCGTGTTTCTCGCAGCGCTGCTCGCGCTCGTCGGCGTCATTTTCGCCGTCGTGCTTGGCAAGTCCGTTGATCGCGATACGGAGGTTCCCTTCGGCCCGGCGCTCGTGGTCGCCGGCGGTCTCGCCTTCATGCTGACGGGCGCAGGCGTCGACGTCGCCGCGATTTTTGCGCCGCCTATTGACCTTTAAAGACCGGCTTTCGTTTCTGCATCAGGGCGACGATCCCTTCCTTGCAATCGTCGCTCGCCATCGCCGTGCGTTGAAGTTGCGCTTCGGTCGCGGCTGCCGCCGGCAGTCCAGCGTGCGCCGCCGCCCGGAAAGCACGTTTCGTAAGCGCGGTTGCGATCGGCGCGCGTTCACACAATTCCTCCGCCCAACGAAGCGCTTCATCGACAGCTTCGCCGTTTGCGACGACGCGATTAACGAGCCCATACGCCAGCGATTTTTCCGACGAGATTTTCTCCGCCTCGATCGCCGCCTGATAGGCGCGCGAGTACCCCATTTCCTGGGTCATCAGCCATGAAAGGCCGCCGTCGGGCACCAGCCCGATATTCGCAAAGGCCGGCATCAAGTAAGCGTCTTCTGCCATCACTTTAAGATCGCAGGTGAGCGCCGTTGTCATGCCGATCCCGGCGGCGGGACCGTTAATCGCCGCAATCACCGGCTTTTCGCAGGTGCGGATGACAGTCAGGAAGGCCGCATATTCGGCGTTCAGGATGTCCTCCACATTGCGCCCTTCCTGCACGTCGGTCACATCAGCGCCCGCGCAAAAGCCCCGCCCCGCGCCGGTGACTACAACCGCGCGGATCGCCGGGTTCGCGGAGGCCTTCGCGATTGCATCGAGAAAATCCGCGCGCATGGCGCCGTTAAACGCGTTCAACGCCTTGGGACGGTCGAGCGTGATCAGCGCAATCGCATCACCTTTATTTTCATAGATTACGGTGCTCATGGCGGTCCCTCTTATCCAGTTCTATCATTGTCGCTTCCAAAGCGCGCAACACAAAGGAAAATATGCAGTGCGCTCTATGCCAGCAGCGCCTTCAAATCCGTTGACGGGTCCCGCAGAAATTCCGGATCCACAACGCCGCCAGCGGCGATGAGCCTGCGCGCGATCATATGGTCCGCCGGCGCGTTAACGGAGTCGACGGCGATCAGGCGGTCGCCGCGCATGTAAAACATCGAGAATTTCTTATCCGCCGGATCGCCGCGCATAATTTCCGTGTCATAACGATCCTTGCAAATCCCAACGGTCTGTAATTTCACATCATATTGGTCGGACCAGAACCACGGCGCTTCATCATAGACTGCTTTACGGCCGCAGATCGTCGCCGCCGCCGTCTTCGCCTGTTCAAGCGCATTGTGGACCGACTCCAAACGCAATAGTCCGCCATAATAGGCGCTCGGATGGCGCGTGCAGTCTCCTATGGCGAATATATCGGGGTCTTCCGTCTGCGTATGAATATCCACAAGAACACCATCATCGATCGCCAATCCGGCCTCGGCCGCGAGTTCTTCATTGGGCGCAACCCCAACGCCAATGACGGCGAAATCACAAGCGAAGCGTTCGCCGCCGCTCGTCTTGATTTCCTCAACCCGTCCGGCGCCCTCAAACCCCTCGATCGCGGCGCCCAAACGAATGTCGACGCCGTGGGCGCGATGCAATTCTTCAAAGAATTTTGAAACCGGCGCACTCGTCACGCGGCTCATAACGTAATCGGCCGCCTCGAGAACGGTCACGTGCAGTCCCGCTTTTGCGGCGATCGCTGCGACCTCCAGGCCAATATACCCCGCGCCGACGATCGCGAGGCGCGCGCCTTCTGAGAACTGCGCCTGCAGCGCTTTGACATCGGCAATGTCGCGCAAATATCCGATGCCTGCCAGCGTCGCACCCGGAAGCGGCAAGCGCCTCACCCGCGCGCCGGTCGCGATCACAAGCTTGGCGTAGGTCAAGGTCTCGCCGTCCGATAGGCGAACTTCTTTCGCGGCCCGATCAATCGCCTCGGCGCGCACGCCTAGCCGAAGGTCGATTTTTTCTTTCTCGTAAAACGCATCCGGCTTCAGGAACAACCGGTCTTCCGTCAACGCGCCGGCGAGAAACGCTTTCGACAAAGGCGGGCGTTGGTAGGGCGGATAAGCCTCCTCGCCCACGAGACAGATTTCGCCGGTCCAGCCCTGTTGGCGCAAGCTGGCGGCGCATTGCCCCGCCGCATGTCCGGCCCCGATAATGACAACCCGTTCCGGCAAAGAAAGGCTCCTTCAACATACCCTGATCGGCCGAGAGAGGTACGCCGTTGCGCCAGCCCGCACAAGGAGCCGTTAGCCGCCGATTACCTTATCGACAGTCGCTTGCGCCTCCAGTTTAGGTAGAGACATTGGCGGCGTACGGAATTCTTCGGCCGAATAGAGCGGCGCCTGGTCGTCATAGTGCGGCGAGGTTTCGTCGAGGGTGGCGGCGCCGAACTGATGAATGATACGAATGTCCGGCGCGCCCTCGCCGCCGGTCGCTGCGGTCGGCCAGTCGGCGTAAACCACGACGCCGTCGCCGGCCATTGCGGTGTAACTTCCGTCTTTCGGATTATCGACCGCATAGATCGCCCGCAATACGTCCGGGCCGCCATTGAGCGGCAAATCCGTCGCGCCGCGCTTCAGCCGATTGACCTCTCCCCATTCCGGGTCGATGCGCCCGAAGCCTGTCTCAAATTCATCAACCGCCTGACGCAAGGCTGCAACCGGGTCGGGTGTCTGAGCCTCTTCTCCATTCAGTAAGAATCCGAGAGCAAGCTGACCGGTTCGGATGGCGAGCGCCGCGGATCGATCATCTGCGTGGGCCGCGCCGTCCCAGGCGCTCAAAAGCGCCGCCGCCGCTTGCAGCGATGCGTCTTCGCGCACGGTTTCATTGACGACAAGGCGATCGATCAATTTGCGCAACCGCGAATTCGGCGCATACACATGATCCATCTTGTATTGAAGAAATTCCTCGCGCGTGATCGAAGCGTCGCCGCCGAAAAGCGCTTGGACGCGCAAGCCCCGGTTCGTCATCCGATCCGAGATGCCGAAATGCGGCGGGTAATCTGTACGCTGTGGATTATCGCCGGGGCCGGACGCCTCAAAGGGCGTATGGTTGGCGTTGACGACGTAACCGCTCTCCGGATTGACCACTGACGGGGCAGAGCCAAAGGGGCGCACGCCGTTCCAGACGAGATCGGCGCGGTCGCCGGGCGCCGCTTCGGACCAGTCCCAATCTTCTGAGCGCACCGGAATAGACGCGTTGTAAAAATATGCGATGTTGCCGGCGCGGTCGCCGTAAACAGCATTAAAGCTCGGCACCGCCTGCATCGCCATCGCCGCGCGCCATTCGTCAAAGCTTTTGGCCTTGTTCATCTTGAACCATTGTTCGACAGCGCGCACCTCGCCCGCGCCGGCGAACGAGACGGCGTAATAACCGTCAGGCGTTTCAAAAACCGGCCCATGGACCGAGCGCAAGACCGGACGCTTAACGGGCAAACTGAGCGGACCGAAAAGCTTGACCCGGAAGCGCGCCTCGCCCTGCTCAAAGTCGCGCCAGGCGCCGTCAAATTTGTATTGGGTCGGGTTTTTCTTCTTATTCGTCTCCAGGCGGAAGACATCAACGAGATCGGGTTTATTCACCGTCAGACCCCATCCGAGATCGCGCCCGGCGCCGACAAGGATCAACGGGGCGCCGGGAAAAAGCGCGCCCACCATGTCCCAGCCTTCGTCGGATTTAAGCCGCGCCTCATACCACGCGACGGGACCAGTGAATGGCTGGTGCGAATTCACCATCAGGCGCGTGTGACCGTCATCGGTGCGCGAGGGCGCGACCGCCATGGCGTTCGAGCCGAGCTCGCCGCGCCGATCGAGTTTCAAGAACGCTTCACGGGCCCGATCAGCCGCTTCAACGGTTTTTATATCGCCGTCGAACAGCGCCTTCAGATGTTCATCGAGGCCATAGAAAAATGGCGTTCGCGCCACGAAACCGGCGACCACGTCACGCCCGGAGACAGGCGCAACGCCATCGCATGCACCCGGATGGTCGGCGCAAAAAAGATTGATCCCCGCCGCATAAGCTTCAACCAGCGCGCGGGTCCCTTGCGCCAGATCCTTTTCGTATTTCGTGTCAATCACCGTCGCGATGTCGAACGCGGCCATCAGATAATCCGTGATCGCGCCATCTTTGCCGGTGCGCCGGCCGAGTTCGCCGCGCGTAAAAAGCAGCACCTCTTCCATGGTCGCCCAATCGTCTTCCGCATGGGCGTACGCAAGACCGAACCCAACATCCGCGTCGCGCGCGCCGTAAATGTGGGGCACCCCGAAAGCGTCGCGCACAATGCGCGCCTCATAGGCCCGGGCCGCCTCGCGCGCCTCCGCGGGATCAAACGACGCGCGTTGCGGCGTCCATAAGCAGAAAACAGCGCCGATCAAGGCGACGCCAAAAAAACCGGCGGCTATCGTTACTATTCGTCGAATGTGGAATTCCCCTATTGGTTCCTTAGGGCTCAAGACAAATAATCGTAGCCCCGATATCAGCGATTCCCAAGCAGGCGCTCCACACCAGACGACCGATCCGTCGCGGGGCTTGCATTCCCGTCACAATTCGTCGTTAACAAATTCACAGATGTTATCACCTTCGGGCCTAAGGGGAATCCAATATGCGCCATCGTTTTTCAGTTTTCGCGAGCTTGGCGACAAGCATGCTCATGTCATGCGCCGCCGCGCAGCCCTCGGAAAAGGACTGGTTCGCCGAGGGGCAAGCGACGCTTGCGGCCCGCAAAGCCGTGAAGCCGAACACGCGCAAGGCGAAGAATGTTATCTTGTTCGTCGCGGACGGCATGGGGCCGACAACGGTCGCCGCCGCACGCATTTATGACGGCCAGTCGCGCGGCGAAGAGGGAGAAGAAAATCTCCTTTCGTTCGAGCGCTTTCCCTATTTGGCGATGTCGAAGACCTACAATACGGACGCGCAAACGCCGGACAGCGCGGGTACGATGTCGGCGATGGTCACTGGCGTGAAGACCAAAGCCGGTATTATTTCTCTTTCCGACGCTGTCACGCGCGGCGATTGCGCTTCGGCGAAGAAGGCGTCCGTCGCAACCATTGGCGAACTCGCTGAAAAGGCGGGGCTCGCCACAGGCGTCATCTCAACTGCGCGCCTCACCCACGCGACGCCGGCCGCCGTCTACGCCCATGCCGCGGATCGAAATTGGGAGACGGATGGATCGCTCCCCGCCGAAGCGATCGAAGCCGGCTGCAAAGATATCGCCAGCCAACTGATCGACTTCCCGTTTGGCGATGGGCTGGAAGTCGCCATGGGCGGCGGGCGGCGGCATTTTCTGCCCGCGGATGAAACCGATCCTGAAGATGCGGACGCGAAAGGGCGCCGGCGCGACGGGCGCAACCTTACGGCCGAGTGGACGGCGAAGTCCGATGATCATGTTTTCATCTATGACCAGCAAGGGTTCGACGCGCTTACAGATGATGCGCGCGTTTTAGGCCTCTTTGAACAATCGCATATGGAATATGAGGCCGACCGCGAAAACGACGCCGGCGGCGAACCGTCGCTCGCTGAAATGACCGAAAAGGCGATCAACATTCTGTCAAAAGACAAAGACGGTTTCTTCCTGATGGTCGAGGCCGGCCGCGTCGATCATGCACATCACGGCGGCAACGCCGCGCGCGCGCTCCGGGATGCGCAGGCGTTCTCCGAAGCGGTGGCGGTCGCCCGCGCCATGACGAAGAGCAAAGACACGCTCATCATCGCGACGGCGGACCACGGGCATACGCTGTCGTTTCAAGGTTATCCTTCCAAGGGCAACAACATTCTCGGTCTCGCTGACGCCCTGTTTGCGGAGGATGAAGCCGATGACGGGTATGCGCGCGCCGCCGACGAAAAACCGTACACGACGCTTGTCTACGCTAATGGGCCCGGAACCGTTTTCGCAGGAGAAAATGGCGGTGAGCGCCATGCGCCGACGGCGGAAGAAGTCGCCGACCTTAACTACCGCCAACAGGCGTTGATCCCGTCCCGGTCAGAAACTCATGGCGGTCAGGATGTGACAATCTACGCCGACGGCCCGCACGCTTATTTGTTCGGCGGCGTCGTGGAGCAGAATTATGTGTTCCACGTAATTTATGAAGCGCTGGGGTTTGAGGATATCTCTGAGTGACTTAATGCGGAGACTCTCTTCGCATCGCCGACATGTCAATCGTATCCTTGACATCTACATAAGAAGGGTGACGAACCAGACTTTTTTGCTCTTCAAGCTCTTTGTCCAATGGCGCCCAGATATTATAAATGAGCCGATTCTGCATTTCTTTTTGCTCCGCAAAAATTGGCTCATACATATCATTTTGAATGTACTTTTTTTGCGGAATGAGCTTTCGATTAATTGTTAGGGTATTTTCCGCAAACCGCATTTCCTCTTCGTATGAAAAGGCAGAATTGCGGATTCCAGTTCGATAATTTGAAAAATCCCATGGAATGGTTTTCGTTAGTTTCACGGTGATTTCGTGCTGGATAGTCGAATAATGCTGCGTATAAATTAATTCGTCCGCTGGCGTTGCTTTGCCAAAATCTGGTAATATTGGAGTTATTGAATGTGCAGAGAACGTGAAAGTCCGTCGGTTGCGTTCTGGTTCGGAATAGAATGGCTGATCCATTGTAACGTTGTAGGAAAACTGAATAATGTTTTTCTCACGATCATCGTTCACTTCAAAATTTGAAATTTCAAAACTTCCAAAGTGTGCATAAACACCGTACAAATGTCGCTTTGCGTATTCCTCGCCGATCTCATTTAGTATTGATCTGAACGTATCGGCAGAGCGGTTACGAATTGTCATCGTCGCCTTCAGTGACCCGGGCGCATAGGCGCCGTCAGAAAGATCGATTACTTCGTGTGCAATTATCTCGGGCTCGGGGGTAGGTTCAAATGAACTCATTTTTTTCAGAACATGCGTCCTCCGGGTCAACGGAAGCGCAAAGCCGAAATCAACACCTGCAATATTATCTAGATCGCCGCCCTGGTTTATGATTGTCGGATCGAGCCACAGCGTATCCCCCTGATGCGGGACGCCAACAATCACATGATCGAAAAGCGTCGGCGACGGAATTTTGTCGCGTAAGTACAAACCATTTACCGTATTGACGAGAGCCGGCGTCGCCTCAACACCCAATTCATTCAGTAAGCTTATGAATAAAAGAGTTTTGGCTTTGCAATCCCCCACACCCTCGCTAATGGCGGCTTCAACTGGCAGCGGCGTATAACCGCCCTCTCCAAATTTCGGCGCCACATATTTAATCTCCTCCTGCACATAGCGTAGCGCGGCAATTATTTGCTCATCGACTGTCTTATTATTGGCTTCAATTCTCTGAGCGATTTCTGCAACCGCTGATGATCGCCCTATTTGAAATAATTTCTCACCCCAAGCGCCAATGTCGGACCACGCGCCAAAATCCGACAATGTGAAATATGCACTATCAGCGTTCGAATAAAAAAATGGGTCTTTCCCCGCAATCGTATCGAGCGGTTGCGCGGGGATCTCAAGGACTGAAACGCCGTTCTTCGACGATCGCTTTATGTTTGCGGCGAGACCAACCTTTTTAAAATTTACTCTGCCGCGCCAAAGTGCTCGAAACGTATATCGTTCGGCTGGAACCCCAAAATCTGTGATAATATTTACCGCAAAGCGCCCGCCAAAGTCGGACTGTTTCCCGGAAACCACGTAACCATAATCGATAATGTCGCCAACCTTAAGGCCATCGAGCACGACAATCGCGCTCTCATAAGCTTGCAAAGCGTCATGATAAAAAAGTCCGCTTTGACGAACAACGTCGATCGATAATTTTTTATTCCACTTCGACCGCCGTCCGTCACGAATTATGTCCACATGGGTCAAGTTTAGCTGTTGGTAAGATGGATCGAACACCAAAATAATTTGTGACCCAACCCCCAAGCCAGCTTGCGATGAAATTTTCTTGACAACCCGCATGTAATTTTCGGGGACTTCTGCTGTATTGTTCAGCTGGGCGTCTATGAGCAAGTGTGATACGCCCTCGACCGGATCAAAGATCGATTGCTCCGATTCAACGAAGTCATATTCAGTTACAAAAGATGGTGTTTTAACAAACGACAGGGTTTGGTCTTGGCGACTAACGTTTCCCGCCGTACTCGCTACATTCCCGCTGCCAAGAACATGGGCGTAAATGAGAAAAGCAGTAATCGCGAATCCTAAAACAACGAATAGACCAACAGGGAACTTCATGGCCGCTCCTGTCGCCGATTGTTCGCTAAAGCCTGAAAATTTCGCCTGTGATCGATCCTCATCTTTGCGCCCCCAACGCTACCGTTCAAAAACATTCGTATATTTGGCCGTTCGCCTAATCTTCCCTACCCAACCGGGTCAAGCCATCCCCAACGGTCTTCTGTTTTTCCGTCGAAGAGACCGAAAAAGGCGTTCTGGATCGCCTGCGTTACGGGGCGTTCGCCGTCGCCGACTTCTATTCTGTCTACGGAACGAACTGGCGTAACCTCAGCGGCGGTGCCTGTCAGGAAGATTTCATCCGCCGCGTAGAGAATTTCGCGCGGCAGCGCCTGTTCGACCACCTCATAGCCAAGGTCTTTCGCCAGTGTGATCACGGTGTCGCGGGTGATGCCCGCCAAAATGGACGACGCCGCCGTGGGGGTGAGTATCCGACGATTTTGGACGACGAAGAGGTTCTCGCCCGCCCCTTCCGAGATCGTGCCGTCATGGGCGAGGCCGATCCCTTCTGCGAAGCCTCTGTCTTTCGCCTCCATGGAGACAAGCCGCGACGACAGATAATTGCCTGCGGCTTTGACGCCAGCCGGAACCGTGCCAGGGGCCATGCGCCGCCACGACGAAATCGCCACGTCGATCCCGTTCTTCAGCCCCTCCTCGCCAAGATAAGCGCCCCATGGGAACGCTGCGATGATGAGGTCGGTGTCGCAAGCCTGCGACGCCGGCCCCATTTCGCCGTAGCCGAGATAGGCTAGAGGCCGAATATACGCGGACGACAAGCCGTTTTCCCGCACCACGTCCTTACAGACCTGCATGATTTCGTCGACCGTGTACGCCATATTGATCTTGTAAACGCGCGCCGAGAAGAAAAGTCGTTCGATATGCTCACGGTTGCGGAAGACGCACACGCCCTTGTGGGGCGTCTCATACGCGCGCATACCTTCGAACACGCCCGTGCCATAGTGCAGCCCGTGGGTCAGAACATGGGTGGTCGCGGATGCCCATGGCACCATCTCGCCGTTGCGCCAGATTTTATCCGCTTCTTGTATTGGCATCAGGTCCTCCGCTCATTCGTCTTCGCGTTCTACTCCCTCCCTCGCCGCCTGCCTACACCCTTGACGGAAAACACTCTTGGAACGCGAGAAAAACCTCGCCACAATAGCTTCCATGGCGGATTTGACCAAAACATGAGCCCGGCGACCCGTATTCGCGATGCGGCGCGCATTGTCGTGAAAGTGGGCTCGTCCCTCCTCTTGAGCGACGACGGATCGGTCGCCGTCCGGTGGCTTGAAAGCCTCGCAGCCGATCTTGCGGCGCTGCAAGCGCGCGGCGCGGCCGTCTCTGTGGTTAGTTCCGGCGCGATCGGGCTCGGCCGCAGACGCCTGCGACTGACAGGTCCGTTGAAGCTGGAAGAGCAACAGGCCGCCGCCGCCGCCGGACAAAGCGCGCTTATGAACGCCTGGCAAAACGCCTTGGCCCCGCACGATATTGTCGCTGCACAAGTCCTCCTGACGCTGGCCGATACGGAAATCCGCCGCCGGTATCTGAACGCGCGCGCAACGCTCAATACGTTGCTCGGCCTCGCTGCGATCCCGGTCATTAATGAAAACGATACGACCGCCACGGATGAAATCCGCTATGGCGACAATGATCGGCTCGCGGCGCATGTGGCCCAGATGAGCGGCGCCGACGCGTTGGTGATGCTCTCTGACATTGACGGGTTATATGACGCGGACCCGCGCGCGACGCTGACTGCGGCCCATATCCCCGTCGTCACCGACATTACGGCGGCGATCGCGGCGATGGCGGGCGGCCCGAACGCCGAAGCCGGCGCAGGGTCCGGCGGCATGGTCACGAAGATCGAAGCGGCGAAAATCGCCGCCGCTGCGGGTTGCGCCACGATCATCGCCAAAGGCGAAATTGAGCGCCCGCTGCAGGCGATCCTCGACGGCGCCCGCGCGACGCTCTTTACGCCGAAAGAAAGCCCTGAAACAGCGCGCCGCGCCTGGATCGCCGGTCGCATAACGCCTCAGGGCCGCATCGATATCGACGCCGGCGCTGTCGACGCTTTAGCAAAAGGCGCGAGCCTTCTGGCGGCGGGCGTCACAAGCGCGAGCGGCGCCTTCGGCAAAGGCGACGCCATCAGCATTTTCGGTCCGGACGGCGCGCTTGTGGGCCAAGGGCTCAGCGCCTATGAAGCCGATGAGGTGCGCCGGATCGCCGGGATGCAGTCTGCGAGTATCGAGAAAACACTCGGATACAGACGCGCCGCGGTTGTTCATCGCAATGATCTGACGTTGCGAACTGGCGCTGCGCCTCGATTGGTAAAGGATCGCCCATGAATGCGCCCGCTGACATTGATGATCTGTCACTGATGATGACCACGATCGCCCACGACGCGCGTCGGGCGGCGACGGCGTTGCGTAGCGCCTCAACGGAGCAAAAGAACGCCGCGCTCAAACAAACCGCCGTCCATATCGAGGCGTCGGCGGACACTATCCTCGCCGCCAATGCAATCGACGTTGCAAACGCAATCGAAAACGGCCTCTCCGCCGCCATGGTTGACCGATTGAGACTTGACCCGGCCCGGCTTGACGGCATCGTCGCGGCGCTCAACGACATCGCAGCGCTGCCGGATCCAGTGGGCGTAAAAATTTCCGAACGAGTGCGCCCAAACGGGCTTCGCATTGAACGCGTGCGCACGCCCATCGGCGTCATCGCCGTGATTTATGAAAGCCGGCCCAATGTCACCATCGATGCGGGGGCGCTCTGTCTGAAGTCGGGGAACGCCGCGATTTTGCGCGGCGGATCGGAGGCGCTCAGCACGTCGAAAGCGCTCCACGACCAACTGCGGCAGGGCTTAGCGGACGCCGGCCTGCCCTCCGCTTGCGTCCAGCTTGTACCGACGGCGGATCGGGCGGCGGTGGGCATGATCCTAGGCGGACTAAACGGCGATGTGGACCTCATCATCCCCCGCGGCGGCAAGTCGCTTGTCGCCCGCGTGCAGGCCGAAGCGCGCGCGCCGGTGCTCAGCCATCTTGACGGCCTGTGCCACGTCTATGTGGACAAAGACGCGGACGTTGAGAAGGCTGTGGCCATCGCCGTCAACGCGAAGATGCGGCGCACGGGCGTGTGCGGTGCGGCCGAAACATTGCTCATCGACGAAGCGCGCTTGTCGGAATTTTTGCCGACGATCGCCGCGGCGCTGCGCGACGCTGGCTGTCATCTGAAAGCCGACGCACGCTGCCGGGCCGTCGATCCTTCTCTTGAGGAAGCAGCCGAAGCGGATTTCGAAACCGAGTATCTGGATGCGGTCCTTTCCATCGCAGCGGTCAACGGCGTGGGCGGCGCGGTTGATCACATTGCGACATATTCGTCTGGTCATACGGAAACGATCATTACCGAGAATGACGACACAGCATCGAAATTTCTGAACGACGTGGACAGTGCGATCGTCATGCATAATGCATCGACGCAGTTCGCCGACGGCGGCGAGTTTGGTCTCGGCGCCGAGATCGGTATCGCCACGGGCCGGCTCCACGCCCGCGGCCCTGTGGGGCTCGAAGAGTTGACGACCTACAAGAATGTCGTCCACGGCGTAGACCACGTGCGGGATTAACAAATGAGCGAAAAGCACTCGCAAGCCCAGCGCGAGCTGGCGCGCCTCCTCGACATCATGGCCAAGCTTCGCAATCCGAACGGCGGGTGCCCATGGGACCTGGAGCAGGACTTCAGCACCATTGCTCCCTATACGGTTGAAGAGGCCTATGAGGTCGCCGATGCAATTGCGCGCGGCGATATGGCCGGGTTGCGCGACGAATTGGGCGACTTGATGTTCCAGTCCGTCTTTCACGCGCAGATGGCGTCTGAAGAAAACCTCTTCGACTTCGCCGCCGTCCTGAAATCCATCAGCGACAAAATGGAACGCCGCCATCCCCACGTCTTCGGCGACGCGGAGGAACGCGACGCCGAGGGGCAGACAGCCTCATGGGAAAAGCAAAAGGCGGAAGAACGCGCGGCGAAAGGCGCTCACGGTCTTCTCGATGACGTGCCGGTCGGGCTGCCCGGGCTCACGCGCGCCGTCAAACTGCAAAAACGCGCAGCGCGGGTTGGATTTGATTGGACAGACGCGAAGGATGTGCTCGCCAAGATCGAAGAGGAAACGCATGAGCTCGCGGACGCGATCGGCGCCAAGGATGCGGACGCGATCGAAGACGAATTCGGCGATCTTCTTTTCGTCATCGCTAACCTGTCGCGCCATTTGAAAGTTGATCCGGAGGCGGCGCTGCGCCGGACCAACGCCAAATTCGTCCGCCGCTTCGAACATATCGAGAAGAGCCTGAAATCAACCGATAGAACGCTTGACGAGGCGAGCCTTGAGGAAATGGAAGCGCTCTGGACTGAAGCGAAAGCGTTGGAGCGGAACTAGATGCGCTACCGCCAGTCGCCGCCATAACCGCCGCGCGGACGCAGCGTTCGCTTAAACATGTGGTAGATTGGCAAAAACGCAAAAGCGAAGACGAGCTTCACCATCAAATCGCCGATAATCCAGTTCGGCCATGGCGCGCCGGAGCCCCAATAAGCGATCGGATAATAGAGAAACGCGCCAACTGCATAGGCGGCCATCGCCGCATAAAGCGGCGCCCGCCACCATGCGCCGCCGCCGCGTGTTACGTCATAAAAAGCGGCGGCGAAATATTGCGCCGCCATGGCGCTGATCACGAAGGCGGCCACAAACCGCGTCGTCGGGAAATCCTCCGCGCTCAATTGCGGCGCCAGATAAGAAATCTCAGCGAACACCAACAACGCTGCGACGCCCCACGACGCCGTCACCACGCGCGAGGCTTCATCCCCGCCCCACCGGCGCGCATAAAGAATCGCAAGAAGCGGCGCCAGGGACATGATCGCCCCGCCCCAGCTCAGCCAAACGCTTGGACGCAAAATGGGAGCCGCAAAGAAGTGATCGAACGCCCTTAGCGGTAAATCGACGGTCAGAAAAGACGCGAGCAAGACGGGCAGCAGGATCGCGGAGAGCACAAAGGTGCGCAACAGCGATGCGCCGAAGTCAGCCAGATTCTTGAAGAACTGCTGGAGCGGTGTTTGTTTAGGAGAGCGCTGCTCAGTGGCGACGACATCTTCCACGCGTCATTCCCTCTCGTCGACCCACGGTACCCTTAACGGCGCCGGTTCGGGAGCGATTGACGGCGCGCTTTAAGCGGAAGCTTTGGACAGTTCGCGCTTCACTTTCAAGGCGCTTGGCGACAGGGCGTCGTCTTTCGCTTTGCGCAAGAAAACATCAAGGCCGCCCATATGGTCCACGGACCGGAGCGCCGACGCCGTTATGCGGAATTTGAAGGACCGGTCCAGTTGCTCGCTGTGCAGCGTCACATTGCACAGATTCGGCAAAAACCGCCGCTTTGTCCGGTTTTTCGCGTGGGAGACGTTGTTGCCGGACATGGGTCCAACGCCCGTAAATTCGCAGCGGCGCGCCATGGCTTTATTCCTTATCGAGGCGGGACGGTAATCCCGGAGAATTCTCTGAACGCGGGGATTTAGCCCTGCGTTCCCATCAGGTCAACCGTTCCGCGCTGGTTTTTGCGGCCGCAGCAAAACGGCGCGCTTAAAGGGGTTCAGCGAAATTTAACCTCGCCGCGTCTAGGCTTTGCGTCAAGGCGCTGGGGGACTGAGGGCACGGGCGCTTTTTGGCAGGACGGGAGGCTTCGCCATGAGCGTTTCAAAACAACGCTTGCAGGATCGGTTAACCGCAATCAAAAGCGCGGAGCCGATGGATATTAACGATATTAGCGTTTCGCGCCATGCGGACCGCGAATCGGAGCGCCATTCAGCTTATAAATTCGGCACCTTGCGCCTCGACACGGGCGAAGAGATTCAATGCATCGTTCAGGACATGAGCGGCAACGGCGTCAAAGTGCGCCTGCCGAATTACCAGGCGTTGACGCCGTCCATGACCCTGGCCGTCCGCGGCGCCGGCATCGAACGGCGCGTGCAACTGCGCTGGCAAGAGGACGACGAGGCTGGGCTTTCCTTTTAGAGAGACATCCTGTCAGCCAACGAATACAGACCGAAACAAAAAACGCTCCCTCGGGAGCGTTTTAAGTTTCAGCGAAAAAGTTTTCACTAAGCAGCTTTGTAAAGCGTCTCGCCTTTGGCCGCCATGTCGCGGAACGACTGGGGCGGATTGAAGCGTTCGCCGTATCGCTGGGCGAGGCTTTCGGCTTTGCGCACAAAACTCTCCATACCGATCGTGTCGATGTGGCTCATGGGACCGCCGGTCCATGGCGCGAAGCCCCAGCCGAAGATGGCGCCAAGATCGGCTGATTGCGGATCAAAGACGATCTCTTCAGCGTAGCAGTGGGACGCGGGGATAAGCTGTGCGTATAGAAGGCGGTCTTTCGCCTCTTCCAGCGACGGCTGATCGTCGGAGAGCGGGAAGTGTTCCTCAAGGCCTTTCCAGAGATGTTTCTTACCGCCTTCTGGGTAGTCATAGAAACCGCCGCCGGACTTGCGCCCTTCGCGTCCCAGATCTTTCACCATCTTCTTCAGGAGCTCTTCGTTGCCGGACGGTTTGTAGTCGTCGCCCAATTCTTTCTTTGTGGACTCCATCAACATGTAACCGAGGGACAAGGACGTTTCGTCGGTGAGCGCCAGCGGGCCGACAGGCATGCCGAGGGACTTGGCGGCGTTCTCAATGAGCGCTGGCGCAACGCCTTCCTGAACCATAATCATGGCCTCGCCGAGATAAGGCGGCACAACGCGGTTTGTGTAAAATCCGCGCGTGTCTTTCACGACTATCGGCGTCTTCTTGATCATGCGCACATAGTCGAGCGCCGCTGCGAGCGACCGGTCGCCTGACTCAGCGCCCGGGATAATCTCCACAAGCGGCATCTTGTCGACCGGCGAGAAGAAGTGAATGCCGATGAACTGATCCGGACGCTCGGAATTCTTTGCCAGCCCCGTAATTGGCAGCGTTGACGTGTTGGACGCGAAGATCACATCCTTGCCGATCACCGCTTCGGTTTTCTTGATAACGTCTGCTTTCACATCCGGATCTTCAAAGACCGCCTCGATAATCATATCGACGTCTTTGAGATCGTTATAGTCCGTTGTCGGCGTAATGCGGGCCAGAAGCGCCTCGCCCTTTTCTTTCGTCACTTTGCCGCGCGAGACGCCTTTTTCGACGATCCCTTCAGAGTACGCTTTTCCTTTCTGGGCGTATTCGAGGTCACGGTCGAGGAGGACGACATCCATACCGCCCTTCGCTGTTACGTAGGCGATGCCGGCGCCCATCATACCGGCACCGAGGACGCCGACCTTCTTTAGTTCCGTGGGCGGCACGTCCTTCGGGCGCTGCTCGCCCTTCTCCGCCGCCTGCTTGTTGATAAACAGCGTTCGGATCATGTTCTTGGCCACCGGCCCGGAAAGAAGCTTCATGAAGTATTTTGTTTCAATGCGGATCGCAGTGTCGAAAGGGACAATCGAGCCCTCATAGAGACACGACAAGATCGCTTGGATCGCCGGGTAATTGTGGTTGGTTTGTTTTTGCGCCATGGCGTTGGCGCCCATGAAAAATTGAACGGCGCGCGGATCCATGGCGCCGCCGCCGCCCGGAAATTTGAAACCCTTCTTGTCCCACGGCTGCGTGACTTTCGGATTGGCTTTCACCCATTCCTTGGCTTTTGCGACGGTTTCTCCAGCGCCCACGACCTCCTGCGCAATGCCGCAAGCCTTTGCGGTCGCGGGATCGATCGGCTTGCCGCTTGTCGCCATTTCGGCGGCTTTTTGAAGCCCTGCGAGACGCGGGATGCGCTGCGTGCCGCCAGCGCCCGGCAACAAACCCACCTGACTTTCAGGCACGCCGAGCTGGATTTTCGGATTGTCGCCGACCACGCGGTGGTGGCACGCGAGAACAAGTTCCAGACCGCCGCCAAGCGCGAGCCCTTCAACAGCCGCCGCCACCGGTTTGGCGTGCGCCTCGCCTTTGAGAAGCGCTTTGGCCGGATGGCCGCTCGTTTCTAGCTTGCGCAATGTGGCGTTGAGCGCGAAGGCGCTTTCAAACGGATCGGCGCCTTTGCCCGGCCCGCGATCGTTGGACCCCAACATCCGCAAATCTGCGCCGGCCAGAAATCCGGACTTTTTGCCCGACGTAATGACGGCGCCTTTTACCGCGTCGTCCGCAACGAACGCGTCCACCCAATGGGCGAAGTCCGTCATCAATTGTTCGTTCCAGACATTCATCGACTGGTTCGGCAAATCGATCGTGACGACTGCAATGCCGTCGCTGTCAAGATCGATGGAAAGTGTTTCATAGCTCATGTGTTAGCTCCCGGATGTAGGAAAATTTTCAAGAAAGTAAGCGATCAAAATGCCAGCGCCGATACCGAGTGAGATCGGTCCGGCCACCATGGCGAGCCGCTGCCAGAAATTCGACGACGCGCGGCGCGTCGCCAGATTGCGAATGATATGCCCTTGGCCTTCAAAAGAAACGAGCCCTCCAACCAGGACAAACAAACCGCCGACGAAGAAAACCTCCGTAAGCGGTGCTTCAGGAATCAAGAGGCCCTTTAGCGCGACCGCGCCGCCGATTACGGAGAAAGATGTCGTCAGGAGGCCACGGAAATAACTGAACCGCAGCTCCTGCGCGAGCAGCGCCGCCGGCCGTTCGTCGAACGGCTCGGAAGCGACAAGCTTACGCAAGGGCGACATCGACGCGCGGGCCTTGCGCCTAATTCACGCGTTCGATGATGGTCGCCGTACCCATGCCGGCGCCGATGCAAAGCGTAACGAGCGCCGTCTCTTTTCCTGACCGCTCAAGCTCGTCGACCATCGTGCCCATAATCATGGCGCCAGTGGCTCCCAGCGGGTGACCCATCGCGATCGCGCCGCCGTTTACGTTGATTTCCGAGTGATCGATGTCGAGCGCTTGCATGAACCGCAGCACAACTGAAGCGAACGCCTCGTTCAGCTCCCACAGATCAATATCGTCCTTGGTCATGCCGGCCTTCGCCAATGCTTTTTGCGCAGCGAACTCAGGACCGGTGAGCATGATCGTCGGCTCCGATCCAATCGACGCCATGGACCGGATGCGCGCGCGCGGCTTCAGGCCCGCTTTTTTGCCCGCTTCTTCATTGCCGATGAGAACGGCGGCGGCGCCGTCAACGATGCCTGAAGAATTACCCGCATGGTGCACATGGTTGATCGCTTCGAGCTCGGCGTATTTCTGGATGGCGATATCGTCGAAACCCGGAAAAGCGCCAAGGCCGGCGAAAGACGGCGGTAGTGCGCCGAGCGACTGCATATCCGTGTTGGCGCGGATCGTTTCGTCATGGGCCAATACTTCCTGGCCGATGACATCTTTCACGGGCGTGATTGATTTGGAAAAGCGCCCTTCTTCCCAGGATTTGGCGGCGCGCTTTTGGCTTTCAACGGCATAGGCGTCCACATCATCGCGCGAGAACCCGTATTTGGTCGCGATCAGGTCAGCGGAAATCCCCTGCGGTACAAAATAAGTTTTGAAGGCGGTCGACGGATCGACCGGCCAGGCGCCGCCGTCGGACCCCATGGGCACGCGGCTCATGCACTCAACGCCGCCGCCGATCGCCATATCGGTCTCGCCGGATTTCACTTTTGCAGCGGCGATGTTCACAGCCTCAAGCCCCGAGGCGCAGAAGCGATTGACCTGAATGCCGGAGGTGGTTTCCGGATAATCCGCGTTCAGGATCGCCGTTCGCGTGATCACGGCGCCCTGCTCACCAACCGGCGAAACGCACCCTAGCGCCACATCTTCGATATCGGCGGGATCAAGGCCTTCGTTGCGATCGCGAACGGACTGCAGAACCTGCGTCGCCATCGCCACCGGCGTGATCTCATGGAGCGCGCCGTCCGATTTGCCTTTGCCGCGCGGCGTGCGAACGGCGTCATAGATATATGCTTCGGTCATAACGGGTCCTTTCAGTGACGCTGGAAGCGAAATTCGGCCCCTACGTACGCACGAACCCCGCATGGCGCAATGGATTGCTGCAGTTGCACGGCCCTTCCTCGCGCACATATGAAATAAGACCCCGCCGGGTCTCAGCCGATCGCCGGGATTGCTCGGCGGCGGTCTCGAAAAAGGGCTGGCGAGCCAGCCTCGGTCCCGTGTAACAGGGACCTGCAAGAATTAGCTGGAGAGTTTGGTTAATGGGCCGATCCATCGATCAATTACGCGCCGAGATCCGCGCTCATACGCTGATCGACGAAACGGCCCTCGCCAAAAAATTGATCGCCGACGCCGATATCGGCCTGGAGCCGCGGCGGCGCGCTCAAGCCGCGGCGAAAGCGTTTGTCAAATCGGCGCGCGCCAACGCATCCCGCTCCGGGCTGATCGACAAGTTTCTCCAGGAATATGGGCTCTCCACAGCGGAGGGCGTGACCCTCATGCGGCTCGCCGAAGCCTTGCTGCGCACGCCGGATGCGGCGACGGCCGATGCGCTGATCGAAGACAAGATCGAGGCGGGTGACTGGCGCGCGCACGCCGGTAAGAGCCCCTTCCCGCTGATCAATTTTTCAACGCGCGCCTTAATGTTCACCGCCGCCTGGCTTGACGATATCGAAGCGAAAGACCCGGCGCGCAAAATGGTCGCCGCCACCAAAGGGCTTCTCGACCGTGTGGGCGAGCCGGTGATCCGCGCTTCTGTAGCCCAGGCGATGAAAATCATGGGCGAACATTTTGTTCTCGGCGAGACCATCGAGGAAGCCCACGACCGCGGCGAAACCTTCAAGAAGGCCGGCTATTCCTTCTCCTACGACATGCTCGGCGAGGCGGCGCATACGCAAGCGGACGCGCTGAAATATTTCAACGATTACGCCAACGCTATCGCCTCAATCGCGAAAAACGCCGGAAGCGACCGCCCGAAAGACAATCCCGGCATATCCGTGAAGCTCTCCGCGCTGCATCCGCGCTATGAATATGGCAAGCAATACCGTGTACTGAAAGAGTTGGGCGGGCGCATTCGCGATTTAGCGATCGCCGCGAAGAACGCGAATATCGGCTTTAATATCGACGCGGAGGAAGCCGACCGCCTCGATCTTTCGCTTGATTTGATCGAGGCGCTGATGCGCGATCCGGCGCTCGCCGGTTGGGACGGGTTCGGGGTGGTTGTGCAGGCCTATCAGCGGCGCGCTTTGCCCGTTCTTGATTGGCTTGCAGCGATCGCGCGCGACACGGACCGGCGCATCATGGTGCGGCTTGTGAAAGGCGCCTATTGGGACGGGGAAATCAAACGCGCTCAGACCATGGGCCTTGAAAGCTATCCGGTGTTCACACGCAAAGTGCTCACTGACGTGAGTTACGCCGCATGCGCGCGCAAGCTCTTGGCGAATACCGACGTCTTCTATCCGCAATTTGCGACCCATAACGCTCTGACCGCCGTCATGGTCCGTGAGATGGCGGGCGACTACGCCGACTATGAATTGCAGCGGCTCCACGGCATGGGCGAGGCGCTGCATGACAGCCTGATCAAGGACGGCGTCAATAGCCGCATCTATGCGCCGGTGGGCGGTCACAAGGAACTCTTGCCCTATCTCGTGCGGCGGCTCCTTGAAAACGGCGCCAACTCCTCGTTCGTCAATCAACTGATTGATCCCGATTTGTCCGTGGACGATGTGGTCGCCGATCCTGTCGAAGAAGCGTTAGGATTAAACGTCTTCCCCAATCCGGCCATACGGGCGCCGCGCGATTTGTTCGACGGGGCGCGCCTTTCCGCCAAAGGATGGGACGAGACTGATCCGGAAACGGCAGCACAGTTGAGCGGTGTTGTGAGCGTTCCCCTGACGCAGGCGCCTCTGGCGGACGCGACCGCTGAGGATGTTAATGCAGCGTGCGACGCCGCCGATAAGGCGTATGCGGAATGGTCGGACCATACGGATCGCGGCGACATTCTGCGCAAAGCTGCCAATCTTCTTGAAGAAAACGCCGACCGCTTCATGCAGCTTGCGACGCGCGAGGCGGGAAAGACCATACCGGATTCGATTGCAGAAGTACGCGAGGCCGTGGACTTCCTCCGCTATTACGCAGGGCGGACCGGCGGCGGTGCGCCCCTCGGCGTCGTTGCTTGTATTTCGCCATGGAACTTTCCCCTTGCGATTTTCTTAGGGCAAGTCTCTGCGGCGCTCGCCGCCGGCAACGCCGTTGTTGCCAAACCAGCCGAACAAACGCCGTTGATCGCCCAAGAGGCCGTCGCCCTTCTTCACCAAGCTGGCGTCCCAAAGGAAGTACTGCACTTCGTCACCGGCAACGGGCCCTCTGTCGGCGCCCCGCTCGTCGCTCACCCGGCTGTGAAAGGTGTTGTCTTCACGGGCTCCACCGAAACGGCGCAGATCATCAATCGGTCCCTCATCGACGCTGGAAAATGGGACGCGACGCTTATTGCGGAAACCGGCGGGATCAACGCCATGATCATCGATTCCACGGCTTTACTCGAACAAGCAGTCAGCGATGTCATTGCGTCCGCCTTCCAGAGCGCCGGCCAACGATGCTCCGCCTGCCGATTGGTGTGTGTTCAGGAAGATATTGCGGACAAATTCAACACCATGCTCGCCGGCGCGATGGCGGAGCTCGCCGTTGGCGACCCGGCGCTCTTGCCCACTGACGTCGGACCTGTGATTGACCAGGAAGCGCTGGACAATATCGAGAGCCACCTCGCCGAAATGACCGGCGATGCGCGCCTGATTGCGCGCGCGCCGGAAGCTGGCGCCGCCGTCAGCGGCACTTTCGTGCGCCCGGCGGCCTTTGAGATAAAAGCCATAAGCGATTTGAAACGCGAGGTTTTTGGCCCCGTTCTGCATGTAGTGCGTTATGAGGCAAAAAATCTCGATGCAGTGATCGACGAAATCAACGCGCTCGGATTTGGCCTAACCATGGGCGTCCATACGCGCATCGACGAAACCATGGAGACGATCGTTGCGCGCGCACGCATTGGCAACGTCTATGTGAACCGGAACCAGATCGGCGCCGTTGTCGGCGTCCAGCCCTTCGGCGGCGAGGGTCTTTCCGGCACGGGGCCGAAAGCCGGCGGTCCGCACTATGTCTCGATGCTGACGAAACGATCGCCCCGCGATGGCGATGGGCAAATCCTTATCAACGATACCCCCATGGACCCTTCCGTGGATTTGGCCATCGTAAAGATGGCCGATCACTATCAGGAATGGAGCAACCGAAAAGACAAGGTCGCGCTTTTCGAAGAAGCCGCGGCATTCGCCAAAGGCGACGCCCAACACGACGCACAGCACGGCGCCCACGACACACTCGCCAAAGCGGCTGCGCTTTACAAAGAGCATTTTGAGGACAGCCTCGATCTGCCCGGCCCCACGGGCGAGGCGAACAGTCTACGTCTGCGCGGACGCGGATTCGTGCTCTGCCTCGGCGGCGCGCCGGGCGCGTTCGCCGATCAGGCGGCGATGGCGCTCGCTGCCGGGAACTTCATTATCGGCGATTTCGACCGTATCTCGCCCCTGCAAGATGCGCTTGGCCGGGCTGGAGTCGATGTCGCCATCGATGTGGACCTCTCCCAGCGCGTGCCGGAAGAGCTGCTTTTCAACAAACGTCTCGCCGCCGTTGCGTTCGACGGTCGCGATGAAAGCGTGGCGGCGTTGAAAACCATCCTCGCCCGCCGCGCCGGCGCCATCATCCCGGTGCTTTCCGCCGCAGACGCCCCATGGCGCTACGCTGTTGAGCGGACGTTAACCATCAACACCACGGCGGCGGGCGGCGACGTGCGACTTTTGTCGTTGCCGGAATAAGGGCTATTCTGGTCCGAATAAGACGCAAAAACAGGGGTCTACCGCACGAGGGCGGCGCTTCACCGCGCGGCGCCTTGTCAGAACGGGAGACTTAAGGCTTTTAAATGGCTGAAAGAACAAGAGACACTATGGCCACCTTAGATCTGGACGCGGGAAAACAAGGACCTTTCATCGAAACCACGGCGCGCTCGCGCCGTGCGATGAACTGGTTCTTCGCCGACAAGGATCGCATGTTCTGGATTTTCCAGGCGGCGGGCTGGCTCGGATTCTTTTTTCTCCACGTCTTCTCGGTCTCCACAGTGCTCGCCGGGCGCACGCCGGAGTCTCTCACCTACTCCGCGACGTCTGCGCTCGTAGGTTTCCTGACCACCAGCATTCTCTTGCGGCCTGTCTTCCGCTTCGCGCGCAAACAGGGTCCAATCACCATGCTGATGATCGCGGGTCTCGCGATCGGGATCATGACCCTAGCCATGGCCGCTATCAAAGTGCAGGCATTCATCCAGATTTTTCCAACCGGCGAAGCCTGGGTGCGCAATCGCGGCGCCCTGATGGGCACGGATAATTTCCTGCGCATTCTGGTGCCGGATATGCCCGTCAATCTCTTTTTGCTGATGTCATGGGCGGGGTTTTATTTCGGGATCAATTATTATCTCCGCCTGCGCAATGAAAGCGAACGCGTGTTGCAGTCAGCGCGGCTCGCCGATCAGGCGCAACTCAAGATGCTGCGCTACCAGCTCAACCCGCATTTCCTCTTCAACACACTGAACGCCATCTCCACGCTCGTGATGGAGAAAGACGGCCGTCAGGCCAATGAAATGCTAACGCAATTGTCTTCGTTTTTGCGCTACTCACTCGACAGCGACCCCTTGCAGAAAACGACGCTCGCCGAAGAGCTGCGCGCGCTTGAGTTATACTTAAATATCGAGCGAACGCGTTTCGGCGAACGGTTGAACTTCACCCAGGCGATCGATCCGGATACGACCGACGCCATGGTCCCATCGCTGATCCTTCAACCAGCGATCGAGAACGCCATAAAATACGCCATCGCGTTGATGGTCGAGGGCGGCGAAATCCGAATTACCGCGAAGAAAGAAGGCCACTGGTTACGCCTGCAAGTATGCGACAACGGCCCCGAGGCGCCAAACAATCCGGAGAAGATACTTTCGAAGAAAACCGGAAATGGCGTCGGGTTGATCAATATGCGCGAACGTCTTCACCATCTCTACGGCGAAGACTGTTCCTTCGAGCTTTGCAAGTCGGACATGAACGGCTTGTGCGTGGTTATGAAAATTCCTTTTGAAGTACGGAACACGGTATGAGCGATAGTGAAAAAATCCGGGTAATGATCGTCGATGACGAACCGCTCGCCTTGCGCGGGATGCGGTTGCGGCTCGGGGAATTTTCCGAGGTCGAGATTGTTGACGAAGCGCCGAACGGGCGCGAGGCCGTCAAAAAGATCAAGGAACATAATCCGGATCTTGTCTTTCTCGATATCCAGATGCCGGGCCTTGACGGATTCGGCGTCGTGCGCGCGCTGCTCGGCGGGCCTGCGCCGCTGATCATCTTTGTGACGGCGTATGATAAATTCGCCATCGATGCGTTTGAGGCGAACGCCCTCGATTATCTTGTAAAACCCGTCGAAGAAGAGCGCCTGAAAGACGCGATCCATCGTGCGCGCGAAGCCATCAAATCACGCGCGGCGTCGAACCGCGAGTCCCGGCTTGTGGAAATGCTTGCATCGTTGAGCCAGGATGAACGCGACAAGATCAAGGACCTGATTGACGATCCGGACTGGACGGAAAAAGAACGTTATGCGGAACGGATCAGCTTCAAGGACGGATCGAAAGTCGTTGTCCTGAACGCCGACGATATCGAATGGATTGATGCGGCGGGCGATTATATGTGCATCCATGCGGGCGGAAAAACGCATATAATCCGTGAAACCATGAAGACGCTGCAGCAACGCCTAGACCCCGCACGCTTTCAGCGGGTCCATCGCTCTGCAATCGTCAATGTCAGCAAGGTCAAAGAGCTGCATCCCCACTCGAACGGCGAGTATTTTCTGATCCTTGAGAACGGCAACGAGCTTAAACTTTCGCGCTCTTATAAAGATGTCGTGGCGCGGTTTCTCTAGCACCTGCAGACCGCGTGCTATCAATTAATTCCGATATTTCGCTAAAGACGGCGCGGCTTGATATCAGGCCGTTAACACTTGACGATCTCGATCAGCATCAGGCGCTGACAAATGACGAAACGCTGGCGCGCAACGCGTCGCGGTTGCCGTTCCCATACACGATGGACGACGCCCGGGCCTTCCTGACCATGAAGATCAACGCATGGGCCGACGGCGAAGAATTCGCCTTCGGCGGCTTCGCGAGCGCGACGTTGATCGGTCATGCGAGCCTCAGGCTTTTACCCGAAGGCTGGTCCCTCGGCTACGACACGCACCGCGATCATCGCGGCGCCGGATACGCTACTGAGCTTGCGCGTGCAGTCTGCCAGTTTGGCTTTGATCGACTTGAGACGCTCGAAATTCGCGCTGGCCATTATGTCGATAACCCCGCATCGGGCGTGGTGTTACGCAAGCTTGGGTATCGAGCGACAGGCGAGCGCGTCTCTGTTTTCTCCAAAGGCCGCGATTGTGAGGTCGAGAGCATCGAATACGTTCTCCGCAGCGATGAATTCGGCTAAAACCCTGGCGGCCGTTGCGCGGCCACGCCGAGCGCCGCTTCGAGCTGGCGTCCGATTGCGATAATCTTGCCCTCCTGAAAGAGGTCGCCCCAGAGGCTGACGCCCCGCGGCGTACGGAATGTCTCCGCGCCTTCTACGGGCTGTTCGCTATTGCCAAAACGCGTCCGGTTCGGCGTCTGTGCATAGCCGGCGCGCAACGCAAGCTGCGGATGGCCGGTGCAGTTCGTGGCCAGCAATGCGCCCCCGGCATAGTGCGGCCCGATCAACGCATCAAATCCCTTAAATGCTTCAGACATCTCGATCATCAGCTTGCGCCGTAATCGATCAATCTGAACGTAGTCGACGGCGGACATGAACCGCGCTTGGCGAAACGTATTGGGCCACGCGGCCGCCTCTTGCCACACGAGCTGATCGTCTTGACCGGACAGAGTGAGGTCAGCGAACGCAGCGGCCGCTTCCACGAGAACGATCTGTATTAGAGAGTCGAAGGGCGTTTCCGGGAACGCAAATTCTTTCACGGTGACGCCAAGTCCCTTCAGCGCGTCCAGCGCGGCCTTGTCGGCGGCGTCGCCCTCCTCAAACCATTGCGGCACATAACCGACCGTCATGCCGCTGATATCCGCCGCGCCGTCATAGGTGAAGCCCACACGCGCCGCAGACGGATCATCGGCGTCGTAGCCATTGATTTCCGATAACACGAGCGCTGTATCTTCGACCGTCCGGCAAATGGGTCCGACCTTATCGAGCGACCAACAAAGCGCCATGAACCCCGCACGCGAGACGCGCCCGAATGTCGGCCGCAAGCCCGTCGTTCCGCATCGCTCAGACGGCGACACAATCGAGCCAAGCGTTTCTGTCCCAATCGAAAATCCGCAAAGCCCCGCCGCCGTGGCGGACGCCGACCCGGCGCTCGAACCGCTTGACCCTTCCTCCGGGTTCCAGGGATTTCTCGTGCGCGCGTCAAACCATTGATCGCCGTAGGCGAGCGCGCCGCAACTGGTTTTTCCTAGCAAGACGGCGCCGGCGCGTTGCAGTTTGCGGACAATATCCGCGTCTGTCTCCGGAATGCGTTCTTTATACGGCGTCGCGCCCCATGTGGTGCGCACGCCTTTCGTGTCTGCGAGATCTTTCAAGCCATAAGGCACGCCATGCAACGGCCCGCGGTCGCGTCCCTCGGCGAAATCGGCGTCCGCTTTCGCCGCCTGCGCGCGCGCCAGATCAGCTGTGACCGTGATGTAGCAATTAAGCGCGCCGTTATGTTGCGCGATGCGGCTTAGATAAATCTCCGTAAGCCGGGCTGATGTGATCGCCCCTGATCGCAGCCATGCCCCTTGTTGTCCGACGCTTGCGAAAGCGATCGCCGCATCCTCTGTCGGCAGCGGTTGATCATTTTTTCCGCCTTGGGTGAGCCGGTTTCTCTGCGACCCGACTTTCTTTGACGGCAACTTCGGATTGAAAGTTTGCGCCGGCGCTAGGTTGTTCGCCAACGTAACCTGGCGAAGTTGCGCCAATGATTGGAGATTGTTCTCTAACCCTTCCAGCATCATCGCGCGTTCCGCGGGCGTATACGCCATCCCCTGAAGCTTTTCTGCTTCAGCGATGGTTCGCGTCGTAATGGAAGGGTCGACAGCGTCTGGTTCAAACGCCGGCTCAGCGTCTTCTCGCGCGCAAGCCCCGAGGCTTGCCGCAACGCCGCTGAGAGCGGCCCCCTTAAGAAGGTCGCGTCGATTTGTGGTCATTTCCTTGCCCCCATATGTCCGGACAGAATTTTATGAAGACGCAACTTTAGCGGCGAATGTTGCCGTGCGCGGACGGGCGATGCAAGCCTTGCTCTAAGGGCGCATTGACCCAATAGACGAGGTTTGCCACACGACTATCAGCAGCGCCGACGAGGAGATGACGTGACCCAAAGACAAGCCTTTTACACTCGCATCACCGAAACGCTTGACGATATCCGCGATCAGGGCCTTGAGAAAATCGAGCGCGAGATTACATCCGCGCAAGGGCCCGTTATCGAGGTCAATCACAATGGCGAAACGAAACGCGTATTGAATTTTTGCGCCAATAACTATCTGGGGCTCGCCGACCATCCCAATATCGTCGCCGCCGCCAAACAAACAATGGATGAGTACGGCTTCGGCATGGCGTCCGTCCGCTTTATCTGCGGCACGAACGATCTTCATCGGCGCGTTGAAAAGGAAATTGCTGATTTTCTCGGCTATGAAGACTCGATCCTATTCGCCGCCTGCTTCGACGCGAACGGCGGCGTCTTTGAACCGCTGCTGACGGCTGACGACGCGATCATTTCTGACGCGCTGAACCACGCC
This sequence comes from uncultured Parvularculaceae bacterium, assembly GCA_963922595.1. Taxonomy (GTDB): domain Bacteria; phylum Pseudomonadota; class Alphaproteobacteria; order Caulobacterales; family Parvularculaceae; genus JAJFFW01. The sequence continues at coordinate 28,681 of CAWUIM010000025.1, forward strand.
TCCATCATCGATGGCGTTCGCCTGTGTAAAGCAAAACGCTACCGCTTCGCCAACGCCGATATGGACGATCTTCGCACGCAGCTCGAAAAGGCGAGCGCAGACGGCGCGCGAACAAAAATGATTGTCACGGACGGCGTCTTTTCGATGGATGGCTATATCGCCAAGCTGGACGAAATTTGTCAGCTCGCCGATGAGTTTGAAGCGCTTGTGATGGTGGATGATTGCCACGCTACCGGCTTCATGGGACCGAAAGGCGAAGGCGCTCCGGCGCATTGCGGCGTGGCGGACCGGGTAGATATTCTAACCGGTACGCTCGGCAAGGCCCTTGGCGGCGGCATGGGCGGTTATATCTGCGCAAGCGCGGAAGTGGTTCACTTGTTGCGCAACCGCGCCCGCCCCTATCTCTTTTCCAACGCACTGACGCCGGCGCTCCTCGGGGCGACGCTCAAAACGCTGGAGCTTGTCCGCGACGGCGACGGGCTGCGCCGTCAACTCTTCCGAAACGCCGAACGCTTCCGCGCCGGCATGACCGAAGCGGGGTTCGATCTCTTACCCGGCGAACACCCGATCATCCCGGTGATGCTTTACGATGCGCGAAAGGCCGGAGACATGGCGGCGGCGCTGATGGATGAAGGCGTCTATGTGACCGCATTCTCCTATCCGGTCGTGCCGAAAGAAAAAGCGCGTATCCGCACTCAAATGTGCGCCGCGCATTCAGACGCGCAAGTGGACGAAGCGATCGCCGCATTTGTCAAAGTGGGGCGCGCCTTGAGCGTTATCTAGGGCGCGCAATTACTGTGCAATCTTCCTGTTAATGATGAGGCCCATGAGCCGGTTATAGCTGGACGGGAAGAGGCGCTGGAAAAATGAAATGATTTTCGCGTCATTGCCGACAATGACGCGACGCTTTCCTCGGGCGGTCCCCGCTAGAATTATCTCCGCCGCCTTTTCAGGGCTCGTCCTCGCGGCCTTATCGAATTCGGCTTCCAGTTGGGCCTTGTCAGACGCGTGCTCGGGCATCGCATCGACTTTGGCGTTTCGGGCGATCGCCGTCGCGACGCCCCCCGGATGAACTGACGTGACGCTGATACCGCTCTCCTCAAGCTCCGACGCTAGCGTTTCAGAGAAACCGCGCACGCCAAACTTCGATGCGCAATAGTGCGTCTGGCCCGCATATCCAATCAGCCCAAAGAGGCTCGAGATATTCACGAGCCCGCCTTTGGTGCGCTCAAGATGCGGCAGGAACGCCTTCGACATCCGCACGACACCCCAAAAATTTACATCCATGATTTTTTCAAAGGATGACAACGGCGTGTCCGCAAATGATCCGAGACGCGTAAGACCGGCCACATTGAAGACGTAGGATGCATCGCCAAGGCTATCTCTTACGAGCGCCGGATACGCCTCGATGGCGTCAGCGTCCGCTACATCGAGCGTGTCGATACGGACGCGATTGGACTGTTCGCCGATCAGATTGCGCGTTTCTTCAAGGCCCGCCGTGTTCACGTCAGACAAGGCGAGCAACGCGCCGTCGCTGGCGAGTTTAAGGGCGAGCGCACGGCCGATGCCGGACGCCGCGCCTGTCACCACACAAACTTTTCCATCGTAGGTCACGCCATGAATTCCTTAATTGAGGAGCGGAAAATGGCCCAGTTTATCCGCCGTCACAACGGCTATGCGCAGCCATCCCGAATAACGTCGGCGATGCGCCGCCAATCACGGCCAGCGGCGGTCACCAGTAAAGGCCGGTCCGCCCAAGGCTCGGGCAGATAGGGGCCGTCATCATCGAGATATCCGGACGTGCCGCCCGTTTCCGCCACCAGCAACACGCCGGCGGCGTGATCCCAGGGATAGATGCGGCTGGAAACCTTGAAGTCGATCTTGCCGAGCGCCGAATGCAGGTATCCGTATGCTGAACAGTGACCGGACGAGGTTTCAAGCTTTTCTTTGAGGTTTGGAAGAATTCGCGATCGCCATTCAGGCGAGAGCCACCCGATCGAGCGCCAGCCGACCGCTTTTTCGCCGCGTCGCGCCGCGGGGACAATGCGCTCACCGCCCCAAGAGGCGCCGTCCCCGCGCACGGCGATCGCGATCTTTTTTTCGGGAACGGCGTATATCCATCCCATTTTCGTTTGGCCGTTTTCAACCAGCGCCACGATCGTCCCAAACTGCTCAACGCCATGGACGAAATTCCGTGTGCCATCCAATGGATCGACAATCCAGAAGGCCCCCTCGCCTGTAAGAGCGTTCACTGAAGACGGGTCCGCCGCGGCGCGTTCTTCACCGATCATGGTCGCAGCCGGGTAAATAGCGGCCAGCGCTTTTTCCAGCTTGCGCTCCATGGCGACATCTACTTCGGTGACGAGGTCGGTTGGACTGGATTTTTCACTAATTTGATCAGGCGTCAGTTTGCCGAAGCGGGAAGCAATCTCCTCTTCTGCAATTTCCGTAATGACATTCGCAACCTTATCCGGATCGATGATCATGCGCGCTGCGCTCTTGCGCCATTGTCCAATTCCTTCACGCGCGCAATCATTACATTGGGAAACGTTTTTGCGAATTGCCCAAAAGATTTCTCTGACAGGCGCACCGTCAGGCGCACATCGCCCTCATGGCGCTCCTCAAGCACGTCCCCCCGTTCATGGAGCCAGGCGCGCGCCGCGCCGGCGTCATCGTCAAGCACAACGTCGAACGTTTCGCGGTCCGCGGTGATGAAACGATCGATCAGGCTGCAGAGTTCCGGGACGCCCTCGCCTGTGAGCGCCGACGCCGCCACTCTCACAGGATCCTCAAGGGTTACGACGCTTTTTTCTTCTGACAGACGCGATAGCGCCTGCGCCGCGAGGCGTTCGTCTTCATCCACAAGGTCGATCTTATTGAGCACCTCAATAACGGGCCGCTCATTTTCGGACGCGACCCCCAATTCTTTCAGAACATTGATGACATCATTGCGTTGCGCATCGGTGTCTTCATGCGCCGCGTCGCGCACATGGACGATGATGTCGGCTTCAAGAACTTCCTCAAGCGTTGCGCGGAAGGCGGCGACCAATTGCGTTGGAAGATCGGAAATGAATCCAACCGTATCCGACATAATGACGCGTTGCCCGGACGGCAGGTCCACGGACCGCATCGTGGGATCGAGCGTGGCGAACAATAAGTCTTTCGCAAGAACGCCCGATTTCGTCAGATTATTAAACAACGTCGATTTGCCGGCGTTCGTGTAGCCAACGAGCGCGACAACCGGATGCGGCGCGCGCTTGCGTTTTGCACGCTGCAAGTTGCGCGTGCGGCGCACTTGCTCAAGCTTTTCTTTCAATCGGTCGATCTTTGTGGCGAGCGCGCGCCGGTCCGCCTCGATCTGGCGCTCCCCGGGGCCGCCGAGGAACCCTGCGCCGCCACGCTGACGTTCGAGGTGCGTCCATGAACGAACAAGTCGCGAGCGCTGATAGGTCAGATGCGCCAGGTCCACCTGCAGGCGCCCTTCGGCCGTTTGCGCGCGCGCGCCGAAGATTTCAAGAATGAGCGCCGTACGATCGAGCACCTTCGCATTCCATTCTTTTTCAAGATTGCGATGTTGCACCGGACTAAGCGCCCTATCGACGATGACAATTCCGGGTCTTGGTTCGACGTCATCGAGGCGGGCGCGGATCTCCGCGACCTTTCCCTGCCCCATAAGCGTCGCCGGACGCGGCCTCGGAACCACGAAAGCTTCAGAATCGATAACCGTTAGATCGATCGCAGCAGCGAGACCGACCGCTTCTTCGAGCCGCGAGAGCGGTGCGCGCAGTTGCTCGTCGCCTGTCAGAAACGGATGCAGAACGAGCGCGCGTTCCTCCGATCCGATCGCCTCATTGTCGATTTGAAACGTCAAGCCTGCCTACTGGCTTTCGTCGCCGTCCCACAGATTAATGGGCTGGGCCGGCATGACCGTCGAAATTGCGTGCTTGTAAACGAGCTGACTTTGTCCATCACGCTTCAAGAGCACACAGAAATTATCAAACCACGCAACGATACCCTGAAGCTTAACGCCATTGACGAGGAAAATCGTCACCGGGATTTTGTCTTTACGAACATGGTTGAGGAAAGTGTCTTGAAGGTTTTGTTTTTTCTCGCTCATTTTCTACCGCTCCTGTTTCCGGAAGCGTTCCTTATGCTGCGCTGCACAAAAAATACTCTGGCGCGTTTCTGGTTTCAAGGCAATTTTTAGTTAAAGCACTTTTGCGTCATTTTTGTTTCGGTCGATATAGGCATCCCTCAACCGAAGTGAAATGGGTCCGGGCTGACCATTGGCGACTTTGTGATCATTAATACGAATGACGGGCGTCACAAGATTTGTGGCCGAGGTTAAAAACACCTCGTCTGCCGCCAGCGCTTCATCGGTGGTGAAGGCCCGCTCTTCCACTTTTATCTGCAGGTCGCGGGCGCATTCGATCGTCGTGCGCCGCGTGATGCCGCCGAGAATTTCGCAGCCCAAAGGATGCGTCACAAGCGCGCCCTCCTTGTTAACGATCCACATATTGGATGAGGCGCCTTCGGTGACGACGCCGTCCCGATGCAGCATCGCCTCGACGGCGCCCTCACGCCGGGCAGCCTGTTTTGCCAGAACATTCGGCAACAGTGAGATGGATTTAATATCGACGCGCCCCCAGCGGATGTCGGGTCGCGTGATGATCGAAACACCCTTGCGCGCTTGCGCATCGATTTTTCGAAAATCAAAGGGACGGGCCGTGGCGACGAGAGCCGGCGCCGCCTCATCGGGGAACGGGTGATTGCGCGGCGCCGAGCCCCGCGTGACTTGCAGATAGACAAGCGCGGTTTTAACGCGATTAAGCCGGACCAATTTCGCCAGTATCTGCTTAAGGGCGGGCTCGCTCACGGGCGCTTTGATGGAGAGAGCCTCAAGCGACCGCCAAAGCCGCGCCAGGTGCCCGTCGATATCCCACCATTGGCCGTCCACAACGAGGCACACCTCGTAGACGCCGTCCGCAAACTGGTAACCGCGGTCCTCGACATTGACGCCGGCGCGGTCAATCGGTTTGTAGGCGCCGTTTACATATGCGAGCCTCGCCACAGATCAGGATCTCCAAAACGCTCTGTTAAAAATAGCGAGGGCGACGACGGCTTCAAGGCGCCCGAGGATCATCCCGGCGCACAACACGGCGCGCAGGGGCGCATCGAATACCGCGTATCCGCTCTCGGCGCCCTCAGCCATCGATATTGCAGGTCCGGCGTTTGCGAGAATCGCCGTCGCCGTTGTCGCGGCCAACTCGAATGAGTGGCCGCCGAGCGTGATCACCAAAATGAACGCACCCAGCGTCATCGTGAAAACCAGGAAGTGTATCCACACGCCCAGTTCGTTCGCGACGGTGGACTTGCCAAAGACGCCGCGCGGCGTGATCAACAGCCTGATCTCTTCGCGGGCGCGCCGAAAAATCACCATCCAGCGCAGAATCTTGAAGCCGCCGGCCGTGGACACCGCTGACCCGCCGATAATGACGGTGACAAGCGCCAGCGGCAGCGTCGGACCCTCGCCGAGGATCACGCCGTTGGTGGAAAAAAGGCTCGCGGCGTTAAACATCTGTGCGGGGATCAAATCGAGATCGCCGGCGCCGGCGGACAACCAGAACACAAATCCAACGATAACGATCGCGAGCAGGTAGACGCCCGTTTCCACATCACGGCTTTTCTGCGCGGCCCCTCGCGTAATGCGGGTCACGAGGATGAAGTTGGCGCCGCCGATGATGATGAACGGCAAGAGAAATCCGGTCGCGGCGAACGGATAAGCTGATAGTCCGTCCGGATGGGGGATAAAGCCGCCGGAAGCGACCATCGACATGGATATGACGCCCGCATCCAGCACGGGCGTTCCGGCAAGCATTTGAAGGATAAAACAGACCAACGTCACAAGTAGATAGACGCTTGAAAAGCTGATCACTGCATTCCGGATCGCCCGCAAGTAAGACGCCCGGTCGCCACGGGAAAAGGGCGGCAGCAACGTGTCGATTCCAACGAACGCCGGGCGGATAAAAATCGCGGCGGCGATAGCGAGCGACGACAAGCCCCCAAGCCACTGCAATTGAGCGCGCCATAACATATCCGGCCGGTCCGCTATCGCCGCTTCGTTCGACAACCACGCGCCCGTTGTCGTCATCGCCGACACGGTTTCAAAATACGCGTCGAAGATTGATAAATCCGAGAGCGCCAAAGGAATTGATGCAAACGCCGGCGCCGCGATCCACCATAGGAGCGTGATGACGAGCGCACCGCGGAAATCGGTTACGACCCGGCGATCAGTGCTCGCGGCTAATCCGCCGGCTCCTGTAAGGAGCGCCACGAACGCGCCGAACAGATAGCGTTCAGCCGACGCTTCGCCCAACGCGAGCGCCAGGAGAAATGGCCCGGCCATGGCGACGCCGATAATGATCAACATCAACCCAAAGGCGCGAACGATGCTGGCCTGCCCCATCAGGTGTCTCGATCGTTATTGGAAATATTCAATGCTGACCCGGAACATCTGTTCGACATCCGGTACATAATCGCGCATCGCCATCAGCACCACGCGATCACCCGGTCGAATAACGGTTTGGCTCGTCGGCATACTGACTTCGCCGTCTCTATAAACGGCGCCGATCATGATCCCTTCAGGCAGTTTCGCCTCTTTCAGAGGTTTGTTCACAAGCGTTGACGTTTCAAGCGCGACAGCGTCGATCAATTCGGCTTGCCCGTCGGACAAAGAGAAGACACCCTTAATGCGGCCGCGGCGCACATGCTGGAGGATCGTTGAAATTGTTGTCGCGCGCGGATCGACGAAACGGTCAATGCCGACCGACTCTGAGATCGGCCCATAATCCTGGTCGTTTATCAACGCCATGGCGCGTCTGGCGCCCTCGCGTTTCGCCACCACCGAGGAAAGAATGTTGATCTGATCATTGTTCGTCACCGCTACAACGGTTTCGGCGTCAACAGCGCCCGCCTCGCGTAACAATCCGCGGTCGAGCCCATCCCCCTGAAGAACAACGGTGCGTTCCAACTGCTCGGCGATAAGTTCAGCGCGCTTTCGATCTTTTTCGATAAGGCGAATTTTCATGGAGCCCATATCTTCCAGGCCCTGCGCCACATAAAGACCGATATTGCCGCCGCCGATAATGATCACGCGGCGGGCCTGCTGCTCCACTTCCCCCATGATTTCGAGGGCGCGCGACACCTCGCCCTTTGCGGCGACGAAAAAGACATCGTCGCCTGGCGAGAGCTGGTCCTCCGCGTGGGCGCGCCACATTTTCCCGTCCCGCCGAATGGCGACGATCGTCACTTTCAGGTCCGGGAATAGTTCGGCGACCTGCCGCAAGGGCGTATTAATAATGGGGCAGTGTTCCTTGAGGTTTACCCCGACCGCCCACACGCGATCATCCACAAAAGACTTCACCTCAAAAGCGCCCGGCGTCGACATGCGTTGTTTGATCGCTTCCGACACTTCCCGCTCCGGCGAGATGATGACGTCGATCGGCATGTGGTTTCGGCTGAATAAATCAGAGTACCGCTTATCAAGATAACCGCTTGCGCGAATTCGCGCGATCTTGGTGGGCACTTTGAAAAGCGTATGCGCAATCTGGCACGCGATCATATTGACTTCATCGGAATAGGTCACCGCGATGATCATATCCGCCTCGCGGGCGCCGGCTTCGGCCAATATGTCCGGATAGGAACCATTACCGACGACGCCGCGGACGTCGAGGCGCTCGGTGACGGCTCGCACAAGCGGTTTTGATTGATCGATGACCGTCACATCGCTGTTTTCTCGGGCGAGGCGGCGAGCGATGCCGTATCCGACGCGGCCGGCGCCGCAAACGATCACGCGCATGATCCGTTATCCTTAAGCGGTCGCGCTCTCAGCGCGCGCCTGTCCCGTTACACCTAAAGCCTTTAATTTTCTATGCAACGCAGATCGTTCCATGCCAATGAAATTCGCCGTGCGGGATATATTGCCTCCGAAACGATTTATTTGGGCAATGAGATACTCACGCTCAAATCGTTCACGCGCCTCACGCAGGGGCAAGGCAATGATTTGTTCCAGTCCCTCACCGGCCGGTAGCGAAAGACCAGAGTCCATGATTTCCGCCGGCAAATGCTCGCAGGTGATTTGCTGATCGCCGTCTCGCGCCATCAAGATCAGGGTTCGTTCAATTACGTTGCGCAATTGCAGAACATTGCCCGGCCAATGATGCGATTGCAGCGCCGCCATGGCGTCGACCGTCAAGGCGCGCTTGGGAAATCCCGAGGCGCGCGAAATTCGATCAACGAAGTAGCTGACCAGCGCCGGAATATCTTCACGGCGCTCGGACAATGACGGCGCCGAGATCGGCACCACATTTAATCGATGAAAGAGGTCCTCGCGGAAATATCCTTTTTCCGCATCCGCCAGAAGATCACGTGATGTCGTTGACACAATCCGAACATCAACAGCCACCGGCTCCGATCCGCCGACACGCTTAAACCGCTGATCGACGAGCACACGCAGGATTTTCCCCTGCGTTTCAAGCGGCATGTCGCTCACTTCGTCGAACATCAAAGTGCCGCCATGGGCGCGCTCGAGAAGCCCGACCATTTTGGGTCCGCCCTCCTCGCCCTCGACGCCGAAGAGTTCTTCTTCCATGCGATCAGGTGCAATCGTCGCGGCGCTGACAACGATAAACGGCCGGTCGGACCGGCCTGACTTTGCATGCAACAGCCGCGCAATTGTTTCTTTACCAGCTCCTGGCGGTCCTGAGATCAAGACGCGCGAACGCGCGTCAGCGACACGATCAACAACCCCGTGCAACGCATTAATGGCCGTGGAATTACCCACAAGGCCCATCTCCGGAGCGCGGACTTTCAGTTCCGTATTTTCCCGGCGCAAGCTTGCCGCCTCAAGCGCTCTGTTCACAACAAGCACAAGCCGATCAGCGTTGAAGGGCTTCTCGACGAAATCGTACGCGCCCTTTTTAATAGCGGCGACCGCCGTTTCGATGGTGCCATGGCCGGAAATAATAACGACCGGAAGTTCCGGATGCGTCTTTTTCACCTGCTCAAGGATTTCAATCCCATCCATGGCCGAATTCTGCAGCCAGACATCCAGGACGATTAGCGCCGGGACGCGCTCCTTAATCGCGCGGAAGACGCCGTCGGAGTCCGCCGCGGCACGTGGGTCGAACCCTTCGTCTTCCAGAATTCCCGAAACAAGTTCGCGGATGTCCGCTTCATCATCGACGACAAGAATATCAACGCTCATTGGACTGATCTCATGATTTAGCCTTGCACTTCCTTAGATTACTCAGCCGCGGCTGACTCCGCACCGCGCGTTTCCTGAATGACGACGCCGTCAAGCGGCAATGTCAGGCTCATGCGCGCGCCGGTCCGGCCGAGCGCCGCATCGTCGCGAAACCGCAACTCGCCGCCATGCTCTTCGATGACTTTCTTTACGATCGCGAGCCCAAGCCCTGTACCTTTCGATCGCGTCGTCATGTATGGTTCGGTCAGACGGTGGCGCTCCGCTTTCGGCAATCCGACGCCATTGTCGACAATATCAATCTGCGCAAACCCTTCGCTTTCGGCGAGCGTGACGGAAATCTTGCCGACCTCAGGATCCCCAGCCGCAATTCTGGCGCCAATCGACTCGCCGGCGTTTTTCAGGAGATTGGACAGCGCCTGAACGATCAAGCGCCCGTCACATTGCGAGTAAACCGGATGTTCGGGCCCGTTTGTCATGAATTCGATATCAGGGAAGGCGACGCGCTGAGGGAAGACCGCCGCCTTGATCAATTCGTACACATCTTCGCGGGAAATGACCGGTTTCGGCATCCGCGCAAAAGACGAGAATTCGTCCACCATCCGGCCGATATCATTCACATGCCGGATGATCGTGTCGGTGCATTTGTCGAATATTTCCGGCGAAGAGCTGATTTCGTCGGCGTATTTTCGGCGCAATCTTTCCGCCGACAATTGTATTGGCGTCAGCGGATTTTTTATCTCATGGGCGATGCGTCTCGCCACATCGCCCCACGCCGCAGAGCGCTGAGCGGCGACAAGTTGCGTGATGTCGTCGAAGGTGACGACAAAACTGCGCTCGCCGTCCGTTTCATCACTCGCAATGCGCACGTTAATCGTCCGCACCCTGCCGTCGCGTTCAATATCGATCTGATCCGACACTTCCATGCCGTAACTGGCGAGGGCGTCTGCCAGCAATGAATTGATCTCCGGCATTACCGCGGAAATATCCGCGCCCGTCAGCGTCGCCGGATCGGCGGCGATCAGCTCAGCGGCAGACCGATTACCAATTGTCACTTTGCCTGTTTCTGAAACGCCAATGACGCCCGCGGAAACGCCCGACAGCACCGCTTCAGTAAAGCGGCGCCGCGCATCGAACTGGCGGTTTGTCTCCACGAGATCGTTTCGCTGCGTTTGTAATTGCGCGGTCATGTGGTTCATGGACCGCGCGAGGGCGCCAAGCTCACCGTCATTTTTGTGAACATCAACACGCGCCTTAAGGTCGCCGCCTGATACTTTTTCGGCCATGCCCATCAGGCGGCCGATCGGCTGGACGATGCGCGTCGCCGCCCACAGGGCGAGCCATATGGCGCCGAAGAGAATAATGATGGCGAGAAGAACGTAGCTTGCGAAAAATACCCGTTCAACGCGCGCCCGTCCAAGCTTGGCTTCTTCCCAGTCGGCGCTCATGGCGCGCACGGCTTGTAAACGTTCCGATACGGAACGATTGATCGGTTTATAAGCGATCAAATAGCCGCCGCCATAATCGCTGAGACGCGTGACGCCGCGGTACATATCGAGCGAGGCGTCGTCATTAACGCCGAAACTGAACCGTTCGCCGGGTTCGAATCGTTCAACGTCATTGAAGACAGCAAGATCAGGCAATGAATAGGATGCGTCGGCGATCTCGATGCGTACGAGATAGCGGCGATCGGCGTCGAGCAAATGCAATGCGGAAAAGTTCCGCGCCCGCGCCTGGATTTCCAGGTAACGCCGGAAGCTGATTGGCGCCGCGTTGAGCCCTGCGCCGGCTTCTTCATTCCTGCGAATATCGATGGCCGTGGACGCCATCTCGTCTCGCAAATCCGTCGCCGCATCATTCACGAGGGCGTCGGCGACCGCGCGCGCCGTCTCCTGATAATTGTCGATCCGGTTGCCGAAGACTTCCCCAAGGCTTGTGCGAAGGATCGTGAACGCGAACAGGAACGCTAGGATCGCCGGCACGACAGCAACGATGGCGAAAAAGCCCACGAGCTGCATGTGGGTTCGAGAACCGGCAAGCTGATTGCGCCTGTCGGACCAAACATGCCACAGGCGCGCGCCGATCAGCGCCATAAAGCTGACGGCGATCACCACATTCGTGATAATCATGCCGAGCAAGATTTCGCGATCAATATTCTCAACGGCCGGCGACAGCAGCACCCATGTGGTTGCAAATGCAAACAAACCGGCGGCGATCAAGCCGGTAGCAGCGGCCGTGTTGGAGAAAATCCACCCGGGCAGAAGTCGCGTCCGCGCGCCGGGTTTCGAGGGTGATGCCGTATTGTCCGCCGTCAATTCAAACGCCCTTAAAGACCGACCGCTCTTCACCATCTTTGGTTAACGCAACTTGCGCAGACTCATCGTCGGACCGGTGAGCACAGCATGTGACGCCTTACCCAACGGACTAACTCATTATTCTTGCAACAGTTGTTGCTAAAAATCAACACAAATGTTGCCTTAATGACGCAGTGTCGCGCGTCGCGCTCCGCCCCATTGCTCGATCGATGTTTTGGTTGGCCCCCGGCCGACACCGCAATAACCTTCAGATGCATTGGATTTCGATTTGTACAAAGACGTCTTTGATTTTTCGCGTTCGTCGAAACTGCACATTTAATCGTGGCGTTAGCTGACTTTTCGAAGCGGCGCCTCGGATCGAACAAAAAGCCCAATAAGCATTTCTTCCACAAGCTTTGGCGAATTGAGCTGGCAAATCTCGGATTTGAGAATTCGCCGTTCGGTCGGCGCGTAATCGATTTGTCCGTGCTCAACGTAAGCCGCGAGATGCTTGCGCGCCATCCGCACGCCAAGCGGCGCGCCATAATGGTTGATCATGTCGCGATAGTGACTGAGGGCCGCCTCAGCTTCGACAGTCGCCGGCGGTGCAATTGCGTCACCGCCCTCCTCCAACGCTTTTGCAATAGCAGCGGGCAGCCATGGCCTGCCAAGCGCTGCGCGTCCGACCATAACGCCGTCTGCGCCCGACTGCGCCAACGCGGCGCGCGCGGACGCTGCGTCGACAATGTCGCCATTCACAAGAACCGGGATCGACACAGCATCGACAACCGGCCGCACCGCCGCCCAGTCCGCAACCCCTTTGTAAAACTGATTGCGCGTACGGCCATGAACGGTAACGAGGCGCACGCCTGCGGCCTCGGCGCGCGCCGCCAACTCAGGCGCATTCATCATCGCGCGATCCCACCCGAGACGCATCTTCAAGGTGACCGGCTTGGTTGTCGCCGCAATAGTCCCTTCGACCAATGTCATCGCGTGGTCGAGATCGCGCATCAGCGCCGAGCCGGACAAGGCGCCCGTCACCTGCCGCGAGGGGCACCCCATATTGATGTCGATGATGTCGGCGCCGGCGGCCTCGGCGAGGCGCGCGCCCTC
>CAWUIM010000026.1:0-40995 GCA_963922595.1 uncultured Parvularculaceae bacterium
TAGTCCTTGTTGAAATCAAGACCGGTGAGGCAAAGGCTGGCGCCGTTAACCGTGACCACCGGCTTGGTCGCCGGCGTCAGCCGCAAATAATCGCCGTAATTGGTCTCGCCGGACGCATCCAATTCTTCCGTAAACTGAAGGCACGCCTTCGGCGTCTCGCCTTGCGTGTCCAGGACGAGGCGCTCATAGCGAAAGTCATCGCTTACCTCAGGCGCAGGGCGCCGCGCCTTGTCGGCGCGCGGCGTCTGAAAAGCGCGTCTCGCCCCGTCCGCGTCCCGATCTCCGCGCACTTGCGGCGCAATCAACGCCTGATCGTCGGCGCGCTGGTCGGCGGTTGAGATCGTTCGCCCGGCGAGCAGGCCCACGGCAAAAGCCGCCAACAAGCCGCCGGTGATGAGAACTGAGTTTGTACGCGCCATGGCTTTTCTCCCGCCAGTTATTGGGCCCTGTCCCCGAGAGAACATGGCCAGATGGTGGGATTATGGCCGCAATCGGCCCGGGAGAAAACGGGCGCCGGAATGGCGGCGCCGCGCGGTTTATCCCCGGAAACCAGCGCGATCGCCCGCCCTTGACGGCGGTCGCGCACGAAGGCGATAGTCATGGCGGCTGCAACGCCGCCTGCTTTTGCGACGACTGACCGTCAGCCGCCGCACCCGTCCCCGTAGCTCAGCAGGATAGAGCATCAGATTCCTAATCTGAGGGCCAGAGGTTCGAATCCTCTCGGGGACGCCAATATTATCAAATCCTTGTAAGAATTTGTCCGTAGCTGAATTTTTTCATGCTACCAAATAGCTACCACTTGAATGGATGTGGGTGAAATTAAGCAGAGGCGTTAGGATGAATTGGCGTCTGTTCGTAGCCCCAGTGATTCACGACCTCGCCGGCAAATAAGGGAGTATCTGACGCAGACCGCATAATACACAAAATCGCGCCCGAAACGACAACTTGAAGAAGAGGCTTTAGGTGCACCCATGTACCAAATCAGCGTTTTGCTCTATCTTGCAATTTCTCAAAATCAGGCGACATTCCATAAATCTCAATTCGGGCGTCTCACTGTGTAAGTTTCACCATTCGACGCCTCAAGTCTCAGTTCAATATCTGAGATCCATTCTGGCGCATTGAGATAGACGTTGAAGATAAACTCTTCAGATGACGTTTCCAGAACGAACATCCGTTCGATTTCGTGGCTGCCTTTTTTGAGAGCTATGAAGACGTTTGTGCGCTCAAATTCCTGCTCACAAACAACGTAGGCGCCGATGCCATTGCGCGCCCTAGAAGGGCCAGTGAAGGTAGTTTTGAACTCGCGCTCCTCGATAAAGTCTCGAAGCCCATTTAGTCGATCAGCATCCAAACCTGCGTCTGTAAAAACATCCACAAGCGTCTCGGTGACCAACGTCAACATTCGGGTTTTTTGCACCTCAACACCAAGCTCGAGAAAGCTATCGACGTCGAACTCGATATTATATCCTAATACACCGCCGACGACCTTCATATGCTGAAGTGGGTTTGACGAGTTCACGTCGATACTGATTTTCCAGATCCCATCAGTACGTATATCTCGCTTGAGGAACGCTGAGACACCGGACAAAATTGACCGAGAACGCTCCTCAAACGCTTTTTCGTTTTCGCTGATAGGACGTTGGCAGGTGAACGTAAATTCCCTCAAAATTGTTCGCTGTTTTTTGATCAAATCGACTTTTCCTACTCGTCGTCACTTTGGTCGCTGCTGTAGCCTCAGCGAGTTGCCCTCTTCTCTTAGTTTTTGAGTCGCCGCTTTTTCAGCATCAAGCGCTGCTCCACGACCCGGAATATCTGTTTCAACGACATCAGCCGAATAATTGTTTCCATCGCCCGACTTGTTCAGTTTGTTTACCTGAGAATTTGCGCGCGGCGATGAACCGTCCTTATTCAGCTTCTGGCCGCTTATGCCAGTCTTTTTCACATCTCCAGACTGATCACTGATTTGGTATCTGTGCTGCGCCTTTTTGCTAGCCTTGCTGTTGCCATGGACTTTTTTAGCGGTTCGCGCCGCCTTGATCCCTGCTGCAGCGCCACCCGGAACGAACGGCACGACAGTAGCCGCCCCATCGACAACAACGCCGCCAAGATCAACGGCCGCAGCCCCGAAATTCCCATCTAACGCATTACTGCCAGCTGACACCAATCCAGCAACGACATTAGCGGCATCCCAGATGGTTTCTGCGGCCCGGCCGTCGGGGTCCACCTTATTTACAGGATCGTTGTGGACAACTAATACGCCCGCCGAACCGCATCGTAACGACACGCTTTTTCGCTAGACGCGCCAACAATTTGCGACCGATTTTCCCTCGATAAGGCCTCCTTTCGCTAAAAAAATCCCTAGACGCGGGTTTCGATTTTGCACGCAAAAATCGCCTGAAGCGAGCCTTTTCGGATCGATTTTTTGCACAAAAATCCACCCGTTCCGGCGCGTTTTTTCGCCGGATTCGGCGCGCTTTTGGAAGCGCTTTTCATGTCGCCAGGGCGTCGCTTAAGCAGCTAAAAGAGCAGCGGTCAGTATGAGCATTGCAGCGATTGCAACAACGCCAAGCACGCCGCTCACGCCAGCGCCCTCAACGGTCCAACCGCCAATTTTTATCTTCAACATAAAAGTATTTATCTGTTTGCGACGGTTTTCCGGGCCCTGAACGCAACTTTTTTGAAGTTTTTTTCGTGGCCGATTCCGGTCTGTTTTCGCAGCCGGGAATGCTCCATTTCCGGCTTGCCGAGCCCCTTGCATGGCGTCCGGCGGCGGGTCAATGGTCTGCCCGTAGGGACGCGCGGAACGCGCGCCATTGACGCGGTGACGGCGCCCATGCCCATCTTAATTGATGTCTGTTTCGCCGTCTTCTTCGGCCTCGATGGCCTCCAATAAATCTTCTTTTTCTGGCGGCGGTTCATCATCCGTGAGCGGGTTTCTTCGCTGATAAACGCGGCCTGAGAGTGTTGCGTCTTCATGCTCGAATGAACTTCCGTCGCGCGGTTTCAGCTTCGCGCCGGGATGCGTCGCGGCGTGTATCTCGGCGAGTTTGCCGATGGCGACATGGGTGTAAATCTGCGTCGTCTCCAGCGATTCATGACCGAGCAAGGCCTGGATAAACCGGATGTCGGCGCCGCCTTCGAGCATCAAGGTTGCGGCCGTATGGCGGAACAAATGACACGAGCCGGGCTTGTTCACTCCGGCCTTTTTAACGTAGCCGCGCACTCTTTCTGATAGCCTGGTCGCGTCCAAAGGCATGCCGTGAACGGATAAAAAAAGCGTCGCTTCATCGCGTCCCGCAACGAGGGATGGCCGCACTTCATCGCGGTATTTTTCAAGCCAGGCCTGCGCGCGTTCGCCCAAGGGAACGATGCGATCCTTGTTGCCTTTGCCCTGGCGAACCGTGAGCGTGCCGCGCTCATAATCGATGTCCCAGAGCTTCAAATGCCCGAGCTCTAACCGGCGAATGGCGGTCGCATAAAACACTTCGAGGATCGCGCGGTCCCGCATCCCGATGAGCGTTTCCAAGTCCGGCTGATGCAACACGGCTTCGGCCTCATCGGGCGTTAAAATCGCTTTCGGGAGGCGCCGTTCGGGGCGCGGCAATTCGATCTCGGAGGCCGGATTGAACAGGATATAATTCTCACGCGCGAGCCATTTGAAGAACGCGCGGACAGGGACCATGCGCGCGCCTTGCGTGCGGAACGACAAGGGTTCGCCGTTGCTTTTTCGATGGTAATACAAGTGCCGTTGATAGCGTTCGAGGATCGGTTTCGTAATCTCGCGCGGCTGCGTCAGACCCCGCTCGAACGCCCAAAGCGCAAACGTCTTGATGCAATGCTCGCGGTTTTCAATCGTGTGTTCGGAGAAGTGGTGGGTTTTTAGGTAATACAAAAACCGCCGCAGATGCGTTGCAAAACCGTCAGGATCGTGCGGGTTCGCAAGGTCGGGGAGCTTTCGTTTCGGCACGGCTTACGCCGTCTCTGCGAGCGTCAGCTTTTCCGTTTGCGCGCCTTCGCGTGCTGGCGTTACGGCGCCGTTCGCGTATGACGCAGGCGGATTTTTTTCGCCCTTATAAGCGTTTTCCGAGCCGTTTTTCTCGTCATCGCCGCAAGTGGCTGAAGGCGTTGCGCTTTCGCGCGTTTCAGCGCCCCGCGAAGGGCCCGCCATCCCCCCGTTATGGCCCCGTTCTGACCCCGCCAACTCAGCTTCCAGCCCCGCCAGGTTGCTATTTACCCCCGCGAACTTTCCGTCATAGGCGTGGTTTTCGCGCGCGGTTCCGTCCTTGTTCCGCAAGGCGTCAACGTCGATCAGCCCCATGACGAAGGGCGCGCCATTGTCTCCCGCGCCCTCATAGGCAAGCTCGTAAAGGAAGCGCTGGCCGCGCGCGCCGCGATGCGGGATCAAATATTCAAGCTCCTGCAACCGGCCTAAATGCACGCGCAATTGCGTGTGGCCCCAGCCGGAGGCCTCGCGGATGTCGCGGCGGGTAAAACGATAATCCCCCTGACGCATGTCGGCGATCTCGCAGGCCGCGCGCACCATATCGCCGATGATGGTGAGAAGCGCGCGCGTCTGCGGCGGCAATTCATCGAGCGTGCGCCCTAAAACTTCATGCGCCAAGGCATTTGCCGCCGCGATGTCGTCCAATGTGGCTTCGATATATTCGACAACCTCGCCGTCAGAGGTGACGGCGTTTTTCACATCGCGCTGATGCTGATGCAGCAAAGCAATCGCGCGGATGAACGCCAGATACTTCTGATGATCGCGCCGGTGCTGCGTCTTGTCGTCGAGGAAGGTGAGTTGTTCGGCGAACGGATTGACCACGCGCAACGGCCGCAACAAGCGCTGCGCGTTCTGGTGACGCGCGATAATGGCCGCACGGTTCTCTGACGCCAAAAGGCCTTCAAGGGTTTCTTCAAAGCGTTGTCGTTGATGAATCGCCGCCGTCTGCGCGCGCGTCTCGTTGACCGACAGGACCAGGCAACGGTTTTTCAGTTCTTCGTCGAGATCGATGGCGGTCGTCGTCATCATCAGGGCCACGGGCCCCTCGACGCGGTAATCCTGCGTTATCAGTTTTCCAGTGACGGGATCCTTGCCGGTCGAGGCAATCGACAGATCTCCCTGGCTCTGCAACAGCTTCAACGCATAGGACGCTTCGCGCGCGCCTTCTTCTTCCGCAATCGCCAGCACTTTGTGTTTGACCGCCGTCTCGCCGAGATAGAACAGCGCCTGGCCGGTCATGGCGGCGTATTGCACGCGCTCCTCGTCGGGAACGAAGTCGAGCACGGCGTCCATGAGCGCGCTCTTTCCGGCCGCGCTCGTTGACTGCACCAGAACCGCCAAGGGCTTCTCCAGTTTGCGCGACACGCAGGCGAGATACGCCGCCAGCACATTGGCGCGCTCGCCGACAATGCCGCAAGACTCCGCGTCGTCGGCGATGCGCGTTAAAAGATCGGGGCCTTTCAAAAACTCAAGCGCCGCGATGCGGTCGGCTTCGGTAATTTCGATGCAATGTTCGGTCGGCGCGAGGCCCGCCCTGATCTGTTCGTCCTGGAGTTCCTCCAGCTTCAACAGCACCCGGCCGAGATCGCCCTTGATGGCGTCGGCCGACAGCCCCAACTCGCCCGCGGCCTGCGCGACGTAAGCGCCGCGATGCTTGGCGTTGTAAAGATCGAGGGCGTCCACATGGAAGGCCACTTGATTGTTTGCTTCCGGGCGAGCTTCGCCCGCCCATGAAGCGCGCTCAGGGCTGCTCCCTGCAACAGAGCGCCGCACCAGCACATTCACGCGCAAGGTCTCGTAGCTCATGTTCTTGGCGAGCCCCCGAACCCGCCAATGGCGGTCGGCGAAGTCGAACAAGACCTCATGCTCAGCGACGCTCGCTGGTATCTCAGGCGGCGCAGGAGGCATGGGGGACGCGGCGGGCTCGGGGATGTCGGGAGGCGGCGATATTGTTGGCGCGCCCTCGCGCGCGGGCGGCGCTTCATCTTCTACCGCATCGCTCGCCGCAGGCTCAGGATTAGCAGCTAAAGGGGATTGTATGCCTACTGATCTTTTCTCTTTAGCTGCCATTTCCGGCGGTTCGGCAGGCTCCGGCGTCGAGGATTCAAGCGCGGCGGCCGGTTTCTCACCGTTCCCCATCCACGCCGCCGAACGAATGAGCGCGCCCAGGGATTTTGCAGCGGGCGTCACCTGGGTCGCGTAGGCGTTCGCGTCCATGCCCTTGGGGAACTGGATGCGATAGCACTCGACGCCGGCGCGCATCAGTTGTTCGCCGACGCGTTCGGCCGCGGCGTCGCCGGCGGCGTCCCGGTCGAAGGCGATCAGCGCGCGCTTGATCTCATGGGTTTTGAAGGCGTCGAGCAATTCGGGCGTGAAGCCGTTGGTCCCGTAAGCGCTCGTCACATTGCAAAAGCCCGCGCTCCAGAACGTCAGCGCATCGATGAGCGCTTCGCACAGGATCATTTCATCCGAGACGGCGAACGCCTCTAGGTTAAAGACGCCCTGATGGGGACCGGGAAGATACAAATGTTTCGGCGTGCCTTTGCGAAGATTGTCGAGCAGCTTGCGGCCGTAAGCCTCTTGCACGGCCCCGTGCGCATCGATGACAGGGATCACGAGCGAGCCCGCAAAATGTTCATGGCCGCTCTCGCGTAAAATGCCGAGGCTTTGAAGGCGTCCGCGCAATTCGGCGCCAGCCGCGCGGTTCTTCGCAGGCAAGCGATAACCGAGCGTCCTGTTGGCGAGGCCTAACTTAAAGCGCTCGATCATCTCGGCGTTGTCGAGGCCGCGCTTTCTCAGATAGTCGAGCGCCGCCTGATCGGTCTTCAACGTCTCGTGGTAATAATCGATCACCTGGCGCAACAGCGTCGCGTCTTCTTTCGACGCCCGTAGCGGTTCGAGTTTCTGCACCGTCGATTTCGCGACGGCCTTGTCAGCCGTCACGGGTTCGTAGTCGTTCTGCAGAAGCTCGACGGCGTGACGGAACGAGACGCCTTCGGCCTTCATCACCCAGGCGATCACGTCGCCGCCGGTCCCGCACGCCCCGAGGCAGTTCCAGAGATTCTTTTTCGGACTGACGACCAGGCTCGGTGTTTTGTCGTCATGGAACGGGCAGCGGCCGGCCCGGTCGCTCCCGCGTTTCTCCAGCTTGACGCCGGAGGCCTCCACGAGCCGAACGAGCGAAACGCCCGTCTTCAACCGCTCCAATTCGTCTTCGGGGATTCGGGGCATAAGGGCCTCCAGAGTCAAAAAACCGGGGTCTTGCAAAAACCCGTCAAGAGGTCGCTCACGCTGAAGGCAAAAAAATCGCAGCGCGGTTGACGCGACTCACTAATATCGGATTATCCTGTTTCTAGCAACCGGACTACCCTGAGGAGGCCTCCATGACGCCAGCCGCCGCAAAAACCGGCCCTATGGTCCAGCCATCGATTTCATGGCTCGGAGACGACTGCATGCCCGCCACCCAGGAGACCGCCGCCAAGATCGGCAAGCGGCTCGCCGCGCTGCGTAAAGAGCGCGGGATTACGCAAGTGGAGTTGGCTGAACGGCTCGGCCTGTCGCAATCGATGATGTCCGATTACGAGCGCGGCGGCCTGCGCCTTCATGGCGAGCTTATTTTGCAGATCGTCAGTGAACTGGGGATTACATCCGATGAACTGCTCGGCGTGAACGGCGCCGCCAAGGTCAACGGCAAAGCTCCGCAACGCGCAACCCGAACGAAGCGTTTTCGCACACGCCTTGAACGAATCGAGGCACTGCCAAAACGCGACCGCGACGCCTTATTGAGAACGATTGATGCGTTTCTCACCAAAGGCGCCTGAAGCCGTTTTTCTTTAGCGGCTGAACATCGATGAGCTTTCCCCCGTCGCTGACCATGCGTCAGCGGCGATGGCGGCGCCCATTGCGACTCTAAAAAATTCTCCGCCTTCGCATCAACGACCAAGACCGCGCGAGCGTTGCCGTCCGAACTCCCAGGAGACGCCGCGCCCGCGCATCACGCCCGCCACCTCGCGGCCCAACTCGCGATCCAGGCGCGCGCGCCACGGGACCAGGCTGAACTCTTTCGACCGCTCAACAAGCGCATATTTGCCTGACGCAAGCTGCACGTTCCCGCGATAGGTTCCCCTTATGCGGACGCCGTCTTCGGCGAAGGCGAAGTCTTTACCCAAATCTTGCGCCATCTCCTTGCCGACGCGCATCAATTCACGGCGGGCGAGCGCGGCCAGCATATTCTTCCGGTAACGGATCATATTTCCATCGGGACCGGTCTCGCGTTCGGCAAAGCCGTCCTCGATCAATTTATCCTGGCGGGCGACAAGCGCGCGATGCACGTCGCCGCCAAAGCCGCTTGCGTCCAATGACGGAACGTCGCCGCCTTTCAAAAGCGTTCTGTCGAGCCACGTCGCGCCGTCGCTTTTCAGTTGCTGCTCCAGGCTCACCGCCGACAGCAGCCGCGCCGTATTCTGACGGCCGCCGCGCGCATCGTATTCGAGAACCTTTTCCGCGTAGTCGTCGGGGATCAGCCAGTCGCCGTTCTCCCGGCGCTCAACGATCCCTTGACGGCGCAACGCTTCAAGGCGGCGGATATGCGCAAGCGCCAGGTCGCGCGCTTCATCGATCTCCATCGTTTCCGCGAGCTTCGCGCCGTGTGCCTGGGGATCGTAAATTCCGGCGTTGTTGCGCGCGATCTCGGCAATCGTTTTGTCGGCGGGTTTCAACCGTGGCGGGCCGATCTCGATCATGGCGCCGATCCGCGCTTCGGCCGCTTCCGTTTGCGCGCCCACATCGACGCTGCGCACATGACCGTCAACGCCGTCCACAACGAGCCGCATGTCGCCTTTCAATTCGTCGGCGAGTTCCTTGCCGATGATGCGGCCCGCAACCGGCGCCGTCGGCGTCTGGTCGTAAGCGAGATGCCGGGCGTGCGCGATGCCCTCCCGTCCGTTGGGGTCCCATCCCCAACGGACCATCGCCTTGTGCATCCCCTTGATGATGTCGCCGCGCTCGCCCAAACGGCGCAGCGTCGACTCCGCATCCGGGGAGAGCGTCCACAGGCCCGGTTTTTGTTTTTCGGCAAGCGCCAGTTTTTCGAGATGCTTCGCGCGCGCAATCAGCAAGTGCTTGTTGATGCGCAGCCGGGCGGTTTTCTCAAGCGTCCGGCCGGGGCGCAGATCGATGATGTTATCAACGCTTTTTTCAGCAAGGCGATGCAGCTCCCGGTCGAGACGCGTAAACCGATCCGCCGTCGCTTCCCGGCCGAGCTGGCGGTTGAGCGCGTGTTCGCTTTGATGGCCAAGCTCCAGGGTCAACCGGTCCGACGCGCGGGAGCGGATGCCGTGAGCGATATAGTCGCCCGCAATGTTCAAAATCTTGCCGTCGTCAGTCACGCCCCGGACCACAATATGCGTGTGCGGATGGGCCGTGTCGTAATGATCGACCGCAACCCAGTCCAAACGGGTGTTCAAATCGCGCTCCATGTCCTGCATGAGCGAACGGGTAAAGGGCCGCAAATCCCCAAGCTCCGCCCCGTCCTCCGGCGATACGATAAACCGGAACTGATGACGGTCGTCTTTGCCTCTTTTGAGAAAGCCCTTCACGTCAACGTCGTTCGTCCACGATGTGTAGAGGTCGCTTCGCGATTGCTGCGGCTCCCGTTCCCGATTCTCGACGCCGTTCCGGGCGGCGCCGTCGCGTTGAGCAGCTAAGGGGATTGCTGGGCTGTTTTCGTCGCCGATATCACGGCCATTCGATAGATCGGCGCGCGCATCGTTTTCGCGAGATAAATCAGGTTCATTCTCGGCGCTCTTGTCGCGCCACAAATCGAACTCGTCAGGGCGGGCGCGTTCCGCTGCAATATCTTCCGCCGAACGGTCCAGGCTCGCGCCTTCGCGCAACAGATACCGCAGATGCGCATAAGCGGCTTTCGATCCGCCGCCCTTGAACTTGACGACGCGGGCTTTCACGATCACCCGCCGCGCGCGCCAGCGCATGCCGAACTCGGAACTCCAGCCGTAAGACCGCTTCAAGCCCGGCGCGACCTTCGAGCCGCGGCCCCGCGCGTTGAACCTTCCGCTTGTGCCTGACCACTTCGTGCGGCCGCTCGCGGCCCGTGCGCGCGCTACAGCCTTGTTGACGCGATTGATGAAGAGTTGCGGGTTGTCCGTCCGAATGCGCCCCAGGCGAGGCCTGAACGAGCCTCCAGAGCTATTCCCCGTCAGATCAACACCGTTACCACGCGACATACGCAACAGTTCAGCACGAGATGCTTCATCCGTACAGGGTAAAAATTGAAGGGTTGCGTGCGTCTTTTGCAGCAAAATGCAGGGTTCTGCAGGACGTTGCGTAAATTCGTGAGCGTTTAAGCGGGCGCGCCGCAACCGACTCGTGTTTTCATCCGCGCCGTCAATCGCTTAACGCGAACCATGCACATGCTATGCACCAAATGGCGCCATCGACGACTCTCATGGCGCCAAAATGGCGCCAAAAAAACAGTGTGCAGACAAGGCGTTAAGGGCATCCATGCACCAAAACGCCGTTTCGCTTTATCTTGCCGTCAATCTCAATCCGTCATCAGTTTCAAAAACGGTTCCGCAAACTTCTCGAAGAACGGCTGATATTCCTTATGCTCAATCTCAAATTTAGCGCGCTGCTCCGCGACAAAATTCCGGGCTTTTTCTTCTTCACCCATCAAATAATGCGCTGCTGCGACGCGTTCCGGATAGCCGCCAAGCGTCGGCACCTTCTTCTCCATGATCGGAAGGATCGCTTCGTAGCTCGCGTGTTTCGTCATCCAGGGCACGCCATGCTCGCCAACCACAATCGACAAACGGCGCGCCTCCGGCTCAATGGGCTCACCCGGACGAAAGATAAATTGATCCACGTCAGGACAAATTTCGCCGAGATGAATCGCAATCGTCGCGATAGAACCTTTCTTGTATTTTTCGCCTTCGAGTTCGTCACAAAGCTTCATCACAGGGATGCAGTGGATGCCGATGAACGGATTTATCCGCAAAAAATCGTCGTGACGTCCCTGATTTAAACCGACCCAACCGAGGAAGTCCTTCGTGATTTCGAGGTAACGAGTGCCCTTTCGCGGGCGTTTGAACCCGATCTCGACAAGCGCCGAATCGCACGCTTCCTCAACATCGCGAATGAAGTCTTTATTGGGCATATCATCAAACATATCATGTACTTGCCGCTGTCTAACAGGGGCGATCAACCTCGCATGATTTCATCACCGTAGGCCGTCCTGGTGTTAAGCCCGCATCGGCTGCGTTCTTGCCTACAGGCGTGACCGGAGTTCCCGAGTTTACGTCATCAAAGAGCTTTTGCTGGTTCCCCGTGAGTGAGGCACCGCCGGTCTTTGTTTCAACGATTCCGCCATCTTTCGTGACAAAATCGGGGCGTGAAAGAGAGCCGTCGCTGGTGCGGAATGAGACCTGCTCACCGGCAACATTGTCCCCGAGTTTCGCTCGCGTCAGGGCCTCACCTTGCTTACCCTTGAGCGCGTTGTCGGCGATATTTCCGGCGCCTTTGGCAATCGCCTTGCCGTCTCTAACGCTAACCGGGGACGCAACCTCGGACGCCAAAGACACTGCCGCAAGTGCTCTTGCCCCAAGTGAAGACGTTCCGGGAGCTGCAAATACCGCTCTTGCGTCAGCGGCTGCTCCGGCGAATGTTGCGCCAACATCGCCGCCTTTGCGCAGAATTTTGAAGGCCTTCGAGGCTAATCCAAATGCGATCCGTCCATCGGGGTCGATGTTGTTTATAGGATCATTGTGGACAACTAATACGCCCGCCGAACCGCATCGTAACGACACGCTTTTTCGCTAGACGCGCCAACAATTTGCGACCGATTTTCCCTCGATAAGGCCTCCTTTCGCTAAAAAAATCCCTAGACGCGGGTTTCGATTTTGCACGCAAAAATCGCCTGAAGCGAGCCTTTTCGGATCGATTTTTTGCACAAAAATCCACCCGTTCCGGCGCGTTTTTTCGCCGGATTCGGCGCGCTTTTGGAAGCGCTTTTCATGTCGCCAGGGCGTCGCTTAAGCAGCTAAAAGAGCAGCGGTCAGTATGAGCATTGCAGCGATTGCAACAACGCCAAGCACGCCGCTCACGCCAGCGCCCTCAACGGTCCAACCGCCAATTTTTATCTTCAACATAAAAGTATTTATCTGTTTGCGACGGTTTTCCGGGCCCTGAACGCAACTTTTTTGAAGTTTTTTTCGTGGCCGATTCCGGTCTGTTTTCGCAGCCGGGAATGCTCCATTTCCGGCTTGCCGAGCCCCTTGCATGGCGTCCGGCGGCGGGTCAATGGTCTGCCCGTAGGGACGCGCGGAACGCGCGCCATTGACGCGGTGACGGCGCCCATGCCCATCTTAATTGATGTCTGTTTCGCCGTCTTCTTCGGCCTCGATGGCCTCCAATAAATCTTCTTTTTCTGGCGGCGGTTCATCATCCGTGAGCGGGTTTCTTCGCTGATAAACGCGGCCTGAGAGTGTTGCGTCTTCATGCTCGAATGAACTTCCGTCGCGCGGTTTCAGCTTCGCGCCGGGATGCGTCGCGGCGTGTATCTCGGCGAGTTTGCCGATGGCGACATGGGTGTAAATCTGCGTCGTCTCCAGCGATTCATGACCGAGCAAGGCCTGGATAAACCGGATGTCGGCGCCGCCTTCGAGCATCAAGGTTGCGGCCGTATGGCGGAACAAATGACACGAGCCGGGCTTGTTCACTCCGGCCTTTTTAACGTAGCCGCGCACTCTTTCTGATAGCCTGGTCGCGTCCAAAGGCATGCCGTGAACGGATAAAAAAAGCGTCGCTTCATCGCGTCCCGCAACGAGGGATGGCCGCACTTCATCGCGGTATTTTTCAAGCCAGGCCTGCGCGCGTTCGCCCAAGGGAACGATGCGATCCTTGTTGCCTTTGCCCTGGCGAACCGTGAGCGTGCCGCGCTCATAATCGATGTCCCAGAGCTTCAAATGCCCGAGCTCTAACCGGCGAATGGCGGTCGCATAAAACACTTCGAGGATCGCGCGGTCCCGCATCCCGATGAGCGTTTCCAAGTCCGGCTGATGCAACACGGCTTCGGCCTCATCGGGCGTTAAAATCGCTTTCGGGAGGCGCCGTTCGGGGCGCGGCAATTCGATCTCGGAGGCCGGATTGAACAGGATATAATTCTCACGCGCGAGCCATTTGAAGAACGCGCGGACAGGGACCATGCGCGCGCCTTGCGTGCGGAACGACAAGGGTTCGCCGTTGCTTTTTCGATGGTAATACAAGTGCCGTTGATAGCGTTCGAGGATCGGTTTCGTAATCTCGCGCGGCTGCGTCAGACCCCGCTCGAACGCCCAAAGCGCAAACGTCTTGATGCAATGCTCGCGGTTTTCAATCGTGTGTTCGGAGAAGTGGTGGGTTTTTAGGTAATACAAAAACCGCCGCAGATGCGTTGCAAAACCGTCAGGATCGTGCGGGTTCGCAAGGTCGGGGAGCTTTCGTTTCGGCACGGCTTACGCCGTCTCTGCGAGCGTCAGCTTTTCCGTTTGCGCGCCTTCGCGTGCTGGCGTTACGGCGCCGTTCGCGTATGACGCAGGCGGATTTTTTTCGCCCTTATAAGCGTTTTCCGAGCCGTTTTTCTCGTCATCGCCGCAAGTGGCTGAAGGCGTTGCGCTTTCGCGCGTTTCAGCGCCCCGCGAAGGGCCCGCCATCCCCCCGTTATGGCCCCGTTCTGACCCCGCCAACTCAGCTTCCAGCCCCGCCAGGTTGCTATTTACCCCCGCGAACTTTCCGTCATAGGCGTGGTTTTCGCGCGCGGTTCCGTCCTTGTTCCGCAAGGCGTCAACGTCGATCAGCCCCATGACGAAGGGCGCGCCATTGTCTCCCGCGCCCTCATAGGCAAGCTCGTAAAGGAAGCGCTGGCCGCGCGCGCCGCGATGCGGGATCAAATATTCAAGCTCCTGCAACCGGCCTAAATGCACGCGCAATTGCGTGTGGCCCCAGCCGGAGGCCTCGCGGATGTCGCGGCGGGTAAAACGATAATCCCCCTGACGCATGTCGGCGATCTCGCAGGCCGCGCGCACCATATCGCCGATGATGGTGAGAAGCGCGCGCGTCTGCGGCGGCAATTCATCGAGCGTGCGCCCTAAAACTTCATGCGCCAAGGCATTTGCCGCCGCGATGTCGTCCAATGTGGCTTCGATATATTCGACAACCTCGCCGTCAGAGGTGACGGCGTTTTTCACATCGCGCTGATGCTGATGCAGCAAAGCAATCGCGCGGATGAACGCCAGATACTTCTGATGATCGCGCCGGTGCTGCGTCTTGTCGTCGAGGAAGGTGAGTTGTTCGGCGAACGGATTGACCACGCGCAACGGCCGCAACAAGCGCTGCGCGTTCTGGTGACGCGCGATAATGGCCGCACGGTTCTCTGACGCCAAAAGGCCTTCAAGGGTTTCTTCAAAGCGTTGTCGTTGATGAATCGCCGCCGTCTGCGCGCGCGTCTCGTTGACCGACAGGACCAGGCAACGGTTTTTCAGTTCTTCGTCGAGATCGATGGCGGTCGTCGTCATCATCAGGGCCACGGGCCCCTCGACGCGGTAATCCTGCGTTATCAGTTTTCCAGTGACGGGATCCTTGCCGGTCGAGGCAATCGACAGATCTCCCTGGCTCTGCAACAGCTTCAACGCATAGGACGCTTCGCGCGCGCCTTCTTCTTCCGCAATCGCCAGCACTTTGTGTTTGACCGCCGTCTCGCCGAGATAGAACAGCGCCTGGCCGGTCATGGCGGCGTATTGCACGCGCTCCTCGTCGGGAACGAAGTCGAGCACGGCGTCCATGAGCGCGCTCTTTCCGGCCGCGCTCGTTGACTGCACCAGAACCGCCAAGGGCTTCTCCAGTTTGCGCGACACGCAGGCGAGATACGCCGCCAGCACATTGGCGCGCTCGCCGACAATGCCGCAAGACTCCGCGTCGTCGGCGATGCGCGTTAAAAGATCGGGGCCTTTCAAAAACTCAAGCGCCGCGATGCGGTCGGCTTCGGTAATTTCGATGCAATGTTCGGTCGGCGCGAGGCCCGCCCTGATCTGTTCGTCCTGGAGTTCCTCCAGCTTCAACAGCACCCGGCCGAGATCGCCCTTGATGGCGTCGGCCGACAGCCCCAACTCGCCCGCGGCCTGCGCGACGTAAGCGCCGCGATGCTTGGCGTTGTAAAGATCGAGGGCGTCCACATGGAAGGCCACTTGATTGTTTGCTTCCGGGCGAGCTTCGCCCGCCCATGAAGCGCGCTCAGGGCTGCTCCCTGCAACAGAGCGCCGCACCAGCACATTCACGCGCAAGGTCTCGTAGCTCATGTTCTTGGCGAGCCCCCGAACCCGCCAATGGCGGTCGGCGAAGTCGAACAAGACCTCATGCTCAGCGACGCTCGCTGGTATCTCAGGCGGCGCAGGAGGCATGGGGGACGCGGCGGGCTCGGGGATGTCGGGAGGCGGCGATATTGTTGGCGCGCCCTCGCGCGCGGGCGGCGCTTCATCTTCTACCGCATCGCTCGCCGCAGGCTCAGGATTAGCAGCTAAAGGGGATTGTATGCCTACTGATCTTTTCTCTTTAGCTGCCATTTCCGGCGGTTCGGCAGGCTCCGGCGTCGAGGATTCAAGCGCGGCGGCCGGTTTCTCACCGTTCCCCATCCACGCCGCCGAACGAATGAGCGCGCCCAGGGATTTTGCAGCGGGCGTCACCTGGGTCGCGTAGGCGTTCGCGTCCATGCCCTTGGGGAACTGGATGCGATAGCACTCGACGCCGGCGCGCATCAGTTGTTCGCCGACGCGTTCGGCCGCGGCGTCGCCGGCGGCGTCCCGGTCGAAGGCGATCAGCGCGCGCTTGATCTCATGGGTTTTGAAGGCGTCGAGCAATTCGGGCGTGAAGCCGTTGGTCCCGTAAGCGCTCGTCACATTGCAAAAGCCCGCGCTCCAGAACGTCAGCGCATCGATGAGCGCTTCGCACAGGATCATTTCATCCGAGACGGCGAACGCCTCTAGGTTAAAGACGCCCTGATGGGGACCGGGAAGATACAAATGTTTCGGCGTGCCTTTGCGAAGATTGTCGAGCAGCTTGCGGCCGTAAGCCTCTTGCACGGCCCCGTGCGCATCGATGACAGGGATCACGAGCGAGCCCGCAAAATGTTCATGGCCGCTCTCGCGTAAAATGCCGAGGCTTTGAAGGCGTCCGCGCAATTCGGCGCCAGCCGCGCGGTTCTTCGCAGGCAAGCGATAACCGAGCGTCCTGTTGGCGAGGCCTAACTTAAAGCGCTCGATCATCTCGGCGTTGTCGAGGCCGCGCTTTCTCAGATAGTCGAGCGCCGCCTGATCGGTCTTCAACGTCTCGTGGTAATAATCGATCACCTGGCGCAACAGCGTCGCGTCTTCTTTCGACGCCCGTAGCGGTTCGAGTTTCTGCACCGTCGATTTCGCGACGGCCTTGTCAGCCGTCACGGGTTCGTAGTCGTTCTGCAGAAGCTCGACGGCGTGACGGAACGAGACGCCTTCGGCCTTCATCACCCAGGCGATCACGTCGCCGCCGGTCCCGCACGCCCCGAGGCAGTTCCAGAGATTCTTTTTCGGACTGACGACCAGGCTCGGTGTTTTGTCGTCATGGAACGGGCAGCGGCCGGCCCGGTCGCTCCCGCGTTTCTCCAGCTTGACGCCGGAGGCCTCCACGAGCCGAACGAGCGAAACGCCCGTCTTCAACCGCTCCAATTCGTCTTCGGGGATTCGGGGCATAAGGGCCTCCAGAGTCAAAAAACCGGGGTCTTGCAAAAACCCGTCAAGAGGTCGCTCACGCTGAAGGCAAAAAAATCGCAGCGCGGTTGACGCGACTCACTAATATCGGATTATCCTGTTTCTAGCAACCGGACTACCCTGAGGAGGCCTCCATGACGCCAGCCGCCGCAAAAACCGGCCCTATGGTCCAGCCATCGATTTCATGGCTCGGAGACGACTGCATGCCCGCCACCCAGGAGACCGCCGCCAAGATCGGCAAGCGGCTCGCCGCGCTGCGTAAAGAGCGCGGGATTACGCAAGTGGAGTTGGCTGAACGGCTCGGCCTGTCGCAATCGATGATGTCCGATTACGAGCGCGGCGGCCTGCGCCTTCATGGCGAGCTTATTTTGCAGATCGTCAGTGAACTGGGGATTACATCCGATGAACTGCTCGGCGTGAACGGCGCCGCCAAGGTCAACGGCAAAGCTCCGCAACGCGCAACCCGAACGAAGCGTTTTCGCACACGCCTTGAACGAATCGAGGCACTGCCAAAACGCGACCGCGACGCCTTATTGAGAACGATTGATGCGTTTCTCACCAAAGGCGCCTGAAGCCGTTTTTCTTTAGCGGCTGAACATCGATGAGCTTTCCCCCGTCGCTGACCATGCGTCAGCGGCGATGGCGGCGCCCATTGCGACTCTAAAAAATTCTCCGCCTTCGCATCAACGACCAAGACCGCGCGAGCGTTGCCGTCCGAACTCCCAGGAGACGCCGCGCCCGCGCATCACGCCCGCCACCTCGCGGCCCAACTCGCGATCCAGGCGCGCGCGCCACGGGACCAGGCTGAACTCTTTCGACCGCTCAACAAGCGCATATTTGCCTGACGCAAGCTGCACGTTCCCGCGATAGGTTCCCCTTATGCGGACGCCGTCTTCGGCGAAGGCGAAGTCTTTACCCAAATCTTGCGCCATCTCCTTGCCGACGCGCATCAATTCACGGCGGGCGAGCGCGGCCAGCATATTCTTCCGGTAACGGATCATATTTCCATCGGGACCGGTCTCGCGTTCGGCAAAGCCGTCCTCGATCAATTTATCCTGGCGGGCGACAAGCGCGCGATGCACGTCGCCGCCAAAGCCGCTTGCGTCCAATGACGGAACGTCGCCGCCTTTCAAAAGCGTTCTGTCGAGCCACGTCGCGCCGTCGCTTTTCAGTTGCTGCTCCAGGCTCACCGCCGACAGCAGCCGCGCCGTATTCTGACGGCCGCCGCGCGCATCGTATTCGAGAACCTTTTCCGCGTAGTCGTCGGGGATCAGCCAGTCGCCGTTCTCCCGGCGCTCAACGATCCCTTGACGGCGCAACGCTTCAAGGCGGCGGATATGCGCAAGCGCCAGGTCGCGCGCTTCATCGATCTCCATCGTTTCCGCGAGCTTCGCGCCGTGTGCCTGGGGATCGTAAATTCCGGCGTTGTTGCGCGCGATCTCGGCAATCGTTTTGTCGGCGGGTTTCAACCGTGGCGGGCCGATCTCGATCATGGCGCCGATCCGCGCTTCGGCCGCTTCCGTTTGCGCGCCCACATCGACGCTGCGCACATGACCGTCAACGCCGTCCACAACGAGCCGCATGTCGCCTTTCAATTCGTCGGCGAGTTCCTTGCCGATGATGCGGCCCGCAACCGGCGCCGTCGGCGTCTGGTCGTAAGCGAGATGCCGGGCGTGCGCGATGCCCTCCCGTCCGTTGGGGTCCCATCCCCAACGGACCATCGCCTTGTGCATCCCCTTGATGATGTCGCCGCGCTCGCCCAAACGGCGCAGCGTCGACTCCGCATCCGGGGAGAGCGTCCACAGGCCCGGTTTTTGTTTTTCGGCAAGCGCCAGTTTTTCGAGATGCTTCGCGCGCGCAATCAGCAAGTGCTTGTTGATGCGCAGCCGGGCGGTTTTCTCAAGCGTCCGGCCGGGGCGCAGATCGATGATGTTATCAACGCTTTTTTCAGCAAGGCGATGCAGCTCCCGGTCGAGACGCGTAAACCGATCCGCCGTCGCTTCCCGGCCGAGCTGGCGGTTGAGCGCGTGTTCGCTTTGATGGCCAAGCTCCAGGGTCAACCGGTCCGACGCGCGGGAGCGGATGCCGTGAGCGATATAGTCGCCCGCAATGTTCAAAATCTTGCCGTCGTCAGTCACGCCCCGGACCACAATATGCGTGTGCGGATGGGCCGTGTCGTAATGATCGACCGCAACCCAGTCCAAACGGGTGTTCAAATCGCGCTCCATGTCCTGCATGAGCGAACGGGTAAAGGGCCGCAAATCCCCAAGCTCCGCCCCGTCCTCCGGCGATACGATAAACCGGAACTGATGACGGTCGTCTTTGCCTCTTTTGAGAAAGCCCTTCACGTCAACGTCGTTCGTCCACGATGTGTAGAGGTCGCTTCGCGATTGCTGCGGCTCCCGTTCCCGATTCTCGACGCCGTTCCGGGCGGCGCCGTCGCGTTGAGCAGCTAAGGGGATTGCTGGGCTGTTTTCGTCGCCGATATCACGGCCATTCGATAGATCGGCGCGCGCATCGTTTTCGCGAGATAAATCAGGTTCATTCTCGGCGCTCTTGTCGCGCCACAAATCGAACTCGTCAGGGCGGGCGCGTTCCGCTGCAATATCTTCCGCCGAACGGTCCAGGCTCGCGCCTTCGCGCAACAGATACCGCAGATGCGCATAAGCGGCTTTCGATCCGCCGCCCTTGAACTTGACGACGCGGGCTTTCACGATCACCCGCCGCGCGCGCCAGCGCATGCCGAACTCGGAACTCCAGCCGTAAGACCGCTTCAAGCCCGGCGCGACCTTCGAGCCGCGGCCCCGCGCGTTGAACCTTCCGCTTGTGCCTGACCACTTCGTGCGGCCGCTCGCGGCCCGTGCGCGCGCTACAGCCTTGTTGACGCGATTGATGAAGAGTTGCGGGTTGTCCGTCCGAATGCGCCCCAGGCGAGGCCTGAACGAGCCTCCAGAGCTATTCCCCGTCAGATCAACACCGTTACCACGCGACATACGCAACAGTTCAGCACGAGATGCTTCATCCGTACAGGGTAAAAATTGAAGGGTTGCGTGCGTCTTTTGCAGCAAAATGCAGGGTTCTGCAGGACGTTGCGTAAATTCGTGAGCGTTTAAGCGGGCGCGCCGCAACCGACTCGTGTTTTCATCCGCGCCGTCAATCGCTTAACGCGAACCATGCACATGCTATGCACCAAATGGCGCCATCGACGACTCTCATGGCGCCAAAATGGCGCCAAAAAAACAGTGTGCAGACAAGGCGTTAAGGGCATCCATGCACCAAAACGCCGTTTCGCTTTATCTTGCCGTCAATCTCAATCCGTCATCAGTTTCAAAAACGGTTCCGCAAACTTCTCGAAGAACGGCTGATATTCCTTATGCTCAATCTCAAATTTAGCGCGCTGCTCCGCGACAAAATTCCGGGCTTTTTCTTCTTCACCCATCAAATAATGCGCTGCTGCGACGCGTTCCGGATAGCCGCCAAGCGTCGGCACCTTCTTCTCCATGATCGGAAGGATCGCTTCGTAGCTCGCGTGTTTCGTCATCCAGGGCACGCCATGCTCGCCAACCACAATCGACAAACGGCGCGCCTCCGGCTCAATGGGCTCACCCGGACGAAAGATAAATTGATCCACGTCAGGACAAATTTCGCCGAGATGAATCGCAATCGTCGCGATAGAACCTTTCTTGTATTTTTCGCCTTCGAGTTCGTCACAAAGCTTCATCACAGGGATGCAGTGGATGCCGATGAACGGATTTATCCGCAAAAAATCGTCGTGACGTCCCTGATTTAAACCGACCCAACCGAGGAAGTCCTTCGTGATTTCGAGGTAACGAGTGCCCTTTCGCGGGCGTTTGAACCCGATCTCGACAAGCGCCGAATCGCACGCTTCCTCAACATCGCGAATGAAGTCTTTATTGGGCATATCATCAAACATATCATGTACTTGCCGCTGTCTAACAGGGGCGATCAACCTCGCATGATTTCATCACCGTAGGCCGTCCTGGTGTTAAGCCCGCATCGGCTGCGTTCTTGCCTACAGGCGTGACCGGAGTTCCCGAGTTTACGTCATCAAAGAGCTTTTGCTGGTTCCCCGTGAGTGAGGCACCGCCGGTCTTTGTTTCAACGATTCCGCCATCTTTCGTGACAAAATCGGGGCGTGAAAGAGAGCCGTCGCTGGTGCGGAATGAGACCTGCTCACCGGCAACATTGTCCCCGAGTTTCGCTCGCGTCAGGGCCTCACCTTGCTTACCCTTGAGCGCGTTGTCGGCGATATTTCCGGCGCCTTTGGCAATCGCCTTGCCGTCTCTAACGCTAACCGGGGACGCAACCTCGGACGCCAAAGACACTGCCGCAAGTGCTCTTGCCCCAAGTGAAGACGTTCCGGGAGCTGCAAATACCGCTCTTGCGTCAGCGGCTGCTCCGGCGAATGTTGCGCCAACATCGCCGCCTTTGCGCAGAATTTTGAAGGCCTTCGAGGCTAATCCAAATGCGATCCGTCCATCGGGGTCGATGTTGTTTATAGGATCATTGTGGACATACGCATAGAGATTAAACTGATCCTGATAGCCGATGGGGTCTGTGCTGAGAAACCTCCCTATTGTTGGATCGAAGTATCTTGCCTGCATGTAATGCAGTCCGGTCGCAGCGTCAAACAGATGCCCGGTGTAGCCCTGCTCATTATCGTTGGCGGCAGGATTGAGGCGCTTTTCACCGAACGGCGTGTAGCTTTCACGCCAGGAGACATTCCCCGCCATGTCGAGGCCGACGCTGGCCGAGCCCAGATGATCGCCGATCGTGTAACTGTAAACGCCATCCACAGCGCGCACCTGGATCGGGCCAATCCCGAAATAATCGCTGGTCTTTCCGGTGGTGATATTCTTTGTGCCGCGCAATGCGCCCAGCGTCGAATAGATCGAGTGCACGGTCTCACCGTCCTCGATCCGACGCACCCGCTTGAAGCGGCCGTCATAGGCGTAGGTCGCATTGACTGCATTGCCGCCGCCTGAGCCGCCTGAACCATCGGGCGTGCTCGCATTGATCGTGGCGGTGACCGTCGCCGTCACCGCGCTGCTGTCTTCTTCCCGAACAACGATGCGGTTGAAAGGCGAACTCGTCGAGATGTTGTAGCTGGTGACGCCATCGGCATTTGGATGGTTCACGCTTTCCGGCCAATATGTCCTGGTCGTGACCTGAGCGTTGTCCATATAGACAACGACGTCGAATTTAGAGTTCCATGACCCGTCGATGACATTGGTGAATTCAAGGTCAACGTCGCTCGCCGTGCCCCCGGTGAGCGTAAACGTCGCTTCACCATCTGCAGGCACTGAGATCGGGCTATTGACGCTAACGCTTCCGCCGCCGCCGGAGCTATCAGGCGTGCTGGCGTTGATAGTGGCGGTCACCGTTGCCGTCACTGCGCTACTGTCTTCTTCTCTCACGACGATCCGGTTGAAGGGCGAACCTGTGGTGATGTTGTAGCTCGTCACTCCGTCGGCGTTTGGGTGGTTCACGCTTTCCGGCCAATATGTTCTGGTCGTCACTTGGGTGTCGTCCATGTACACCACGACCTCAAAGTGCGAGTTCCACGACCCGTCAATGACATTGGTGAATTCAAGGTCAACGTCGGTCGCCGTGCCCCCAGTGAACATGAACGTCGCCTCACCATCTGCAGGCACCGAGATTGGGCTGTTGACGCTCACGTTACCGCTGCTGGAACCATCGGGCGTGCTGGCGTCGATTGTCGCGGTCACCGTCGCTGTCACCGCGCTGCTGTCTTCTTCCCGAACAACGATGCGGTTGAAAGGCGAACTCGTCGAAATGTTATAGTTGGTGACGCCATTACTGTTCGGGTGGTTCACACTATCAGGCCAATACGTTCTGGTCGTCACCTGCGTATCGTCCATATACACAACGACTTCGAAATGTGAGTTCCATGACCCGTCATCGACATCGGTAAACTCAAGGTCTACGTCGGTCGCCGTGCCCCCGGTGATAGCGAACGTCGCTTCACCGTTTGCAGGCACTGAGATTGGGCTATTGACGCTAACGCCGCCACTGCCCCCGGAACTGCCGCCGATTGCCGAAACCGGCTGATTGGCGAAGTCGTAAACAAAGTCGAAGCGGCCGTCATTTAAAGTATTGCCCCGATTATCATACATGAATTTGCGCAACGGGTTCGCCGTGTCGGTCACCTGGCCCACGAGATTGTCGGGATTATATTCAATATCGACGGTGCGCGACCCCAGCACTTTCTGGCGGATATTGTCGAGCGCGTCGTATTTGAACGACCCCGTTCCCCACGGCCCGCTTGCTGTTAGGAGCCGGCCTTTTGGATCGTAGGTGAAGCTGCGGTTTTCACCAGAGACGGCGCCGTTCAGGATCGATGTGACCTTGCTGCGCGGATCATATTGGAAGCCGAGGTCTAACCCTTTGACGGCGCCTTTGAGTGATCTGATCTCATCGACAAGCTGGCGCGCATTGACGCCTTGCGTAAACGCGTGTCCATTTTCCAGGTCCGCCGACGCCAACTGGCCGCTAACGTGATAGACCGCGTTGTCAATATATCTAGTAGTTCCTACTCTTGTTTCCGTCGGCTGGCCCAATCCATTCGGCGCATATTGCACCCTGTCGCCCGACGGAAGCGCCATTGAGAGCATGTACCCTTCGTCCGTATAGTCATAATCGTAAAGATATGACGCGCCGTCGAGGGTCAGTTTTTCTGTGTTGAGCAGGTCAATTTCGTTCCAGGTGTAATCCCAAACGATATTGCCGCGTGTGATCCGCGTAATATTGCCATTGGGATCATAGCTTGTGACCACATCGTCCGTACCGGTCGGGAAATTGATCAATGTCGGGCGGTCAAGGTCATCATATCCATACGCTGTTCGGATAGACGCCGTTGGTGTCGCGCACCCGCCGCCCGACGGCTCTCCGCGCGAAGAATATTGCATGCGATCAAGCACATCATAAGTGAAGAGCTCATCGCCCATTTCAGGCGTGGAATGGCGGCAGAGATTGAAGCGATCGTCATAGTCAAATTCGCGTACGATCGTTTCGTTAAAGCCGTTCTGAAAACCTGTCTGAGTAAACGTCTCGATATTGCCGTGAATATCTCGATCAAACGTCGTTACTGCGCCTAACGGATCGACTACGCGAATGACTTCGCCGTCTTCCATAGAATTGACAGGCGCATCAAATGACCTGAATGTCGTTGTGGTTTGCGCGAGCGACGGATCGGTGACGCGAATCTGGTTGCCGGAGAGATATTCGTATTGGGTTTCGGCGTTGGGTGAGACATTCTCCCGCACCGAGGTCACCCGGCCCAAAGCGTCATAACTCGTATTTGTCCCGTCAATCGGCCAAAACGCCGTCGATGGAAAGGACACAAATGTAGGGCGTCCGAGCGCGTCATATCCGGTGCGCACATGCGAGGTAACGCCGCCGCCAGAAAGAGGCCGCGTTCGAACTCTGTATGGTCGCATCAAACTATCGTACCATGTAGCCGTTTCCGTACGCCCACGGACCGATGTCTGTGTCGTTATTCCATCAACAAGTTGATAGGTAATCGTCGTGTCGTCGAACGGCGCCGGTCGATCAATTCGCTCCAATCTGCCCATATCGGTATATTCATAACTGGTGGTGTAATTCCGCGCATTTTGTTCCGATACCACCCAGCCATGATCATTTACGGTGCGGAATACTTGCCTCGAATCGGGTCGGTTTATCTGCTGCGGCAATCCACGATGATAATTTAAGAAGTCCCAAACGCGATCTGTTGCGTCACGGGTCCATCGCAGCGCGCCCTTATTGTCGGCGTCGGTATGATAGCCATAGCGCATATAGAGCGATCCAAATTTTTCATGACGCTCAACTCGTCCGAGACTGTCATAAATATACTCATCAAAAAGAATCCCGTTGCGTGTCACCGTCGCTGGGAGGCCAAGAACCCATTCAGCTTTATTATGATTGTATACGACATCCGTCTCTCGAACCTCGTTGGAGAGAAGGTTACTCCAGGTCTCAATTTTTATCGGGTTGCCGAATGAGTATGTGGAAGAGTTCTGCGATGAATTGTAAGAATTCCGCGTGTAGAATTCATCTGCACCACGCTTAACCGTCGTAAGCCGCGCAAATCGTGGCTTTGTCATTGGCGCTATATTGGCGGTTCGATCGAGATAGGTGTCGCCGACAGGAGCTTCGACAATGTATGAATAGTCGGTCGTCTCCAACGGCGTAGCGCTTCCCGCCGTCTCGTAAACTTCCACGCGTTTAGTTAGACCCTCCAGGTCGTTGAGATTGTGAAATCGAGTGATGGTCTTGTAATTCAACGGATCAATAACTTGCGTCCACTTCTCCGAGGGACGCGCCGCGCTACCTGAATTGGGGTGTTCCAGATAAGAGTATGTCCAGGTTTCAGAACCGTAAGCCGCCCCACTAAGCGTTTTCTGCGTCAGTACGCGAGCACGGTAATAATTAACGCCTTGTGGATCGTTACCGACGGCGTCACAGAGCGGCCCGTCGTTAATGCCTGTCGTCCCCTTAAACATGCGCTTTTCACTAAAGGTAAAATTACCCGATGCGCCATTTGGATGCGTCAGGGAGACTGTTACCGGATTCAAAATGGGGCTGTTGAAGCATCTGGCCGCTTCATTATCCATTCCGGAAAGGTTCATCGACCAACTACGCTGGTCGGGTAACGTAACACTTGTTAGGTTAATGCGTCCCGACGCATTCGTTGAATAGTCGTATGACCATTCTCGCCCGTGAGCCGTGATCCGTCCAATATAATTGGACGGGGAATTAATTACGGTATCAAGAAGGATTTGGAACGCATTTTTTGGAATTGACGGGCCGTCATAGTGAATCCGGATTTCGCGAAGATCGTTACTGTGGATACGCGTTGGTGAACCGTCCGCGGTATATTCATACTTGACCCAATTTCCATGAACGTCTCGGACTTCCGTCGCGAGCAATATTGCCTGAACACGTGGTATCGCGATTGTCAGTGGTCCGCCGGCGCCTGGCGTACCGGCGGCCAGTTGGTATGTTAAACTAACCGGGCTCGCTTCACGGTATACAAGCTTCTTAAAATGATACTCGGTTCCGTCAGGTGCGGTTGCGATGAACCCATTTGCGCCATCATCCGTCGTCGTACAACGCAGCGTCCAATAATCATTGGTGACTTTAATAACGCCTGTGGGCCAATCTACATTAGCAGGCGCGTTCAAGATTTTTTTTGATCCAGCGCCCGGAATAGTGAGATCTAATCCGTTTGAGTAAGAATCATCGTCAGTAATTAGATTTGGGGCGATCACTGGATCAGTCGTGGAAAGGGGCGGCCAAGAAATCATCGGTCCGGGGCGATCGACGCCGCACAATTGTCTCGTCCAAGTAGGAGGTGGAACAATTTGGGCGACGTTTTGCCCCTGATACACGTTCAGCGGCGCCAAAATTGAAATTCTCGGAACATCAAATTGCCAATCGCCAAAATTTGCGACCGATGCATTACTGAAATTCCAACCTTGCGTCCGCTTACGGCGTACCGCGATCTCCAATCCGGAATTTCCGGGTATGGAGACATCTACATGTT
The DNA here is from genome assembly GCA_963922595.1 of uncultured Parvularculaceae bacterium. Taxonomy (GTDB): domain Bacteria; phylum Pseudomonadota; class Alphaproteobacteria; order Caulobacterales; family Parvularculaceae; genus JAJFFW01. Next base: position 26,381 of record CAWUIM010000026.1, read on the forward strand.
CGAAAACAACGGAACCGGTATTGAGGTCAATTCTGTCACCGAGCAGCCCCACATAACTGCGGTCAAGACGTTCTTCTACACCCATCCGTGTAAGGTGCTCGACATCTACGGTGACGTTGGTCACACCACTGCCGCTTTGCGCCAATACTGGCGCTGAATTGGCAAATAGAATGAGAAACGGACAAACAATCGCGCAGAAGCGTGTCGACATTTTTACTCTCCACCCAGTGACCTGGATGCAACGAGCAATTCACGTGCCGGCGCGGCGTGACGTACAACATTGAAATCAGGCAAAGAGAAACCGCCGACGCAATAGCAAAACTTCGCGCCTTCGTTGTATACCGCCTCACGTTCGAAATTGTGGAAGCCAACTCAAATAGTGATTACTTCGCTCTGATCTCAGCTTATCGTCGCCGGACAACACCTCTCCCTGCACCCAAGATTACAATATGGCAATCTTTTCGAGGCGGACGCTACTGTGTGAAATATTAATGGCTCGGAAATAATTGCAGTTAACGGGTGATCACATTTTTCACAAATGTACACTGATGAGTTTTAATATATGAAAGCAATTATTTTTGGCATTTTACTCAAGAAACAGCGGGAGGATGTTACTGAACAATTGCGCCACACGTCCCAATTGAGAATTGGGGTCAACAAAATCAAAAATTCTAGAGGAGGACTCCTATCACAATACGAACGCGCCGCGATTTTTGCCCCCCCGGGGGGCGAAATGGATCGAAGGGGGGCGCCGCTTTCAAATCGATGCCGGCCATTCGCGTTGCGCCAGAGCCGGGCGTCGAGACCGATCGAATAACAGCGCCGCCAACCGTGCAAATCTTTCCACTGAGGGCGATTTAACCTGCCACCGAGGTGCTCAGCCCAAATTGGCTCTTCAAACGATCCTGAGCCCTCGATCGACCACCGCAGAATTCGGGCGACTGGTAGCGCCCTGGTATCATTCGCGGTCAGATACATTCGAAACCTGCATAAAACGCTCTTCTCCAAGGCAAAAACCGCACACGATCTATCTGGGATTCGATGCCCCAACGAAAATGGCCGCCCCCACGCTTCGATAGAACACGCGCGTATGGAGGCGGCCTGAGAGTAGGCAGGTGGAAACATTCACTTCCGCCTGCCCCTTCTCCCCGATATCTAGAAAGTAGTGCGGGATTCCCCTACTGGGTTAGTGTGGGTTTTCCCACTATGGAATTCGGTCTTTTCGGTAGGGGTTTCCCCTACTGTGACAGTGTGGGTTTCCCCCACTGGAGATTTTTTTGGCGGGGTTGCTTTCATCTCCCGCCTGGCGACGGATTGAATCCTCTTCGCCTTCTCTACTGTCTCGATCTTCTTCCAGTCATCCGTCAGATTATCCTTGTCATTCCAAAGACAGGTCAGGGTGAATTTGTTGGGCGTTCGAAACTCACTATTCCCCGCCCGTCCTCTCTTGATCTTGATAAATCCGAGCGCCTCCAATTCTCGAAGCGCAGGCGGTATCGACCCACGTTCAATACCGTACTCAACGAACTGCTCATAGGACACGGGCAGACTACCGTTGTCTTTTCCAGCATGACGCATGCTTTCCAATATGATCCGATCAAGAACCCGTCGCGCGGCGAGAGACAATACTCTGTAAGCTGGCGCTTCCAACATGCTCCGGCGCTTTGAATAAAATTGCTCGTCGATTGGATTCTTTGGCTTTCGCCGTCGCTTGTTACCCATTGTTAGATTGCTCCTGTTCGTTCATTTCATTCCTTCAAAAGCCCCACCGCGAGGGATGTGGCGCCCTGCACGGCGCCGCCCAGGATGGCGAACGGCGCGGCCCGGCGCTTCAGCGCGGCTTGCGTCTTGAGTGTTTCCTGGCGGTTTCGCGATGAAAGCTGTTCGGCGTTCTCATTGGTTCGCGATCGCTCCCGCGCTACGCGGCGGATGTTCAGACCGCCGGCGCTATCAGCCGACAAACCGCGAGACGCCCGAATGCTGTCAATGGTCGCAAGCGCTTCAGTCAGGTTTGTGCGCTGGATATCGGCGCGCTGTTTGGCGCTGATTCTTTCATCGCGACGGGCCCGGTCCAATTGAGCGGCTTCGGTTCGAAGGGCGCGAGCGCGACCGAAACCGGCCGCAATGCTGGACCCGGCGTTGATCGCGCTTGTGAATGGGAAGTTACTCGCCATCGCCCGCCTTGCCTTTCCCCTTCAGGTTCTCAGCCAGTTTCGGGTTTGGGGTTCGGTAGGGATTTTTTCCGTACCGAAAAGGATGCAGGTCGCAGTTGATGGATGGACACTCATCGACCATTTTCGATGATCCGCCGCAGCATTTTAGACAATGCCGACGAATTACTTTGACCGGATTTCTTTGTGAACTATTCGGGGTTGATCCCGACCCGGATGATGTGTATTCAGACATGGTTCGCTTAATTCCCAAAAGTGATTAAACGCTCGTAGTGCCGCCCAGCATTGCGGGCGTTTTTCTTACTGAGCATGGTGGGAGGTGGATTGACGGGCGCCGTTATTGGCGAACCGCTCAAGTTCCGATTGGCGATAGCCGACACAATGGGGGCCAAGCTTCATGAACGCCGGGCCGATTCCCTTCATGCGCCACTTGGCGAGTGTCGATGCTGATATTCCCAGGAATTGGGACGCCGCCGGCGGTCTCAGGATCGGATCACCACCGCCAACTCTGATTGAACTTTGGTCCGCGCCGTTTTTGAAATCGCGTAGTTGAACGACTGAGTTCATGAACTTGTCTCCTTGCATTGGACAATGGAGACATCGCGCGGTTTTTATTTCATGTCCTGTTTAGAACGGACTAGAGCCCACGTTTTAAACTGATTGGCATTCGAAACGATGCTTCAGTTCAAATCATGCAGCCTGAGAAATAGAGTTCGCATCGGCTATGAGGGTAGTCCAGATTTCCAATGTGGTGAGACCAGTGTTCTCGCGAAACTCCTCGATAGCTTCCACGGCGGGAAGCTTTTTTGCTTTGAAAAATTGGTTCCGCAGCGCCTCCGGTGTTTTCATGACCTTTGCCGGAAGTATTGCCATTACCTCCGGTATCTCAGCTGACGCCTTTATCGCGGCTTCCTGCGAACCTGCGTCGTTCTCCTTTATGCACTGAACTGCAAACCAATATCTGATCAAAGCGTTCTCATTCCATTTTTGAGCGGCTTCCTCGCACTGGCGCTTAATCACGGTGGGGCACACGAATTTTTGAATAAGCTCAATCGAAAGTCGCAGACCGGCCTTTGGATCATTCGGATCGATACCGAATTTCTTCATCAGTAGAATTATGAGGGCAGTACCGAACATTGTGCTATATGCGATATCTTTATGCTGTAGAGCGCGTTGCTTTTCCGGAGAGAGCCCTTTTGGGGATTTCCCCCAGTGGGCTCCTGAAAGAACAAGTTCTTTCGGGAATTCGCCGCGTTCCATTTGATGAAGCACATCGCCGAATGTTGGGCCGTCATTGCTATCGAGCATTTTGCGTAAATTCATCGTTGTCGCCTTTCCCGATTGGGTATCCAAATTCCCCACCGCAATATTCAGTAGAAATCGATTCCCGCCCCGCCCCATGGGGGTGAAACGCTTCAGGATTGAGAATTGTGGATCGAGACGACCATGATTCCATTTTGTGAACTCTCGTCGATCCTGGGCGCTGAAAGCGTCCCGCCAGTTTCAACGCCGGAAGGAACTCGGAACCAATTCATCGCCATCAGGTCCGCCTAACCTGGCGACCATGTCGGCCGCCCATCCGCTGAATTTATCCGCGGCGTCTTCCAGTTCTTTGGCTTCGTCAGGATCGGCGCCCCGGGTCCGCGCCCTGAGTTCCGCGGCGTTCAACAGGAATTGATCGATGACCAATATTGTAATGCCGTCGTTCGTAAGCGGCCCTTTCCCCATCCCGCCTTCCAGTGTGCCGTCAAAATTCGTTCGCTTGTCGTTTGTCACTTATCGCCCTTTCTGTTGTGCGGCTATTCGGTTCAATGGAACGACGGTCGATGACCCGCCCGAAAGGCTGGCTGCGATCTCCCGCGCCACCGCATCCGCCGCCGCGTGGCGCGGATCGTCTGCAAGATGCGCATATCGCTGTGTGGTTTGCGGCTGACTATGGCCCAGCAAGGAACCAATCAGGGGGAGCGACATGCCGCCGGATACGGCGACCGAAGCGTAAGAATGGCGAAGATCATGAATGCGAACATCAGGGATATGCGCGGCTTTCCTGATCCGGCGCCAGGGCTTTTGCAGATTGACCAACGCCGCCCCGGCTTTGCTTCCGCAAATGATATGCGGGTTATCGGCCATCCGCGGCACGTCGGCGAGCACCTGAAGAGCCGGCGCGGATAACGCGATGGTTTTCGCGCCGGTTTTGGAATCAGGCAAGCGAAGGCACTGAGCCTCAAAGTCCACATAGTCCCACCGCAGGCTGAGAATTTCACCGAGACGTGCGCCGGTGAACAATAGCAAGCGGATAGCGGCGACCACGTAAGGCGCGTTCCCGGCGCGTTCGACCACCGCCAGGGTGCGCCCCAACTTCTTTAATTCGCGAGTGGACAAAAACCGTTCCCGCGCTTTCTCCGAATACTTCTCAACATGCAAACAGGGATTGGAATTGTCCGGCCGAACGCCCCAGGCTTCCGCCTTCTTGAACATGTGAGACAAGAGCGCGAGACACCGATTTGCAGCGTAGGGCCTGTCTCTCATCGCGTGATGGAACCGCGAAATTTCTTGCCGCGTGATATCCCGCATTCGATGATTACCCAACACGGGAAGAATGTGGTTGCGCAGATTGCGCTCATCTTCCGTCGCCGATGACGCCTTCTTGTGAACCTTCGCATGGGTTTCGAGATACCGGCTTGCGAACTCAGTAAGCGTTTCAGCCTGCTTTACGTCTTGTTTTTCGTTCGCGGGATCATCACCATTTGCGATCGCGCCCAACAGCCGGCGCGCCTCCTGGCGAGCATTATGCGGTGTCCACGGAGCGCCATGACGGCCGATCGTGTACCACCGCTGCAACCGGCCCCTGCGATATTTGAGAACGTAGCTTTTGGCGCCCCCCTTTGAAACGCGGAGCCCAAACCCCGGTATCTCCCCATCCCAGATCGTCTCGCCGGGCTTTGCGGCGTCAACGCGCCGCTTGCTCAAATTCGACTTCGCCATCGTCATCCCCAATCTGGTAGCTCGCCGCCCAAAATCCTCTTGAGCTACCACTGCGCTACCCTATGAATGGAAACGCGAGGAACGTCAATAACGAAAAAACACTGTATTTATTGTATTAAAATACAATTTGGAACCGGAAGGAAACAAGGAAAATGGTAGAACTTAAGATTCCTAATCTGAGGGCCAGAGGTTCGAATCCTCTCGGGGACGCCATTTTTTCGCTCGCGGACAATTGCTTCGCAACGTCCTCCGCTGGGGCGGCCTGACCAGCCGAGCCGCAGTCGCGGCTTTGGGTGTTAAGATCGTAAGCCTACTAATACAAAGCAACCGCTTCGTCTCATTCCGCAGCGGTTGGATTACACCCGCCCCTCATCTTGAGGTGGGCCGAAGGCCCCTCGAAAGATGGAAGCGCGCACCAGCGCGTAGTCCGCCCGTCGCCCCTCCCCGCCTTACCCCCCAAGCGCTTGTCCAATTCTTGCAAAACCCTTAGAGGCGTTAACCTTCAGAGCGGACGGGAATTTGGGGCGGCCGTGGACGACATCAAAGCGAGCATAGAACCGGTGGACGATCTCGGCGCGCTCGAGCGCGCCTGGCGTGCGCTTGAGGCGCAGGCGCCGCGCTCGTTCTTTCTCACCTGGCGGTGGGCGCGCACGCTCATCGGGTTTTCGCCGCGCCCGCTTTTGGCGGCGACCATGCGCGCGCGCAGCGGCGAGATTGTCGGGCTCGGCCTTTTGTGTCCAAGCGTTGAGACGCGCCACGGCGTTCTCCGCATACGGCAATTACGGCTGAACGAGGCGGGCGGCGACGCGCGCACCATGGTGCCGGCGGAGTATAACACCTTCCTGAGCGCACCCGGTCATGACGCCGCCAATTGGCGCGCTCTGGCTGTTGCGCTTCAGGCGCGCGACGCGCCGCCCTGGGATGAGGTCCTCGTCACCAACGCCACGATGGACGCTGTCGCCGCCGGCGCGTTAGTCGGCGCGCCGCACTGCCGGGCGGAAAACATTTCCGCGCGCGTCGATCTGAAGGCGTTGCGCGAACAGGGCGTTGCTGATCTTGACGGCTATCTCGCTGCGCTCGGCAAGAACACGCGCAGTCAGATCAAGCGCTCGATCAAGCTCTATGAAGCGGAAGGCCCACTGGAATTAAGAAGAGCGCAGTCGCTAAACGAAGCCAGAGACCTCTTTGCTAAACTCGCCGAACTGCACGAACAAAAATGGCGGGCGCGCGGCGGCGGCGGCCTTCTCAGCACCGCGCATTACCACCAATTTCACTTGATGATGATGGCCGACCGCTTCGAAGACGGCGCCGTTGAACTCATCCACGTGACGGCGGGCGGCCAAACCGTCGGTATCCTGCATAATTTCGTCGATGACCGGGAGGCGCTTTACAATCTCGGCGGCTTCCCCGCGGCGCCCGACAATCGCCATAAGCCGGGGCTCGTCACCCATGCGCTCGCCGTCGCAGACCATCTGGCCGCAGGCCGGGATGTTTACGATTTCATGGCGGGCGGCGACCGCTATAAACTCAATCTCGGCGTGCGCGGCCCCGACATGGTCTCCGTTGCGTTTCAGCGCCAAACGCTCGCCCTCCGCGCCGAACAATTCGGCCGCAAGGTGAAACATGCGTTGGCGCGCCGCCGCCCGCAGGGCGAGACCGAATGACCGGCGCTGTCAGCCTGATCCATCCGAGCCTCATTGATGACGCCTTGCGAGGCGAATGGCGCGCGCTCGCTGATGATCTGCATACGCCGAACCCCTACTTTGCGCCCTGGTTTCTGGAGCCGGCGCTGAGGCGTCTTGCCGATGAAACCGTTAAACTCTGCCTTGTGCGCGACGGCGCCGGGCGCCTCATCGGCCTTGCGCCCATGGCCCCGGGCGCGGGCTACGCCAAGTTGCCGCTGCGCTATATGGGCGTGTGGCGTCACGACCATTGCTTCAACGGCGCGCCGCTGATTAGGGCGGGCGCCTTTGCGGCGGCGGTTTCCGCGCTTCTCGACTGGATCGATGAACAGCCGGGCGGCGCGCGTTTCTTGCGGTTCCCGGAGGCGCCGTTCGACGACGCCGACGCCGCGGCTTTCGACGATCTATGCGCGGCGCGCGGGCGCCCCTGCCGTCGCCAGCGTACCCATCAACGCGCGCTCCTGACCCGGGCGCATGATTTCGAAACCCATATTGCTACCGTCTACTCAGGAAAGAAGCGGAAAGAACTGCGCCGTCAGGCCAAGCGCTTCGCCGAATTGGGAAAGGCTGAATTCGCCGACCTGCCGATTACAGACGCAAACGTTGACGCCTTTATCGCCATGGAAAAGGCCGGCTGGAAGGGCGCACACGCGGATGGCTTTCCGGTTGCGCGCAGCACGGATGAACAGGCGTTTTTCCGAGAAGCCATGAAAGGCGGGGCGCAAGCGGGCGCTGTCTCCTGCTTCGCTTTGACGCTCGACGGCGCGCCGGTAGCGATGCTGTTCTCACTGCGGAGCGGCGCTATGCTCTCGGCCTTCAAGATCGCGTATGACGAGACTTACAGCGCCTATTCGCCCGGCGTCCGGCTTTTGATGGAGGCGACGCGCCGCATGCTCGAAGACGGCGCGGTAGCCGAATTCGATTCCTGCGCGCGCGCCGGCCATCCTGTGGTCGATACGCTGTGGCCGGCCCGGCGGCGGATCGCCCAGCTCAATATCCCCGCCGCGCGCGCAAGCGACAAAGCATTGCTCGGCCTCGCGGCCGGCATTGAAAATGCAATTCGGCCTATGAGAAAGTAACGTGTCATGATCGCAGTCACCGATACGGGCGCCTTTAACGCCAATTACCCGGACCGCTCTGCGCCATTGGCGATCACCGTCGATAGCCCGCTGTTGGACCGCGCCCGTTTGGTCGACTTGGCGAACAGCCTTGAGCCGCATCTGGTGGAATTCAACCCGGGCGATCTGCCGATTTCGGTTTCGCCCGACGCTGTGCCGGCGCCCTCGCTTTCCGCCGCCGAGACAATCGAAAAAATCGGGGAAGCCGATTCCTGGATGACCCTGCGCAATATCGAGCACGACCCGGCGTTCGCCGCGCTCGCCCGCGAAATCGTCGACAGCGTCGCGCCGATGATCGTTGCGAAGACCGGCGATATTCTGCAACGCGAGGCCTTTCTTTTTATCTCCTCGCCGGGCGCAGTGACGCCGTTTCATTTCGACGAGGAACATAACATCCTGATACAGATCGAAGGCTCAAAGACCGTCCATGTCTTTTCGCAGCATGATCGTGATCTCGCCTCACAGGAAGACCTAGAGCGCTTTCACGCCGGCGCGCACCGCAATCTGACGCTGAACGACGCCCACGCCGCTCGCGGGACGCCGGTCCAAATGGCGCCGGGCGACGCTCTTTATATTCCACCGCTTGCACCGCACTGGGTGAAGGTTACGGGCGAGCGCCCGTCTCTGTCGCTCAGCGTCACCTGGCGGTCGGAAAGCTCACGCCGGCAGTGTTATCTCCACCAGATCAACCACGGTCTTCGCGCGAAGGGCCTCAGCCCACGCTTTCCTGGCGAGGCCCCGCTCGCCGATCAGCTCAAGATCTGGCGCGCTTCCGCGGCGCGTCGCCTCGACCGGCTCCGGGGCGTATGAGCGGCGCGGCTTTTGTAGTACTTTCTCGAACGTGACCAATTAGCGGCGGCCTCCGGTCCCATTGCGGGACACCGGCGCGACGGAAAGGTTAAGGCCAAAGCCCCATGCGCGACGCGCTCGTCCTCGCTTTTATTCTGTCAGCGCTCCTCGTGACGCTGCGCTATCCGTTTGTGGGCGTCATCACCTGGGCCTGGTTCACACTGATGACGCCGCACCAATTGGCCTACGGCACGTTCGGTGTTCCCCTAAATCTCGTCATCGCCGCCGTCACCATCGGCGCAGCCGTTTTGCATGGCGAATTCAAACGGGCGCAGATGAACGTCATCACAATTCTGCTCTTCATGTTCGCCTTCTGGCTTTACGTGGCGCAACAATTCTCGCTCAGTCCGGTCAACTCGGCGGAATATTTCGACCGCTTCATCAAGACCCTCCTCTTTGTGGTGCTTTGTATTCAGCTCACGGATTCAAAACTGCGGCTGCATGCGCTGTTGTGGATCATCGTGCTATCGCTCGGTTATTTCGGTGCGAAGGGCGCGCTCTTCACGATCGTGACGCTCGGCGAATACCGCGTTCAGGGCATTCCCAACACGGTGCTTGAAGACAATAATCATATGGGCATCGCGCTGGCGACGACGCTGCCGCTGATCCTTTACTTGCGCGGCGAGGCGCAAAAAGCATGGATGCGCACGGGTCTGACGATATTGTTTGCGATGATGATCGTCGCCATTATCGGCACCCATTCGCGCGGCGCATTTCTCTCGCTTCTTGTCTTCGGTGGCTATTTCTGGCTGCGATCGCGTCACAAAGTGTCGATTATGGCGGCGCTGATGATCGTGGCGATCCCGACCATCGCCTTCATGCCGGCAAAATGGACTGAACGCATGGCCACCATCGGCGAGGCCACGCAGGACTCCTCTTTCATGGGCCGCGTCGACGCCTGGGTGATCAACACGAAGCTGGCGGCCGAAAACCCGCTCACGGGTGCCGGGCTTCGCAACTCCTACGAAAAGGAAATCGCCCAGAAGGTTGATCCGGTGAGGGCGGAGCGGGCAAAGGCGGCGCACAGCATCTATTTCGAAATTCTCGGCGGCGCCGGCTTTGTCGGTCTTGCGCTCTATCTCGCCATTCTCGGCGTCGCCTTCTTTACCGCGCGCATGATCTACACTCGCGCGCGGCGCGCCGGCGAGAGCCGCTGGGCGTCGCGCCTTGGATATTTCTCCCAGATTTCGCTCGCCGTCTTCTGTGTCGGGGGCGCATCCGTATCGCTTGAAATGTGGGACGGCTACTGGCTTGTGATTGCGCTGATCGCTGCTCTTTCGCGGATTTCGATGGCTGAAGGCGCCCCGACAGCCTATGCGCTCGGCGATGAAAAGCGCATGCATTGGCGCATGAAAGCACGGGGCCGCGCGATAAAAGTCTGAGACCGTTGCCGAATAGTCTCTTTAATCTGCGCGCGCATTAACTATTTTACGGCCATATTCGTCACAAAAGATGATTATTAAGAAAAGAAAGAAACATACTGAGTGCCAAAATTTAAACCAACGAAAAACAAGAAACGGCTCCCCACACGAAAAGACATCATAGACTTTATCAATTCCAGCGACGGCGTCGCCGTCCGGCGCGATATTGCGCGGGCCTTCAACGTAAAGGGCGACGATCGGATCGCCTTAAAAGATTTGCTCAAAGACATGGAAAGCGACGGCGCGCTCGAACGCTCCGGACGCAGCCGTTTTACGATCCCCGCCGCGCTGCCGCCGGTGGCGCCGGTGGATATCCTCTCGGTCGATGATGACGGCGATCTTCTGTGCATGCCGTCCGGATGGCGCGGCGATGACGACCCGCCGATGATCAGACTGTCGGCGCGCAAGGCCGCCAAGCAAAAGCCGGCCCCCGGCGTCGGCGACCGCATCCTGGCGCGGCTGACGCCCGCGGGCGACAACAGCTACGATGCGGAGATAATTCGCGCTATCGGCAAGGGCGCCCACCGGTTCCTTGCGGTTTTTAAGAAGACCCGCGATGGCGGCGTCGCCGAGCCGGTGGAACGGCGCGCGCGCAATGTCTTCACGATCGATAAAACAGATACCGGGAGCGCCAAGGACGGCGATCTCGTCTGGGTGGAAACCAAAAACGCCCGCGGCTACGGCCCGAAGAAAGCACGCGTGCGCGCCATTGAGGGGCATATTGACGACCGCAATGCGTTCTCCCTGATCGCGCTGGCGAACCACAATATCCCGCTCGAGTTTCCGCAAAATGTGCGCGACGAAGCCGCGAAAGCAAGTCTGCCCGGCCTTGGGAAACGCACTGACTTGCGCGAATTCCCGCTTCTCACGATCGATCCAGTGGACGCGAAGGATCATGACGACGCACTCTGGGCCGCGCCGGACGATGACCCAGCCAATGAGGGCGGCTTCAAGCTCATCGTCGCCATCGCCGACGTCAGTTATTTCGTGCGACCCGGCGGCGCGCTCGACAAGGAAGCGCAAAACCGGGGCAACTCCACCTATTTGCCGGACCGTGTTGTCCCGATGTTACCCGAACGTCTGTCCAATGATCTTTGCTCGCTGCGCGAACATGAAGACCGGCCCTGTCTTGCGGTTGAGATGACGCTGACGGCCAAGGGCGTAAAGAAGAGCCACCGCTTTGTGCGCGCGATTATGCGCTCGGCGGGCAAGCTCGCCTATGAGGACGCACAAGCGATCATCGACGGAAAGACCGCGCGCGGAGAGATCGCTGACACTGTCCGTCACCTTCACGCCGCCTACAAAGCGCGATTGATCGAACGCGCCAAGCGTAATCCGCTCGACCTCGATCTGCCTGAGCGCAAAATCGTTCTCGACAAAAAGGGGAACGTCAAAAAGGTTGTCAAACGCGAGCGTTTCGACGCGCACAAGCTGGTGGAGGAATTCATGATCCTCGCCAATGTGGCCGCGGCGGAAACGCTCGAACGCCACCGCCTGACGCTAATCTACAGGGTGCATGATCAGCCGGATCCGGAAAAACTCGACGGCGTGCGCGATTATCTCGACAGCCTCGACTACTCGCTTGTGAAGGGCGGCTCGGTGCGGCCGTCAAATTTCAATCAACTCCTGAAAATCGCCGAAGACCGAGATGAGAAAGAGATGGTCTCCGATGTTATTCTGCGCACGCAGCAACAAGCGGTTTATGCGGTCGACAATCTAGGCCATTTCGGATTAAACCTTGCGCGCTATGCGCACTTCACCTCGCCGATCCGGCGATATGCGGATTTAACCGTGCACCGCGCGCTTGTGACCGCGGCCAAACTTGGCGACGGTGGGCAGAGCAACGACGAGGCGAAAGGGTTGCGCGACATCGCACAGTCGATTTCCGATCTGGAACGCCGCTCGATGGCGGCCGAACGCGAGGCGAGCGACCGCTATCTTTCGGCATACCTCTCCGATCGGATCGGCGCAGAATTTGACGGTCGCATACGCGGCGTCACGCGGTTCGGTCTCTTCGTCATGCTCGACGACAGCGGCGCGGACGGGTTCATTCCCATGCGGACGCTCGGCTCGGAATATTTCCGCTTCGAAGACCGGAGCCATATGGTCGTCGGCGAGACCACCGGCGGCGTCTATCGTCTCGGCCAGCATGTGCGCGTACGTCTCGCCGAAGCGACGCCCCTCACCGGGGGATTGCGGTATGAAATGCTGAGTGAGCCTTTGAAGGGCCAAAAGCAGGGTAAAAAGAAACCGGGCGGCAAAAAATTAGGCGCCCGCGCATCTAAGAAAAAAGGTGGCGCGCGTCATGCGAAAGCCAAAGCCGCCGCCTCGCGGCGGCCGAAGGCCCGGAAAAAGCCGAGAAAGCCCAAGTAGTGCGACGGGTTGACGCCCGCTATATACCCCAGTAGGGTATAGCTATGCGTGAAGAGACGAAAACCGCATCGGCAAAACGCCTGGCGAGAATCGAGGGCCAGGTGCGTGGCGTCTCGCGGATGATCGACGAAGACCGCTACTGCATCGACATTGTGCGGCAGGTTCAGGCGATTAAAGCGGCGCTCGGCGGGCTGGAATCAGTTATTCTCGAAGACCATCTCGGCACCTGTGTGGAAGACGCGCTTGCGGGGCCCAATCTCGACATGCGGCGCGAAAAAGTCGAAGAATTGGTGGCGGTCCTCGGAGGGCGCAAAAAGTGAATCTCGTCGCCAGCCTTCTCATTGTTCTTTCGCTGTTTCTCGGCGCGCCAGATATTTGCGACCATCGCGCCGCCACGATCGACGAGAAAACCGGAGCCATGGCCAGCCGTTCGCTGGATCGCGCCGACCACGGCGCGACATCACATAAAACTTCTAAGGCGCATCACCAGACCGGCACTGAACACCACGATAATCATCCCTGCCCGGATAATTGCCAGGGCGGCCTCGATTGCGAAGGGTGCGCTATGACGACGTCAGCCCTCGTGACAACCGATCGCAACTTGGCGCAGCCCTTGACGCCAGCGACCGTCATCGACAAGGCGCGCGCCGATATCTCCATCACCTTCACACTCGACCCCCCACCCCCACGCCTCATGACCTTCATTTAACGCTTAACTTTTTCGTTCAATGAAAGGACAGGCATGCGTGATGTTTAGACACGCCATGGCGGTTATGGGCGCGACGCTTCTTTGCGCGGGCCCCGCCGTCGCCCGACCCGTTTCCTACCCCGGCGGATGGACGCTGATAGAAGAGACCGACAGGCAAGCGACGTCTCTTTGGGCGCACTATACGCTGTCGCCTAAATGGTCCCTCGGTGTGCGCTCCGAATGGGATCGCCGGCAAGACTTTGTGCTCAACGCCGTGCAAGCCACGTGGCTCGCAAAACGATGGTTCGGCGAAAACTATCAGGCCAACATTTACGGCTTTGGCGGCGTCGGCGCCGCGACCGCCGTCAATGGCGGCGACGCAACGCGCGGCGCAGCTTTTGTCGGTCTGCTCGCCGATTGGGAAACGCGGCGGTTATTCACCTCTTACCGGGTCCGGTATCTCGAAGCGGGCGCGGTCGGCGATAACTTCGTGCAAGCCGCGCGCGTCGGTTTTGCGCCGTATGAAGGCGACACGGATCAATTGCACACATGGCTGATGGTCGAAGTGGATCATCGGCCCAACAATGATGATGAGATCGGCGTCACGCCGCTGATCCGTCTGTTCAAGGGCGCAGCCCTCTTCGAGGCCGGTTGGTCGATCACCGACAACCAGCCGCTCGTCAATTTCACCTACAGGTTCTAAATAAGGAGTTCGAAAATGAACCGACTACTTCCCATCCTCGCCGCATTCTTCATCGCGACGCCTGCCCTCGCCGATCACCGCGAAAAACCCAAAGATCATATGGCGCATCAAACAGGCGCCCATGATCATGGCGACCATAAACATGATGATCACGCCGAAATGGGCGACAAAGATCACATGATGAAGAAACCGGCGGTCGACGAGGCCGCAGCCGCTGACGAACCAGCGCTTATCGCTTTGTCCCGCACGCCCGAGATCGATCAGGCGTTGGCGGATGGCGGCGCGCCCGTTGTGGTCGAAGTCCTTGGCGTTGTCTGCGATTTCTGCGCAAAGGCCATGAACAAGACGTTCGGGCGCCGCGACGAAATCAAGGCGGTCTATGTGGACCTCGACAAGAAAACACTGAACCTCGTGATGGCGTCTGCCGACGCGATGACGGACGCGGACATCGATAAGCTCGTCGTGCGATCCGGCTACAAGACCAAAGCCATTCATCGCGGCGACAGCCTCATCGGAGACGAGAATGCGCCTGATCCTTCGTGAGACAGCGGCGCCGGCGCTGGCGCTCTTCGCCAGCGCATCGACGCTCCTGTGTTGCGCGTTGCCGGCCTTGCTCGTCACGATC